>NZ_JAAXQT010000031.1:0-3262 GCF_019778565.1 Rhizobium laguerreae | reverse complement strand
CGGATTGTCGGCAACCCCAAATATCCCAACTCTCCCGGTTCCCCGTCACTCGTGATGGAAATTGTCCGCAAATTGCGGTCGCTCCCCGGTCACAGTTTTTGGCCGGACGATGTGAGCCTTGTCGGGTCAGGTGATATCGCTCCCACGAAAATTCTAACATCGGGGCAGGTAACTGACACCTACCTGCTTGCGCTAGCCAAGGCGCGTGGGGGCCAGCTGGCGACATTCGATCGCAAGCTGTCAGCAGCAGCGGTTACAAGGGGCAATTCTGCCTTGCACCTGATCACCACGAGTAGATCGTGAGTTCCCGTCGATTCATAATCGATCTGCCTGGCTTAAAACGTGAACCCCATAGCGACAAGTCGGACGCCGGCCTCGAAGCTCTCGCCCTGCCAGAATCATTGACCCCGCTATTTTCAGGGTCAGTGGCGTAAAGGGTATATATGGAACGCATATGGTGGCCTCGGCGCAGGCAGGCCAATCGACATCGTCTGCTCACCGTGATCTGTGCACTCTTACTGCAGAAGTGGACACGACGGCTCCGCCGCTTTGCGCTTTAAGAACAAGACCGCCTTGATTACTGGCGGGGGAACGGGAATCGGTGCGGCGGTCGCCCGCCGGATTCGATTGGAAGGCGGGAATGTCGCGCTCGTGGGGCGACGTCCCGAGCTGGCCTTGGGCAGACCATCGCGCTTCAGCGGCGGACTTTCTGCGGAACTGTAGATTCCCGTGGCTAACGAGCCCCGCGAGCCCCAGCGTGAGGCTAACGCCAAACAGTAGTCCGCCATAATCCGGCGCCCTCGCTGAGGCGGTTGCTTGCGACATCTCATCGTCACGTCGTAGCCGTCATTTCGCAGACGAGACGCCCCCTGCCCGCTCACACTACACCAATGATCGGCATTCGCTGCAGGGTCTGTGTGACTCCCAGCCGCGGCGACCCTGCTACATTGCATTACATTTCTGGGCTGCCGGGAAATATGCCAGACACATCAAACGCGCGATGTATGCGCCTGGGCCAAGACGCATCGATCGTGACGGTCGATGATCGGGACAGGGCACGTCACAATAGTGGTTACGACGGACCCTTGCGTTCCGAAAATTGAACGACCGCTTAAATACAACAGGAAAGGAACGACAATGTCGGACAAAATTTTCTCCAACCAGGCAAAGACAACAGCAATATCGTCTACACTTACTCGACGGGCGCTGCTCGCCACCGCGGGAGCCATTGGCGCACTCAGCGTCCTGCCTCGTCCGCTTTGGGCGGCGGGTTCTGCCGAGAACGAAATTCGACCGTTTACATACTCGGCCTCGGACGCGCAACTCACTGAGTTGCGCAGACGCATCGGCGAAACTCGATGGCCCGAGAAAGAAACGGTTAGTGATCAGTCGCAGGGCGTGCCACTCGCGACAATGCGGGAACTGGCTCGCTACTGGGCGACCGATTACGACTGGCGTAAGGGCGAAGCCAAGCTCAATGCCTATCCGCAGTTCATCACAGAGATCGACGGCTTGGACATACATTTCATCCACGTTCGTTCGAACCACGAAAACGCCTTGCCGCTCGTCGTTAACCACGGATGGCCCGGCTCGGTGATCGAGCAGCTGAAGATCATCGATCGCCTCACAAAGCCCACCGAATACGGTGGCACCGCATCGGATGCTTTCCATGTGGTCATTCCGTCGATGCCTGGCTACGGATTCTCTGGCAAGCCGACAGCGACGGGATGGGGTCCGGAGCGCATGGCCAAAGCCTGGGCTGACCTTATGAAGCGTCTCGGCTATACACGTTATGTTGCGCAGGGTGGCGACTGGGGTGCATTTGTCGTCGACCAGATGGGTCTTCAGGCTCCGGAGGGCCTTCTCGGCATCCACACCAACATGCCCGCTACCGTTCCAGCCGACGTTGATAAGGCGCTTCTGGCCGGTGCCCCTGCTCCCGGCGGGCTATCTGCCGAGGAAGAGGGCGCCTACGCTCAGCTAGTCAGAACCTTTAAGCAGGTCGACTATGCTAGGCTGATGGCAACGCGCCCACAGACGCTGTATGGTATTGCGGATTCACCCGTTGGTCTCGCCGCATGGCTTCTCGATCACAATGATGCGGATGCGCAGCCGGCCGCGGCTGTCGCCTCGGCCTTGAATCGGACCGCCAGCACGACGGGCGAACTTACGCGTGACGAGATCCTCGATAACATCACGCTATATTGGTTGACGAACACAGGAGTCTCTGCTTCCCGGCTCTATTGGGAATACAAGGGTGGCTTCTTCAATAAAAAGGGTGTCAACATTCCGGTGGCCGTCAGCGTGTTCCCTGGCGAGCAATATGAGGCCCCGAGGAGCTGGACCGAAAAAGCGTATCCAAAGCTAATTCACTACAACAAGGTGGAGAAAGGTGGCCATTTCGCGGCTTGGGAACAGCCACAGCTCTTTACCGAAGAGCTACGGGCAGGCTTCAGATCGCTTCGATGATTACCGAGATCCGAGCTTAGGCGAGGAATGCCCTGTGACCGCGCATAGCGGACGTCGAGAAAACGGTCAGGAAGTACGGCGCGTATTTCATCGTGCGGATGAGATCGAGCTCGTGCCGCACGACCTTCAACACATCGGGCGGCAGGCCTTCGAGATAGCGTTCCGGCACGCATTGCCAGACATAGTTGCTCCAGCGAGGCCTGAGCATCCTTGCCTGGGATGATTGCCTCCTCCGGATATTGGTAGGTGAGTTCCTCAAGCGAGAAAGTGCACCGACGGACTGTTTGGTTCGCGCTGGGCGGGGTGGACAGTTATTTAAGCCAACGGATGGTACCCGCCAGTGCGATCACGGCTCGATAATTCTTTGCTGTCTTCTCATAGCGGGTCGCGATGCGGCGAAATTGCTTGAGCCTGGAGAAGCAGCACTCGATCAGATGTCGCTGTGCATAGAGTCGCTTGTCGAGCGGATTATTTCTTTGGGTTTTTGACCACGGATCCCAACGACCTGGTGAAGCCGATCCATGAAAAGGCGATGCCGGTCCTGTTACTGACGAAGGAAGAGACCGATATTTGGATGCGGGCGCCATGGGAAGAGGCCAAGGAACTGGCCCGCCCATTACCGAATGACGCGCTGATAATTTCATCTCGTGAACCGTATGGATCCAGGATCGTGTCGAAATCCGGAGAGCCGGTGGAACAGGGCATTCTGCTTTGACGCCTGAATTCCGGACTTGTTTCGGAAAACGAAAAAGCCTGCCGCGGGAGGAGGTGCGGCAGGCTTTTCGAAAGAATT
>NZ_JAAXQT010000030.1:0-4942 GCF_019778565.1 Rhizobium laguerreae | reverse complement strand
CCCAGTGGTGCCACCGCTGATAACCGCTACATGCGGGCCGCGGTCAGCGCTCATGCCGCGTGATCCATTGCAGCAAACAGCGACAGCGGTGGATGGGCGCCCGCCTCTGTCATGACCTCAATCAGCAGGGGACTTTCTCCGGAGAGACCGCGCTCAAGGTATCGAGGAAGATCGGCGGGATTTGAGATGCGGACTGCAGGGCAACCGCAAGCTTCCGCAATCTTCCGATGATCGACATCCGCAAAGCTGCAGGCAGTCGTGAAGCTGCCGAACTTGACAGTTTCGGCATCACGTTGGAATCCAAGGATGGCCCTGATCGTGATACTGGGCGATGACAAGATCGAAGGCGCCGTTATAGGCGCGGGCAAACACCGTATCGGCCGAGATCGGGCCGACGACGTCGATGCCCTTTGCCTGCGCCTGCTCGACGGCGGGCGCCAGGAATTCCATGTCTTCGGTGCCGAACAGGCCGTTTTCGCCGCAATGGGGATGGCCGGCGAGGTTCATCGCTTCCTTTTTGATGGGCGCGGTGACGATGACATCGGCTTGGCCAGACATGGCGAGATCGACGGCGCGGGTGATATATCGCATTGAGGCATCGCCGGCGACGGGACTGACCTTGCCGATCTCGGGAAGGGCGGCGCCGAGCGCGACTTCGTCGACGACGATCCTGTCCTCACCGGCTGCAGCGGCGGGAACCAAACGATCCCTTTGATAAACCGTAGCTTGATCAGAGGTTCCGCGACCGCTGTTCCGCATCATCGGACTACGGCACGGGATTGCGACTCCGTGCGCCCGGCTCACGATGACGATTGCAATCGTAAGTGGTCTCCTGTTCACTTTAGTGCGTCTCGGAGTTCAATGCCGCGCCCGCGGCTGACAGCCCGCTGACGCCGTTCTGAGATGATCTGCTCACTGCTTTCCCAGCGGACTGCTTGTTGCAGAACCTTCAGCTTTTCTCGCATCGCCTCGAAGGCATTGCGCTGTGCTGGTGGCACACCGTTGACGAGATCCTTCTCCTCTCGGAGGATGGCATTGCGACCAAAGCGCTCGTCGAGCGCCCGGCTGACGGCGGCAAGCTCCTGGCGAATAGCCGGATCGAGAGAAACGGCCGATGTATTTCGCTTGCGACCGTTGTTCTTCGCCTCTGCTGTCAGTCGCATGAGCACGTCTTCCGCCGGCTTCGACAGGCCGGGAATGGCGACTGCCATGCGCCGTCGCTCCTCTGCAATGGCCTGGCGTTCGCCATCGAGCACCTTGACGTAGGCCGAACCGAGCGCACGCAGGCGGGCGGCGGCTTCAGGCACGGCCTGCACTGCCTCCTTCCGCTCCCGACCGGTAGCAAGCATTCGATCCATCAGGCGATCGGAACCGCGCAATGCGCCATAGGCGGCCGGATCGTTGGTCACCGCAGCGGCGATGCGCTCGCCGGCGAAACCTTTGGCAAGCAGGTCTTCGATCTTGCCGACGGCGCCGGCCGGATCGCGCCAGATCGTTGATGCCACGGCCGCCAGCGCTGCGCGCTGCTGGCGATAGAGAGGAGCTGACAGCACACGCGAGCGCGCCTCCTCGTCGACAGGGGTCTTGAACTCGGTGACAGCGGCAAGCATGGGCAGCACGGCGGCATTCTCCTTGTCTGTCCCCATGCCCTGATCGGCACTCGCCGCCGCGACGATCTTCGAGCGATTCCGCCGCTCGGCGAGATGCTGCTCGTCGGCAAAGCGCTTCACGGCCTCGAACAGCCGGGCCAGCTTCTCGCGTCTTTCATCCGTAAGGTCTTCCGGCATGCGCTCGACCATGTTGCGTTCGGCAACCTTATCGGCCTTCGAGGTAATAGCGCTCCAGCCGAAGCGGGCCGTGAGCGCCTCGCTGACCGCCTTGATCTCCTGCACGAGCGAGCGGTCTTCTGTGGCGAACGCAAAGGCGGTCTTATAGGCGTCGTCACCACCCCTTTCTCGCACTGCTTCGATCTCCACGAGACGCGCCATCGCTTGCCTGGAAAGAGCCGGGATCGGCAGGGACATATGAGCGCGGCGTTGTTGCTCACGGAAACCAAACCGCTCAGCATTCCGGCGGAACTCGGTGGTATGCGCGCGGGCCAACGGTATCAGTTCCAGCAATGCCGCGGTCGCGTTGCTGCGCTCGTCGCGTGCCGCACGACCGTCGACGATCAGATCGGAACCACGCAGGCGGCCGAGCCGATCCGGCGCAACAACAAGATCGTCGGCAAGCCTGCGGGGTTCGATGCTTGCATCCGATGAAAGCGCGTTCAGGGCGACAAGTGCTGCATCCGGGTCACGATAGATCTTCTCAAGCAGCGGCCGCAGAATTGCTTCCCGCTCCGTCCACGCCGGCGACGAAAGCTGTGCCAGCCGCGCATCCTCGGCGACGGTTCTGGCGAATCCCGTGGTGGGCGCGATCAGATACCGCACACGGCCAGTGTCTGCATCCGAGACAGTTTGCGTTTCAATTCGCTCCTCATTGTAGGAAACACGCCGCTCCCGCTCGATCGCAAAACCGAGCGCCACGCTGGCCCGCTCCCAGAGCTCAGCCACCTGCTCCCTCTTTTCCGCAATCCACGCCCACCGCCGCGAAACCTCCTCTTCCATGCCGGCCGCAGCTTGAGAAAGAGTGTCGAGCCCGCGACGCCGGGCGAAGTCGTCGGCATGGGCGCGATAACCGGCCTCGTTCTCAAAATCGAGCGTCGTCGTTTTGGCGCCGGAGCGCGACAGGCGCTCGACGAGCTGCTTGAACACATCCGGCCGATGGCTTTCCCGCTCGATCCGTTCCTGGCGTTCTGCGGCGGTTTCAATCCGCTTGGCGGTCCAGACATTGCGATCGACTTCTCTTTCCTCGAACCGCTTCTGCCCAGTTTGCTCATCGACGATCGGAACCTGAACCTTGACCTTCTCGACACCGTCCTTGCGCAGGGTGACCGTGTCGCCTTCGGAGACACCGCCCTCTTCGAGTGCCTTCGGCAGGCTCACACCCCAGAGACGATGGACGCTTCCGTCATCCGTCTTCACGTCGGCATAAGGACTGTCGTCGGCATCCTCGTCATTCGGCCGGAACTTGGCTTGTCCGGTTTCCACGAGCTCACCGGTCACTCCGGCGGCATGATCGGCACGCGGCTTCCTTCCCCATTCCGGCTTCGCCTCAAAATCTTCCTTCGCGGCATAGAGGTCAGCGCGGTCGCGATGTCGGGTCATCGACACATAGGTCAGATGCTGGTCCATCATGCCGGTGGCGAGTACGAAGGTTCTCTCGACGGTGGCACCTTGTGATTTGTGAATGGTCGCGGCGTAACCATGATCGACATTGCGATAACTGTCCTCACTGATGACGACATCGCGGCCATTGTCGAGACGCACCGTAAGCAAGGTATCACCGCGTTTGTCGCCGGTGGAAACGACCGTGCCGAGCATGCCGTTCTTGACATATTGCGGACCGAGACGTGGAGCACGTGGCTCGAGGAAGCGGGCATTCTCCAGGAAGATGATGCGGTCGCCGGCGGCGAACTCGCGCGCACCACGTTCGGTCCGGAAAGAGCGGCCCTCACCGAGTGCGCCCTCTCCTGTCATCACCGATCGCAGCGCTTCGTTCAGACGCTTCACGTCTGCATTGGTGTGGGCAAGCACGAGAAGCGCGTCGCCGCGAATGCGAGATGTGTATGGGCCTTCGGCAGATTCCCGAACGAGCGCGCGACGGGCATCCGTCCAATCGGAAACGATGCGCCCGATGGCTTCGTCCCGTGTCCCAGCCTCGATGAGATGACCCTGCTGCGCATAGGCATCGAGACCTTTCTCCGTCTCGCCGCGCGCAAAAAGCCGCGATGCCTCGCGCGCCCACTCTTCGCGCTGACGGCGCACGCCGGCGAGTTCGGCAAAACCGATCCGTTCGGTGATCGCCCGGAATGCCGCACCCGCTTGGATCGGCTGGAGCTGCATCGCGTCGCCGACCAGAACGACTTTCGCCCCTGCTTGTTCCACGAGCTTCAGCACGCGGGCCATCTGCTGCGACGACACCATGCCGGCCTCGTCGATGACAAGCACATCACCACGATGGAGCGTCTCGTGTCCATTGGCCCAGATGAGTTCCCAGGAGGCGAGTGTTCGCGACCTGATGCCGGAACTGTCTTCCAGTCCCTCCGCAGCCTTCCCCGCAAGGGCCGCGCCGATGACCCTGCGGCCACCGCTCTCCCAAGCGACGCGTGCCGCGGCAAGCAGTGTCGACTTGCCGGCACCGGCAAGGCCGACCACGGCCGCGATGCCGCTGTCACCGGTGACATGACGGATGGCATTGACCTGTTCCGCATCGAGCTTGAAGGGTTTGTCGGGATCGCCAGCTTCGACGCTTTTGACGGCGGCCGCGATATACCGTGACGGAACGGCAAAACCTTTGTGCTCCGACAACACCTGCGCCGACCGCGCCATGTCATACTCGATGCGCAGTATCTCGCGCGTGGTGAAGACAGCGGGTTCCGCTACCTTGCCCGTTTCAGGATCGACCTCCTGCGGCTTCAAGATGACCAGGTCGTCCGACGCCATCAGCCCCGCGCGGATATTAGCGAAGTCCGAAGGATCGTCGACATATCGATGCAGCGCCTTGGCGATATCGCGCTCATCGAAGGTGGAGCGTTCATTGCCGAGCCGCTTCAACAGAAACTCCGGTTCGGCGAGCAGCCGGTCGGCCATCTCCTGCCGGCGGGCAAGATCGGCTGGCGCGAAATACAACTCGGCACCCCGGCGGGAAAGAGCTGCCTTTTCCGGCCCGAGATGTCTTTGGGCGATGCCATCGAGACCCTGTTCGGCATACGAGCGGCCGTCGATCCGGATCTCATGGCCTGCAAGCGCCAGGTGCCGGTTGGCCGTTTCCGCCCAGGCGATCTTCCAGGCCTTCATGGTTTCCTTGTCGCCAGTCCAGAGCTTGTAGACGATCCTGC
>NZ_JAAXQT010000003.1:669048-705908 GCF_019778565.1 Rhizobium laguerreae | reverse complement strand
TATCGAACGACTTCTTCATCGTGTCGGACTTCAGCGATTCCTCGTCGAGGTCGTTGAAGGCCTTCTTGTAGAACTCCGGACCGCCGGTCGACAGCACGATGGAATCGAACATCGTCGCTTCCTGCCAATTCTGGCCACCGAGCGCCAGCGGGATGACGCCGGCAGCCTTGGCCTTGTCGAGCAGGGCGATCAGCTCGTCGAAGGTCTTCGGCTGAGTGCCGCCGATCTTGTCCATCACAGCCTTGTTGATCCACAGCCAGTTGACCGAGTGGACGTTGACGGGAGCGGCAACCCATTTGCCGTCATAGACCGAGAACTTCTGCAGTGCTGCCGGAACCGACTTGTCCCAGCCTTCCTTCTTCGCCGTCTCCGTCAGGTCGCCCATGACGCCGGCCTCGGCATAATCGAGCACGGTATAGCCCAGCATCTGCGAGGCCGTCGGATAGGTGCCGGCCGCAACCATCGCCTTCAGCGCCGTCATCGCCGCATCGCCGCCACCACCGGCAACCGGAACGTCCTTCCAGGCAAACCCTTCCTTCGAAAGATCCTCCTTCAAGACGTTCAGCGCCGCAGCCTCACCACCAGACGTCCACCAGTGCAGCATCTGCACTTCTTTCACGTCAGCGGCTTGGGCGGAGACGCTGGCGCCGCCCAGAGCCAATGCGATCATTGCAGTCGTGGTCAAAAACCTGTTCATCGAAAGACCTCCCAGTCTTATATTTGGAAGATGCGGGACCCATTCCCGCACCAATCACCCGCCCTCCTCGAGCGTAGTTCGGGCGCCGGCTAAGCCGGCTTTTCCGTCTGCGGCATCCACCAGCTGGTGCGTTTGCCGATATGCATGTTGAGTGTCTTGGTCTCGGTGTAATCTTCGACCGCATGGCGGCCGAGCTCACGGCCGAGGCCGCTTTGCTTGTAACCGCCGAAGGGAAGTTCCGAGGCGCCGTCCATGAAGGTGTTCATCCAGACCGTGCCCGCCCGCACCGACCGGCCGATCGTCAGGCACGTGTCGAAATCGCGGCTCCAGACACCGGCTGACAGGCCGTAGTCGATGGAATTCGCAATCCTGATCGCTTCGGCTGATGTCTCGAATGTCAGCACCGAAAGCACCGGACCAAAGACTTCCTCGCGCGCCACGGCCATATCGGGGGTGACCTCTTCGAGGATCGTCGGCGACATGAACTGCCCCATGCCGAGATCGAGCGTCTCGCCGCCATGTGAGACCCGGGCACCGCTGCTCCTCGCGCCGGTTACGTATCCCGATATCTTCTCCAGATGCTCAGGCGTGATGATGGCGCCGACCTGCGTCGAGGGATCGAGCGGGTCGCCGACCTTCACCGCCTTCGACAGCTCGGCGATCCGCTTGACGATATCGGAAGCGATTGATTTGTGAAGGATCAACCGCGAGCCGGCGTTGCAGCACTCGCCGGCATTGAAGTATGCGCCGAAGACCGCGGCATCGATGAAGGCATCGAGATCGGCATCCGGGAACACGATCTGCGGGTTCTTCCCACCCAGTTCCAGCGAGACCTTCTTCAGCGTCTGTGCGGCATTCGACATCGTCAGCTTTCCGACGCCGGTCGAGCCGGTGAAGGACACCATGTCGACGCCGGGATGGGACGTCATGACCGCGCCGACCTCTGGTCCCGTGCCGGTGACAATGTTGACGACGCCATCCGGAACGCCTGCTTCCTGCAGGATCTCTCCCAGCACCAGCGTCGATCCTGAGGTCAGTTCGGAGGGCTTGACGATGGTCGTGCAGCCAGCGGCCAGGGCGAATGGCAGCTTCTGGCCGACGATCAGGAACGGAAAGTTCCAAGGCGTGATGATCGACACCACGCCGATCGCTTCGCGCAAGACGACACCGAGCGTGCCGTCGCCGAGCGTGTTGTAGCTTTCACCATGGAGGTCGCGGGCAAGAGCCGCCGCATAGCGCCATATGTCAACGGAGCCTGCAATTTCTCCCCGCACCTGTGTAATCGGCTTTCCTGCCTCGACGGCATCGAGAAATGCCAGCTCCTCTGCGCGCGCTGCGATCAGATCGGCCGCCTTGAGCAGGATCGCGGAACGTTCGGCAGCGGTCATTCGGGGCCACGGCCCGAGGTCGAACGCCTTGCGTGCCGCGGAAATCGCACGCTCGGCGTCCCTCTTGCTGCCGGTCGGAAACCGGCTGATCACGACACCATGGCTTGGCGCGACCCGCTCGATCGGATCGGAGCTCCCTGCCTCCCATTTGCCGTCGATGAGCATCTTGAAATCACGCACTTTGTGGTCGCTGAGCGCGGTGGGGTTGACGAGAACCGTCATTACCATTCTCCCTTGAACGTTGCCGGGCGCTTCTCGCTGAATGATGCGACGCCCTCCTTCAGATCGCCGGTTTTCGCAGCGAGGATCGAGCCCAGGGCTTCGACCGCGGTTCCATTGTCTTCGCCGTTCGCCGATGCGATCATCAACTTCGCGATCTCGGTCGCAGCCGGCCCCCTTGGGGCGATCCGCTGCGCATATTCCCGGGCGGCCGCGAGCGCGTTTCCTGTGGGAACAACCACGTCTACGATCCCGAGCAGGCGTGCCTCCTCGGCAGTGAATATCTCGCCGCCCAAGGCCATGCGTCGGACGGCCTGCGCCCCGAACCGGCGCACAAGACGCTGGGTCCCGGACCAACCCGGTACCATGCCAAGGCCGGTCTCGGGCAGGCCGATCTTGATCTGTTCCTCGGCGAGGCGAATGTCCGCAACCCCTGCAAGTTCAAGGCCTCCCCCGAGAGCATGGCCGTTCAGAGCCGCGACCAGCGGCATCCGGAGCGTCGCCAGTCTTTCGAAAATGCGATGGCCATGCCGAACCCAGAGATGACCGAACTCCTGAGGCAACATTCCGCCCCAGGCCTTGATATCGCCGCCGGCGGAAAAGCCCTTTCCTTCGCCAGTGAGAATGGCGGCGCGCACATTGGCGTTCGCCTCCACCTCGTCGGCCGCGTCCGCCAACGCCTTGAGCATGTCGAGATCGAGCGCGTTCAGCTTCTCCGGACGAGAAATCGTCAGCGTCGCAACATGTCCATCGACGTCAATTCTGATTGTTCCGCTAGCCATGGAAGCTGCCCTCCAGTGTCCGCGCCCTCTTTTCTGGAAGGGACAGGCCGATGTTTGCCTCCCCAAAGAGCGCGGCGTCCATGACCTTCAGGTCAGGCGCCATGATCAGCGGAAATTCCGACTGATCGAGGATGTGGGACTGGAGATCGACACCGGGCGCAATCTCGGTGAGGACGATGCCACCAGGCGTCAGCTTCATCACGCACCGCTCGGTGACATAGGTGATATCCTGCCCCTGCTCGATCGCGCGCCTGCCGCTGAAGGTGACATGTTCGACCTCGTTCACGAGCTTCTTCAGCTTGCCTTCCTTCTCAATGAGAAGGGCGCCATCGGCGATCGCAAGCTTCGCTCCGGCATTGAACATGCCTGAGAAGACGATCTTCTTTGCCCGCGCCGTGATGTCGACGAAGCCTCCGGCGCCAGCCGTCACGTGCGGCCGGAAGGAGAGCTTGGAGACGTTGACCGAACCGTCTTTGCCGATCTCGAGGAAGGACAGCAGCGACGCATCGAAGCCTGCACCCTGGAAATAGGTGAACTGATAGGGAGACGGCATATAGGCGTCCGCATTGGACGCGCAGCCAAAGGCGAAGTCGAGCAGCGGCACCCCACCGACCGCGCCTTGCTCGATGACCCAGGTGACTGCGCCGTGAAGCCCTTCCTCCAGCAGAATTCGCGGCACGTTGGCCGATATGCCGAAGCCGAGATTGACGCAGCTTCCCGCTTGCAGTTCCTGCGCAACACGACGCGCGATGACTTTCTGAACATTGAATTCCGGAACGCTGAAACTATCGAGCGGGCGGAAGATCTCCCCGGAAATTGCCGGATCGTATTGCGTCTGCGTTGTCTGCTTCTGTTCCGGATCGACGACCACATAATCGACCAGCATTCCAGGCACGCGGACGTCATGGGGCTTCAGCGAGCCTTCCTTAGTGATCCGCTTGACCTGGGCGATGACGATGCCACCATTGTTGCGTGCGGCAAGCGCCTGATCGAGGCCGCCGAGATAGGCGCCTTCATGCTCGTATGTCAGGTTGCCACGTTCGTCGGCGGTGGTGGCGCGGATGATGGCGACCTCAGGGACGATCGAGGGAAAGAACAACCAGTCGTCTCCCTCGAAGCGCACGCGCTTGACCACCGGATGCTCCGAAGCCAGGCCGTTCATCGCGCAACCTTGCCGCTCGGGATCGATGAACGTATCGATGCCGATCTTGGTCAGAACACCCGGCCGCTTCGCGGCGGCCTCGCGATGAATATCGAAGAGGATACCCGAGGGAATGTTGTAGGCCGGGATTTCGTTGTTGGTGATCATTTGCCAGATCAGCGGCGGCTCTGACGACGATGGACCGGACGGATAGGAACCACCGATGATGCGCTTGAGCAGCCCCTTCTTGGCGATATGGTCGACGCCCTTGATGCCGCTCATGTCGCCGGCGGCGATCGGATGAAGGGTCGTGATATCACGGGGATGGCCGGTCGCATCGAAACGCTCGCCAATCGCCTTCAGCATGAGGTCCGGGCAACCGAGACCGCTTGAGGAAGACACCGTTACAACAGCGCCATCCGGGATCAGCGCGGCTGCTTCGGTCGGGGTGAGATGCTTCTTCATGGGCGTTACTCAGAGTCCTGTTTCGATTTTACGCTCTTGCGGGCCCCGCAGCTCTCGCGAACAACCAGCCGAACCGCTGTTGTCACCGTCTCCGCCTCGGCCTTGCCCGCATTGATCTGCTTCAGAAGCAGCTGCGCGCCGCGGCGCCCAATGCCCTGCGGATCGACCGAAACCGTCGTGAGCGCGGGAACCGCCGCCTGAGCCTCGATGACGTCGTCGAAACCCACGACCGCGAAGTCGGAGCCGGGCTCCAGACGGCGCGCACGCAATCCGTCGCAAACACCGAAGGCTACGGCATCGTTGAAGCAGACGGCTGCCGTGGGTTTGTCGGCAAGAACGATTGCTTTTCCGATCGCCTCTACCCCGCCGGCTCGCGAAGGCGCCGACGAGACGACAAATTCTTGGTGATAATCGAGCCCAGCTGCCTCCATGCCGCTTCGGTAACCGGCAAGGCGGTCGTCGAAGACAGCGGTGTCGGGAAAGCCGCCGAGAAAAGCGATGCGCTTGTGACCGAGCTCAGCCAGGTGATTGACCGCAGACATCATGCCAGCCTGGTTGTCGGAGACCACGGACGAGACTTTGGCGCCAGGCAGGTTTCTGACGACGACCACCACCGGAATCCCTGCGGCGACGAGTGGCTTGAAATCTGCGGCATCGGTGGCGCGCGCCGGCGACACGATGAGCCCCGAGATGCCATGTTCCCGCATCGATGCGACAACCTCGCGCTGCCTGTCGATGCTCTCGCTGGTGTTCGACAGGAACTGCACGAACCCGGCCGACTGAACGACCGTATCGACGCCGACTGCCAACTCCGCAAAGAAGCTGTTCGTCAGGTCGTTCACGACGACCCCGATGATCCTCGATTTGGCCCCGGCCTGCCGAAGATTGGCTGCGCCGCGATTGTAAACGTAGCCCAGCTCGCGCATCACCGCATTGACCTTGGAACGCGTCCCCTCATTGACCAGGGAGGAGCCCTGAAGCACCAGCGAAACCGTCGATTTCGAGACGCCGGCAGCCTTCGCGATGTCGATGACGGTCACCCGCGCCTTTGTCATTTCCCCTCCCGACGCCAACGTCGACTGGTCGTTAAATATTTGGAACGTTCCAAATATGTCAAGGGAAATTTGTACAGATTGTTATGAACTAGCTATTCCCTGCCCACTTCGGCGTTTTCCATCCGCCGGAATCTCATCGTAGAAATTGGAACGATCTAAAGATTGCCTCGCTGAGAAGCCTGTGTCGATGTTTTTTGACTGGAAAATCGTACGTGGCGCACGACCGACAGATGCGTTGGCTGCAAAAATGTAAAAAATTCGGGCTCGTCCATTATTTCCGTCGAAGCGACAAGACCTTGTAGGAAGAGCAGGAAGGACTTCTATTCTGCGTAATAGATGCAGCGACAAACCCAGTGGAAGTCACAGAGACATGAAACTGCGCGCCGAGTTGATCGATCTGCCGCCACGCGAACAGGCACGGCGCTTGGCAGCCGTCGCCAATCCGGACTTGGGGTGATGGCGGACGCCTGACGGGCCGATACTTCTCCGATCTTATCTACAGCGACGATGAGCGCGGGACGCTCCGTCGGCTCTCAGAGGCGGTCGGCAAGCCCAGCGAAGACGGCTGGAACGCGCTGACGACGGCAATCATGTATGTTGCCTGGGTTGTTTACCAGGAGACTGGAGAGCCCATGCCGAGTGACGTCAACGAGGTCGGAGAGGACAGCCTTAACGTTCTGGATGAGCAACTCGCCAAACTCGGCTAAATCGAGCGCGCGATCCCCTCTCGGAGCACATCGGCTTTTCCACGAATTCGTTGACATGGTAGGAGAGGCTCCCACGCCTCTCGATGCAAGCTTGAACACCCTGGAACGCTGGTTCGCCCATCTCAAAACGACAGGAGGATCTCCAGGCTTCCGTCGAGCAATTCCCACCGATAGACATTAGCGAAACTTTATCGTTTCTGACGAATGCTAAGGATACGTGCAACGCGCCAGATCTGAAGCAGGGCCGGATGATGTCACACTCGTTTGAATCCATTCTGGAGAGCCTGCCTCAGGGCATTGTTCTGCTTGATCCTGCCGGTACGGTGACGGCTTTCAATTCGCGCACGCTTGATATTCTCGGCCTTCCGCAAGGCGCCATTCGCAAAGGCATGAATATCGACGGATTGCCGGGCGCCGCAGACTGCCGTTCAGTGGCATCCCGGCGGTCGACGGCCGGTGGACCGCCGACGTCTCAGTTTGCCCTTTCCGACGGAGGGATGGTCTCATTGACCTGCGCGCCGTCGAAGGATGGAGGCTGGATCCTCAGCTACGAAGACATCTCGACCCTCATTCGCGTCGAAGACAGCCTGACTGAGCAACATCGCCGGTTCGACGCAGCCCTCAGCAACATGCCGCATGGGCTGTGCATGTTCGATTCGTCAAAGAATCTCATTCTGTGCAACGCCTCCTATGCACGGATGTACAATCTGCCGGACCTGCTGACGCAACCGGGAACGCCACTTGTGGATATCCTGGCCTATCGCAGCCGGGAGGGAAATGGGCCGGCCGATACCGCCGCCTATTTTGACGTGGTCTTCGAAGCGACAGCACGCGGTGCGCCGGCCAGCCAGAACATCGTCCTGGCCGATGGACGCGTTATCAAGATCACTCACAATCCGATGCAAACGGGTGGATACGTGGCCACGCATGAGGACGTGACAAAGACCGTGCGACTTGCCGAAGAGCTGCGCCGGCATCACGATCAGCTCGAAGCGACGGTGCAGAGCCGGACGGCGGAAGTCGAGCGGCAGGCGCGGGAGCTCGAGCGCATGCTGGCGCAGGAGCGGAACATCAACGAACTGCAGCGGCAATTCGTGGCGATGGCATCCCATGAATTCAGGACCCCGCTTGCCATCATCGACGCTGCTGCCCAGCGGCTGCTGCGAAAAAGGGGGGCGGTCGAGCCCGAATTTCTCAGCGACAAGGTCGATCAAATCCGCTCATCGGTGACCCGGATTGTCGATCTTATGGAGAGCATCCTGTCAGCCGGACGCCTTGATACTGGCAAGATCGATATCAATTACGACGCCTGCGCATTGAGATCATTGATAAAAACCTGCTGCGACCGGCAGTCGACGATCGCAAAGTCGCACAGCTTTGTGTTGGATATCGATGGGCTGCCGGAGTTCATCGATGCCGATCCCCGCACTTTGGCACAGGTCTTTACCAACCTGCTTTCCAATGCCGTCAAATACGCGCCCGGAACCTCCGAAATTCGCGTCACTGCATGGGCGGAGACGGGAAACGTCAAAGTTTCGATCAGCGATGATGGCGTGGGGATCGACGCCGAAGACGTGCCCCGGCTGTTCCAGCGCTATTTTCGGGCCCGGACGTCGACCGGGATTGCCGGAACCGGTATCGGCCTCAATCTGGTGAAGCAGATCGTCGAACTGCACAACGGTTCGATAGAGGTTCGCAGTGCAAGAGGATGCGGTTCGACGTTTACCGTAACCCTTCCCATCAAGAGAAACGGCGACGTTTCCGCGGCCAATGACGCTGCCTGACGTCTCAGGATTGCTGTCCTGCATATCTACCCTATCCTTCTCACAATAGAGGAGGATCATGTCATGGCTTTCATTCACACACCCAACGCATCCGCCAGCGAGAAGACGACGTCGATGTATGCGTCGGCCGAGGCGAATTATGGTTATCTGCCGAACATGTATCGGGCCTTCGGCCATCGGCCGGAGGTGATGGAGAGCTGGGCAGCGCTGCTTTCGAGCATTCGCGGCCATATGAGCTTGCGGCGCTACGAGCTGGTGACGCTGGCGGCGGCCAAGGAGCTCAAATCCTCCTATTGCATGCTGGCGCACGGCTCAGTGCTGCTGCGCGAGGGTTTCACCAGCGACGGGCTGACGGCTGTTGTCAACGAGACGGACAAGGCGCCGATCGATGCCGGCGAACGCGCGATCATGGCCTTTGCCGCCAAGGTGGCGCGCGATGCGACGTCGGTGACCCAGCAGGACATCGACGGGCTGAAGAAACACGGGCTGAGCGACGCCGATGTCTTCGACGTCACGGCTGCGGCAGCCGCCCGGTGTTTCTTCTCGAAAATGCTGGATGCGCTGGGTGCTGCACCCGACCATGCCTATATCGAGCGGCTGGAGCCGAATGTGCGAAAGACGCTCAGCGTCGGCCGAGAGGTCGAGCGGCCTCTGGCGCCGTCACAGTCCCGGGGTACACCGCAATGACGCGATGACGGAGAGCGTCCGGCGTCTGCTCTTGCGGCTCCAATTCCTCAGGCCCTCACTCCTGCGGCCCTTACTCCTGCGGTTTGTCGGCAAAATGCTGGATCGCAAATTCGGCGATATTCTGGCTCGACCGATCGGCATCGTCGAGCAGCGAGGGAAACAGCTGCCACTGATGGGGCATACCCGGCCAGACCTCGGTGGTGACATCCACGCCCGCCTGGCGCGCCTTGTCGGCGAGCCGTAGCGTATCATCCAGCAGGACTTCGCCGGAGCCGACCTGCAGCAACAGCGGCGGAAAGCCGGTCATGTCGGCGTAGAGCGGCGATGCCTGGGGATCGGTCGGAGACCGGCTGCGGAGATAGGTCTTGCGCAGGGTGTCGATCCAGTCCTTGCCGACCAGCGGATCGCTTCCGGCGTTTGATGTCATCGAGTCGCCCGTCGCGGTAAGATCGGTGATGGGGCTGAGCGCAATCACAGCCGCCGGCAACGGCTTTGCCGCCTGCATCTGCCGCAGCACCGTCTCGATCGCGATATTGCCGCCGGCGCCGTCTCCGGCCACGATGACATTCTCGCTCCGGTAGCCATTGTCGAGAAGCCAGCGATAGGCGGTCAGCGCGTCGTTGATCTGCGCGGGATAGCCATATTCGGGCATCAGCCGATAATCAATGAGAAGAATGTCGCTGGATGCGGCCTTGGCGAGCGAGCCGGCAAGCAGGCTATGTGTGCGAATGGAGCCGCTGGAAAAGCCGCCGCCATGAATATAGAGGATCACCCTTTGGCCGATCGGGTGATGAAGACGGGCAGGCCACATCAGCTCGGCGTCGACGCCGTCGGCATCGACCTGCCGAACCTGGATGCGCGTCGGCCCCGGCATCGTCTCCATCAGCGTCCTGAAGGCAGTCCGCCGCTGCTGTAGGCTATCGGCGCCGGCAAAGTGATCCTTCCAGAGGCCGACGAGTTTTTCGACCTGTTCGCGCGAGGCCGGGCTTTGCGGCCCAATGTCCCGCCCGACCGCCGCCGAGGCGAGCAGCATCAGCGCAGCCAAAGCGGGGAACAGACATTTGAGCCGCCTTAGGGCTCTTCGAATACCAGCTGGCAAAATCCGACCGTTCATCAACCTCTCCCGACGATGCTGGCCAAGGCGGCATCTTTGGCCGGTTCGTCCACCGGAGTCAAAAGGGTGACAGGCGCGAACCCCAAGCTTTTTCATTCCACGAACATCGCCGCACCCGTCCGGGCCCGGGTGCGGTCGATGGCCGCCTTGAACGCCGCCCACATCAGGCGGCGGCTCGATGACCGAGATAGGGCGGCTCCTCTGCAGGTCCCTCCGCTCTGCCTGGAATGAAAGTCGGCAGCTGCCCGTTCACTGTGGATTCGTCAGACTGCTCTTAAAAAATTGAACAATGCCTGCCTGCACGGCTTGCCATTTGCCGCGCTTCCGTCGGAAATGGACGACGTGCCTGGCTGCCTCCTAAACCCGGGCGCCTCTTCTTGCTTGTGAGTGAAGGATACCGATGACCACCATTTACCTTGCCGGCCCGGAAGTCTTTCTTCCGGATGCCATGCCCATCATGGCCGAGAAACGCCGATTGGCGCGCCAGTTCGGCTTCGAGCCGACCGGTCCCGGCAGCGACGAAAACCAGACGCCGGTGAAGCGGACGGCCGCTGAGATCTATGCACGCAACGACGACGCCATGCGTCGAGCCGAGATCTGCCTTGCCAACATCACTCCCTTTCGAGGCGTCAGCGCCGATCCGGGTACGGTCTACGAGATCGGCTTTATGATTGCGCTGGGAAAAGCGGTCTTCGCCTATACCAATCACCCCGACGACTATGGTCTGCGTGTTCGCTCGATCTGGTATGCGGGGCTCGATATCGATGAGACGAGCGGGCGCCCACGCGGACCGGATGGCATTGCGATCGAAAATCACGGGATGGCCGACAACCTGATGATCGACGGAGGGGTCGAGGCGACGGGGGGCAAGGTGTTTCGTGCGGCGGCGCTCCCGGCGGACCCTGCCCGCGACCTTACGGTTTATTTTGAAGCGCTTGAGACGATCGCCGGCATGCGTGCAGATGGCAGTCAGCTTGACGGATCGCGCTGACGGCGCCGATTTCTTCCCTGTCAACGCTTCTCGCTGATATCAGAGAGCTTGGTCCGCCAGCATGTTGGCGAGCGAGAAGAGGACCGGCCGTTCGGCAGCGATAATCGAAGAGCAGCATGCGAGCGTCGAAAAGGCTCGCCGCCTGGCGCCCGCTCGCCTTGCTTGCGGCAAATTAGCATTCGCCTTACGCCTTTCATGGCCTAGATCTAGGTTCGATCACCACCATGAAGAGGCGAGCATGTCCATCAAGTCCATCTGCATCTATGGCGCTGGGGCGCTCGGCGGCGCTATC
The DNA here is from genome assembly GCF_019778565.1 of Rhizobium laguerreae. Classification (NCBI taxonomy): domain Bacteria; kingdom Pseudomonadati; phylum Pseudomonadota; class Alphaproteobacteria; order Hyphomicrobiales; family Rhizobiaceae; genus Rhizobium; species Rhizobium laguerreae. The sequence goes on along the minus strand of NZ_JAAXQT010000003.1, from coordinate 694,586 downwards.
GCCGCCAAGCTTGCACGCCAGGCCGGAAACGACGCCACCATCTCCGTCGTCGCGCGCGGGGCACATCTCGACGCCATTCGCGGCAACGGTATCAGCCTGCGCGAAGGCGATGCAGAAAGGCCGCTCAATGTCCGCCTAACCGCGACTGACGATCCCAGGACATTGCCGCCGCAGGATCTCGTCATCACCGGCCTCAAGGGGCATCAGCTGGCACCCGCTGCCGAAGGCATCGCAAGCCTCCTCAAGGAGGGCACCCGCGTTCTGATGATTCTCAACGGCATCCCGTGGTGGTATTTTCACCGCGATACCCAGAGCCGGCATGCCGAGCTGCAGTTCGATGAGCTCGATCCCGGCGGCAGGCTCTGGCGGCTGATCGGGCCGGAGCGCGTCATCGGCTGCGTCGCTTATCAAGGTGCCGAGGTGATCAACCCCGGCGAGATCCAGCTTTCCCACAACGGCCGCTTCGTGCTCGGCGAGCCTTCCGGCGACATCTCGCCCGATCTCGAGGCGATCGCCGCGGTGCTGACCGGCGCCGGTCTCAGCATTACGACGACAGCTGATATCCGCGGCGAGATCTGGAGCAAGCTGATGGGCAACGCCGCCTTCAACCCGATCAGCGCTTTGACCAGGGCGCTGATGACCGACATCATGGCGGATCCCGCCCTTTCGTCGACGGTCGGCAAGGTGATGAGTGAGGTCCGCGCCGTCGGCGAGGCCTTGGGTGCGCGGTTCAGCATGACCGTCGAGCAGCGGTTGGAACAATCGCGCCATATCGGCGGCGTGCGCACATCGATGCTGCAGGATCTGATCGGCGGCAAAGCGCTCGAAATCACGCCGCTGGTCGGCATGGTGGTGGCGCTCGGACGCCTGAGCGCCGTGCCGACGCCGGTTTCGGAAACGATCCTGGCGCTGGTGACTCAGTTGGATCGGGAAAACCAGCGCGGCGGCTGATTGCGGAGCAAGGGCGGCCGGGAAAACCCGGCCGTCTTCGCTTACTTTCCAACCTGCTCGGCCCAGTTCGGCGCCTTGCCGCCGCCATCGAGGAAGGTCATCGCCATATTCGCCATCAGGGGCGAGGCGAAGGTCTCGTAGTGGGTGAGATCGGGCAGGATCGCCAGCCGGTTCTTCGACATGTTTTCCCGCATCCAGCCCGCATCGCGCAGACCGCCGCCGAGCTTGTGGTAGAAGTCGATCATATGCTCGGGCCGGATCATGTCGGCATCGCCATAGATCAGCATAACCGGCATGGTGAGTTTGGCGACGGCATCGCTATAGTCGATGGGTTCGCGCATCAGCGCGCCCATGGCGTCGAGCAGCTTCGGAAATTCCGAAACGTCAGGCGCCACCGCCTTGTAGGAGAGGAACATCGGTGTGTCCTTCATCATGTCGGCCATACGGGCGCCGACGGCCGCCTGCTGCGGCAGCATCTCCGGGAAGAAGCCGTTCTGCGCATAGGGTGCCGAGAGGATCACTAGCCGGCGCACCTGGTCGGGAGCGTTCGCCGCCATGTTCAACGCCACCCCGCCGCCGAAGGAATAGCCGAAGACATCGAGCTTGTCGTAACCGAGCTGCTTCATCAGGATTGCCAGATCGGCGCCGATGGCCGGAAGCGCGATCGGCCGCTTGCCGAGCGGGGTGCGGCCATGGCCCTGCAGATCGACGGCGATCACCTGCCGGTGGTCGGTGAAAACAGGCATGACCGGCGCGAACATCTCGATCTGCCCGAGGCCGCCGTGAAGGAGCAGCAGCGGTTCGCCCTCGCCGCGGATCTCGTAATAATAATCGATGCCGTTGACCGGCAGACTTCCCTTCCTGACAATCGGCGCTGCAGCCTTCTTCTCCTCGACAACAGGCATGCTGCTGTCGGCGCCTGATATACCGGGCGCTGCCAGGAATGCGGCGGCCGTTGCGATCATCGAAATCAGCGTCATCTTCGACATGTCCTTGCTCCGTGTTTGCATCGATACCGCAAGGACGGCGGCGCTCATGTCTTTCCGACAGCACGCTTCGAATTTTCTCGCAACGGCCTTTATGCTGTTCCTATATTTTCGTGCCCCGCTTCGAATGGACCAACTTTTCTTTAACCGGCGTTCTGGTAAAATACTGTCGCAGAGACTTCAGACGCCACGAGACCGATGCCGAAACCGAATTTCCGCTTCACCCATTACGATCTTAGGGAACAACGCACCGGAACGATCATCGAGGTGTCGTTGAATGCGGTGAACAATGTCCGCCTGATGACGGCCCCGAATTTCCAGCGGTTCACCGAGGTTCTCGATTTCAAATATATCGGCGGCGTGGCACGCAAATCGCCGATCAAGATCGCCGTTCCGGAAAGCGGTCACTGGCATGTCATCGTCGATATGGAAGGTCATCACGGGCTTGCAGAATCTTCCGTCAAGGTGATCGCCGCGCCGGCAAATCAGAAGACGCCGCGCGCCTCCTGAGGTTCGCCCGGTTCAGCGCGGATTGCGCTCCTTGCGAAGTTTTGCCCACCATTCCAGCCGCTTGCGGATATCGCGCTCGAAGCCGCGCTCCGGCGGATCGTAGAAGATCTGGCGGCCCATCTTCTCCGGGAAATAATCCTGGCCGGAAAAGGCATCCGGCTCGTCGTGGTCATAGCGGTAGCCCTCGCCGTAACCCTCGCCCTTCATCAGCTTGGTCGGCGCATTGAGGATATGCTTCGGCGGCAGCAACGAGCCGTTCTGCTTTGCCGCCTGGCTTGCCGCCTTGAAGGCGGTGTAGACAGCATTCGATTTCGGGGCGGTGGCGAGATAGACACAGGCCTGGGCCAGCGCCAGTTCGCCTTCCGGCGAGCCGAGATACTCATAGGCATCCTTGGCGGCATTGCAGATCACCAGCGCCTGCGGATCGGCAAGACCGATATCCTCCACCGCCATGCGCACCAGCCGCCGGCCGAGATAGAGCGGATCCTCGCCGGCATCGAACATGCGGGCGAGATAATAGAGCGCGGCATCGGGATCCGAGCCGCGCACGGATTTATGCAGCGCCGAGATCAGATTGTAGTGGCCATCCTGCGCCTTGTCGTAGACCGGGGCACGGCGCTGGACGATTCGCGTCAGGCCTTCGGTATCGAAGCTCTCGCCTTCGCGCGCTGCGCGCCAGACTTCTTCGGCAAGCGTCAGCACCGCGCGGCCATCGCCATCGGCCATGCGGATCAGGCTGGCGCGGGCATCCTCCGTCAGCGGCAGCGGCTTCTGCTCGATCGCCTCGGCACGCTTCAACAGTTCCTCGAGGCTCTCCTCGTCATGCGACTTGAAGGTGAGCACACGGGCACGCGACAGCAGAGCGGCGTTGAGCTCGAAGGAAGGGTTCTCGGTGGTGGCGCCGACGAGGATGACGGTTCCATCCTCCATGACCGGCAGGAAACTGTCCTGCTGGGCGCGGTTGAAACGGTGGATCTCATCGACGAAGAGCAGCGTCTGACGGCCGTCCATACGCCGCAAACGGGCCGTCTCGAACACCTTCTTCAGATCGGCGACGCCGGAGAAGATCGCCGATATCTGCTCGAAGGCCAGTCCCGCCTCGCCCGAGAGCAGCCGTGCCACCGTCGTCTTGCCGGTGCCAGGCGGACCCCAGAAGATCATCGAGCCAAGCGAGCCGCTTTCGATCATCCTTTTCAGCACGCCATCCTCCCCGGTCAGATGTTCCTGACCGGTGACATCGGCAAGCGTCTTCGGCCGCAGCCGGTCGGCAAGCGGCCGCCTGGCAGCGACCTCTTCCGGAACGCGCGGCGCGAAGAGATCGTTGCTCATCGGAAAAATTGCCGGATGCGCTGGCCGTCGCGCTCGATCTCGACCCGCCAGAAGCCGGGGTCGCTATCGGCGATCTCGGACAGTTCGCTGGTCGACTTCACATCGGTGCCGTTGATCGAGACGATGATATCCTTCGGTTCGAAACCGAGACGGGCAGCAGGCGAATCCTCCTTTACCTCGGATACGACGACGCCCGACGATTCCGGCGGCATGCGCAGCTCGTCGGCGACACGCGGCGACAGGTTCTCGACGACGGCGCCGGTAAACGGCGTGTGTCCGCCGATGGTGCGCTGGTCGCGCGGCGAGGTTTCCGGGGCGCGGGCGAGCGTCAACGGCAGTTGCTCCTCGCGGCCGTTCTCGATGACGGTGAGCTTGACCGAATTGCCGAGACCGGCTGTGGTCAGCCGGTAGAGCAGCGCGTCGGGATGCTCGACGGAAATCCCGTCAACGGCGGTGACGATCTCGCCGGCCTTCAGCCCGGCCTTGGCCGCCGGCCCACCTTCCGAAACCTTGACGACGAGCGCGCCGCGGGCCTTGTTCAGCCCCAGCGCCTCAGCCACTTCCGAGGTCACCGCATCGAAGCTTGCGCCGACATAGGGGCGCTCGAAGGATTTGACGCCGGCATCGGCAGACGCGAGGAAGACCTTGACCAGATTGGCAGGGATGGCGAAACCGATGCCGTTCGAGCCGCCGCCGCGCGAGAAGATCGCGGTGTTGATGCCGATCAGTTCGCCCTTCATGTTCATCAGGGCGCCGCCGGAATTGCCGGGATTGATCGAGGCATCGGTCTGGATGAAGAAGCCGAATTCGTTCCTGATCACCTGGTTGCGGGCAAGCGCTGAGACGATGCCGCTCGTCACCGTCTGGCCGACACCGAAGGGATTACCGATCGCCAGCACGAGATCGCCGACCTCGACTGAATCGGAATTGCCGATCGGCAGCGCCGGAAAGCTTGCCGTGGTGTCGATCTTCAGCACGGCAAGATCGACGCGATCATCGCGCAGCACCACTTTGCAGGGGAACTCGCGGCCGTCCGAGAGGGCAATCTTGATGTCATCGGCGCCCTCGATGACGTGATTGTTGGTGACGACAGTGCCGTTCGCCTCGACGATGACGCCGGAGCCGAGCGAAGACTGCTTCTCCGAACGGTTCGGCATCTGCTGGCCGAAAAACTGCTCGAAGAAAGGATCGCCGGCAAAGGGCGACTGCCGCCGGATAGTCTTTTCCGCATAGACATTGACGACGGCGCCCGACGTCTGTTTGACGAGCGGCGCGAAGGAGAGCTGCATCTGCATCTGGCTCTCGGGTATGGCCTTTGCCGTCTGCGCATGGGCAGCAAGCGGCAGAACGAGCATGAGAGCAAATAGCGAGACGGAGGCGCGCTTGAACAGGCCTTGCATGGGTATCCCTTTTGAATCCTCTTGAGCAACGTTTTAGAGCATGATGCCGAAAAGTGTGAGCGGTTTTCGGACGGCATCATGCTCTAACTATTTAATAGCGAACAGGATTCAGATTTTAGGCCGAACCGGCCCAAAATCATCCTGTTCTGCGGCCCGACGCTAGAAAGGAAAGAGGGCGGAAGCATGGAAGAACAAGGCGAGAGGGCGTCTTGGAAACCGGTTGAAGTCATTGTGAATTTGATTCAGGAAGATTGGCCATGCAACTGATATCAAAAGCCAAAAACTGGGCGAAGTCACTGAAGCGTGACATCGTGGCCCTATGGCTTGCCGCCCGCGATCCCCGCGTACCGTGGCATGCCAAAGCGGTGGCCGGCGCCGTTGCCGCCTACGCGCTGTCGCCCATCGATCTCATCCCCGATTTCATCCCCATCCTCGGCTATCTCGACGATCTCTTCATCGTGCCGCTCGGTATCATGCTGGCGATCCGGCTCGTGCCAGTAGAGGTGATGAACGAGCTTCGTATGGAGGCGACAAGGCGCACCGAGCGTCCCTCCGGCCGGGTCGGACTGATCTTCATCCTTGCCGTCTGGCTCATCTGCATCATCTTCCTGGCTCTGGCACTGCGGAAGCTAACCTGACCGGCAGCAATGGGAACATATGAATGATCACGACAAGAACGACGACAGCGGCCCTCGGCTTTACGATCCTGCTCATTGGATCGAACCTGGCACAGGCAGCAAGCTTCGATTGCGATGCGAAAGAATTGAAGGCGGATGAAAAAGCGATCTGCGACAACCGCGCCCTCAACGACGCCGATGTGAAGATGGTGACGACTTTCGAGCTGCTCTCCGGCCTGCTGGCGATGGGTTCGCGCGGAACATTGCAGGACGAACAGACGGCCTGGCTGAAGAAACGGCAGGAATGCGGGGCAGATGCAACTTGCATCAAGGCTGCCTATGACGAGCGGCTGAAGCAACTCGGCGAGTCTTATAAAAACATCAACCGGCCGCTTTGAAAGCGACCGGTCGGTAGAGCACCTGACTTCTAATCAGTAGGTCGTCGGTTCAGATGAGTCAGCGGGCGTTCAGATCGCGCACGGCACCGCGGTCCGCACTCGTTGCGAAGGCGGCGTAGGCCTTTAGCGCGGTCGTGACGTTGCGCTTGCGGACTTCTGTGGGATACCAGCCCTTGGCGTCCTGTTCGGCGCGGCGGGCGGCGAGTTCGGTCTCGCTGACACGCAGGCTGATCGTGCGGTTGGGGATGTCGATATCGATCATGTCACCTTCGCGCACCAGGCCGATCGTGCCGCCATTTGCCGCCTCCGGCGAAGCGTGGCCGATCGAGAGGCCGGAAGTGCCGCCGGAGAAGCGGCCGTCGGTGATCAGCGCGCAGGCCTTGCCGAGACCCTTCGACTTCAGATAGCTCGTCGGATAGAGCATTTCCTGCATGCCTGGGCCGCCCTTCGGACCTTCGTAGCGGATGACGACGACGTCGCCGGCCTTCACCTCGTTGGCAAGGATCGCCTTGACCGACGAATCCTGGCTTTCGAAAACGCGGGCGGGGCCGGAGAACTTCAGGATCGATTCATCGACGCCGGCGGTCTTGACGATGCAGCCGTCAATCGCAAGGTTGCCCTTGAGCACGGCAAGGCCACCATCCTTGGAGAAGGGATGCTCGACCGAGCGAATGACGCCGTTCTCGCGGTCGGTGTCGAGATCGTCCCAACGGGATTCCTGGCTGAAGGCGACTTGGGTCGGGATGCCGCCGGGAGCGGCACGATAGAAGTTCCGGACAGTTTCGCTGTTGGTGCGGGTGATATCCCAGCGGTCGATCGCATCACCCAGCGTCTCGGCATGCACAGTCGGGCAATCGCGGTTCAAGAGACCGCCCTTGTCGAGTTCGCCGAGGATCGACATGATGCCGCCGGCGCGATGGACGTCTTCCATGTGCACATCGCTCTTGGCGGGTGCGACCTTCGACAGGCACGGCACGCGGCGCGACAGCGCGTCGATATCGGCCATAGTGAAATCGATCTCGCCTTCATGGGCGGCGGCAAGTATGTGCAGGACCGTATTGGTGGAACCGCCCATGGCGATGTCGAGCGTCATGGCATTCTCGAAGGCCTGCTTGGAGGCAATGGTGCGCGGCAGTGCCTTGACGTCATCCTGCTCGTAATAACGGCGGGCGAGATCGACAATCAGATGACCGGCCTCGACGAAGAGGCGCTTGCGGTCGAGATGGGTGGCAAGCGTCGAGCCGTTGCCGGGCAGCGACAGGCCGAGGGCTTCCGTCAGGCAATTCATCGAATTGGCAGTGAACATGCCGGAGCAGGAACCACAGGTCGGACAGGCCGAGCGTTCTATGGTCTGGACGTCCTCGTCGCTGATCTTGTCGTCGGCAGCGGCAACCATGGCATCGACGAGGTCGAGTGCATGCGTCTTGCCGTGCATCACGACCTTGCCGGCTTCCATCGGACCGCCCGAGACGAAGACGGTCGGGATATTGAGGCGTAGCGACGCCATCAGCATTCCGGGAGTGATCTTGTCGCAGTTGGAGATGCAGACCATGGCGTCGGCGCAATGGGCATTGACCATGTATTCGACGCTGTCGGCGATGAGCTCACGCGAGGGCAGCGAATAAAGCATGCCGTCATGGCCCATGGCGATACCGTCATCGACGGCGATCGTGTTGAACTCCTTGGCAACACCGCCGGCCGCCTCGATCTCGCGGGCAACGAGCTGGCCAAGGTCCTTCAGGTGCACATGGCCGGGCACGAACTGGGTGAACGAATTCACCACAGCGATGATCGGCTTGCCGAAATCCGAATCCTTCATGCCCGTCGCGCGCCAAAGGCCGCGGGCGCCCGCCATGTTACGGCCATGGGTCGTGGTTCTGGAACGGTAAACTGGCATCAGTGTCTTCCTCAACGTGTCGGAATTATCAGGCGAAGCCGGGCGGCATGGAGCCTGCAGGCCGGGCAAACGCTGCTTTTTGGAATTGTCCTAATCCAATCGACGGGGGCTGTCACTACCGGGAAGCCCAAATCCGGTACGCCGGGGAGAAGCGCCATGAGGCGCATCGATCATATACGGTTCGACGCGACGTTTTGTTACAGCCTATTCCATCACGACCGAACACAAAAAATTGGCTTCACGTCTGTAATATTCAAGGCTTAGACACTAATCCGAACATGCGGGCGGGTCGTTTAAAGACTATATTGTAGAAATCCGCCCAGGAGATTTCGACATGCCAACCTATCGCCCAACGAAGATCGCCTCATCAGAGATCACGCCGCGCCAGATCTATCTGCGGCGTCGTGAATTCCTCGGCGCGGCAGCGCTTGGCGCCATGGGGCTCTACAGCGCCGGCAAGGCGAGTGCTGCGGCCCTCTCCGCCGTTGAGAGCAAGTACAAGGTCGACGAGAAGGCGACGCCGATCAAGGACGTCACGACCTACAATAATTTCTATGAATTCGGCCTCGACAAGGGCGATCCCGCCGCTCTTTCCGGCGATTTCAAGCCGCTGCCCTGGACGGTTAAGGTGGACGGCATGGTCAACAAGCCGGGCACCTTCGACCTCGAGGCGCTGATCAAGGAATTCCCGATCGAGGAGCGCACCTACCGGATGCGCTGCGTCGAGGCCTGGTCGATGGTCATCCCCTGGGACGGCTTTCCGCTGGCGTCGCTGCTCGACAAGGTGGAGCCGCTCGGTAGCGCCAAATACGTCGCCTTCGAAACTGTGGTGCGACCAGACGAGATGCCTGGGCAGAAGGGTTTCTTCCAGTCACTCGACTGGCCCTATGTCGAGGGTCTGCGCCTGGATGAGGCACGCCATCCGCTGACGCTGCTGGCCGTCGGGCTCTATGGCGAAACCCTGCCGAACCAGAACGGCGCGCCGATCCGCCTGGTCGTGCCGTGGAAATACGGCTTCAAGGGCATCAAGTCGATCGTCAGGATCACGCTCACCGACCAGCAGCCGAAGAATACATGGCAGGTCACCAATCCGCAGGAGTATGGCTTCTACGCCAATGTCAACCCTGAGGTCGACCACCCGCGCTGGAGCCAGGCCAGCGAACGGCGCATCGGCGAGAGCGGCTTCTTCGGCGCGAGCCGCCATCCCACCCTGCCCTTCAACGGCTATGCCGACGAAGTCGCAAGCCTTTATGCCGGCATGGACCTGAAGGCGAATTTCTGATGGCGGAACTGTCGCTCGCCCTCCCGAAGCGCTGGCAGCCCGCCTCCGTCTGGCTGCTTTATGTCGTCGGGCTCGTGCCTGCGGCCTGGACTTTCTATCTCGGCGCGACCGATCAGCTCGGCGCCGACCCTGTCAAGACTTTCGAGCTCTTCCTCGGCATCTGGACGATCCGTTTCCTGATCGCAACGCTTGCCGTTTCCCCTGCCCGCGACCTTTTCGGCTGGAACTATCTGCGTTACCGCCGCGCGCTTGGCCTGCTGACCTTCTATTACGCGCTGATGCATTTCACCGTCTACATGGTGCTCGACCAGGCGATGGATATTGCCGCCGTCATCAACGACGTGCTGAAGCGCCCCTTCATCATGTTCGGCATGGCCGGACTTGCGATGCTCATTCCGCTGGCGCTGACATCCAACAATTTCTCGATCCGCCGGCTCGGCAAGAACTGGATCTGGCTGCATCGCCTCGTCTACATCATCGCCGCCTGCGGGGCGCTGCACTTCGCGCTCTCGACCAAGATCCTCGACCTGGAGCAATACATCTATGTTGGGCTGATCATCGCGCTCATCCTCTATCGCTCCTACCGGCCGATCGCACGCAACAAGCAGAAGGGCAAAGGGCGGACCCGCAATCGCGCAGTGGCGTCGGCATCGTGAGACGGCAGGCTTACCGCAGTCCGGCGTGCCGGATCAAAGGCGCAGGCCGCGGCCATGCCGATTGCATAAGCCGGCAGGTTCCAAAGCGAAAAGATCCGGCCAAGCAGCAGGGCGCCTGCCGTGGTCAGCCGAAACGCGTCGAGCCGTGACCTTGCGGCAATGAGCGCCACGAGCAGATAAACCATCGCTCCCCAGAGTGCCACCACATGACGACGATGAAAGGCAGATCGGCCGCATAGCCAAACCTGCGGAGCGCCAGCCCGAGAACGATGACAAGAAACAGGGCGGCGAGACGAAGGAACTGCGGAGAGCGAGCCTGAATGATTTTGCGCAATGGAGCCGGTCCCGTCACCATATCAGAAACAAAAACAGCCGGGCTTTGTGAGCCCGGCTGTTTTGTTTCCGCCGGAGCGGAAGATTTAAGCGGCGACGGCCTGCTCTTCAGCAGCGACGCGGGCCTTGTCGGCAGCACCCTTGGCATAGGCATCGCGGTCAACGAATTCGATCACGGCCATGGCGGCATTGTCGCCCTGGCGGAAGCCGGCCTTCATGATGCGCAGGTAGCCGCCGTTGCGGGTGGCGTAGCGCGTTGCGATCGTGTCGAACAGCTTCGAAACGACGGCAGCATCGCGGATCTGCGAGATCGCCTGACGGCGAGCGTGCAGGTCGCCGCGCTTGCCGAGCGTGACGAGCTTCTCGACGATCGGGCGGATTTCCTTGGCCTTCGGCAGGGTCGTGACGATCTGCTCGTGGGTAATCAGCGAAGCCGCCATGTTGGCGAACATCGCCTTGCGGTGGCTTGCAGTTCTATTCAGCTTGCGGCCGGCTTTACCATGGCGCATTGCTATTCTCCTTTAATGCAGGTGCCCTTACGCTAAGTGGGCCTGCCGTTTCCTGGCACATGCAGGCGATCGGCCTGCTGTTTGACGGGGAAAGGCAGCCGAAAGAGCCTGCCTTTTGTTATGTTCTTGCGATCGGCGTGCGAGCGGAAAACCGCTTTACACTTTTCCTCACGCCGCTCAGTACTGGTCTTCGTAACGCTTGGCGAGATCTTCGATGTTCTCGGGCGGCCATGCCGGCACTTCCATGCCGAGGTGCAGGCCCATGGAAGCGAGAACTTCCTTGATTTCGTTCAGCGACTTGCGACCAAAATTCGGCGTGCGGAGCATTTCTGCTTCGGTCTTCTGAATGAGGTCGCCGATGTAGACGATGTTGTCGTTCTTCAGGCAGTTTGCCGAACGGACCGACAGTTCGAGTTCGTCCACCTTCTTCAGGAGAGCCGGGTTGAAAGCGAGTTCGGTGACTGCTTCCTCTTCGGTTTCCTTCTGCGGCTCGTCGAAGTTGACGAAGACGCCAAGCTGATCCTGGAGGATGCGCGCCGCAAAAGCGACGGCGTCTTCGCCGGTGATCGAGCCATCGGTTTCGATGGTCATGTTCAGCTTGTCGTAGTCGAGAACCTGTCCTTCGCGGGTATTTTCAACCTTGTAGGACACCTTCTTGACCGGCGAATAGAGGCTGTCGACCGGGATGAGACCGATCGGAGCATCTTCCGCACGATTGCGTTCGGCCGGAACGTAACCCTTGCCGTTATTGACGGTGAACTCCATGCGGATCTCGGCGCCCTCGTCGAGCGTGCAGATGACATGCTCGGGGTTGAGGATTTCGATATCGCCGACCGTCTGAATGTCGCCAGCCGTGACAACACCCGGGCCCTGCTTACGCACGACCATGCGTTTTGCATCATCGCCATCCATCTTGATGGCGATTTCCTTGATGTTGAGCACGATGTCCGTGACGTCTTCGCGGACGCCCGGAATCGAGGAGAATTCATGCAGCACGCCATCGATCTGCACCGCCGTGACGGCAGCACCGCGCAGCGAGGAGAGCAGAACGCGGCGAAGCGCGTTGCCGAGGGTGAGGCCGAAGCCGCGCTCCAGCGGTTCGGCAACAAGCGTCGCCCTGGTGCGCGAGCTCGAGGAGAACTCCACCTTGTTCGGCTTGATCAGTTCCTGCCAGTTCTTCTGAATCATGAGTTTGCCTTCCGTTCGTTGCCACCATCCAATCGTGGCAACCGAGCTTGAAAACCACCGGGAGCGCACAGGCGCTCACCGGTGACGAGAGCGATGATCAGACGCGGCGCTTCTTGCGCGGACGGCAGCCATTGTGCGGGATCGGGGTCACGTCGCGGATGGACGTGATCATGAAACCTGCAGCCTGAAGCGCGCGCAGAGCCGATTCACGACCCGAACCCGGACCGCAGACTTCGACTTCCAGCGACTTCATGCCGTGCTCCTGGGCCTTCTTGGCGCAGTCTTCGGCAGCGATCTGGGCAGCGAACGGGGTCGACTTGCGCGAGCCCTTGAAGCCCTTGGCGCCAGCCGACGACCAAGCGATCGCATTGCCCTGCGCATCGGTGATGGTGATCATCGTGTTGTTGAAGGTCGAGTTGACGTGAGCGACACCCGACGAGATGTTCTTGCGCTCGCGACGGCGAACGCGGACGGCTTCCTTAGCCATGGTATTCCTTTCGTTGATCTCTTCACCGCCGTAATGCCAGCGGCTACACCGGAACGGCGCCTATATGGTCCCGCTCCAAACTCAAAAGAGGCCGGCGCAGACCGCCAGCCTCCCCACCCCGGTTTCCCGGAAATTACTTCTTCTTGCCAGCGATTGCCTTTGCCGGGCCCTTGCGGGTGCGGGCATTGGTATGCGTGCGCTGACCGCGGACCGGAAGGCCGCGGCGATGACGCAGGCCGCGGTAGCAGCCGAGGTCCATCAGGCGCTTGATGTTCATCGCGGTATCGCGACGAAGATCGCCTTCGACCTGATAGTCACGGTCGATGGCTTCGCGGATCTGAAGGACTTCTGCGTCCGTCAGCTGATGCACACGACGTTCGGCCGGGATACCGACCTTTGCGACGATTTCCTGTGCGAATTTCGGACCGATCCCGTGAATGTAGGTCAGCGCGATAACAACGCGCTTCGCAGTCGGGATGTTGACGCCAGCGATACGTGCCACGCCTGTTCTCCTTGCATTCCAGTTGCCATCCGGCAAGTGGGCTTCGTTATGCGGCTCTTGAGAACCGCCCGTTCAGATTTACGTCCGTAACATGTCAAAACGACCGCACCCGGACTTCCCTGGGAAATCCGCGCCGATCGCATGGAATGTCGCGAGTTGGCGCGGTGTTTAGCGGAATCACTGCTGAAAAGCAACCGTTCCGCCAAGTTTATTTTCAAAGCCTTAAAGCTTCGAAAGAATGCTTTCGACCTCAGCCGTCACCTGATCGATTTCTGCCATGCCGTCCACGGACTTGAGCTTGCCCTTGGCATGGTAATAGCCGATCAGCGGTGAGGTCTCCTTGTAGTAGACTTGCAGCCGAGCCGTCATGGTCTCCGGGGTGTCATCGGGCCGGCGCTTGAAGTGCGTGGAACCGCACTTGTCGCACACGCCCTCGGCAGCCGGAACCTTATCGGTATCGTGATAGACGCTGCCACACTGTGCACAGGAGTAGCGACCGGCGACACGTCGGATCAACTCGTCATCATCGACACGGAATTCAATGACAACGGAGAGGCCGAGACCCTTTGCCTTCAGCATCGCCTCGGTGGCGTCCGCCTGGACGAGCGTCCTGGGGAAGCCGTCGAGGATGAAGCCGTTGGCGCAATCGGGTTGATCGATACGCTCGGAAACGATGGCAATGACGATCTCATCCGAGACGAGCTTGCCGGCGTCCATGACCGCCTTCGCGCGCTTGCCGACATCGGTGCCGGCGTTAACCGCTGCACGCAGCATGTCCCCCGTGGAAAGCTGCGGAATGCCGTGCTTTTCCACGATCCGCTGGGCCTGGGTTCCCTTACCCGCGCCCGGCGGCCCCAAAAGGATAAGTCTCATCGCCCCCTCTTTCCTCCACGCAACTTCGATTTCTTGATCAGGCCTTCGTATTGCTGCGCGATCAGGTGACCCTGGATCTGTGCAACCGTATCAAGAGTTACGCTAACCACGATCAAAAGCGAAGTCCCACCAAGGGCTAATGGAATGCCGGTTTGCGACACCAATATCTCCGGAAGGATGCAGACGAAGACGAGATAGAGCGCGCCGATCACCGTGATTCGGGTCAGCACGTAGTCTATATATTCGGCGGTGCGGTCGCCCGGACGGATGCCGGGAATGAAGCCGCCATGCTTCTTCAGATTATCAGCCGTATCCTTCGGATTGAAAACGATGGCCGTATAGAAGAAGGCGAAGAAGGCGATCAGCGCCGCATAGAGCACCATATAGAGTGGCTGGCCATGACCGAGGGCCGCGACGATCGATGTCGCCCAGGAGGGCATTGCCGTGGTGCTGGCAAAGCCCGCAATCGTTGCCGGCAGAAGCAGCAGCGACGATGCGAAGATTGCCGGAATGACACCTGATGTATTGAGTTTCAACGGCAGGTGGGAGGTATCGCCCTGGAACATCCGGTTGCCGACCTGGCGCTTCGGATACTGGATCAGCAGTCGGCGCTGGGCGCGCTCGACGAAGACGATGATGGCGATGACGGCGATCGCGACGATGATCACGAGCAGGATCAGCGGGGTCGACAGCGCGCCGGTGCGGCCGAGTTCGAGCGTGCCGGCAAGAGCAGTGGGAAGGCCGGCGGCGATGCCGGCGAAGATGATCAGCGAGATGCCGTTGCCGATGCCGCGCGAGGTGATCTGCTCGCCGAGCCACATCAGGAACATCGTGCCGCCAAGCAGCGTCAGAACGGTGGAGACGCGGAAGAACCAGCCCGGGTCGACGACCAAGCCTTGGCCGCTTTCAAGGCCGGCGGCAATGCCATAGGCCTGCAGCGCACCGAGGATAACGGTACCGTAGCGGGTATACTGGTTGATGATCTTACGGCCCTGCTCGCCTTCCTTCTTGAGGTTTTCGAGCGCCGGCACGACCGAAGTCATCAGCTGCACGATGATCGAGGCAGAAATATAGGGCATGATGCCGAGCGCGAAGATCGCCATGCGCTCAACGGCGCCGCCCGAAAACATGTTGAAAAGGCCGAGAATGCCGCCTGCCTGGCCGCGGAAAGCCTGGGCATAGGCTTCAGGATTGAGGCCTGGAAGCGGAATATGCGTGCCGAGTCGGTAGACGAGGAGAGCTGCCAGTGTGAACCACAAGCGCTTCTTCAAATCCTCGGCTTTGGCGAAGGTCGAAAAATTGAGGTTGGATGCCAATTGTTCCGCTGCAGAAGCCATGCATTTCTCCGCGCTACCAATTCCGGCGTCTCTGGGGGACAGACCGGACCCGGAATCAGTATGAAATTATTCAAAACCGGGCTTAGGACGGATTGCAACGCAACCCCATGCCTCACCCTTGTTTTCGAGTCTTACCGGCATGACGCGGGCGCGCCAGCCAAGTTTTTGTGAGGCCCACATATGGGAGCAAAATCGCCCGGTGTGAAGCACCCCGGGCGATATATCATCAGATTATTATTCGGCTGCAGCCGGAGCCGAAAGCAGCGTCACGGTGCCGCCGGCCTTTTCGATCTTCTCGACGGCAGGCTTGGAGGCGCCTGCAACGACGATGGTGATCTTGGCCTTGATCTCGCCGTCGGCGAGAACGCGAACACCATCCTTGACGCGGCGGATGACACCAGCAGCCTTGAGGGCAGCTGCGTCAACGGTCGTCTTGGCATCGAGCTTGCCGGCGTCGATAGCCGTCTGGATACGGGCCAGCGATACGACAACAAAATCGGAAGCGAAAATGTTGTTGAAGCCGCGCTTCGGCAGGCGACGATAGATCGGCATCTGGCCGCCCTCGAAGCCGTTGATGGCGACGCCCGAACGGGACTTCTGACCCTTCACGCCGCGACCACCAGTCTTGCCAGAACCCGAGCCGATACCGCGGCCGAGGCGCTTGCGGCTGTGGGTCGAGCCTTCGTTGTCTTTAATTTCATTGAGTTTCATGAGCGTTTCCTCCGTCTCACTTCTCGTCGACGACGCGAACGAGATGCTGGACAGCACGGATCATGCCACGAACGGAAGGGGTATCCTCCAGCGTGCGGCGACGGTGCATCTTGTTCAGTCCGAGACCGATCAGCGTGCGCTGCTGGACATCCGGACGGCGAATCGGGCTGCCGATCTGTTCGATCGTGACAGTCTTCGCTTCAGCCTTCTTGGTAGCCTTGGCCATCTGTCAAACTCCTCTTATTCTTCAGAGGCGTTGCCGGAGGCGCTACGACGAGCCTGCAGCGTTGCATACTTGATGCCGCGCTGAGCTGCGATGTCCTTCGGGTGAACCTGGTGCTTCAGAGCGTCGAAGGTGGCGCGAACCATGTTGTAGGGGTTCGACGAACCGGTCGACTTGGCGACGACGTCGTGCATGCCGAGCGTTTCGAACACGGCGCGCATCGGGCCGCCGGCGATGATGCCGGTACCGACCTTGGCCGAGCGCAGCAGAACCTTGCCGGCGCCGTGGCGGCCATGAACGTCGTGATGCAGCGTACGGCCGTCACGCAGCGGTACGAAGATCAGTTCGCGCTTGGCGGCTTCGGTTGCCTTGCGGATGGCTTCCGGCACTTCACGCGCCTTGCCATGGCCGAAGCCGACGCGGCCCTTCTGGTCGCCGACGACGACGAGTGCTGCGAAACCGAACCGACGGCCGCCCTTGACGACCTTGGCGACGCGGTTGATCGCGACAAGCTTGTCGACGAATTCGCTATCGCGCTCTTCACGGCTCTGGCGGTCGTCCCGCTGCGGCCTTCTTTCCTGTGCCATTGTCCTCTTCCTTTTTCTTTTCCGGGTGCAATCGGCAAACAAATGTGGACCGCATCAGCCTCCCCTTTCGGAGAGTGCCTGCGGTCCGGCGAAAATCCGGCCGGCGCTTGAGGCGTCCGGCCGGAAACTGATCAGAAGGTGAGACCGCCTTCGCGGGCCGCTTCGGCGAGAGCCTTGATGCGGCCGTGATAGATGAAGGCGCCACGGTCGAACACGACTTCCGTAACACCGGCCTTGGAGGCGCGCTCTGCGAGGAGCTTGCCCACAACGGTAGCGGCGGCGGTATCGGCACCGGTCTTCAGAGAACCGCGCAGATCCTTCTCGAGGGTGGAGGCAGACGCAAGCGTCTTGCCGGCCACGTCATCGATGACCTGGGCGTAGATGTTCTTCGAGGAGCGATGAACCGACAGGCGTGGACGGCCATTGGCCACCGACTTGAGATGACGGCGCACGCGGTTGGCACGACGTGCAAGTGCTTCTTTCCTGCTAGCCATTTCGCGTGATCCTTACTTCTTCTTGCCTTCTTTGCGGACGATCCGCTCGTCAGCGTACTTGACGCCCTTGCCCTTGTACGGCTCGGGACCGCGATATTCGCGGATTTCGGCGGCAACCTGACCGACCTGCTGCTTGTTGATGCCGCTGACGACGATTTCCGTCGGCTTCGGAACAACGATCGAGATACCGACCGGCGGCTCGTAGATCACGTCGTGGCTGAAACCGAGGGCCAGCTGCAGGTTCTTGCCCTGCATGGCGGCGCGGTAACCGACGCCGTTGATTTCAAGCTTGCGCTCGAAACCGTCCTTGACGCCCTTGAAGATGCCTTCGATCATCGTGCGGGACATGCCCCACTTTGCGCGCGCATCCTTGGTCTGGTTCACCGGCGTCACGACGACGGCGTTATTTTCAAGCTTGAGGCTGATTTCGTCGTTAGCAACGAAAAACAGCTCGCCCTTCGGGCCCTTTGCAGTCACCTTCTGGCCATCGACCGTAGCCGTGATCCCAGCAGGCACCTGAACGGGCTTCTTACCGATACGAGACATGTTTCAATCCTGTCTGTTCGCTATGGAGATCCCTGCCCGATCTTAGAAGACCGAGCAAAGAACCTCGCCACCAACGTTCTGTTCGCGAGCCTGGTGATCGGCCATCACACCCTTCGGAGTCGAAAGGATGGTGATGCCGAGACCGTTCGCGACCTGCGGAATGGACTTGACCGAGACATAAACCCGGCGGCCCGGCTTGGACACGCGGCCGATCTCACGGATCACCGATGCGCCTTCATAATATTTCAGCTCGATGCTGAGTTCCGACTTGCCATTGCCGAAATCGACAACGGAATAGCCACGGATGTAGCCTTCGGACTGCAGAACATCGAGAACACGTGCACGGAGCTTCGAAGCAGGCGTCGAAACCGACGACTTGCGGCGGGAAGCGCCGTTACGGATGCGAGTGAGCATATCGCCCAACGGATCAGTCATTGTCATGTAACCTGCTCCTTACCAGCTCGACTTGACGATACCCGGCACCTTGCCGAGATTGCCGAGTTCACGCAGCGCAATACGCGACATGCGCAGTTTGCGGTAATATGCGCGCGGACGCCCCGAAACTTCGCAACGGTTGCGAATACGGGTCTTCGATCCATCACGCGGCAGGGATGCCAGCTTGATCGAGGCCTTGAACCGCTCTTCGATCGGAAGAGCCTGGTTCATGATGATCGCCTTCAACCCAGCCCGCTTAGCGGCCTGGTTAGCGACCGTAGTACGGCGGCGCTTGTTCTTTTCAACTGCGCTTGTCTTCGCCATGTCAGGTTCCTTTTCTACGCTCGTCGTTACGGTTATTGACGGAACGGGAAGCTGAACTCTTTCAGAAGAGCTCGTGCTTCGTCGTCGGTCGTCGCCGTCGTGCAAACGATGATGTCCATGCCCCACATCTGATCAACCTTGTCGTAGTTGATCTCAGGGAACACAATGTGCTCCTTGATGCCCATGGCGAAGTTGCCACGGCCGTCAAAGCTTTTCGGGTTCAGGCCGCGGAAGTCGCGAACGCGCGGGAGCGCGATGTTCACGAGACGGTCCATGAACTCGTACATGCGGGCGCCGCGCAGGGTGACCTTCGCGCCGATCGGCATCTGTTCGCGGAGCTTGAAGCCTGCGATAGAGTTACGTGCGCGGGTGATGACCGGCTTCTGGCCGGCAATCGCTGCGAGGTCGGCGGCAGCTACCGTCGGCTTCTTCGAGTCAGCGGTCGCTTCGCCGACACCCATGTTGATCACGATCTTGTCGAGCTTCGGAATCATCATCTCGTTGGCGTAGGAGAACTGCTCCTGCATCGCCTTGCGGATGCGCTCGACATATTCCTTCTTGAGCCGCGGCTCATATTTTGCCTCAGCCATCGATCACTTCTCCAGAACGCTTGGCCACACGGACCTTCTTGCCGTCAACAACCTTGAAACCGACGCGGGTCGGCTTGCCGTCCTTGTCGATGATTGCAACGTTGGAGAGGTGAACCGGGGCTTCTTTGTTGATGATGCCGGCTTCCTGGGTCTGCGTCTGGCGCTGGTGGCGCTTGACGACGTTGACGCCACGAACAACGGCACGATCTTCCTTCGGCATGACCTGGACAACTTCGCCGGTACGGCCCTTGTCCTTGCCAGCGAGCATGACGACCTTGTCGCCCTTACGAATCTTCTGCATCGCTTCGCTCCTTACAGTACTTCGGGAGCCAGCGAGATGATCTTCATGTGGTTCTTGGCGCGAAGTTCGCGCGGAACCGGTCCGAAGATACGGGTGCCGATCGGCTCTTTCTTGTTGTCGATGAGGACTGCTGCGTTGGTGTCGAAGCGGATGACGGAGCCATCCGCACGACGGATGTCCTTGGCGGTGCGAACGACAACCGCCTTCATCACGTCACCCTTCTTCACGCGGCCGCGCGGGATCGCTTCCTTGATCGAAACGACGATGACGTCGCCGATCGAGGCATACTTGCGCTTCGAGCCGCCCAGCACCTTGATGCACATGACACGACGTGCGCCGGAATTATCCGCGACGTCGAGGTTTGTTTGCATCTGAATCATATCAGGTCGCCTTCTTGGTTTACCGGAATGGTTGGGCTAGCCCCCTACTCCGGCTTATGAAAATTTTCGCCGGCCGAGCTGCCATGACGGCAGCACAGACGCGGCAATAGCTGAATAGCGCGGGATCGATCGTGCCAGGGTGGTTTCCCGAACGGGACCTTCCGTGCGCTCAAAGCAAAAGAACGCCCGGCATTCGAGCGTTCTGACGCTGCTTCATACAGATATTTCGGCGAGACGCAAGGCCTCGCGCAAAATTCTGTTACTTGCCCTGGGCGGAAATCACCGTCCAGCGCTTGTCCTTGGAGATCGGCGCGCATTCCTCGATGGATACGGTATCGCCAATCTTGTACTGATTGTTCTCGTCGTGGGCCTTGTACTTCTTGGAACGACGAACGGTCTTCTGGAGCAGCGGGTGAGCGAAACGACGCTCGACACGAACCACTACCGTCTTCTCGTTCTTGTCGCCAACGACGACGCCCTGCAGGATGCGCTTCGGCATATTTTTCTTCCTTTAGGCCTTAACTTCTGCCGCCTTCTGGCGGGCAATGGTTTTCACGCGGGCGATGTCCTTGCGGACTTCGTTGATGCGCGAGGACTTTTCGAGCTGGCCGGTCGCCTTCTGGAAGCGCAGGTTGAACTGCTCCTTCTTCAGCTTGGCAAGCTCGTCCTTGAGTTGGTCGGCGGTGAACCCGCGAACGTCTGAGGCTTTCATGAGCTCAATCCCTTACTCTGCAATGCGCTGAACGAAGCGCGTCTTGACCGAGAGCTTGGCAGAGCCGAGGCGAAGCGCCTCACGGGCGATTTCTTCGCTGACACCGTCGATCTCGAACATCATACGGCCAGGCTTGACCTTGCATGCCCAATATTCAACGGAGCCCTTACCCTTACCCATACGGACTTCGGTCGGCTTTTTGGTTACCGGAACGTCCGGGAACACGCGGATCCATACACGGCCGGCGCGCTTCATATAACGCGTGATCGCGCGGCGGGCCGCTTCGATCTCGCGCGCGTTGACGCGGTTGGGTTCCTGTGCCTTCAGGCCGAATTCGCCGAATGCCAGGTCAGAACCGCCCTTGGCGACGCCCTTGATGCGGCCCTTGAACTGCTTGCGGTACTTGGTACGCTTTGGCTGCAACATTTTCTTATTCTCCGAACTTCTCTGCCACGCGCGCTATCAAGCGTTGTCGCGGCGACGGTCTCTGTCGCGGTCACGATCACGGCTCGCCGGACCCTGGGCGTCACCTTCCATCGCGCGGCGCTCGGAAGCCATCGGATCATGCTCAAGGATTTCGCCCTTGAAGATCCAGACCTTGATGCCGCAGATGCCGAACGCGGTTTCTGCTTCAGCCGTGCCGTAGTCGATGTCGGCGCGCAGCGTGTGCAACGGCACACGACCTTCGCGGTACCATTCCGTACGGGCGATTTCAGCGCCGCCGAGACGGCCAGCGCAGGTGATCTTGATGCCTTCGGCGCCAAGACGCATCGCGGACTGAACGGCACGCTTCATGGCGCGACGGAAAGCCACGCGACGCTCGAGCTGCTGTGCGATCGACTGAGCGACCAGCGTCGCATCGACTTCGGGCTTGCGCACTTCGACGATGTTGAGGTGCGTTTCCGAATTGGTCATCTCCGACAGCTTCTTGCGGAGCTTGTCGATGTCAGCGCCCTTGCGGCCGATGATCAGGCCTGGACGTGCCGAGTGGATCGTGACGCGGCACTTCTTGTGCGGACGCTCGATGACCACCTTGGAGATCCCGGCCTGCTTCAGTTCGCTCATGACGAACTTGCGCATCTTCAGGTCTTCGTGCAGCAGCTGACCGTACTCGGCATTGTCCGCAAACCAGCGGCTATCCCAGGTACGGTTGATTCCGAGACGGAAACCGATTGGATTGATTTTCTGACCCATTATGCGGCCTCCTCTGCTGCCTGCACTTCACGAACGACGATCGTCAGGTGCGCGAAGGGCTTTTCGATGCGCGACGCGCGACCGCGGCCACGAGCGTGGAAACGCTTCATGACGATCGACTTGCCGACATAGGCCTCGGCGACAACCAGCGAGTCGACGTCGAGATCGTGGTTGTTCTCGGCGTTGGCGATCGCAGATTCGAGCGTCTTCTTGACGGCGCCTGCGATGCGCTTGCGGGAGAACTCCAGCTCAGCGAGTGCGCGCTCGACCTTCTTGCCGCGGATAGCCGCAGCAACCAGGTTGAGCTTCTGGGGGCTGACGCGGAGCGTGCGGGCGACTGCTTGCGCCTCGTTGTCCTTCAGCCGGCGTTCGGCTTTTGCCTTGCCCATTGTTACTTCCTCTTCGCCTTCTTGTCCGCGCCGTGACCGTAGTAGGTGCGGGTCGGAGAGAATTCACCGAATTTGTGACCGACCATGTCTTCATTGACACTGACCGGGATATGCTTGCTGCCGTTGTAGACGCCGAAGGTGAGACCGACGAACTGCGGCAGGATCGTGGAGCGACGGCTCCAGATCTTGATCACTTCACTACGACCGCCTTCACGAACCTTCTCAGCCTTCTTGAGAAGATAGCCGTCAACGAACGGACCTTTCCATACTGAACGAGCCATTGGAGACTTCCTCTCTTACTTCTTACGCTGATGACGCGAGCGCATGATCATCTTGTCGGTCGACTTGTTCGACCGGGTGCGCTTGCCCTTGGTCGGCTTGCCCCACGGTGTCACCGGATGGCGACCACCGGAGGTGCGGCCTTCACCACCGCCGTGCGGATGGTCGACCGGGTTCATGACGACACCGCGGTTATGCGGACGCTTGCCGCGCCAAACGGTACGACCGGCCTTGCCGTCGTTGATGTTGGCGTGATCAGGGTTGGAGACGGCGCCGATCGAAGCAAGGCAGGAGCCATGGACGAGACGCTGTTCACCGGAGTTCAGGCGAAGGATCGCCATGCCCTGGTCGCGACCGACGAGCTGTGCGTAACCACCGGCGGAGCGAGCGATCTGACCACCCTTGCCCGGCTTCATTTCCACGTTGTGGATGATGGAGCCGACCGGAATGAACTGCAGCGGCATGGTGTTGCCGGGCTTGACGTCGACAGCCTTCTCGGAAGCGATGACCTTGTCACCGGCAGCGAGGCGCTGAGGAGCGAGGATATAAGCCTTCTCGCCGTCAGCATAGTTCACCAGCGCGATGAAAGCCGTACGGTTCGGATCGTATTCGATACGCTCAACCGTGCCCTCGACATCGAACTTGCGACGCTTGAAGTCGACTAGACGATAGGTGCGCTTGTGACCGCCGCCGATGAAGCGGGCGGTGATGCGGCCGAGGTTGTTACGACCGCCACTCTTGGTCAGACCTTCCGTCAGCGCCTTGACCGGCTTGCCCTTGTAGAGGGCGGAGCGGTCGACGATGACCAGCTGGCGCTGGCTCGGGGTGATCGGATTGAAAGTTTTCAATGCCATTTTCTTATACCTCAGAGACCGGTGGAGACGTCGATCGTCTGGCCTTCAGCCAGCGTCACAACAGCCTTCTTCACGTCCTTCTGCTTGCCGACGAAACCGCGGAACCGCTTGGTCTTGCCCTTGCGCAGCAGAGTGTTGACAGCCGTGACCTTGACGCCGAACAGCGCCTCGACCGCAGCCTTGATTTCCGGCTTCGTCGCCTGCTTGGCGACATTGAAAACAACCTGGTTGTTTTCGGATACCAGCGTGGACTTTTCGGTGATCGCCGGAGAGACGATCACATCGTAGTGGCGAAGATCGGTCACTTGAATCGCTCCTCTAGCGCTTCAACCGCAGCCTTGGAAAGCACGAGCTTGCCGCGGCGCACGATGTCATAAACGTTGATGCCCTGGATCGGCAGAACATCGATGTTCGGGATGTTCTGAGCTGCGAGCTTGAAGTTGCCATCAAGCTCTGCGCCGCCGATGAAGAGGGCGTTGGTCAGGCCGAGCGTCTCGAAAACGGACGCGAGCGACTTGGTCTTGGCTTCAGCGGCAACCAGGTTGTCGATGACGATGACGTCATCGGCCTTGATCTTGGCCGAAAGGGCGTGGCGAAGGCCGAGTGCGCGAACCTTCTTCGGAAGATCGTGCTCGTGGCTGCGGACGACCGGGCCGTGAGCCTTGCCGCCGCCGCGGAACTGCGGAGCGCGAGCCGAATGGTGACGGGCGCGGCCCGTACCCTTCTGCTTGTACATCTTGGCGCCGGTGCGCGAAACTTCCGCGCGGCCCTTAGCCTTGTGCGTGCCCTGCTGCTTCTTGGCAAGCTGCCAGCGGATGACGCGGGCGAGAATGTCTTCGCGGGGCTCGAGGCCGAAAATCGCGTCCGAAAGGGAAACCTTCCCGGCGTCTTTTCCCTCGAGGGTCTTGACGTTGAATTCCATTGATCTGGCTCCCTTACTTCGCGGCCGACTTGACGGCGTCGCGCACGATGATCCAAGCACCCTTGGAACCAGGAACAGCACCCTTGATCAGGATCAGACCACGATCTTCGTCGGTCGAAACTACTTCCAGGTTCTGCGTCGTGACGCGCGTCTGGCCCATGTGACCAGCCATCTTCTTGTTTTTGAAAACCTTGCCCGGATCCTGGCGCGAGCCGGTCGAACCGTGCGAACGGTGCGACACCGACACACCGTGCGTAGCACGCAGACCGCCGAAACCGTGGCGCTTCATGGCGCCGGCAAAACCCTTACCGATCGTCGTGCCCGTCACGTCGACGAGCTGACCGGCTGCAAAGTGACCTGCCTTGATCTCAGTGCCGACTTCGAGCAGTTGATCTTCCGACACGCGGAATTCCGTCAGCTTGGCCTTCGGCTCGACGTTGGCAATGGCAAAGTTGCCGCGCATCGCCTTCGACGTGTTCTTCACCTTCGCCTGGCCGGCACCGAGCTGAACTGCGGTATAGCCATTCTTTTCGACAGTGCGCGTGGCTACGACCTGGCAGCCTTCCATACGCAGTACCGTTACCGGGACATGCTCGCCGGCGTCGTTATAGACGCGGGTCATTCCCACCTTCTGTGCAATCACACCTGAACGCATCGGTTCAATCCTTCTCACTCAGCCCGAAGACCCGAGGTCTCAGAGCTTGATCTCAACATCGACACCGGCGGCGAGATCGAGCTTCATCAGCGCGTCTACCGTCTGCGGGGTCGGGTCAACGATATCGAGAAGGCGCTTATGGGTGCGCATCTCGAACTGTTCGCGGCTCTTCTTGTCGATGTGCGGGGACCGGTTAACCGTAAACTTCTCGATGCGGGTCGGAAGCGGAACGGGGCCCCGGACGCTTGCACCGGTGCGCTTAGCCGTCGATACGATCTCACGCGTTGAGGCGTCGAGAATCCGGTGATCGAACGCCTTCAGGCGGATGCGGATATTCTGGCCGTTCATTCGACTTTATCCTTGTGTCTGTTATCCGCGTGTCACCGCTTAGGGACACGACTTACCTTCAGTTACGTTAGCGGGCCACCGGTTTCAAAGATCGAGAGGGACACCGAGATCGGCGTCCCTATCCTTTCCTTGGGCCAGGTGGCCCAGCCGCTAATTACTCGACGATCGACGCGACGATACCGGCGCCGACGGTGCGGCCGCCTTCGCGGATGGCGAAGCGCAGCTTTTCTTCCATCGCGATCGGAACGATCAGCTCGACCGATACCGTGACGTTGTCGCCCGGCATCACCATCTCCGTACCTTCCGGCAGCGTCACAATGCCCGTCACGTCGGTCGTGC
>NZ_JAAXQT010000003.1:0-668948 GCF_019778565.1 Rhizobium laguerreae | reverse complement strand
GCGAAGCGCAGCTTTTCTTCCATCGCGATCGGAACGATCAGCTCGACCGATACCGTGACGTTGTCGCCCGGCATCACCATCTCCGTACCTTCCGGCAGCGTCACAATGCCCGTCACGTCGGTCGTGCGGAAGTAGAACTGCGGACGGTAGTTGGTGAAGAACGGCGTATGACGGCCACCCTCTTCCTTCGTCAGGATGTAGGCTTCAGCCATGAACTTCTTGTGCGGCTTGACCGAACCCGGCTTGCACAGGATCTGGCCACGCTCGACGCCATCACGGGTAACGCCGCGGATCAGCGCGCCGATGTTGTCGCCAGCTTGGCCCTGATCGAGCAGCTTGCGGAACATTTCAACGCCGGTCACCGTCGTCTTCGTCGTCGGGCGGATGCCGACGATCTCGACTTCTTCGCCAACCTTGACGATGCCACGCTCGACGCGGCCGGTCACAACCGTGCCGCGGCCAGAGATCGAGAACACGTCTTCGATCGGCAGCAAGAACGGCAGGTTGATCGGACGCTCAGGCGTCGGGATGTAGGCGTCGACAGCGGCCATCAGTTCGCGGATCGAATCTTCGCCGATCTTCTTGTCCGAATCTTCGAGAGCAGCAAGCGCCGAACCCTTGACGATCGGGATATCGTCGCCCGGGAAGTCGTAGGACGACAGCAGTTCGCGCACTTCGAGCTCGACCAGTTCGAGAAGCTCGGCGTCGTCAACCTGGTCAACCTTGTTCAGGAACACCACGATTGCCGGAACGCCAACCTGGCGGGCGAGCAGGATGTGTTCGCGCGTCTGCGGCATCGGGCCGTCAGCGGCCGAGCACACCAGGATCGCGCCGTCCATCTGCGCAGCACCGGTGATCATGTTCTTGACGTAGTCGGCGTGGCCGGGGCAGTCGACGTGGGCGTAGTGGCGGGCCGGCGTCTCGTATTCAACGTGGGCCGTCGAAATCGTGATGCCACGCGCCTTTTCTTCCGGAGCCGCGTCGATCTGATCGTACGCCTTGTACTCACCGAAGTACTTCGTGATCGCTGCCGTCAGAGACGTCTTGCCGTGGTCAACGTGGCCAATCGTGCCAATGTTGACGTGCGGCTTGTTGCGCTCAAACTTACTCTTTC
Organism: Rhizobium laguerreae; assembly: GCF_019778565.1. Classification (NCBI taxonomy): domain Bacteria; kingdom Pseudomonadati; phylum Pseudomonadota; class Alphaproteobacteria; order Hyphomicrobiales; family Rhizobiaceae; genus Rhizobium; species Rhizobium laguerreae. The sequence goes on along the minus strand of NZ_JAAXQT010000003.1, from coordinate 667,834 downwards.
CCATTTTCGGGTCTCCGTTTTGCTAGTCCCCGAAGGGATCTAATTCTTGTTATCGGTCAATTGGTATTCCGGTTACTTCTGACCGGAATACTTTGCCTGGATTTCAGTTGCGACGTTCGACGGGACCGGCGAATAGTGATCGAAGGTCATCGTGTACTGGGCGCGGCCCTGGGACATGGAGCGCAGGTTGTCGACGTACTTGAACATGTTCGCGAGCGGGACGTTCGCGTTGATGACGACGGCGATACCACGGCTTTCCTGGCCCTGGATCTGACCGCGACGGGAGTTCAGGTCGCCGATAACGTCGCCGACGTAATCTTCCGGGGTGACGACTTCGACCTTCATCATCGGCTCGAGCAGCTGAGCGCCGGCCTTCTTGGCTGCTTCACGGAAGCAGGCACGCGATGCGATTTCGAAGGCGAGAACCGAGGAGTCGACGTCGTGGAAGGCGCCGTCGATGAGGGTTGCCTTGACGCCGAGCATCGGGAAGCCAGCCAGCGGGCCCGAAGACAGAACGCTTTCGATGCCCTTCTGGACGCCGGGGATGTATTCCTTCGGAACGGAACCACCGACGATCTTCGATTCGAACTTGAATTCGTCGCCTTCCGGGTTCGGTTCGAAGACGATCTTGACGCGCGCGAATTGGCCGGTACCGCCGGACTGCTTCTTGTGCGTGTAGTCTTCTTCATGCGTCCGGGTGATGGTTTCGCGGTAGGCAACCTGCGGCGCGCCGACGGTTGCTTCTACCTTGAACTCACGACGCATGCGGTCGACGATGATGTCGAGATGCAGTTCGCCCATGCCGGCGATGATGGTCTGGCCGGATTCCTGGTCGGTCTTGACGCGGAAGGACGGATCTTCAGCAGCCAGGCGGTTGAGCGCGAGGCCCATCTTTTCCTGGTCGCCCTTGGTCTTCGGCTCGATGGCGATCTGAATGACCGGCTCCGGAAACTCCATGCGCTCGAGGATAACCGGCTTCAGCGGATCGCAGAGCGTGTCGCCCGTCGTAGTTTCCTTGAGGCCGGCGAGAGCGACGATGTCGCCTGCGAAGGCTTCTTCGATGTCTTCACGCGAGTTGGAGTGCATCTGCAGCATACGGCCGACGCGCTCGCGCTTGTCCTTAACCGTGTTGATGACCGACGCACCCTTTTCAAGCTTGCCCGAGTAGATGCGGGCGAAGGTCAGCGAACCGACGAAGGGGTCGTTCATGATCTTGAATGCGAGCATGGAAAGCGGCTCGCTGTCATCGGCATGACGCTCGATTTCGGCTTCCGTCTTGAAATCGATGCCCTTGATCGCCGGGATGTCCATCGGTGACGGCAGGTAGTCGACGACGGCGTCGAGCAGCGGCTGCACGCCCTTGTTCTTGAAGGCGGTGCCGCAGAACATCGGGTGGAACTTGACGTCGATTGTGCCGCGGCGAACCAGCGCACGGATCTGATCGTTGTCGGGCAGAATACCTTCGAGGTAAGCTTCGGTGGCGGCTTCGTCGATGTCGACGACCGTCTCGATCAGCTTTTCGCGATATTCTTCAGCCTTGGCCTTCATGTCCTCGGGGATCTCGACGACATCCCACTGGGCACCGAGCGACTCGTCGCGCCAGATGAGTGCGTTCATCTCGACCAGGTCGATGACGCCCTTGAATTCGGTCTCCGCACCGATCGGCAGCTGCATGACGACAGCCGTTGCACCGAGACGGGTCTTGATCATCTCGACGGAGCGGTAGAAGTCCGCACCGGTCTTGTCCATCTTGTTGCAGAAGATCATCCGCGGGACATTGTACTTCTCGGCCTGACGCCAGACGGTTTCCGTCTGCGGCTCAACACCGGCGTTGGCGTCGAGCAGCGCGATGGCGCCGTCGAGAACGCGCAGCGAACGCTCGACTTCAATGGTGAAGTCGACGTGGCCGGGAGTGTCGATGATGTTGAAGCGGCGCATTTTGCCGTCACGGCCCTTCCAGTAGGTCGTGGTGGCAGCAGAGGTGATCGTGATGCCACGCTCCTGCTCCTGCTCCATCCAGTCCATGGTGGCTGCGCCGTCGTGGACTTCGCCGATCTTGTGCGACTTGCCGGTGTAATAAAGAATACGCTCGGTGGTCGTGGTCTTGCCGGCATCGATATGCGCCATGATACCGAAATTGCGGTAGTCTTCGATCTTATATTCGCGAGCCATTGTGGACTGCCTTTCGATACCGTTCGGAATTACCAGCGATAGTGCGAGAACGCGCGGTTGGCGTCAGCCATCTTGTGCGTGTCTTCGCGCTTCTTGACGGCGGAGCCGCGGTTGTTGGACGCATCGAGCAATTCGCCGGAAAGGCGGTCAACCATAGTCGTTTCATTGCGCTTGCGGGCAGCAGCGATCAGCCAGCGAATAGCAAGAGCCTGACGGCGCTCCGGACGAACATCGACGGGGACCTGATAGGTCGCGCCACCGACACGACGCGAGCGAACTTCAACGTGCGGGGCAATGTTCTCAAGCGCAGAATGGAAAACCGTGAGCGGCTCCTGCTTGGCTTTGCCCTGGACAACGTCGAACGCACCGTAGACGATGTTCTCAGCAACGGACTTCTTGCCGTCGAGCATGATGGCATTCATGAACTTGGTGACGACGAGATCGCCGAACTTCGGGTCCGGATTGATCTCGCGCTTTTCTGCTTTATGACGTCTGGACATATTTTGTCTCTTCAACCGTTAAGGCGCTTCATGACGCGGAGGACCTCGCGCAGCGCCGGATTATTCAAAACCGAATTACTTCGGACGCTTCGCGCCGTACTTGGAGCGGCGCTGCTTGCGGTTCTTGACACCCTGGGTATCGAGAACGCCGCGGATGATGTGATAACGGACACCCGGAAGGTCCTTGACGCGGCCGCCACGGATCATGACGACGGAGTGTTCCTGAAGGTTGTGACCTTCGCCGGGGATGTAACCAATGACTTCGAAGCCGTTGGTCAGGCGGATCTTTGCGACCTTACGCAGAGCCGAGTTCGGCTTCTTCGGCGTCGTCGTGTAGACGCGCGTGCAAACGCCGCGCTTCTGCGGGTTCTCCTGGAGTGCGGGAACCTTGTTACGCTTTACGTTCGCCTGGCGAGGCTTGCGGATCAGCTGGTTTACGGTAGGCATTCAACCATCCCTTACGTTTTATCTCAGTACCCTTGCGGGCTTGAACTCGCGCCGTCTCCGGCAGTGACGCATGCTTTCCGTCAATGCGCAAAATATGGCCCGATCCGCTTCCGCAGATGGACCACAAGGAGCAGAGGACGCATAGAATATGCGTCGTGCGTGCAGCATCATGACTTCAACGTGCGTTTAGAACCTTGTTTGAGGTGAACTTCAGGGCGAGTCGCCCCGAACAGCCAAGCCTCACATGGGATCTGATGGCCGGGGTACTACTGGTTTCCACCCGTCTCGTCAAGGCCGGTTAAGAAATAAACTCGCCGTATCGCCTTGATATGCCGGCCGAACGCCCTGTTTCATCCTTCTAGACGAATTCACAGCAGTGCCCCAAGATAAAAACTTGGGCATTGCAGCAAAAACAGTTAAGGAATCAGCAATTGCGGCGTTCGGCCCTCACAGCAGGATTCGAGCGACCGAATCGTCAAAGAGCCGAAGGACAGGCGATGATCACGACACCTGATAACGACAATAATTTCGACGGCCCGATGATCTTCATCATCATCGGCAAGGGCTACGAGTCCGACGCCAGCGAAGGCATCGACCTGCACATCATGCTGAAGGCGCCTGACGACGACACTGCCGTACGCGAGGCCTTGAACGCCCTTGCCGAGGAAGGCTTCATCGAGGCCGATCTCGACCAGATCGGCATGCTGACCGAGGTCCCGGCCGAAGAGCCACACGCATCTGCCTACCAGGGCGCCGTCGAAGGCGAAGTCGCGATCATCCGGTTCAACTGAAGGGAGCCGCCGCTCACGCTGTCAAGGCAGCATAAGCGGAAGCAGCCTCCCTCCCCGCCCGTCCAATCAGAGCAACCTAAATATGAAAAACCGCCCGGATCGCTCCGGGCGGTTTTTCAATTCATCGACTTCAGCCGCGGATTATTCCGCAGCCGGAGCCTTTTCGGCCATGTCCTGCAGCATCGGCGTGGCGACGGCAGCACCCGTGCCCTTGCGGCGCTCTTCGAGGATCATCTCGTCGCGCGACGTGGCGATGCGGCGGATCTGGGTCATGGTGCCGCCGGTACCGGCCGGGATAAGGCGGCCGACGATGACGTTTTCCTTCAGACCCTGCAGGCCGTCGGTCTTGCCGGCGATTGCAGCTTCCGTCAGCACCTTGGTCGTTTCCTGGAAGGACGCGGCCGAGATGAAGGACGGGGTCTGCAGCGATGCCTTGGTGATGCCGAGAAGAACCGGATCGCCATAGGCTGGCTTCTTGCCCTGCTCGATCAGGTGATCGTTGACGTCTTCGAGCTCGATCCGGTCGACATTGTCGCCGACGATATAGGTCGAGTCGCCTGCATCGGTGATCTCAACCTTCTGCAGCATCTGACGGACAATCACCTCGATGTGCTTGTCGTTGATGACGACGCCCTGCAGGCGGTAGACTTCCTGGATCTCGTTGACGAGGTAGGAGGCCAGAGCCTCCACGCCCTTGATCGCCAGGATGTCGTGCGGAGCCGGGTTACCGTCGAGGATGTAGTCACCCTTTTCGATATAGTCGCCTTCCTGAAGGTGGAAGGGCTTGCCCTTCGGGATCAGGTATTCGACAGGCTCGACACCGTCTTCCGCCGGCTCGATGATGACGCGACGCTTGTTCTTGTAGTCACGGCCGAGACGGATCGTACCATCGATCTCTGCGATGATGGCATGGTCCTTCGGACGGCGGGCTTCGAACAGCTCGGCAACACGCGGCAGACCGCCTGTGATGTCCTTGGTCTTGGCGCTTTCGAGCGGCGAACGGGCGAGAACGTCACCCTGGGAGACCTTCGTGCCCGGCTCGACCGACAGGATCGCGTCGACCGAGAGGAAGAAGCGGGCGTCACCACCACGAGACAGCTTCGCGATATTGCCGCTGGCATCCTTGATGACGATCGCCGGCTTGAGGTCCGAGCCGCGCGGGGTCGAACGCCAGTCGATGACCTGACGCTTGGTGATCCCGGTCGATTCGTCGGTCGCTTCCAGAACGGAGAGACCGTCGACCAGATCTTCAAACTGAACGGTGCCGGCCACTTCCGTCATCATCGGACGGGTGTAGGGGTCCCACTCTGCCAGGCGCTGGCCGCGCTTGACCTTGTCGCCTTCGTCGACATGCAGCTTTGAACCGTAGGCCACGCGCTGCGACGACCGCTCGACACCACGTTCGTCCAGGATCTGGACGGTCATGTTGCGGCCCATGGCAACGAGGTTGCCATCGGAGTTGCGCAGGATGTTGCGGTTCTTGATCTGCACCGTACCTTCGTACGAAGCTTCGAGGAACGACTGGTCGACCACGGTTGCCGTACCGCCAAGGTGGAAGGTACGCATGGTGAGCTGGGTGCCCGGCTCGCCGATCGACTGAGCAGCGATGACGCCGACGGCTTCGCCCATATTGACCGGCGTACCGCGCGCGAGGTCGCGGCCGTAGCAGACCGAGCAGACGCCCGTCTGGATTTCGCAGGTCAGTGCCGAGCGGATGCGGATCGACTGGATGCCGGCCTTCTCGATTTCGACGACGTCGGGCTCGAGGATCATCCTGCCGGCATCGACGATGCGCTCACCCGTGACCGGATGATCGATGTCGTCGAGCGCCGTGCGGCCGAGGATACGGGCGCCGATCGAGGCAACCACCTGGCCGGCATCGACGATGGCGGTCATGGTGAGGCCCGTCTGCGTTCCGCAATCGACATGCGTGACGATGCAATCCTGCGCGACGTCGACGAGACGGCGGGTCAGGTAGCCGGAGTTGGCGGTCTTCAGGGCGGTGTCTGCCAGACCCTTGCGGGCGCCGTGCGTCGAGTTGAAGTACTCGTTGACGGTCAGGCCTTCCTTGAAGTTCGAGATGATCGGGGTCTCGATGATTTCGCCCGACGGCTTGGCCATGAGGCCACGCATGCCGCCCAGCTGGCGCATCTGGTTCGGAGAACCGCGGGCACCGGAGTGGCTCATCATGTAGATCGAGTTCATCGGCTTCTGGCGACCGGTCTTCTCGTCGAATTCGACCGCCTTGATGCGTGCCATCATCTCTTCGGCGACCTTTTCGGTCGCCTTGCCCCAGGCGTCGACAACCTTGTTGTACTTTTCGCCCTGGGTGATGAGGCCGTCATTGTACTGCTGCTCGTATTCCTTCACCAGGTTTTCAGTGTCGGCAACGATCTTGGCCTTGGCATCCGGAATGACCATGTCGTCCTTGCCGAATGAAATGCCGGCGCGGCAGGCGTGGGCGAAGCCGAGCTGCATGATGCGGTCGCAGAAAATGACCGTGTCCTTCTGGCCGCAATGGCGATAGACCGTGTCGATCATCTTCGAGATGTTCTTCTTGGTCATTTCCTGGTTGCAGATATCAAAGGGCACCTTGCCGTTCTTCGGCAGCAGTTCGCCGATAAGCAGACGGCCAGGCGTCGTCTCATAGATCTTCGAGTAAGGCTTGCCATCCTCGTCGACCGACTTGAAGCGGCCGCGGATCTTGGTGTGCAGCGTCACGACCTTGCTTTCGAGGGCGTGATGCAGCTCGCCGAGATCGGAGAAGGCCATGCCTTCGCCCGGCTCGTTCTGGTTGAGGATCGACAGATAGTAGAGGCCGAGAACCATGTCCTGCGAGGGAACGATGATCGGCGCGCCGTTGGCCGGATGCAGGATGTTGTTGGTCGACATCATCAGCACGCGGGCTTCGAGCTGGGCTTCGAGCGACAGCGGCACGTGAACGGCCATCTGGTCGCCGTCGAAGTCGGCGTTGAAGGCCGTGCAGACGAGCGGATGCAGCTGGATCGCCTTGCCTTCGACCAGGATAGGTTCGAAGGCCTGGATGCCCAGGCGGTGCAACGTCGGTGCGCGGTTCAAGAGAACCGGATGCTCGCGGATGACCTCGTCGAGGATATCCCAGACTTCCGGCTTTTCCTTTTCGACCAGCTTCTTGGCCTGCTTGACGGTCGAGGAGTAACCCTTGGCGTCGAGGCGGGCATAGATGAACGGCTTGAAGAGCTCGAGCGCCATCTTCTTCGGCAGGCCGCACTGGTGCAGCTTCAGTTCCGGACCGGTGACGATGACCGAACGGCCGGAATAGTCGACGCGCTTGCCGAGCAGGTTCTGGCGGAAGCGGCCCTGCTTCCCCTTCAGCATGTCGGAGAGCGACTTCAGCGGACGCTTGTTGGCACCGGTGATGACGCGGCCGCGACGGCCGTTGTCGAACAGCGCGTCAACGGATTCCTGCAGCATGCGCTTTTCGTTGCGGATGATGATGCCAGGCGCACGAAGCTCGATCAGGCGCTTCAGACGGTTGTTACGGTTGATGACGCGGCGGTAGAGATCGTTCAGATCCGACGTCGCGAAACGGCCGCCGTCGAGCGGAACCAGCGGACGCAGATCCGGCGGAATGACCGGAACGACCTTCATGATCATCCATTCCGGACGGTTGCCCGACTCCATGAAGTTCTCGACGATCTTCAGGCGCTTCATCAGCTTCTTCTGCTTGAGATCCGACGTGGTGTCGGCAAGCTCGGCGCGCAGGTCGCCGGCGATCTTTTCGAGGTTCATCGAGGCCAGCATCTCGTAGATCGCCTCTGCGCCGATCATTGCGGTGAACTGGTCTTCGCCGTATTCGTCGACAGCGAGCATGTACTCTTCTTCCGAGAGAAGCTGGTGCTCCTTCAGGGCGGTCAGGCCCGGCTCGGTGACGATGTAGTTTTCGAAGTACAGGACGCGCTCGACATCCTTCAGCGTCATGTCGAGCAGCGTCGAAATGCGTGATGGCAGCGACTTCAGGAACCAGATGTGGGCAACGGGAGCGGCGAGCTCGATATGGCCCATGCGCTCACGGCGAACGCGCGACAGCGTGACTTCGACGCCGCACTTTTCGCAGATGATGCCCTTGTACTTCATACGCTTGTACTTGCCGCACAGGCATTCATAGTCCTTGATCGGCCCGAAGATGCGCGCGCAGAACAGACCGTCGCGTTCCGGCTTGAACGTACGGTAGTTGATGGTTTCCGGCTTCTTGATCTCACCGTAAGACCAGGAGAGGATCTTCTCCGGAGACGCGATCGAAATCCGAATGGAATCGAAATTCTGTGCAGGCACCTGCGGATTGAAAAGATTCATGACCTCTTGGTTCATGCCTGTCTCCTTCATGGGCTAAAGCGCCCTCAAAATGCGATGGTCGGCGGCAAATTCCCGGGAGCCGCCTCCCTCGCTTAAACGAGAATAACCGCTGGATGCGGCGAAACTTCCCTTCCGGGCCGACACGGATACGGCGCGCGGTGGGACCGGCGTGCGCCGCATTGGCAGCGCACGCCCTATCAAGTGCTTACTCGGCCGCGTCGGGCAGCTGAGCTGCCTGCGCCTCGTCAAGCTTGGTGTTCTCGAGCTCGACGCTGAGGCCCAGTGAGCGCATTTCCTTGACAAGAACGTTGAAGCTTTCCGGAATACCGGCTTCGAACGTGTCGTCTCCTCGGACGATGGCTTCGTAGACCTTGGTGCGGCCGGCGACGTCGTCCGACTTCACCGTCAGCATTTCCTGCAGCGTGTAGGCCGCGCCGTATGCTTCGAGCGCCCAGACTTCCATTTCGCCGAAGCGCTGGCCGCCGAACTGCGCCTTGCCGCCCAGCGGCTGCTGGGTCACGAGCGAGTAAGGACCGATCGAACGAGCATGGATCTTGTCGTCGACCAGATGGTTGAGCTTCAGCATGTAGATGTAGCCCACGGTCACTTGGCGGTCGAACTGCTCACCGGTACGGCCGTCATAGAGCGTCGACTGACCGCTATCCTTGAGCCCTGCCAGACGCAGCATGTCGTTGACGTCGGCTTCGTTCGCGCCGTCGAAAACAGGCGTCGCAATCGAAACGCCGCGTTTCCACTGGTCGGCGAGACGCAGAACCGAGTCATCGTCGAACTCGTGGACCTGTTCGGCCTTGGGGCCGTCTCCGACGACATCGCCGATGGTCTTGCGCAGCGGCTCAATGTTGCCATTGGCCTTGTATGCGTCGATCAATTCACCGATCTGGCGACCCATGCCGGCGCAAGCCCAACCCAGATGGGTTTCCAGGATCTGGCCGACATTCATGCGCGAAGGCACGCCGAGCGGGTTCAGAACGACGTCGACATGCGTGCCGTCTTCGAGGAACGGCATGTCTTCCACTGGCACAATGCGCGAGACCACGCCCTTGTTCCCGTGACGGCCGGCCATCTTGTCGCCCGGCTGGATCTTGCGCTTTACCGCGACGAAGACCTTGACCATCTTCATGACGCCAGGGGGCATTTCATCGCCGCGCTGGACCTTTTCGACCTTGTCCATGAAGCGCTGTTCAAGGCGCGACTTGGATTCGTCGTACTGACCACGCAGCGCTTCGAGCTCGCTCTGGACCTTTTCGTCTTCGACCGCGAACATCCACCACTGCGAGCGGGGATATTCGGAGACGACGGCGTTCGAAAGCTCGGCTCCCTTCTTGAAGCCCTTCGGGCCGGCAATAGAGGCCTGGCCGCGCAGCATCTCGATCAGACGGCCGTAGACGTTACGGTCGAGGATCGCCTGCTCGTCGTCACGGTCCTTTGCCAGACGCTCGATTTCTTCGCGCTCGATCGCCATTGCGCGCTCGTCCTTTTCAACGCCGTGGCGGTTGAAGACGCGAACTTCGACGATGGTGCCGTAGGTGCCGGGCGGCATGCGCATGGAGGTGTCGCGCACGTCGGAGGCCTTTTCGCCGAAGATGGCGCGCAGAAGCTTTTCTTCCGGCGTCATCGGGCTTTCGCCCTTCGGGGTGATCTTGCCGACGAGGATATCGCCCGGCTGAACTTCGGCGCCGATATAGACGATGCCGGCTTCGTCGAGGTTCTTCAGCGCTTCTTCCGAAACATTCGGAATATCGCGGGTGATTTCCTCAGGACCAAGCTTGGTGTCGCGCGCCATCACTTCGAATTCCTCGATGTGGATGGAGGTGAACACGTCGTCGGCAACGATACGCTCGGAGAGCAGGATCGAGTCTTCGTAGTTGTAGCCGTTCCAGGGCATGAACGCGACCAGCGCGTTGCGGCCGAGCGCCAGGTCGCCGAGATCCGTCGACGGGCCGTCGGCGAGGATGTCGCCGCGGTTGACCTCGTCACCGACAGTGACCAGCGGGCGCTGGTTGACGCAGGTGTTCTGGTTCGAACGCTGGAACTTCTGCAGGCGGTAGATATCGACGCCGGACTTTCCGGCTTCGAGGTCTTCCGTGGCGCGGATAACGATACGCGTCGCGTCGACCTGGTCGACCACGCCGCCGCGGCGGGCGCCAATGGCGGCGCCAGAGTCACGGGCAACGACCGGCTCCATGCCGGTCCCGACGAACGGAGCTTCGGCACGCAGCAACGGCACTGCCTGACGCTGCATGTTCGAGCCCATGAGCGCGCGGTTGGCGTCGTCGTTTTCCAGGAACGGGATGAGCGCGGCTGCGACCGAAACGACCTGCTTCGGCGAGACGTCCATCAGGTTCATGCTGTCGCGCGGGGCGAGCATGACTTCGCCGGCGTGACGGCAGACGACGAATTCGTCGACGAAGGAACCGTCAGCGTTCATCTCGGCATTGGCCTGGGCGACGTAGTACTTCGCCTCTTCCATGGCGGAGAGGTAGAGCACGTCGCTCGTCACCTTGCCGTCGACGATGCGGCGGTACGGGCTTTCGATGAAGCCGTACTTGTTGACGCGTGCAAAGGTCGCAAGCGAGTTGATCAGACCGATGTTCGGGCCTTCCGGCGTTTCGATCGGGCAGATGCGGCCATAGTGAGTCGGATGCACGTCGCGGACTTCGAAGCCGGCGCGCTCACGGGTCAGACCGCCCGGGCCAAGAGCCGAAAGACGGCGCTTGTGGGTGATTTCCGAGAGCGGGTTGACCTGGTCCATGAACTGCGAGAGCTGCGAGGAACCGAAGAATTCGCGCACGGCAGCAGCTGCCGGCTTGGCATTGATCAGATCCTGCGGCATCACCGTGTCGATCTCGATCGAGGACATGCGTTCCTTGATCGCGCGCTCCATGCGCAGCAGGCCGAGACGGTACTGGTTTTCCATCAGCTCGCCGACCGAACGGACGCGGCGGTTGCCGAGGTTGTCGATGTCGTCGATCTCGCCCTTGCCGTCGCGCAGTTCGACCAGCATCCTGACCACGGCCAGAATGTCGTCCTTGCGCAGGATGCGGACGGTGTCTTCGACGGTCAGGTCGAGGCGCATGTTCATCTTGACGCGGCCGACGGCGGAAAGGTCGTAACGCTCCGCATCGAAGAACAGCGAGTTGAACATGGCTTCGGCCGATTCCATGGTCGGCGGCTCACCCGGACGCATGACGCGGTAGATGTCGAATAGAGCGTCCTGACGGTTCTCGTTCTTGTCGGCTGTCAGCGTGTTGCGGATATAGGCGCCGACATTGATGTGGTCGATGCCGAGAACCGGGATCTCGTCGAAGCCGTTCGCCAGGATGATGCCAAGCGTCTTCTCGTCGATTTCGTCGCCGGCCTCGAGGTAGATCTCACCCGTCGAGTAGTTGACGATGTCGCCGGCAAGGTAGTTGCCATAAAGATCGTCGTCAGCGGCCTTAAGGGCCTTCAAACCCTTGTCGGACAGCGTGCGCAGCAGGCGCGGGGTCAGCTTCTTGCCGGCTTCCACGACGACTTCGCCGGTATCGGCGTCGACCATCTCGGTGATCGCCTTGGCACCCTTCAGCGTTTCCGGCTTGAACGGAATGCGCCAGCCTTCGCCGTCGCGCTTGTAGAGCGACTTCGTGTAGAAGGTGTCGAGAATTTCCTCGCCGTCCATGCCGAGCGCCATCAGCAGCGACGTCACGGGGATCTTGCGACGGCGGTCGATACGGGCGTAGACGATGTCCTTGGCGTCGAATTCGATATCGAGCCAGGAACCGCGATAGGGGATGACGCGCGCAGCAAAGAGCAGCTTGCCGGAAGAGTGGCTCTTGCCCTTGTCGTGGTCGAAGAAGACGCCTGGCGAACGATGCATCTGGGAGACGATGACGCGCTCGGTGCCGTTGACGATGAACGTGCCGTTGTTGGTCATGAGCGGCATGTCGCCCATGTAAACGGACTGTTCCTTGATGTCCTTGATTGACTTCGCGCCGGTATCCTCGTCGATATCGAACACGATGAGGCGCAGCGTCACCTTCAGTGGCGCTGCATAGGTCAGGTCGCGCTGACGGCATTCGTCAACGTCGAACTTCGGCGGTTCGAACTCGTAGGACACGAATTCCAGCATGGATGCGCCGGAGAAATCGGTGATCGGGAAAACCGATTTGAAAACGGCCTGAAGACCCTCGTCGGGTCGGCCGCCCTTCGGCTCTTCAACCATCAGAAACTGGTCGTAGGACGCCTTCTGAACCTCGATGAGGTTCGGCATTTCTGCGACTTCGGGGATCTTACCAAAAAACTTGCGTACGCGCCTGCGACCGTTGAACGAAAGGGTCTGAGCCATCGTCGCTCCTTCAAAATCTTGCACCCGGGCCTGCAACGGACGGGAACCGATGGCCAGTCGATCCCGTCAATCAATGAGTAGTTCAATCTCGTCCGACCCCAGAAAACGCTCAGCTCGGATTGCTGTGCTGCCCTCGGTGCGAGACCATCCTTTTGAAGAACCCATTACCCAAAAGCCGTTTCGACGCGGCTTTTGGGTAATTCGTTCAGAAAAACGGCAAATGGGAGGCAGTAGAGATACTGCCTCCCAAAAGCAGTTCAAGATTACTTGACGTCGGCCTTGGCGCCAGCGTCTTCAAGCTTCTTCTTGATGTCAGCGGCTTCAGCCTTGTTGACGCCTTCCTTGACAGCCTTCGGAGCGGCTTCAACGAGATCCTTGGCTTCCTTGAGGCCGAGACCAGTGATGGCGCGGACTTCCTTGATGACGTTGATCTTGTTGGCACCAGCTTCGACGAGGATGACGTCGAATTCGGTCTTTTCTTCTTCAACGACAGCAGCAGCAGCACCGCCGGCAGCGGCAGCAACAGCTACCGGAGCAGCAGCGGAAACGCCCCACTTTTCTTCGAGAAGCTTCGACAGTTCTGCAGCTTCCAGAACGGTCAGCGAGGAGAGGTCGTCAACGATCTTTGCGAGATCAGCCATTTTACTAGTTCCTTTTGTTCGGTTCGAACCGGTTGATTATAAACAGCGAAAAACCGCCTTACGCGGCTTCGTCCTTCTTGGCGTAGGCCGCAAACACGCGTGCAAGCTGGCTTGCCGGTGCTGCAACAACCCCAGCGATGCGGGTAGCCGGTGTCTGGATCATGCCCAGCAGCTTCGCACGCAGCTCATCGAGCGAAGGCAGGGTCGCAAGCGACTTGACTGCATCGGCGTTGAGCGTGGTTGTTCCCATGGCGCCGCCCAGAACAATGATCTTGTCATTGGTCTTGGCGAAATCCATGACGACCTTCGGAGCGGTAATCGGATCGGTGCTGTATGCAATCAGCGTCTGACCCTTGAAGAGATTGGACATCCCTTCCGCTTCCGTACCCTGAAGGGCAATCTTGGCCAGGCGGTTCTTCGCGACTTTGACGGTGCCGCCAGCTGCGCGCATCTTCGAACGAAAATCGTTCATCTGCGCGACTGTGGCACCAGCATAGTGGGCCACGACAACTGAGCCCGAAGCCTTGAAGACTTCGTTCAGTTCCGTGACGAATTCGCGTTTTTCCGCTCTTTCCACTGCCTATCTCCAGTTGGCAGGACCGAAAATGGGCCCGCCGGTTGCCTTTTGCCTCCTGGGATCATGCGAGATCCCAAGCGACGCTTGAGGATCCTGTCCCCCCGCGCTCTCGCGCCAATCAAGGCTAAAGAGGCACAAGGCATCCAAGGCTCGAACCGAGTTCCTAGAAGCGAACTTCTTGCAATTCGGGTCTTACCCGTCTCATGCAGGCACAGTGATTAAGGGAAAACCACCTGCAATCTCGGACAGGATTCCGGATTTCTCCGGAATATTCCGGCCCCTTGCGAGGCCGGAAATTCAGTCGCCGGACTTAAAGCCCGGCCATAAACTTACGCAGCCGGAGCACCGGTGACCGAGCCGGGCTCGATCTTGACGCCCGGGCCCATGGTCGAGGAAATCGCCACGCGCTTGACGTAGTTGCCCTTGGCGCCAGCCGGCTTCGCCTTGATGACGGCGTCAGCAAAGGCGCGGATGTTTTCTTCCAGAGCCTTGGCGTCGAACGAGGCCTTGCCGATACCGGCATGAACGATGCCAGCCTTCTCGACGCGGAACTCGACAGCGCCGCCCTTGGAAGCCTTGACGGCTCCGGCGACATCCATGGTGACGGTGCCGACCTTCGGGTTCGGCATCATGCCGCGCGGGCCGAGAACCTTACCGAGACGGCCGACGAGCGGCATCATGTCGGGGGTGGCGATGCAGCGATCGAATTCGATCTTGCCGCCCTGGACGATTTCGACGAGGTCTTCGGCGCCGACGATATCGGCACCAGCGGCCTTGGCTTCGTCAGCCTTGGCGCCACGAGCGAAGACGGCGACGCGAACCGTGCGGCCCGTGCCGTTCGGCAGGTTGACGACGCCACGAACCATCTGGTCCGCATGACGCGGGTCGACGCCGAGGTTCATCGAGACTTCGATGGTTTCGTCGAATTTGGCGACAGCCCGTTCCTTGACCATGCCGATGGCCAGGGTCAGAGCGTAGAGCTTGGTGGGATCAACACCTTCGTTGATCTTCTGCGTGCGCTTACCAGCCATGATCTTAACCCACCACTTCCAGGCCCATGGCGCGGGCAGAGCCCTCGATCATCGCCATTGCACCTTCGATATCCGCTGCGTTCAGATCCTTCATCTTGGCTTCTGCGATCGACTTGATCTGAGCCTTGGTGAGGGAGCCGGCCTTGGCGCCCTTGCCGGGCGTCTTGGAACCGGACGTGATCTTCGCTTCCTTCTTCAGCCAGTAGCTGACCGGCGGCTGCTTCATCGCGAAGGTGAAGGACTTGTCCTGGTAATAGGTGATGACGACCGGAATCGGCATGCCCTTTTCCATTTCCTGCGTGGCGGCATTGAACGCCTTGCAGAATTCCATGATGTTAATGCCACGCTGACCAAGCGCCGGACCAATCGGCGGGGACGGGTTTGCCGATCCTGCCTTGACCTGAAGCTTGAGCTGGCCTGCAACTTTCTTAGCCATATCTCTCTGCCTTTCATGAACGGCCGGTCGCCCGGCCCGTGATGCCGGATCTCTCCGGCGGCTGCGGTTGCGTGGTGCGGATCCTTAGGGTCCGGCTAAGACCCCTCACCTTCCACGCGGGTGCGGACAAGGTCCGCAGGAAACAGGCCGCAAGGGCCAGCTTCCAGTTTCTGCAATCAGACCTTCTCGACCTGAGCGTATTCCAGCTCGACCGGCGTTGCGCGGCCAAAGATCGACACTTCCACCTTCAGGCGCGAACGCTCTTCGTCCACATCCTGAACTGTGCCGTTGAACGACGCGAACGGACCGTCGGAAACGCGGACCTGCTCGCCGATCTCGAAGGTAATGGAGGCCTTCGGCCGCTCGACACCTTCCTGGACCTGACCGAGAATGCGCTCGGCTTCATAATCCGGAATCGGAACGGGCTTATTGTCGGAGCCGAGGAAACCTGTGACCTTCGGCGTATTCTTGATCAAGTGGTAGGCTTCGTCGGTCAGATTGGCACGAACCATGACGTAGCCCGGGAAAAACTTGCGCTCGGAATCGACCTTGCGGCCGCGACGCACTTCCACCACCTTTTCAGTCGGCACGAGGATCTTCTCGAACAGGTGCTCAAGCCCCTTCTGGCGAGCCTTGTTCTCGATGTCTTCAGCCACCTTCTTTTCAAAATTTGAATATGCGTGGACGATGTACCAACGTGCCGCCATTTTCATCTCCACCCGTATCAGTTGCCGGTATTCAGCACGAAGCTCAGAGCCCAGCCGATCAGCTGGTCAGCGGCAAAGAAAAACAGCGCGGCGAAAACCACCATCACCAGCACCATGACCGTCGAGATCATGGTCTCGCGGCGCGACGGCCATGTAACTTTCGACGTCTCGGAGCGAACCTGCTGCAGAAACGCAAACGGATTGGATTTGGATGCCATCGACTGCCCACGCAATTACGGCGCGTAAAGCTGAAACTATCAGCCCCACGCACCGCGTGTCTGTTGAACCCTAAATAAACACCGATTTCCGAATACACAAGGGGGAAACCGAAGTTTAACGAAATTACTTACCACCAATCAATCCCCGACCGGAAATGCCGCGAGCATGTCCGCGCTGTCCCGCATCCAGGAAAATGGCAGGGGCAGTAGGGCTCGAACCTACGACCTGCGGTTTTGGAGACCGCCGCTCTACCAACTGAGCTATACCCCTTCATACCGATCATTCAGCGCCAGGGCCAAGGCCCGCAAATCGCTGCTGAAAAGCATGGCGCTCCCTTTAAGACGACGACACGGGATTGGCAAGCACGATTTTCGATTTTCAAAACCAATCTCCTGATATGCGAACGATCGGCCTTTCAATCGCGGAACCAAGGTCCGTTCAGACCTTCACATATTTCCGCCAATCGTGCTCTTCCTTAAAACCCAGCACCCCGCGGATCTTGCGGTTGGAGAGCAGTCCCTCATATTCGCCGATCTCGCGGGTGAAAGGCACGTTCGGAAAGAATCGCTTGGCAAGCTCTTTCGATGGCGTATTCGCCGAGACCGTGTCGTTGGCGGCGTTGAAGACCTGGTAGCCGAGGCCGTCCTTCTCGATGCAGAGATGGCAGATCTGCCCGAGGTCGCGGGCGTCGATATAGCTCCAGGCGATTCGCTTGCGCATCTCGGGATTGGCGAAAAAGGTCGGGAACTTCTCGTATTCGTCAGGCTCGATGACATTGCCGATGCGCAGCGCATAGATGTCGAAGCCCGAACGTTCGGCAAAGGCGCGCGCCGTCTTTTCGTTGACCACCTTGGAAAGGCCGTAGGAATCCATCGGATTAACGTCGTAATCCTCCTCCAGCGGGAACTGGTGGAAATCGCGATGGCCTTCGGCGAAGCAGACGCCGTAGGTCGTCTCGCTCGATGCGACGATGATCTTCCGGATGCCGAGCTTCACCGCCGCCTCGATGACATTATAGGTGCCCATCGTGTTGATGCGGAAGGTTTCGTTGTCGGGCTTGATCAGGATGCGCGGGATGGCGGCGAAATGCACGACGGCGTCGAAGGGCTGAACGCCCCTGCCCGCATCGAGATCGGGAAAATCGCGATGCATCGAGAGCGCGTTGAACACCTGACCGCTATCGGTGATGTCGGCGATGAGATTGGTGACGCCGGGGCTATCCAGCGGCACGAGATCGAGGTTGTGAACCTCGTAGCCGGCATTGACGAGCCATGGCACAGCATGGCGACCTGCCTTGCCCGAACCGCCGGTGAACAGAATACGTCTCTTCATGGAATATCCTCCGCGTCATGAAATCGGAGGCATAGATAGACGCTTCCGCGCGAAGAGCAAGCGAGCGTCCCGCAAGGGTTCACCCCCGCGTCGCCAGGAGCATCCTATCCGGGAGCACCTGGCCGATTACTTCCGATCACCGCAGAACCCTGCGATGCTCGGCAAAGGTCGTCACTTGACGACACTTACCTCGCCAATCTGCACGACGGCAGACTGAACAACTTCTTGCGGAATTGCAGCGATGAAAAACATCGTGAAAACATACATCGCGAATATCGTAGCAGCGAATGTGGCCTTTGGAATCATCCGGGCTCTCCTCTTTGCAAGAAGGAGTCTGGACTACAATGGTCCAATCACAAACCGGTTTCTGAACGTGAGATGAACAAAATACTGTGACAGGGCAATTTAACGATATTTTTACAACACCTGTTAAACCTACCCGAAGCCATGAAAATGAAAAACCCCGCTGTTTCCAGCGGGGTCTTCATAATTGCGGATAACTCGAAAGTTACTCGACGATCGACGCGACGATACCGGCGCCGACGGTGCGGCCGCCTTCGCGGATCGCGAAGCGCAGCTTTTCTTCCATCGCGATCGGAACGATCAGCTCGACCGATACCGTGACGTTGTCGCCCGGCATCACCATCTCCGTACCTTCCGGCAGCGTCACAATGCCCGTCACGTCGGTCGTGCGGAAGTAGAACTGCGGACGGTAGTTGGTGAAGAACGGCGTATGACGGCCACCCTCTTCCTTCGTCAGGATGTAGGCTTCAGCCATGAACTTCTTGTGCGGCTTGACCGAACCCGGCTTGCACAGGATCTGGCCACGCTCGACGCCATCACGGGTAACGCCGCGGATCAGCGCGCCGATGTTGTCGCCAGCCTGGCCCTGATCGAGCAGCTTGCGGAACATTTCAACGCCGGTCACCGTCGTCTTCGTCGTCGGGCGGATGCCGACGATCTCGACTTCTTCGCCAACCTTGACGATGCCACGCTCGACGCGGCCGGTCACAACCGTGCCGCGGCCAGAGATCGAGAACACGTCTTCGATCGGCAGCAAGAACGGCAGGTTGATCGGACGCTCAGGCGTCGGGATGTAGGCGTCGACAGCGGCCATCAGTTCGCGGATCGAATCTTCGCCGATCTTCTTGTCCGAATCTTCGAGAGCAGCAAGCGCCGAACCCTTGACGATCGGGATATCGTCGCCCGGGAAGTCGTAGGACGACAGCAGTTCGCGCACTTCGAGCTCGACCAGTTCGAGAAGCTCGGCGTCGTCAACCTGGTCAACCTTGTTCAGGAACACCACGATTGCCGGAACGCCAACCTGGCGGGCGAGCAGGATGTGTTCGCGCGTCTGCGGCATCGGGCCGTCAGCGGCCGAGCACACCAGGATCGCGCCGTCCATCTGCGCAGCACCGGTGATCATGTTCTTGACGTAGTCGGCGTGGCCGGGGCAGTCGACGTGGGCGTAGTGGCGGGCCGGCGTCTCGTATTCAACGTGGGCCGTCGAAATCGTGATGCCACGCGCCTTTTCTTCCGGAGCCGCGTCGATCTGATCGTACGCCTTGTACTCACCGAAGTACTTCGTGATCGCTGCCGTCAGAGACGTCTTGCCGTGGTCAACGTGGCCAATCGTGCCAATGTTGACGTGCGGCTTGTTGCGCTCAAACTTACTCTTTCCCATTTGAATGCTTCCTGTGAACGAAATGGTGGCCCCGGCGAACCGGTTTAGTGCCGCCGTTTAAGGCTTTCGGCGACATTGCGCAAGACTTAATTGCAGACGCCAAACTTGGCCTGACAGCGCATATGGGAGACAATTCGCCGCCTGCAAGGCGATTCGCCAAAGCCCCCTCGAAAATCGCTGAAATCTTAGAGAAAATCGCATTGACCGCCGGAGACGCACCATAGACGTTCGGCGTCGAGCGCCCTTCCCTGCCAGCCGATAACCGCAATCATCAGCTTCTCAGGCGGCGCCGGAGACATCTAGGGACGACCGCTGCAGCGGTCATATGAAGTAGCGTAACGGAAACTGGAGCGGGTAGCGGGAATCGAACCCGCGTATTCAGCTTGGAAGGCTGCTGCTCTACCATTGAGCTATACCCGCGGGGTGGTCCGATCCGATGACGAATGGTGGAGAGAGTTGGATTTGAACCAACGTAGGCTGAGCCAACGGATTTACAGTCCGTCCCCTTTAACCACTCGGGCATCTCTCCAGTTTCGTCCGGATCGCAAGACCAAGTTCGTCAGACTTCGAAGCGTTGCCGCCCGTCGTCTGCGCCGCGTATATGACCGGAGCATTTCAGTCTGTCAACACGATGACAACGGAAAAAACACGAAAAATTTCATTCGCCACCGAAAGCCGGCATATGAAAGAAAGCCTATGCGGCAGCGAGCGCCATGGCTATAAAGCTGCATGAGCAAAGACAACAAATCCGGCGGCAAGACCGCGACAGACCCATCCGCCAAGGATACGCATTACGCCACTCTGCGGCGCGCCCACCGTGACGCCAAGCGCGAACGCGGCGAGATTCCGACACCTCAGCCGCAGAAGCGCAAGCGCGGCGGCGAGGACTGGAAGCCGCCAACGCTGGCGCCCGACCAAGTGCATCTCTATGGTCTGCATACGGTGCGTGCAGCGCTCGACAATCCCGAGCGCAAGAAGATCAAGCTGTTCGTGACGCAGAATGCACTGGCGCGCCTCGAAGTCGACGTCGAGGCGCTCGGCATTCCCTTCGAGATCGTCTCGCCGCAGGAGATCGACAAGGTGCTCGGCCCGGAGGCGATCCATCAGGGCGTGATGCTGGAAACACGGCCGCTTCCGGTGCGCCGGCTCGAAGCGCTGAAGGAAAGCCCTCTCCTGCTCGTCCTCGATCAGGTGACCGATCCGCACAATGTCGGCGCGATCATGCGCTCGGCCGTCGCCTTCAATGCGGGAGCGGTCATCACCACCCAGAGACATAGCCCGACCGAATCGGGCGTGCTCGCCAAGTCCGCCTCCGGCGCGCTGGAACTGATACCTTATATACAGGTCACCAATCTCGCCGATGCGCTCGGTGAATTGCACAAGCTCGGTTTCTCCACCATCGGCCTCGATTCGGAAGGGCCGGCGCCACTCGAAGGCACCTTCTCGGGCGAGAAAGTGGCGCTCGTGCTCGGCTCCGAGGGCAAGGGACTTCGGCAGAAGACGCGGGAAACCGTCAACGCACTTGCCCGTCTCGACATGCCGGGCTCGATCAAATCGCTCAACGTCTCGAATGCAGCGGCAATCGCGCTTTATGCGGCGCGGATCCACCTAAAGGCATAGGCTGGCCCGCAGGCAGTCATTCAAAGTGCTACAACGTCCTTTGCGCGTCTGAAAAGGCGCGTGACGCTGTCGTCGCGGCAATAGGGGAATTGTCATGATCCGTTTTATTCCCACGCTCGCGGCTCTGGAAGGCGGCAGGCCGCTTTCGCTCGTCCGCCGCTGCCGCAGTCCGGCTCCGATGCCAGAAAAATCCACTTTTGCCTTGGAATGACACCCCGGAGCACTATGATCGGCCAATGATTGGTCACAGCGACCCACTCAGAAGCAAGAAGGAACGATCCCTATCATGGCCATTCGACCGCTGATTTTCGGTATCCTCTTCATCGCGGTCTTCGTCGTGATTATCCTCAGCATCATCTGGGTGGACACGTCGCACCCCGTCCACCAGCCCGATCCCCTGTCACCGATAGTGCCCGGCCCCGCGACGCCGGGACCGGTGCAATAATTCTGGCAGGAACGCGGACGGAGATCAGGATCGAGGCGGCGTCAACGAGCCCGTCACTCATTAAAGTAACGGCCCGGATGATCCGGGCCGTTATCGTCAGCTGCGGTAGAGCCAGAACGGCATGCCGCGATCGCGATCGCGCCACTCGCGGCGCTCCTGCCAACGCTCGGCACGCCACCGCCGCCAATGACGGCGATCATCGCGCCAGTCGGACCGGCGCCAATCGCGCTCATGGCGCCAACCACGATCGTCACGGTCGCGATCACGTCGCCAGCCATCACGAATTTGAACGATTTCGCCCTCAGTCGACACCGCCGGCCGCTCGGCCGGCATGGCGGCCGCCGGTGCAACGGACGCGAAAGCCGCACCGACGGAAATGGTTGCGGCAAGAAAGAGATGTGCGAGCTTCATGGCTGTTTCCTCATTGATGATGAGGCGAAGATAGGCGGGCGCGGCTGAATTGGCGCTGAAGCAGCCCTTCACGCGCGGTTCATCAAACGATATGAACCTTCTGAAAAGTCTGCCGGTGCGATTGAGCCAAACAGCATCGAACCCAGACTATGGGGTAGCAGACGGTATTGTGGGGAAAAGATGGTGGCCGGATCATTCTCGAACCAGTCCGCCTTCGTTCCTGACGGAACTACGACGCGACAGCCTCCGCTTAGCTGCTCTCTTCGACTCGCCGAGCCGAAGCTCACAGAGCGTAGGCTGGTGCCCCCGCCAGGGTTCGAACCCGGGACCCCCTGATTACAAATCAGGTGCTCTACCAACTGAGCTACAAGGGCGTTAGTTGCCCCAACTAGCAGATTCTATAATTCTGTAAAGGGAAAATCCGTGTCTGCGCGGACAACTCGGCTGCAGCTCAAAACGCTTCGCGATAGAAAACGTCCTTGTCGCGCAAGGCCTTTATCCTTTAGCTAGGGCAGCATCATAAAGGGCATTGCATGGGCCGTTCATTTCAGACGCTTTCCTTTCTCGCCTCACCAACGACGGAGGCGCTTGCCGCGCGCGAGGAGTTGATTGGCATCTATGGCGACGTACCGGCTGACGAAGCCGACGTCATCGTCGCGCTCGGCGGCGACGGTTTCATGCTGCAGACGCTGCACAACACCATGAATTCCGGCAAGCTGGTTTACGGCATGAATCGCGGCTCGGTCGGCTTCCTGATGAACGATTATCGGACCGACCGGCTTCAAGAGCGAATCTGCGTCGCCGTCGAAAACGTCTTTCGGCCATTGCAGATGACGACGGCCAACGCCGACGGCACCAACTCGACGGCGCTCGCCATCAACGAAGTCTATCTTTTTCGCCAGTCCTATCAGGCCGCTAACCTGAGGGTCATGGTGGACGGGCGCGTCCGGCTGGAGGAACTGATCTGCGACGGGCTGATGGTGGCGACACCTGCCGGATCGACGGCTTATAATCTTTCCGCCCATGGCCCGATCCTGCCGCTCGAGGCGCCGCTGCTCGCAATGACGCCGGTCAGCGCTTTCAGGCCGCGGCGCTGGAGGGGCGCTCTGCTGCCGAACAAGGTGACGGTCGATATCGACATTCTCGAGCCTGAGAAGCGGCCGGTCAACGCAGTGGCCGACAATACCGAGGTCAAGTCGGTGCTGCATATCCGCATCGCCCAGTCGGAGCATGTGACGGCGCGCATTCTTTCTGATCCCGACCGCTCCTGGTCCGACCGTATTCTCGCCGAGCAGTTCAAGGATTGAGACGATGGCAATGCGACGGATATTGATGACCAGCCTCCTGCT
Source organism: Rhizobium laguerreae (assembly GCF_019778565.1). NCBI lineage: Bacteria > Pseudomonadati > Pseudomonadota > Alphaproteobacteria > Hyphomicrobiales > Rhizobiaceae > Rhizobium > Rhizobium laguerreae. The sequence continues at coordinate 644,792 of NZ_JAAXQT010000003.1, read as the reverse complement.
TGCGGGATGGAGCGTCACAGCGGAGGCCGCGCCGGCGCAGGATGCCCTCCTGCCGGCAGCGGTGATTTTCGCGACCAGCACCGGTTATTGGGAGGACGACGGCAACGCACCTAATGTCGAGCGGGCGCCGACGGGCGCCGAGAGCGTTGCTAACCCCGAAGAAGAAGGGACGCAGCGCCACGGCTACTACAAGCTCTTTGCCGTGCGCCAGCCGGACAGGACCTCGAAGGTCTATCTGCAGCAGATTGCCCAGACCGAGACCGGCCCGGCGATCGCCTCGACCATCGAGCTGCAGGAGTTCAGCGACCTGAAGCCTTACGTGACCGATATCCGCCCCGAAAATTCGAACGGCATCATCAAGCAGCCGGGGCTCTTCGCCACAGTCTATCTGAAGACCGACCCTGCCGCGGAGCCAGATGGCTGGACCGTGCTGATCGACGAATTCGGCGACATCACCGTCGAGAAGGCGACGAATTGAACGGCTGGGAATTGTTCAGAGGGGCATCCAAGCGATGAAACTGGGCTTTCGCGACGGCGTCCTCTGCGACGAGAACAGGTCGAGCTGGGACGCCGCCGGCCCCAGACCCATCAGTTGGTCCCTCTGGTACCCCGCCGCCGACGACGCGCAAAGCGACGTCCCGGAAAGAAGCTGGTTCCAGAAGGCGGCCGTCGCCCGCGATGCACCCATCCGGCCGGAGGCCAGGCCCTATCCCCTCGTCCTGTTGTCGCATGGCACCGGCGGCTCCGCGGCCGGACTGGAGTGGCTGGCGCGACGCCTGGTCGATCGCGGATTTGCAGCGCTCGGCGTCAGCCATCACGGCAATACCGGCATCGAGCCCTACCGCGCTGAAGGCTTTGCCTGCCTTTGGGAGCGGGCGCCGGATCTAAGCTACATGCTCGACCATTGCGATGCGTGGCTCAGCGATCTCTCAGGCCATATCGATACGAACAACGTCTTCGCAGCCGGATTTTCGGCCGGAGCCTATAGTGTGATGCTGCTGCTTGGCGCTGTCGCCCAGTTCTCGCAGTTCGAACCGTCCAGGATGAAGCCGGGTGGCGCGCGCGGACCGAGGGAATTTCCCGACCTTGCCGATCATATCCCGGCATTGCTGCGCACCAGCGATGTGTTTCGCGATTCGTGGTCCCGGATGTCGGAGTCTTACCGAGACGACAGAATCAAGGCCGCACTCATCTGCGCGCCGGGCCGGTCCGTTCTCGGCTTCAGCGAGGAAAGCCTGAAAGCCGTCGATGCGCCTGCCTTTATCCTGGTCGGTGATGCCGACCGGGCGTCACCGGCCGAAGAATGTTCGTCGTGGCTGCATGCGCGACTGCGGCGCGGCGCTCTTAGAATCTTCGGCGGCGGCCTTGGGCACTATGTCTTCGTGCCAGAGGGCACAGCGCTCGGCCTCGCCTTTGCGGCGGAACTCTTTACCGATCCCCCGGGCATTGAGCGCGCAGCCATTCATGACGAGATTGCCGATCTGTCGGCAGCACTGTTTCAAGACAGCGGCATTACAGCGCCGCGCGTCTTTTCAGAGGCGCAAAGGACGCTGTAACATTTTGAATTGCTGCATAATGGTTTGAGCAAAAGGAAAGCCCCGTCGGGGCTTTCCAACTCATCCATCGTCAATCCGATCAGTCGACATCCTCGACAACCGCGTCGGCGGCGCCGCTGATGCGGTGAGCGAGTGCTGCTTCCATGAACTCGTTCAGGTCGCCGTCGAGAACGTCATCCGGCGCGCTGCTGGCGACGCCGGTGCGCAGGTCCTTGACCATCTGATAGGGCTGCAACACATAGGAGCGAATCTGGTGGCCCCAGCCGATCTCCGTCTTGGAAGCGGCTTCGGCGCTGGCGGCGTCCTCGCGCTTCTTCAGTTCGGCTTCATACATGCGGGCACGCAGCATGTCCCAGGCCTTGGCGCGGTTCTTGTGCTGCGAGCGCTCCTGCTGGCACTGCACGACGATGCCGGTGGGGATATGCGTGATGCGCACGGCCGAGTCGGTGGTGTTGACGTGCTGGCCGCCAGCACCCGACGAACGATAGGTATCGATGCGGCAGTCGCTTTCGTTGATCTCGATCTGGATCGAGTCGTCGACAACCGGATAGACCCAGATCGACGAGAAGGAGGTGTGGCGACGCGCATTGCTGTCGTAGGGCGAGATGCGCACCAGTCGGTGCACGCCCGATTCCGTCTTCAGCCAGCCATAGGCATTGTGGCCCTTGACGAGCAGGGTCGCGGACTTGATGCCCGCCTCTTCGCCGTCATGGACTTCGAGAAGCTCGACCTTGAAGCGCTGGCGTTCGGCCCAGCGGGTGTACATGCGCAAAAGCATGTTCGCCCAGTCCTGGCTTTCGGTGCCGCCGGCGCCGGAATGGACTTCGAGATAGGTGTCGTTGCCATCGGCTTCGCCAGAGAGCATGGCTTCCACCTGACGGCGCCCGGCCTCGGCCTTCAAGGCCTTCAGCGTGTCTTCGGCTTCCTTGACGACGCTCTGGTCGCCCTCTTCCTCGCCAAGCTCGATCAGCTCGATATTGTCGTTCAGCTGCTGCTCGAGCTGCTTGACGCCGTTGATGCCGTCATCGAGTTGCTGGCGTTCGCGCATCAGCTTCTGCGCTTCGGAAGCGTCGTTCCAGAGGTTCGGATCCTCTGCCTTGTTGTTCAACCAGTCCAGCCGTCTTATCGCCTGGTCCCAGTCAAAGATGCCTCCTCAGCAGGGTGATAGCCTGCTTGGTTTCATCGACCACGTTTTCGATTTCCGCTCGCATTTTCCTGCTTCTCTGTCTCGGTCTTCTTCAGGTGCTGGTGAGATAGCGCATTTCCGTTTTTCTCCGAGCCACGGAGATGCTCTATCTTTTTGGTTTCGCGCAATTCCCTGGGAAAGTCGCTTTGCGCTTTTCTCGGCAAAACCGCTATGCACTTTTGCTGGAATTGCTCTAGAGACGCCCACCGCGGATGTAAAGGGCCGCGGCGGGCATACAAAATTCAGGTCTCGGTCAGAACAGGCCGGGCGTGCCGGTCTGGACAGCCTGGTTTGCCTGCGGCGACGTTTTCAGGATTTCCTCCGGCGCCATGGTGCTGTCCATTCCGATGACGGAGAAGCTGTCGGCCGGGCCGGTTCCGGGCTTGAAGGCCTCGATGATGGTGTTCGGATCGCCGTCGACGGCGGCCATGCCGGTCTTGCGGTCGATCGGGATCAGGTTCATGCCTGATGGAATGACGAATTTCGATTCCGGCGTGTCCTTGACAGCCACCTGCATAAATTCGTTGAAGATCGGGGCGGAGAGACCGCCGCCGGTGCCGCCGCGGCCGAGCGGGCCCGGCGTATCGAAGCCCATATAGAGGCCTGCGACCAAATCCGGCGTGAAGCCGACGAACCAGGCATCCTTCTCGTCGTTGGTGGTGCCGGTCTTTCCGGCGACGTCGCGACCGCCGAGATCGATCTTGCCGGCAGCGGTGCCGCGCTGGATGACGCCCTGCATCATCGACGTGATCTGGTAGGCGGTCATCGGATCGAGAACGGTTTCGCGATTGTCGACGACATTCGGCTCTTCCTGGTTCTGCCAGTCGCCGGCATTACAGCCCTCGCACAGACGCTCCTCATGCTTGAAGATCGTCTTGCCGTAGCGGTCCTGGATGCGGTCGATCAATGTCGGCTTGATCTGCTTGCCGCCATTGGCGATGACCGAATAGGCCGAGACCATGCGCAGCACTGTCGTGTCGCCGGCGCCGAGCGACATGGAAAGAACCGGCAGCATGTGATCGTAGATGCCGAAGCGCTCGGCATATTCGGCGACGATGTTCATGCCGAGATCGTTGGCGAGGCGCACCGTCATCAGATTGCGCGAATGCTCGATGCCCGAACGCAGCGTCGACGGGCCGCCGGATTCGCCGCCGTAGTTCTCCGGCCTCCAGACTTGGCCGCCCGAGACGATTTCGATCGGCGCGTCCATGATGACCGAAGCCGGCGTATAACCATTGTCCATCGCCGCCGCGTAGACGAAAGGCTTGAACGAGGAACCCGGCTGGCGCATCGCCTGGGTGGCGCGGTTGAATTCGGACTGGGCATAGGAGAAGCCGCCGACCATGGCGAGCACGCGGCCGGTCTTCGGATCCATGGCGACCAGGCCACCCTGCACCTTCGGCGGCTGCTGCAGGCGATAGGAGGTAGACGCGTCGTCACCGAGCTTTGCGACATAGACAACGTCACCGGGGGACACGGCGCCGACCGGTGATTTTGTGGTCTTGCGGGCGCCGTCGGCCGAACGGAATGCCCACTGCATGTTCTTGGCGTCGATCGTGCCGCGCTGGCGATCGGCTGCAACCTTGCCGCTTCCATCCTTGGCCGGCTGCAGGCCGATGTCGACGGTCGAGTCGGATACGGCGAGCACGACGGCGAGCCGCCATTCCGGCACGTCGGACAGTGTGGGAATATCGGCAAGCGCCTTGCCCCAATCACCGCTCGCATCGATCTGCTTGATCGGGCCGTGGAAACCGCGGCGCTCATCATAGGTGACCAGACCGTCCTGCAGCGCCTTGCGGGCAGCGAGCTGCATCTGCGGATCGAGCGACGTGCGCACCGAAAGGCCGCCCTCATAGAGGACCTTTTCGCCGTACTGGTCGATCAGCTGACGGCGCACGGCTTCGGCGAAATAATCCGAAGCAAAGAGCGAAGGGCCGGTGGTGCGGGCGGTGACGCCGAGCGGCTGCTTCTTGGCTTCCTGGCCGTCGCTCTGGCTGACATAACCGTTCTCGACCATCCGGTCGATCACCCAGTTGCGACGCTCGAGTGCAGCTTCCGGATGGCGGAACGGATGATAATTGGCAGGACCCTTCGGCAGCGATGCCAGATAGGCGGCTTCGGCGACGGTCAGTTCGGTGACGGATTTGTTGAAATAGGTGAGTGCTGCGCCGGCGATGCCATAGGAATTCAGACCGAAGAAGATCTCGTTCAGGTAGAGTTCGAGGATCTTGTCCTTGCTGTAGGCCTGCTCGATACGGAAGGAGAGGATCGCTTCCTTGATCTTGCGGTCGATCGTCTGGTCCGAGCTTAAAAGGAAGTTCTTGGCCACCTGCTGGGTGATTGTGGAGGCGCCGACCGGGCGGCGGCCGGAACCGAAATTCTGCAGGTTGACGAGGATTGCGCGGCCGAGACCGGTCAGATCGACGCCCGGATGATTGTAGAAGTTCTTGTCTTCTGCCGACAGGAAAGCCGCCTTCACACGGTCGGGAACCGCCTGGATCGGCAGGAAGAGACGCTTTTCCTTGGCATACTCGGCCATCAAAGCGCCGTTGCCGGCATGGACGCGGGTCGTCACCGGCGGCGCGTAGCTGTTCAGAACGGCATAGTCCGGAAGATCCTTCGCGACATTGGCGAGATAAATGGCAATACCCGCCGCCGCGACCAGAAACAAGACGCAGGCCATTCCGAAGAAATATCCAAAAAGTCTAACCATATTTCAGCTACCGGTCTTTTCGATCTTCAATCGGCGCAGACGCAACGATTGCAAAGATCAAGGCAATTTGCACGTTGCGCGGCTTACTCCATGAGCGCTACCGCCACAAGCCGATTCCGCGCCTCAGGCTGCGAAACATAAGCCGGAGTAACGGCGCGAATGTGAGCAAAATAGGGCTGTCTGCGCCGCATTCACCGCTGCGGCGGCGTTTCATTAGAACTGTCACATCCAAGCAACGCCCGCTCCCGCCGCCAATCTGAGGTGTCTTGCTCAGAATTTGATTCATGCGGCGCACTTAAATCTTTGTTTTTATGTATGTTTGTTTTCAGGTGGGCCGCCGTGCCCAACCGCTACAGATTTTTAGGCGGCGGCCGTCAGCCGCCATTCGCCATGACGGCGGCGCGGTATCGCTTCACTGCGTCGGTCAAGAGACCGGCGATCTTGCCGCGCCAGGCCTCGTCGAGCAGCAGTTTCTCGTCCTCGGCATTCGAGAGGAACCCGATTTCGAGAAGGATCGACGGCACGTCAGGGGCCTGCAGCACGCGGAAGCCGGCATGACGGTGCGGATTGTTGATGGTGCCGACCTGATCCTTGAAAGAATTCAGCACACTCTCGGCCAGCGAGATGGAGAAAGCCTGGGTCTCGCGCCGCGTCAGATCGAGCAGGATGTCAGCGACCTCGGGCGGCTCGGCGACCGTCTCCTTGCCGGCGATCTGGTCGGAGAGGTTTTCGCGTTCGGCCAAGTCGGCGGCGAGCTTGTCGGATGCCTTGTCGGAGATCGTGTAGACAGTCGCGCCGCGGATATCCTTCTGTTTCAGCGTATCGGCATGCAGCGAAATGAAGAGGCCGGCATGGTTCTGGCGGGCGATCAGTACACGCTGCGAAAGCGACAGGAACTCGTCGTCCTCGCGCGTCAGGAAAGCCTTGATGCCCGGTTCCCTGTTCAGCCGTTCCGTGAAGGCCTTGGCGAAGGCGAGCGTCACCTGTTTTTCCTCGGTCTTGGTGTCGACGCCGATCGCGCCGGTGTCGATGCCGCCATGGCCGGCGTCGACGGCGATGACGAAATCGCCGGGAGCAGCCTTTTGCGGTGCCGGAATGGCGCTTGTCGTCTGAGCCGCCTCAGTCCGATCGCTCCAGGATTGCGTCTTCACCAGTTCGGCAAAGGCCTTCTTGTCGATCATCTCCGCATCGAGCACGAGGCGATGGCCGTTGCCCGTCTCATCGGCCTGCACCTTGGCAAGCGCCAGCTTCACCGGCCCTGCCGTCGTCAGCACGATGCGGGCGCTCTCTTCGTCCATCGTGCCGTAGCGGATATCCTTGAACAGGCCGCGGGCGGCAAGATCCTTCGCCGGAAACCCGAAGGCGGTCGCCGGCAAGTCAACGACGATGCGTTCCGGATTGGCGATATAGTGGACGGAGAAACGCGGCTCGCGATCGAAATCGATGACGATGCGGGTCCTTGCGTCGTCGCCGACGATGCGCGCGCCATAGGCAAGCAGCGGATCCCCGGCCTCGACAGAGCTGGCAGCGGCCGGCAGCAGACTAGCGACCAGAAGCGCCGCCAGAACCCGCCTTGCGAATGTCGATCGCGGCGCTGCGGATTTCGCCGCGATCCGAGCCCTCTTAAACAATAAACCGCCACACCCTATCTGTATTGCGATGGACCCGACGCGGCTGCGGCCAACGTCCTGTGACGAAACACCCGCTGCAGCCTGCCGAATCGCGATCACTTTTATCCCAGCTTGTATGCGTTGCGAAATCCATCAATATTATGGCACATTTGGCTTTCCCCTTGCTATTGTGACACAGAAAACATACAACGAATTTCAGGGTAAAGTGTTGACGGGATAGAGTCGCCGCAAAGGCTGCCAGCCAGATCAGGACCTGGCGCCACACCGGTCATCGTCCGCCGTCTCATGCGCTTCATCCCTAGAACTCGATCCTGATTTTCCGGCTTATTGTCGGAATTCATTGGTGGATCAGCCACCACGCTCTCAGGGAGCAAACTCATCGGACCCGAACGGGTCTTCGTATTTGTCGATCACGCTTGGTTGTTGATGGTTTCGCAGCAGGTTTTATCTGAAGTGTACAGGCCCCGGACCGAAATGGTTCCGGCTGCGGTCTGGCTGCTGCCCTCCCCCTCGCATCAGGCGCGACTTTCATTATCCGGCGCGGCCACAGTGGACCGCATTCTTTCTGTCTCAACAGCAGTCGGGAATGCGCTCTCGCGGCCACGCCGAGGAGCACAGCTTTCATGGCAGACAAAATGCTTATCGATGCGTCTCACGAGGAAGAGACGCGCGTCGTTGTCGTTCGCGGGAACCGCATAGAAGAATTTGACTTCGAGTCCCAGCACAAGAAGCAGATCCGCGGCAACATCTATCTTGCAAAGGTAACGAGGGTCGAACCCTCGCTGCAGGCCGCCTTCGTCGATTATGGCGGCAACCGGCACGGCTTCCTGGCCTTCGCCGAAATCCATCCCGACTATTATCAGATACCGCTTGCCGACCGTCAGGCACTGCTTCGGGCCGAGGCCGAGGAGCATCGCCGCGACGAAGATGTCGAGCATGTCGAAACCGCACCGATGGTCGATCTTTCCAAACAGGATCAACCGGATGTCGGCATCGTTCCGGCAGAGGCGCCGGAAACGGCTGCCGTAACGGAAGAGACCGCAGCGGTAGAGGCCGCGGCATCACCCGAGGCCACCGAGGAAGCGCCGGCCAAGAAGGCAAGGCCGCGCCGCAGCCGCAAGAAGGTCGTAGAACCGGTTGTCGAAACGACCGCGACCGAGGATGCTGTTCCCACAGACGTCGAAGCCGAAGGCGCTTCCAGCGTCGACAATGAGGATGACGGTTCGACCGGCGGCGCGATGGCTGCGATGGTGGAAACCGACTCGATTTCCGAGGACGTCGATACCAGCAAGCGTCGCCACGATGACGACGACGACGATGACGATCACGGCGAAGAGGAAGTCATCGAATCCGTCGGCGCCGAAGACGCGATGGAAGAAGTGCCGGACCGCGTGCAGCGCAAGCCGCGCAAGCAGTACCGCATTCAGGAAGTCATCAAGCGCCGCCAGATCCTGCTCGTGCAGGTCGCCAAGGAAGAGCGCGGCAACAAGGGTGCAGCCCTTACCACCTATCTCTCGCTCGCCGGCCGCTATTCGGTGCTGATGCCGAACACGGCGCGCGGCGGCGGCATTTCCCGCAAGATCACCAACCCTGCCGACCGCAAGCGCCTGAAGGAAATTGCGCGCCTGCTCGAGGTGCCGCAGGGCATGGGCGTCATCCTTCGCACCGCCGGTGCCAACCGCACCAAGGTCGAGGTCAAGCGCGACTTTGAATATCTGATGCGCCTCTGGGAGAATGTGCGCACGCTGACGCTGGCGTCCACCGCTCCCTGCCTCGTCTATGAGGAAGGCTCGCTGATCAAGCGTTCGATCCGCGACCTCTACAACAAGGATATCAGTGAAGTCATCGTTTCCGGCGAAGAAGGCTATCGTGAAGCGAAAGACTTCATGAAGATGCTGATGCCGAGCCATGCCAAGGTGGTTCAGCCCTACCGCGACATCCATCCGATCTTTTCGCGTTCCGGCATCGAGGCTCAGCTCGACCGCATGCTGCAGCCGCAGGTGACGCTGAAGTCCGGCGGCTACTTGATCATGAACCAGACCGAAGCGCTGGTCTCGATCGACGTCAACTCCGGCCGCTCGACCCGCGAACATTCGATCGAGGACACCGCGCTACAGACGAACCTTGAGGCTGCAGACGAAGTCGCCCGCCAGCTTCGCCTTCGCGACCTTGCCGGCCTGATCGTCATCGACTTCATCGACATGGAAGAGAAGCGCAACAACCGCGCTGTCGAGAAGAAGCTGAAGGAATGCCTGAAGAACGACCGCGCCCGCATCCAGGTCGGCCGGATCTCGCATTTCGGCCTGCTCGAAATGTCGCGCCAGCGCATCCGCGCTTCGGTTCTCGAATCGACCACGCAGGTCTGCTCGCATTGCGGCGGCAGCGGCCATGTGCGTTCGCAGTCCTCCGTCGCCCTGCATGTCCTGCGCGGCATCGAGGAATATCTGCTGAAGAACACCACGCACAACATCACCGTGCGCACAACGCCTGACATCGCTCTCTACCTGCTCAACCACAAGCGCCAGACGATCGTCGATTATGAGAGCCGCTTCGGCGTCGCGATCATCATCGATGCTGACGGCTCGGTCGGCGCGCAACATTTCGCGATCGATCGCGGCGAGCCGGTGGAAAACCCGGTCAAGATCGAAACCCTCTTTAACTTCGCAGCCATTCCCGAGGATGATGACGACGATATCGTCATCGAAGTGGATGAGGAGGAAGACGAGGAACTCGAGGAAAAGCCGGCCGTTGCCGAGCGGCCCGTCGCGGCCCGCGCGGAAGGCGAAGCTGACGGCAACCGCAAGCGCAAGCGCCGCAGGCGCCGCCGCGGCCGCAACGGCAATGCCGAACAGCCGGTATCAGCAGGCGAAGCTGGCGACGAGGATGAGGAAGGCGACGACGAGGGCGGCGAAGGTGATGAAAACACCGAGGCCACGCCCGAGACACGCGCTGAAAGCGAGGAATCGCAGCGCCGCAAGCGCCGCCGTCGCGGCAAGCGTGGCGGCCGCCGCAATCGCGCCGAGGATGGCTCCGAACTGACAGCTGGCGAAGCCGGTGAAGACAATGGCGACGACGAGGACGAAGGCGACGACGTTTCGAACGACGGCGCTCCGAGCGAAGCCGTAGCGGTCGAGGCGATTGCCGAACAGGCCGACGAAGGCCAGGCCGCGATGGCAGCCGTCGAGAGCGCGCCTGTCATAACCGAAGAGGTAAAGCCCGCCCGCGCCCGCGGCCGTCGTAAACCGGCCGCAGCGCCGGTCGAGGAACCGGTTGCAGAGACGGCCCCTGTGGCCGAGGCCGAACCGGAATTGGTGGAAGCCTCCGCCGATCTCGAAACATCAGTTCAGGAAGAAGCAAAGCCGGTTCGCGCCAACCGCGAATCCAACATCTCCTCCTCCGAGCCAACGGTGAAATCCACCCGCGTCGAGAATGGCGAAGGCGATGACGGCAAGCCGAAGAAAGCCGGCTGGTGGCAGCGCCGTGGCTTCTTTTGAACGCTGATTTTCGGACGTAAACATTGATATCCGGCCGCGGCGACGCGGCCGGATTTTCGTTTATGGTGACGGCATCGTCGCCGAGCTTGAACCGCCGTGGCGTGGATGTATATCTTCTACGATGATCCCATATGGGGCGCGATCATGCGGACGAATATCGATATCGATGATGCCTTGCTCGACGCGGCAATGACCGCCGCGGGATTGGCGACGAAAAAGGCCACTGTCGAGCAGGCTTTGCGAACCCTTGTCGAGAAGCACCGGCGGAAAAATGCGATCGCAGATCTCGCGGGGATCGGCTGGGAAGGCGACCTCGACGAGATACGTCATGACCGGTCGGACGATACAAGGTGATCGTCGTCGACAGTTCGATCCGATGGCCGAGCGTCTCGGCCTTGAGATCGCCTGACCCTGCTTGCGATCAGGCGGCCGGGGGATAGAGCAGGTCGACGATGTAGCTGGCGTCGAAGCGGGAATCGAGCATGCCGTAGGTGGAGCGCCAGCCGCCGGCAAGACGCGTCTCGATGAAGGCATCGGCAATGCGCCCTGCCCCCAGCCGATAGAGTTCGGCGGCACCGGCGGCGAGCGCCAACTGCTCGACGAGCAGGCGCGCGGCGCCCTCATCCTGTTCGCACAGCGCGATTGCGGCGCGCAGCACGTCGATGGTCTTCTTGCCGGCGGGGCCGAGATCGCGGGCAAGGCCGGCAAAGACCGTTTCGAACAGATCCTTGCCGCGGTTCAGCACGCGCAGCACGTCGAGCGCCATGACGTTGCCGGAGCCTTCCCAGATGGCGTTGACGGGAGCCTCGCGGTAATGGCGGGCGATCGGGCGCTCTTCGATGTAGCCATTGCCGCCGATGCATTCCATAGCCTCATAGATCAGCGCGGGCGCAATTTTGCAGCACCAGTATTTGGCGACCGGCGTCATGACACGGGCATAGGCCGCTTCCTCGGCATTGCCGCGCGCCTTGTCGAAGGCGTCGGCAAGACGGAAGGACAGTGCCGTCGCGGCGGCAACATCGAGCGCCATGTCGGCGAGCACGCGCGTCATGATCGGCTGGTTGACGAGCATCTTGCCGAAGACGCTGCGGCCGCGGGTGTGGTGCACGGCTTCGGCGAGCGAGGCGCGCATCATGCCTGACGAGGCCAGCGCGCAGTCGAGCCGAGTCAGCGTCACCATGTCGAGGATGGTGCGGATGCCGGCATCCGGACCACCGAGCAGGAAACCGAACGTGTCTGTAAACTCGACCTCGGAAGAGGCGTTGGAGCGGTTGCCGACCTTGTCCTTCAGCCGCTGGAATTGCAGTCCGTTGGCGGAACCATCCTCCAGAAGGCGCGGCACGAGAAAGCAGCCCATGCCCTCCTTCGTCTGCGCCAACATAATGAAGGCATCGCTCATCGGCGCCGACATGAACCATTTGTGCCCGGACAGCCGGTAGATGCCCTCGCTGACCTTTTCGGCAGCGCTCCTGTTGGCGCGCACATCCGTGCCACCCTGCTTTTCTGTCATACCCATGCCGATGGTCACGGCGGATTTCTGCATGGCGGGCTTGTTCGACGAATCATATTTGCGCGAGAGAATTTTGGGCGCCCAGTCCTTCTGGACCGCGGGCGAGGCCGAGAGTGCCGCAACGGAGGCGCTCGTCATCGTCAGCGGGCAGAGATGGCCGGATTCCAGCTGCGATGTCAGATAAAACCGCGCGGCGCGAACCTTATGGGCCTCATCCTTGGCCTCGGTATCAGCCTGGGGATCCCAGACGGAGGAATGCAGGCCGACCGACATGGAGCGGCGCATCAGCGCATGCCAGGCGGGGTGAAACTCGACGACGTCGACGCGTTCACCGCGCGGACCGTGGGTGCGCAGCTGCGGCGCGCCCTGGTTCGCCATGCGCGCCATCTCCTGCGCCTCCGGCGAGGTGACGTAGCGGCCCATGTTTTCCAGGTCTTCGCGGATGCCGCGCGGCAAAGCCGCGGTCAGATCGACGATCAGCGGATCGGATCGATAGGCGTTGATGCCGGACCACAGGCTCGGCTGGTTGAGTTCTGCGAGTTTGTCGTCAGTCCGGTTGGCGGAGGTCATAATTCGCTTCTAGTGTAAGAACCCGGCAAAGGGAAACCGGAAGTTATGATTCGGTTCATTCTGCTCTATCGGAATTCGGGCGAAAATGCATGGGGACATAAGCCTTTGCCCACAGCACATGCTTGCCCCGGCGGGCAGCACTCTTTATAGACCCGCCAGAGACAGCAAGAGGCAGGGTCATGGTCTTTTTCCCCCACCGCCACCTCATCGGCATCAAGGGCCTCACCGAGCAGGATATCACCTATCTTCTCGACAAGGCGGACGAGGCCGTCAAGATCAGCCGGCAGAGAGAAAAGAAGACGTCGACGCTGCGCGGACTGACGCAGATAAACCTCTTTTTCGAGGCATCGACTCGCACGCAGGCCTCCTTCGAGCTTGCCGGCAAGCGGCTCGGCGCCGACGTCATGAACATGTCGGTCGGCAATTCCTCGGTGAAGAAAGGCGAAACGCTGATCGATACGGCGATGACGCTGAATGCGATGCGCCCCGACGTGCTGGTGATCCGGCATTCCAGCGCGGGTGCCGCCGCCCTTCTCGCCCAGAAGGTCTCCTGCTCGGTCGTCAATGCCGGCGACGGGCAGCACGAACATCCGACCCAGGCACTGCTCGACGCGCTGACGATCCGTCGAGCCAAGGGCAAGCTTTCGCGCATCATCGTGGCGATCTGCGGCGACGTGCTGCATTCGCGCGTGGCGCGCTCCAATATCCTGCTGCTCAATGCGATGGGCGCCCGCGTGCGTGTCGTCGCGCCCGCGACCCTCCTGCCGGCCGGCATCGCCGAGATGGGCGTCGAGGTCTTCCATTCGATGAAGGAAGGGCTGAAGGACGCCGACGTGGTGATGATGCTGCGGCTGCAGCGCGAGCGCATGTCCGGCGCCTTCGTACCTTCGGTGCGCGAATATTATCACTTCTACGGGCTCGACGCCGAAACGCTGAAGGCGGCCAAGGAGGATGCGCTGGTCATGCATCCCGGCCCGATGAACCGCGGCGTCGAAATCGCTTCGGAAGTGGCGGACGGACCGCAGAGCGTCATCGCCGAACAGGTGGAAATGGGGGTCGCGGTGCGCATGGCCGTCATGGAGACGCTGCTCGTCTCGCAGAACCAGGGTCCCCGAAGCGATGGAATGATGGCATGAGCAACCCGATCGTCCTCAAAAACGTCCGTATCATCGACCCGTCGCGCAATCTCGACGAGATCGGGACGATCATTGCCGAAGACGGCGTGATTCTCGCCGCCGGCCACAAGGCGCAGAACCAGGGCGCGCCTGATGGCGCAGTCATCTGCGACTGCACGGGCCTTGTGGCGACGCCTGGCCTCGTCGATGCGCGCGTCCATGTCGGCGAACCCGGCGGCGAACACCGCGAGACGATAGCCTCGGCGAGCCGGGCGGCAGCCGCCGGCGGCGTCACCTCGATCATCATGATGCCGGACACCGATCCCATCATCGACGACATCGCGCTCGTCGAATTTGTCAAGAAGACGGCGCGGGATACGGCCGCCGTCAACGTCTATCCGGCAGCCGCCATCACCAAGGGACTTGCCGGCGAGGAGATGACGGAGATCGGCCTGCTGATGCAGGCGGGCGCCGTCGCCTTCACCGATGCCCATTCCAGCGTCCACGACACACAGGTGCTGCGCCGGATCATGACTTATGCGCGCGAATTCGGCGCCGTCGTCTGCTGCGAGACGCGCGACAAATATCTCGGCGCCAACGGCGTCATGCATGAGGGGCTTTTTGCCAGCTGGCTCGGGCTTTCCGGCATTCCAAAAGAAGCCGAGCTCATCCCGCTCGAACGCGATTTGAGGATCGCGCAGCTGACGCGTGGCCGTTATCACGCCCCGATGATCTCGGTGCCGGAATCCGTCGAGGCGATCGAACGCGCCCGCAACCGCGGCGCCAAGGTGACCTGCGGCATCTCGATCAACAATCTGGCGCTCAACGAAAACGACATCGGCGAATACCGCACCTTCTTCAAGCTCTATCCGCCGCTGCGTCCGGAAGACGACCGGGTGGCGATGGTCGACGCCCTTGCGAGCGGCGCGATCGATATCATCGTCTCCTCGCACGACCCCCAGGACGTCGATACGAAGCGTCTGCCTTTCGGCGAGGCGGAGGACGGCGCGATCGGCCTCGAAACCATGCTGGCGGCAGCGCTCAGGCTTCACCATGGCGGCCAAGTGAGCCTGATGCGCCTGATCGACGCCATGTCGACCCGCCCCGCTCAGATTTTCGGCCTGAATGCCGGCACGCTGAAGCCGGGCGCTGCGGCCGATATCGCGCTGATCGATCTCGATGAGCCTTGGCTTGTCGCCAAAGACATGCTTCTCTCCCGCTCGAAGAATACGCCGTTCGAGGATGCGCGCTTCAGTGGGCGGGCGGTCGCGACATACGTCTCGGGAAAGCTTGTCCACGCAATTTAGAACCGACACGATCGCCGTCCATCCCCCAGCGGGAGAAGGCTGACTCGAGGATAGGCCACGGAGAGGCTGAGGGGGCATATGTTATCCAATCTCATGTCATGGCAGATCACGCTGCCGATCGCGCTTGCCGCCGCCGTTATCGGCTATCTCTTCGGCTCGATCCCGTTCGGCCTGATCCTCACGCGCGCCGCCGGCCTCGGCGACGTGCGCAGCATCGGCTCCGGCAATATCGGTGCGACCAATGTGCTGAGAACAGGAAACCGGACGCTCGCCGCGGCGACGCTGCTGCTCGATGCGCTGAAGGCATCGGCGGCAGCCTGGGTCGTCGGCTATTTACTCGGTGAGGAAGCCGCGATCATCGCCGGCTTCTTCGCCTTTATCGGCCATCTTTTCCCGGTGTGGATCGGCTTCAAGGGCGGCAAGGGTGTCGCCACCTATATCGGCACGCTGCTCGGCGTTGCCCCGATCATGGTCGTGCTCTTCGCCGCCGTCTGGCTGGCGGTCGCTTTCACCACCCGCTACTCCTCACTGTCGGCGCTGGTTGCCATGCTTGTCATTCCAGTTGCACTGTGGATATTGGGCAATGAAAAGGTTGCAGCTGTCATGGCGATCATGACCCTCATCTCCTACTGGAAGCATAGAGCGAATATTTCGCGCCTGATGGGCGGGACGGAAAGCAAGATCGGGGCAAAGGGATAATGGATGCGCTAAGCGCCGGACCGAAAGGCGTCGTGCTGACCGAGCGGCAAAGAATTGCCTGGCTGCGCCTCATCCGTTCCGACAATATCGGCCCTGCCACCTTTCGTGACCTCATCAATCATTTCGGTTCGGCCGAGGCAGCACTTGCCGCATTGCCGGAGCTTTCGGCGCGCGGCGGCGCGACACGGGCAATCCGCATCGCCAGCGAGGCCGAGGCGCATCGGGAGCTGGAGGCGGCACGTCGCTTCGGCGCCCGCTTCGTCGGCATCGGTGAACCGGACTATCCGCAAGCGCTGAAGCAGATCGACGGCGCGCCGCCGCTTCTGGCCGTCAAGGGCGCGCTGGCCGCTGCCAAACGACCGGCCGTCGGTATCGTCGGCTCGCGCAACGCCTCGATCGCAGGCGCGAAATTCGCAGCGATGGTGGCGCGTGACTGCGGCCGGGCGGGTTACACCGTGGTCTCCGGCCTGGCGCGCGGCATCGACACATCAGCCCATCGGGCAAGCCTCGACACGGGCACGATCGCAGCACTCGCCGGCGGCCTCGACCAACCCTACCCGCCAGAGAATATCGGCCTGCTCGAAGAGATAACCGGTGGCAATGGCCTGGCGGTGAGCGAGATGCCCTTCGGCTGGGAACCCCGCGCCCGCGACTTCCCACGCCGAAACCGGCTGATCGCCGGCATCGGGCTCGGCCTCGTCGTCATCGAAGCGGCGACGCGTTCGGGCTCGCTGATCACGGCGCGGCTTGCCGGCGAGTTCGGCCGCCTGGTGTTTGCCGTGCCCGGCTCGCCGCTCGATCCGCGCTGCCATGGCACCAACGGCCTGCTGAAGGACGGCGCTTCGATCGTCACCGCGCCCGCCGATGTCATCGAGGCCCTGGCGCCGCTTGCGCAATTCGACCTGTTCCCATCGTCGATGGCGGAGAAACCGGCACCTGACGGCAAGGCAATGTCGGTGCCGCCAGGCGATTCCGATCGAAACCGCATCATCGATGCGCTCGGGCCGACGCCGGTCGAGATCGACGACGTCATCCGCCATACCGGCCTGTCGGCATCCGCGGTCTATCTCATCCTTCTGGAACTCGATATATCAGGCAGGCTGCACCGGCATCAGGGCGGTCTCGTCTCGCTTTCCGATTGAACCTGGGTACGACATCAGGCGGCGGCTTTGCGAATTGCCGAACCGTGAGTCGAAAACCTTCGATAGACTATCTATAATTGTATTCCATCGATACTCTCCCTTCGGCTGCAGAAGACACAAGAGGTAAAATTGTAGCAAACCCCTTGACCGCGGCGATTTCCCTGTCCATGTCGGAGGGCCGATATCCATGTTGCGGTGTGTGTCGCGCTGGCTTCAACGCTGGCGTCGTTTCCTTTTTAGAGAATCATCATGAATGTTGTAGTGGTGGAATCGCCTGCCAAGGCCAAGACGATCAATAAGTATCTGGGTCCGGGATACAAAGTGCTCGCCTCCTTCGGTCATGTGCGCGATCTGCCTGCCAAGGACGGCTCAGTTCTTCCTGATCAGGATTTCGAAATGCTTTGGGAGGTCGACAGCGCCTCCGCCAAGCGGATGAAGGACATTGCCGACGCGGTGAAGTCCGCCGATGGCCTGTTTCTCGCGACCGACCCGGATCGCGAAGGCGAAGCGATTTCCTGGCACGTTCTCGACATGCTGAACAAGAAGCGCGTGCTGAACGGTAAACCGGTCAAGCGCGTCGTCTTCAATGCGATCACCAAGAAGGCGGTGCTCGACGCGATGGCCGATCCGCGCGACATCGACGTGCCGCTGGTCGATGCCTATCTCGCGCGCCGCGCGCTCGATTATCTCGTCGGCTTCAATCTTTCGCCGGTACTGTGGCGCAAGCTGCCCGGCGCACGTTCGGCCGGCCGCGTTCAGTCGGTGGCGCTTCGCCTCGTCTGTGACCGTGAATCCGAGATCGAGCGCTTCATTTCGGAAGAATACTGGAACATCTCGGCGCTTCTGAAGACGCCACGCGGCGACGAGTTCGAGGCGAGGCTGGTTTCGGCGAACGGCAAACGGCTGCAGCCGCGCGCAATCGGCAACGGCGAAGATGCCGGCCGGCTGAAGGCCTTGCTCGAAGGTGCGAGCTATGTGGTCGACACGGTCGAGGCGAAACCGGTCAAGCGCAACCCGGGACCGCCGTTTACGACCTCGACGCTGCAGCAGGCCGCCTCCTCCAATCTCGGCTTCTCCGCTTCGCGCACCATGCAGATCGCGCAAAGGCTCTATGAGGGCGTCGATATCGGCGGCGAGACGGTCGGTCTCATCACCTATATGCGAACCGACGGCGTGCAGATGGCGCCAGAGGCGATCGACGCGGCGCGCAGCGCCATCGTCGACCAGTTCGGCCAGCGCTACATGCCGGAAAAGCCGCGCTTCTACTCGACCAAGGCGAAGAACGCCCAGGAGGCGCACGAGGCGATCCGCCCGACCGATTTCGACCGCTCGCCCGACCGTGTGCGCAAATTCCTCGATGCCGACCAGATTCGGCTCTACGAGCTGATCTGGAAGCGCGGCATCGCCAGCCAGATGGCGTCGGCCGAGATCGAGCGCACGACGGCTGAAATCACCGCCGACAATAAGGGAGAGAAGGCCGGTCTGCGCGCCGTCGGTTCGGTCATCCGCTTCGATGGTTTCATCGCCGCCTATACCGACCAGAAGGAAGATGGCGAGCAGAGCGACGACGGCGACGAGGATGGCCGCCTGCCGGAGATCAATGCGCGCGAGGCGCTCGCCAAGCAGAAGATCAATTCAACGCAGCATTTCACCGAACCGCCGCCGCGCTATTCGGAAGCCTCGCTGATCAAGAAGATGGAAGAGCTCGGCATCGGCCGCCCCTCCACCTATGCCGCGACGCTCGCGACGCTGCGCGACCGCGACTATGTGACGATCGACAAACGCAAGCTGATTCCGCAGGCCAAGGGCCGTCTGGTGACGGCTTTCCTCGAGAGCTTCTTCACCAAATATGTCGAATACGACTTCACCGCCGATCTCGAAGAGAAGCTTGACCGGATTTCCGCCGGCGAGTTGAACTGGAAGCAGGTGCTGCGCGATTTCTGGAAGGATTTCTTCGCACAGATCGAGGACACCAAGGAACTGCGCGTCACCAACGTGCTCGATTCGCTGAACGAGGCGCTGGCACCCCTCGTCTTCCCGAAACGGGAGGACGGCAGCGACCCGCGCATCTGTCAGGTCTGCGGCACCGGCAACCTGTCGCTGAAGCTCGGCAAATACGGCGCCTTCGTCGGCTGCTCGAACTATCCGGACTGCAACTACACCCGCCAGCTCTCCTCCGAAAACGGCGGAGAAGCAGACGGTGCTGCGCTCAACGAGCCGAAGAACCTCGGCACCGATCCGACGACCGGCGAGGAGCTGACGCTGCGTTCCGGCCGCTTCGGCCCCTATATCCAGCGCGGCGACGGCAAGGAGGCCAAACGCGCCTCGTTGCCAAAAGGCTGGAAGCCCGAGGATATCGATTATGAAAAGGCGATGGCGCTGATCTCGCTGCCGCGCGATATTGGCAAACATCCCGAATCAGGCAAGATGATCTCGTCCGGCATCGGCCGCTATGGGCCGTTCCTCCTGCACGACGGCTCCTATGCCAATCTGGAAAGCGTCGAGGACGTGTTCTCGGTCGGCCTCAACCGCGCCGTGACTGTTATCGCTGAAAAGGCGAAGCAGGCCCCAGGGCGGGGTGCGCGCGGCACGCCGGCGGCACTGAAGACGCTCGGCGATCATCCTGATGGCGGCGCCATCACCGTGCGCGACGGCAAGTACGGCCCCTACGTCAACTGGGGCAAGGTCAACGCCACGCTGCCGAAGGGCAAGGATCCCCAGGCGATCACCGTCGAGGAGGCGCTTGCGCTGATCGCCGAAAAGGCCGGCAAGGCGCCTGTGGGCAAAGCGGCCAAGGCGAAAGCCAAGCCGAAGGCGGCGGCGGCCGAAGCCAAGACCACCAAGACGGCTGCCAAGCCGAAAACAACGAAGGCGAAAGCGCCCGCGAAATCGAAAAAGGGCTGACGTGAGCAGGATACCGCGCGAGAGAACGAACCCTGCGGGCAAGCGTCCGGGCAAGATCGGCCGCAAGGATGCTTCCGCCGTCGAGCCGCTGAACATCGTCCATGGCACGCTGCCTTCGCGCGAGGTGATCCTGCGCTTCATCGCCGACCATCCGCAGAAAGCGTCCAAGCGTGAACTCGCCAAGGCTTTCGGCCTGAAAGGCGATAGCCGCGTCGAGCTCAAGCAAATGCTGCAGGAGCTCGAGCAGGATGGCATGCTGCAGAAGAACCGCAAGTCGCTGATCCGTCCCGGTGCGCTGCCGCCCGTCACCGTTCTCGACATCACCACACGCGACAAGGACGGCGATCTGATCGGACGGCCGGCGGAATGGCCGGAGGATCAGGGCGTAGCACCCGCCGTCGCCATCCGCCAGCAATCGCCCGCAGGCCGCCAGGGCAAGGGCAAGGCGCCGGTCGCAGGCCTCGGCGACCGCATCCTGGCGAAGATCTTCCCGGCTGTCGATCGCGGCGGTCCGGCTTATACGGCGCGGATCATCAAGGTGATCGACAGGCGCCGCGGCGCCTCGATGGGCGTCTTCCGTACGGCACCCGGCGGCGGCGGCCGGCTGCTGCCGATCGAACGGCGCGGCGAGGAGATGGTAATCGATCCCGACTTCACCGGCGGCGCCACGGACGGCGATCTGGTCGAAGTCGAAATCGCCCGTCTCGGCCGTTTCGGCCTGCCGCGCGCCAAGGTGCTTTCCGTCGTCGGTTCCGTCGGTTCGGAAAAAGCGATCTCGATGATCGCGATCCATGCGCACGGCATCCCGCATGTCTTCCCGCCGGCCGTCATCGCCGAGGCGGAGGCCGCAAGGCCCGCCAGCATGTCGCATCGCGAGGATTGGCGCGACGTACCGCTGATCACCATCGACCCGGCCGATGCCAAGGACCATGACGACGCCGTCTATGCCGAGCTCGACCCCTCGCCCGACAATCCCGGCGGCGTCATCGTCACCGTCGCGATTGCCGACGTCTCCTGGTATGTCCGCTCCAATTCGCCGCTCGACCGCGAGGCGCTGAAGCGCGGCAACTCCGTCTATTTCCCCGATCGCGTTGTGCCGATGCTACCGGAGCGCATCTCCAACGATCTCTGCTCGCTGAAGCAAGGCGTTGACCGCCCGGCGCTCGCCGTGCGCATGAGTTTTTCCGGGGAAGGCCGCAAGATCGGCCACATCTTTCATCGCATCATGATGAAAAGTGCCGCAAAGCTATCCTACCAGCAGGCGCAGGCGGCGATCGACGGAAAGCCGGACGATCAGACCGGGCCGATGCTCGAGCCGATCCTGAAGCCGCTCTGGCACGCCTATGAGGTGTTGAAGCGCGGACGCGACCGGCGCCAGCCGCTGGAACTCGACATGCCGGAGCGCAAGATCCTCCTGAAGCCCGACGGCACGGTCGACCGGGTGGTCGTGCCGCCACGCCTCGATGCGCATAAGCTGATCGAAGAGATGATGATCCAGGCGAACGTTTGCGCCGCCGAGACGCTCGAAAAGAAGCGTCAGCCGCTGATCTACCGCATCCATGACGGTCCGACGCTTGCCAAGCAGGAGATCCTGCGCGAGTTCCTGGCCACGCTCGGCATCTCGCTTGCCAAGGGCGGCAACATGCGCGCCAACAACTTCAACGGCATTCTGGCGAAGGCGGAGGGCACGCCGCATCAGACCATGGTGAGCGAGATGGTGCTGCGTTCGCAGAGCCAGGCGATCTACGGCCCGGAGAATATCGGCCATTTCGGCCTCAACCTGATGAAATACGCCCACTTCACCTCGCCGATCCGCCGCTACGCCGATCTCATCGTGCATCGCGCCCTCGTCGGCTCGCTCGGCTTCGGCGAAGGCGGCATCACGCCGGACGAGGAAGCAGCACTCGACGATATCGCGGCCGAAATCTCGACATTCGAGCGCCGGGCCATGGCAGCCGAGCGCGAGACCGTCGACCGGCTGATCGCGCATCACCTCAGCGGCCGGGTCGGCGAGGAATTTGCCGGGCGGGTCTCGGGTGTGACGAAATCGGGGCTTTTTATCGCCCTGCCGGACTATGGCGCCGACGGTTTCGTCCCTATATCTACGCTCGGCACCGATTACTTCATCTATGACGAGGCGCACCAGGCGCTTTCCGGTGAAAAGACGGGGCTCGGCTATCGCCTGGGCGACAGCGTCACAGTAAAGCTTGCCGAAGCGATCCCGCTTGCCGGCGCGCTGCGTTTCGAGATGATCAGCGAGGGCCGCGAAATGCCGGCGGCGATGCGCTCCTTCCACAAGGCGGGGCGCCGCGACAGGGGCCAGGTTCGCAAGAAACCCGGAACAAGGCCGCCACGCGGACGGCACTAAAGCACGTCGCAATCTTTCAGATTGGCTCCCCGCGCTATAGGCCCTTGTTTTCACGCATGTCGTTATCGCAAACCGCTGCAGAGTTTCGCGCGACGTGTTTTAGATCCGAAGAGGAACATGCGATGAGCACACCGACCGATCCGGCCCTCCGCTACGGCGATACGCCCGAGGTCGAGCGTCCGCTTGGGCGCTCCATCATGCGCGGGCTGATGAACCGCTGCCCGGCCTGCGGCAGCGGCAAGCTCTTTCGCGCCTTCCTGAAGCCGGTCGATCATTGCGCAGCCTGCGGCGAGGCGATGCATCACCAGCGCGCCGACGACCTGCCGCCCTATATCGTCATCCTCGTCCTCGGCCACGTCGTGGTCGGCGGCTATATGCTGACCGACCTGACTTTCGTGCTGCCGGTCTGGGTCCATCTGGCCATCTGGGCGCCGATCACCGTCATCACCGCGCTTGCCTCGATCCAGCCGATCAAGGGCGGGGTCATCGGTCTGCAATGGGCGCTGCGCATGCACGGCTTCGGTGGCGAGAGCGACGGTCCGGACGATTACGACATCCCCGGCCGGCCGAATTAGCGCCTTCACCTTCCAGACATATTTAACGTGTAGTGCCAGCCCTCCACCGACCACCACCCAAATGCGGGAGCCGACGATCCTCAAGACCTGACATGGTAAGCATTTCTTGCCCGAACGGGCTTTACATTCCGCAGATGGTCACTCACATCGGAAATACTGCGAAGCGGCATCCGTCACCTGGATTTGGCACGTCCGTGTCTATCTATCTGACGGGATCGGCCGATGCGTTCGCGCACCTCTCTAAGGATGGATAAATGTCTCAGCCGAGAACCGGCACACCGGGCGATGTCGAAGAAATCCATTGGCCTTCTCTGGTGGCAGCCATCTCGTCCATATCAGCCGTTGGCATAGCAATCGGCCTCGGTCTGCCCCTCCTCAGCATCATCCTCGAAAAACGTGGCATCTCGTCCACCCTGATAGGGCTGAACACGGCGATGGCCGGGGTCGCGGCGATGGCCGCCGCACCGATCACCACCAAGCTCGCCCATAAATATGGCGTGGCTCCGACAATGATCTGGGCCGTGCTGATTTCGGCGCTGAGCGCGCTGGGTTTCTATTACGCCCAGGATTTCTGGATGTGGTTTCCGCTGCGTTTCGCCTTCCACGGCGCGACGACAACGCTGTTCATCCTCTCCGAATTCTGGATCAACGCCGCTTCGCCGCCTTCCAAGCGCGGCTTCGTGCTCGGCATCTATGCGACGGTGCTTTCCCTTGGCTTCGCGGCCGGACCGCTGCTCTTTTCGATCCTCGGCAGCGACGGCATCTTCCCCTTCCTGATCGGCGCCGGCGCCATCCTGCTTGCCGCCATTCCGATCTTCATCGCTCGCGACGAAAGCCCGGTGCTCGAGGAAAAGCCAGAGCTGCATTTCATGCGCTACGTTTTCCTGGTGCCGACGGCGACGGCAGCGGTCTTCATCTTCGGCGCTGTCGAAGCGGGCGGGCTGTCGCTTTTCCCGATCTTTGCCGTGCGCGCCCATTTCACCGAATCGCAGGCCGCACTGCTGCTCACCATGATGGGCGTCGGCAACGTCATCTTTCAGATCCCACTCGGCCTGCTTTCCGACCGCATCGCCGACAAGCGGCCGCTTCTGGCCGGCATGGCGCTGATGGGCTTCATCGGCTCGATGATGTTGCCGCTGTTGCTCGACAACTGGCTGCTGATGGCCGGGCTCCTGCTTTTCTGGGGTGGCTGCGTCTCGGGCCTCTATACGGTCGGCCTCAGCCATCTCGGCTCGCGGCTGACGGGCTCCGATCTTGCAGCGGCCAATGCCGCCTTTGTCTTCTGTTATGCGATGGGAACCGTGGCCGGGCCGCAGGCGATCGGCGCGGCGATCGATGTCGCTGGAAATAACGGTTTTGCCTGGGCGATTGCGGCTTTCTTCGGTCTTTACGCCCTACTTTCCGGCATCAGACTGATGTTCATTCGAAAACGGGCTTGACTTTTCGAGCGGGATTCGTAGTTTCGCGCCAGGATTTGCCGTGGAGCCCATCCGGCTTCCACGGCTTTCATTTTCTTAAAGGCAGGACGACCATGGCCAAGGCTACAACAATCAAGATCAAGCTGCTGTCGACAGCCGACACTGGTTTCTTCTACGTCACCACGAAGAACAGCCGTACGATGACGGACAAGATGACGAAGACGAAGTACGACCCGGTTGCGAAGAAGCACGTCGAGTTCAAGGAAACCAAGATCAAGTAATCACTTGGCCTGACGGATTTCAAAAAAGCGCGCGCCCTCGGGTTGCGCGTTTTTTATTGCCCGGATTGATCGTCTTTAAAAAATGATAGCGCAAACAGACAAACGCCGCCCTTCCATCTTCGGGAAGTGGCGGCGTTTTCTTGAAAGGGGGTCGGCCAGCATGCAAAACGGCACGAGGAACCGCTATAACTTGCCTACTAGCCGACCGACCCCACGACCCAGGAGATGCGGCGGACCTGAGCATCATGGGGTATCGACAACTCCTCAACGGGAGCGCTTCTCTTATGAGCCGATAATTTGCGCAAAAATGAAAGAAAATCAACAAATTCTTAATGATGAATTTTCTCATCTTGATTCTATGGTTAAAAGTCCAGATTTGGGGCATACAAAGATTTATCGGTTCTGCTTAAACTCGAAGCGTAGCGCTTCGCCCTTCGAAGAAATTCGACAATATAACTTAACAACTTACGCCTCCCCTCCCCTTACGTGAGGTGACGCCGCCGCAATCTATTTGATCCTGTTGGCGACAGGCATTCTTTATAGTCTTCATTTCATTGTGAGCTACGGCCTGACACTCTCAAGACTATCGCGCGGCAACACATCCGCAGCAACGCGGCGAGTCCATTTTTGGGCTATTGAGTTGCGAAATTTTAGCCCTGCATTGCACAGGCGAAATTAAAAATCGGTAACAATTGGCTTACCGCAGTGGAAAACTCGCAAATGGCACATATGGCGGCAAGTGATTCGTCACGCGGCCGCGGCCACCACACGGTTGCGACCGGTATTCTTGGCCTCGTAAAGGGCCAGATCCGCCTGTTTCATCAGCTGGCCCGGGGTCAGCACCGACGCAATACGCGAGGCGATGCCGAAGGAAGCAGTGACATTCAGCGCTTCCCCGGAGTGTTTCAGCATGAAGGGAGCGCTTTCGATCGCCGCGCGCAAACGCTCGGCGACGGCGGCGGCAATTTCCGGCGAGGTGTCGGGCATCACGACGACGAATTCTTCACCACCGTAGCGGCAGGCGAGATCGGCGCCGCGGATGGTCGAACGGACGCGATTTGAAAATTCCCGCAGCACCTCGTCGCCGCCATCATGGCCGTAGGTGTCGTTCACATGCTTGAAACGGTCGATATCGGTGATCAGCACCGAAAGCGGCCGGCCCCGCGCCATCGAACGGTTGAAGAGCACGTTCAGGTGATTGTCGAGATAGCGCCGATTATAAAGGCCGGTCAGCGGATCGGTCACGGCAAGCTCGATCGTCTGCTTGACGCTGGCGCGCAGGCGGTCGTTATAGCGCTTGCGGCGGATCTGCGTCAGGCTGCGGGCAACCAGTTCGTTGGGATCGACCGGGCGGATGATGTAGTCGTTGACGCCAAGATCGAGCGCGCGCACGACCATTTCGTCAGCGCCCTGCTCGGTGATGATCAGGATCGGCAGGAAGCGGGTGCGCTCCAGCGAGCGCAGCTGCGAGCAGAGGCGAAGCGGGTCGTAATCGTCGAAGTTGGCGTTGACGATGACGAAATCGAACGCGCTTTCGGCCGCCTCGAAGAGGGCGGCCTGCGGATCGGAGAGGGCAAGCACGTCGGCGACGGGCTTCAGCGCCTTGATGATGCGCTCCTGCGAATTGGCGCGGCCGTCGACGAGCAGGACCTGAGCGGTCTCGTCGGCGCGGCCCTCGCCTGCCCGTGTGAGGTCATCGATGCCCATCGTATGGGCAGTGTCGGCGCGGATACGCAGCTCATCGCTCAACGTCTTCAGCCGCAGCAGGCTCTTCACCCGGGAGATCAGCTGCAGATCGTTGACCGGCTTGGTAAGAAAATCGTCAGCGCCAGCTTTCAGGCCGCGTACGCGATCGGTCGGCTGGTCGAGCGCGGTGACCATGACGACTGGAATATGGGCGGTCTTCTGGCTGGCCTTCAGCCGCTCGCAGACCTCGAAACCGTCTATGCCGGGCATCATGATGTCGAGCAGGATGAGATCGACCTGGTTGCGCTCGCAGATCGCCAGTGCCGTGTAGCCGTCCGCTGCGGTCATCACGTCGAAATACTCCGCAAGCAACCGCGCTTCGAGCAGCTTCACGTTGGCCGGAATATCGTCAACCACCAGTATTCGCGCAGTCATCAGCGTCTTTCCGATGCGTCAGGCATCGCCCAGATAGGTCTTGATCGTCTCGATGAATTTCGGAACCGAGATCGGCTTGGAAACATAGGCCTCGCAGCCGCCCTGGCGGATCCGCTCTTCGTCACCCTTCATCGCGAAAGCCGTAACGGCGATGACGGGAATCACGTGCAGCTCGTCGTCTTCCTTCAGCCATTTCGTGACTTCGAGGCCGGAGACTTCGGGAAGCTGAATATCCATCAGGATGAGGTCGGGGCGATGCTTGCGCGCCAGATCGAGCGCCTCCATACCATTTCTGGTCTGGATCGTCGTATAACCGGACGCCTCGATGAGGTCGCGAAAGAGCTTCATGTTGAGCTCGTTATCTTCTACAATCATCACCTGTTTGGGCATGACAAGCTGTCCCTACGTCCGTTCGCGCAGCGGTTCGTCCCATGAGAAAGGCACATGCGGACAAATAGCTCCGTGAAACCGATAGCGCACGCTACCGGTATTTGGTTGAAGAAAAGGTAACTTACCCAGCGAAATGCAAAGCAACTTCAAGACTTCGAAACAACAGGCCGCCGACCCGCACGAGACGGCGATCGCCGTGCTCGGCTGGCTTGCCGACGATCCCGACATGTTCGGCCGCTTCCTCGCCCTGTCGGGTGTGGCGCCCGGCCAGGTGCGCAACGCCGTCGACGATCCCGGATTCCTCGCCGGCATGATGGATTTCCTGATGAACCATGAACCGACGGCGATGGCCTTCTGCGCGGCGAGCGGGATCAGCCCGGAGACGGTGACGGCGGCCTGGCGGCATTTCTCTTCACCGGGCCTCGATTCCGGAGAATACTGACCGTGACCTCCGGGGAATTCGACATCTCGCATATCCGCCTCGGCGAACGGCCTTTGATCGTCTGCGACGTCGACGACGTCGTGCTGCAGTTCATCGGTCCCTTCCAGCTTTTCCTTCAAAGCCAGGGTTGCGCGTTTCTGCCGCGATCGTTCCGGCTGCACGGCAACATCGTCTCGCAAGCCGACGGCGTGGAGATCGAGGATCAGGAGGTCAGCCGGCTGATCGAGGAATTCTTCGAAGCCCAAGAGCTGTGGCAGACGCCGCTCGACCGCGTCGTCGAAACGCTCGACCGGCTTTCGGAAGAGGCCGATATCCTTTTCCTGACAGCCATGCAGCCGCGGTTCCAGAACCAGCGCCGTCGCCTGCTCGACAGGATGGGCCTGCTCTTTCCGCTGCTTGCTACCGAACAACCCAAAGGGCCGATCGTTCACGCATTGCATGCCAGCCGCTCCCTTCCCGTCATCTTCATCGATGATATGGCGCGCAATCTGCATTCCGTCAGGGATCACGTCGCCGATTGCCTGCTGATTCACCTGGTGCCGAACTCGCCCGTCCATCGCTTCGCCCCGGCCGCCGCTAACGACATCACCCGCGCCACCGACTGGACGCATGTGGCCGCGCTGATCGAGGCGCATTTTGTTTCCGGCACCTTCACGCGCGCAGTTCCAGCCGCATGAGCGGACGGCCGTCCTTGCGCCGCGCAACCGTCTCGAAACCGGCGGCATCGAAGATCGCCGTAGAGCCGATGCAGAGCGTCACGGATTTCGACTGCTTGACATGATCGATCGGACAGGCTTCGAGCAGCCGCGCTCCCTGGCGCCGGGCATGGTCGATCGCGCCGGCGAGCAGACGGTGGCTCATTCCCGTGCCGCGAAGTTTGGGCAGCAGGAAGAAGCAACTGACGGCCCAGATGGATGGATCATGCGCATCGCCCTCCTCCAGCGGCCGCGAGACGGTGCGCGGCGAATTGAACTGCGGTACGTCGTGGCGCGGCCCGACCTGCACCCAGGCGACCGGCGCGCCGTCCGCATAACAGAGGATGCCAGGCGGCGGACCCGCCTTGATCCGCTCCCGCATATGCGCCTTGCGTTCGTCGGCCGCCATCTTCGTCCTCACCCCATACGGCAGACGCAACGCGACGCACCAGCAGTTATAGAAGGCACCCTGCGGCCCGAACATGACTTCGAAATCGTCCCAGCGTTCTGGCGTTACCGGCTCGAAACGAAGATTGTTATCCAAAGGCAAAGCTCCCGCCCTCTCTTGAGACTCGGAAGCTTAAGGCGTAATGTCCCGGCGTTCAATCTTTGTTCTCATCATGACGCCTGCGCCTGACAAGACACCCGGCTTCTGTCGCGACTGCCTTGCCGAGCAGAAGGGCGAGGCGCGCCGTTGCGTTTCCTGCGGCAGCCCCCGTCTCGTGCGCCACCGCGAACTCTACGCCTTGACGCTTGCGCATATCGATTGCGACGCCTTTTACGCAGCGGTGGAGAAACGCGACAATCCGGAACTTGCCGACAAGCCTGTCATTATCGGCGGCGGCAAACGCGGTGTGGTTTCCACCGCCTGCTATATCGCCCGCATCCACGGCGTACGGTCGGCCATGCCGATGTTCAAGGCGCTGGAGGCATGCCCTCAAGCGATCGTCATCCGCCCCGACATGGAGAAATATGTCCGGGTCGGACGGCAGGTGCGCGCCATGATGCAGGATCTGACGCCGCTGGTGCAGCCGCTATCGATCGACGAGGCCTTCCTGGAGCTCGGCGGCACCGAGAGGCTGCATCACGATCCGCCGGCGCGCACCCTGGCCAAATTCGCCCGTCGCATCGAAAGGGAGATCGGCATCACAGTTTCGGTTGGGCTTTCCTATTGCAAATTCCTCGCCAAGGTCGCCTCCGATCTGCAGAAGCCGCGCGGCTTTTCGGTCATCGGCCGAGAGGAAGCGGTCGAGTTCCTGGCGCCGCGTCCCGTCACCACCATCTGGGGCGTCGGCAAGGCCTTTGCGGCGACGTTGGAGGCGGACGGCATCCGCACCATCAGCCAGTTGCAGCAGATGGAGGAAAACGACCTGATGCGCCGCTACGGCAGCATCGGCCAGCGGCTGGCACGGCTGTCGCGCGGCATCGACGACCGCGAGGTGCATCTTAACGATGCGGCCAAGAGCGTATCAGCCGAGACGACCTTCTTCGACGACATATCGCGCTACGACGATCTGGTGCCGATCCTGCGCAACCTTTCCGAAAAGGTCTCCTGGCGGCTGAAGAAAAACGACATTGCCGGCCATACCGTCGTCCTGAAGATGAAGACCGCCGATTTCAAGTCGCGCACCCGCAACCGCAAGCTCGAAGACCCGACCCAGCTTGCCGACAAGATCTTCCGCACCGGGCTCGAGCTTCTCGAAAAAGAGACTGATGGTACGAAATTCCGCCTGATCGGCATCGGCGTTACCGATCTCGGCGATGCCGCCCTCGCCGATCCGCCCGACCTCATCGACCGGCAATCGGGCCGGCGGGCGGCAGCCGAAGCGGCGATGGACAAGCTGCGTGACAAGTTCGGCAAGAAAACGGTCGAGACCGGCTACACCTTCGGCAGCGGCAGGCGCGATCACTAACGCGTGAGGGCAGCCGGCGATCCGGCCTATAAAATCTTCGTTAAACTTCGTCCCATAATGTGCCGGGCAAGTATTGCGTATGGTTGGGTATCATGTTCTCGCGTCTCGTCTTCGGCCTCGGCTTGCTGTCGGCCACCGCACTCGTGCACCCCGCTCTTGCCGTGGATGCGCGCACGCTGCAGATCATCGTCTCGAAGGACAAGCAGTCGCTTGCGGTCTATGATGGCACCGAGGTCGTCGCGACCTCGAAGGTCTCGACCGGCAAGGACGGCCACACGACGCCGAGCGGCATATTTTCGGTGCTGGAAAAGCAGAAATACCACGAATCCAATCTCTATTCCAACGCCCCGATGCCGTTCATGCAACGGCTGACCTGGTCCGGCATCGCGCTGCACGAATCCAATTCGGTGCCGCGTTATCCGGCCTCGCATGGCTGCGTGCGCATGCCCGGCGCCTTCGCAAAAATGCTTTACGGCATGACCGACCTCAGTGTGCCTGTGATCATCAGCGACCGTGAACTGGTGCCGCAGCCGATCGACCATCCGACGCTTTTCCGCCCGGATGCACCGTCGGCGATGCCGCTGCTTTCGGATGTCGAGCTGCGACCCTCCATGCCCGACCGGCTCGGGGAGCCTGTGCAGGTGGCGATGAACGACACGGCGGCGATGCCGATGCCGGCCGTGCAGCCGATTGCAACACACGAACCTGAGCCGCCGTCCGAGCCGATCAGCATGCTGATCACGCGCCGGACGCTGCGCGAGACGGTGATCGACATCCAGACCCTGCTCAACCAGCTCGGCTTTTCCGCCGGCAATCCGGACGGCTTGCTCGGTCCGTCGACCGTGCAGGCGATCAAGGCTTTCAGGACATTGCGGCCGACCGAATTCGCCGCCGACAGGAGCCTGGTCTCCGACACGCTTCTCAGGGAAGTCTATGCCGCGGCTGGCAGGGGCGAGCCGCCGAACGGCGTCATTATGGTGCGGCAGGCCTTCAAGCCCCTCTTCGAAGCGCCAGTGACGATCGCCGATCCGGGATTGGCGCTTGGCACGCATTTCTTCACGTTGCATGCCGTCGATGCAAAGGCCGGCACGGCGGACTGGTTCGCTATCACGCTCGAGAACAATCTCTCCCGCGAAACGATGAAGCGGCTCGGCATCACCAATCAGGAAAGCTCGATCATCACAGGCAAGCCGATCGCCCGTTCGCTCAGCCGGATTGCCATCCCCGATGAGACCCGCCGCAAGATCGACGCCCTCATCGCGCCGGGCTCGACGCTGACGATCTCCGATACCGGCCTCGGCCGGGAGACCGGCGAAGGCACGGATTTCATCACCATCACCCGCGGGTGATCAGACGAGCTCGACGTCGACGACGCCGGGGGCGGCGCGAAGGGCGGCGGCAATCTCCGGCGTGATGCGGTATTTCTCCGACAGCGCCACTTCCACCTCGCGTTTGCCATCCTCCTTGATGACGATGAAGGAGACGAGGCCGTCACCCTTGGCGTTCAGATGGCCGGCGACCATCCGCAGCGGTCCAGAATCGCGGACATAGACGCGCAGCGCCTTCTGCATCTGCAGCGACTTTTCCTCCAGCGACTGGATCGTCTGGATGCGCAGGCCGATGCCCTCCGGCCGCTCCTCGCCCGTCGCGGTCAGCACAAAAGATTTTCCCGACTCGAGCACATCGCGATACTGGTTCAGCATTTCCGAAAACAGCACCGCTTCGAACTGGCCTGAAGAATCCGAAAAGACGATGATGCCCATCTTGTTGCCGGTGCGAGTCTTGCGCTCCTGCTTCGAGATGACGGTACCGGCAAGCCGCGCATTGGCCGCGCCCTGTTTGATGGCGGCGGAAAACTCGGCAAAGGTCTGCACCCGCATCTTCTGCAGGATGTTGTTGTAGGAATCGAGCGGGTGGGCTGTCAGATAAAAGCCCAGCACCTGGAATTCCTTGAGCAGCCGCTCAGAGGGGAGCCACGGCGAGAACGGCGGCAGGGAGATCTTCTCGGGCCCCGACGTCAGCGTACTGCCGAAAATGTCCGACTGGCCGCTCAGCTTGTTCTCCTGGGCGCGCTGGGCATAACCGAGAACACGGTCGAGGCCGGCTGCCAGCTGGGCGCGGTCCATGTCGAAACAATCGAAGGCGCCGGCATAGATCAGGCTTTCGAGCACGCGACGATTGACCTGGCGCGGATCGATGCGCAGGCAGAAATCCTCAATGCTGGCAAAGGGCTTGTCGCCACGCACCTCGACGATATGGTCGACGGCGGATTCGCCGACGCCCTTGAGTGCGGCGAGCGCGTAATAGATGCGGTTGTCGCCGGTCTCGAAATGGCGGAAGGAGGTCTGCACCGAGGGTGCGATCACCTCGATGCCGAGGCGCTTGGCATCCTGACGGAAATCATTGACCTTTTCCGTGTTGGACATGTCGAGCGTCATCGAGGCGGCGAGGAATTCGACCGGATAATGCGCCTTCATGTAGGCCGTCTGGTAGGAGACGATGGCATAGGCGGCGGCATGCGACTTGTTGAAGCCGTAATTGGCGAACTTCGCCAGCAGTTCGAAGATATTGTCGGCCTGCGGTTTCGACACACCATTCTTGACCGCGCCAACGACAAAGCGTTCGCGCTGCTGGTCCATCTCGGCCTTGATCTTCTTGCCCATGGCGCGGCGCAGAAGGTCGGCTTCGCCAAGCGAATAGCCTGATAGTACCTGGGCGATCTGCATCACCTGTTCCTGATAGACGATGACGCCTTGCGTTTCCTTGAGCAGGTGGTCGATCATCGGATGGATCGATTCCAGCTCTTCGTCGCCGTGCTTGCGGGCATTGTAGGTCGGGATATTCTCCATCGGGCCGGGACGATAGAGCGCCACCAGCGCGATGATGTCCTCGATGCAGTCCGGCTTCATGCCGATCAGCGCCTTGCGCATGCCGGCACTTTCCACCTGGAACACGCCGACCGTCTCGCCGCGCGACAGCATCTCGTAGGTTTTCTTGTCGTCGAGAGGAATGGCCGCGAGATCGACCTTGACGCCGAGCTTGGCGACGAAATCGACGGCGACCTTCAGCACCGTCAGCGTCTTCAGGCCGAGGAAGTCGAATTTGACGAGGCCCGCCTGCTCCACCCATTTCATGTTGAACTGGGTAACCGGCATATCCGAACGCGGATCGCGATACATCGGCACGAGCTTGGAAAGTGGCCGGTCACCGATGACGATGCCGGCGGCATGGGTCGAGGCATGGCGGTAAAGCCCCTCGATCTTCTGGGCGATGTCGAGCAGGCGCGCGACAACCGGTTCCTTTGCCGCCTCCTCCTGCAGTTTCGGCTCTTCCTCGATCGCTTTGGACAGCGGCGTCGGGTTGGCCGGGTTGTTCGGCACGAGTTTGCAGATCTTGTCGACCTGGCCGTAGGGCATTTCCAGCACGCGGCCGACGTCGCGAAGGGCGGCGCGTGCCTGCAGCGAACCGAAGGTGATGATCTGCGCCACCTGCTCGCGGCCATACTTGGCCTGGACGTAGCGGATCACCTCTTCGCGGCGATCCTGGCAAAAGTCGATGTCGAAGTCCGGCATCGAGACGCGTTCCGGATTGAGGAAGCGCTCGAAGAGCAGCGAAAAACGCAAGGGATCGACGTCGGTGATCGTCAAGGCATAGGCAACCAGCGAACCGGCGCCCGAACCGCGGCCGGGACCGACCGGAATGTCATGCTGCTTGGCCCATTTGATGAAGTCGGCAACGATCAGGAAGTAACCGGGAAAACGCATGCGCTCGATGACGCTGAGCTCGAAATCCAGCCGTTCGCGATAGTCCTTTTCCTCGTAACCCGGCGACATGCCGAGCGTTGCAAGCCGCATGTCCAGTCCTTCGACCGCCTGGCGGCGCAGCTCGCCCGCCTCGGCGCGTTCGGCCTCCTCGGCATCGTCGGTCGCACCGGTGAAGCGTGGCAGGATCGGCTTTCGCGTCTTCAGCACGAAGGAGCAGCGCGTGGCAATCTCGATCGTATTTTCCAGTGCTTCCGGCAGGTCGGCGAAAAGCTTGACCATCTCGGCCCGGCTCTTCAGATAGTGATCCGGCGTCAGGCGAAAGCGGCTGTCGTCGGAGACTATGGCGTTGTGCGCGACCGCCATCAGCGCATCATGGGCGTCGTAATCGTCGCGGGTCGGAAAAAAGGCCTCGTTGGTCGCAACCAGCGGCAGGTCGTGGGCGTAGGCGAGCCCGATAATCTTCTGCTCGTGCCGCTTGTCGTAAGTGCCGTGCCGTTGCAGCTCGACATAGAGCCTGTCGCCGAAGAGACGCTTCAGCGTGAGCAGCCGGACTTCCGCCTGAGCGGGATGGCCTTCCTTGATCGCCACGTCAACCGGCCCGGTCAAGGCGCCGCTCAATGCGATCAGTCCTTCCGTGCCTGCCTCCTCCAGCCAGGAGGAGCTGATATGAACAGCCTGGTTGCTCTCGCCGCCGAGATAGGCCCGGCTGACGAGATCGACCAGGCGTTCGTAACCGGCATCCGTTGCGGCAAGAAGAACGATCGACGGCAGCTTGACCAGGGCCTGCTGGCCGCCGCGCTTTTCCGTTTCCAACCCGTCTCCCATATCGATCGAGACCTGACAGCCGATGATCGGCTGCAGGCCGTCTTCCATCGCCTTCTGGGAGAATTCGAGGGCGACGAACAGATTGTTGGTGTCGGTAATCGCAATCGCCGGCTGGCTGTCGCCGGTCGCTTTGTAGAGGATCTTCTTCAGCGGCAGTGCGCCCTCGAGAAGCGAATAGGCTGAATGGACCCTCAGGTGGATGAAACCTGGCGCACCGCCGGTCGCCTCACCCGTTGAACCCTTTGCCGTATCCGCCATAACATGCCTTCCCAATCACCCGAATGAATCGGACGTATTGTCGGCAAAGAGGGCGATGATGTCCAGAAGAAGTCCCGCGTCCGGACCGCATGATTACCATGCGATCCCCTGAAAACTTTAGAGCGCCATGACGATGAGCGAGAAGCTGGCAACGAACATTGCGATGGAGGTGAAGGCTGCGATATCACGGATCATGTCAGTCATCGGTCTCTCCTTTACTCGTTATGTTTTCAATTTGTTCCATGTATGTTCTGTTGTCAACAGGAATCTTTTCCTTCTTTCTTGTGTTCGAAAATCCCAGGAAAATAGGCGCCGAATCGGCTAAAGGCCGGCGCTCGACGTTATCGGCAGCAACCTTGCCCTTTTCCCGATCCGCCGCAGATCGGCAATGGTGCTCAGGCGGCAGACCTCCTCAGGGCGACTCTTTATTTCTCACCTATGTTCCCTTTTTGTTCTTTACATGCCGCGGCATATTTGCCAGCATCGGGGCCGAGAGGAGAATGACATGGTCGAGCTTGCGATGCTGAACGAATTCGTCGTGGAGGCGAAGGCTGCCACCTATGTCGGCGGCGGCGTGGCGCGCGTGCCCTGTCGGCCGGGTGCCCACGATATCGGTTACGAACGCGGCGACTGGCGCTATCTCGACAGCTATTTCGGCGGGACCGATTTCGCCGGACAGGAAGTGGTGTGGCTTGCCGACGAGCCCGCCTGGGCGATGAATTATTTCGGCTGCATCATCGCAGCGAAGCTGATCGACGGCACAGCAGCCGGAGCAGTGATCAAGGCCGCACTTTCGGCGATGTATCGCGATGGCCGGTTTCTTGGCGGGATGGAATTCGACCATCCGTTCGGCCGCTATATCGACAGTAGCGAAGGCGGCTGCGAGCGGTTCATCGGCCACGAATGCATCATGGTCGATGGCCAGAAGGCCTATCAACTCGACTATCGCGGCGGATTGATCATCCCTTGATGTGATCTGGGCCTCAGAAATCGACGATCTTGCCGTCCGAAATCGTCACGCGTCGATCCATGCGGCGGGCGAGTTCGTGATTATGGGTGGCGATGAGGGCAGCAAGGCCGGACTGGCGCACCAGCGCTTCCAGCGCGTCGAAGACGTAGCTTGCCGTTTCGGGGTCGAGATTGCCGGTTGGCTCGTCGGCAAGAAGCAGGGTCGGCGCATTGGCGACGGCGCGGGCAATTGCGACGCGCTGCTGCTCGCCGCCGGAAAGCTCGCCGGGGCGATGCGAGCCACGATGGCCGATGCGCATATAATCGAGAAGCTGGCCGGCCCGCTCTCCGGCTTCCTTCCAGGAAAGCCCGGCGATCAGTTGCGGCATCATGATATTTTCGAGCGCCGAGAATTCCGGCAGCAGGTGGTGGAACTGGTAGACGAAGCCGATTTCGCTGCGGCGGATGGCGGTGCGTTTCTCGTCGCTCAGGCCGTCACAGGCATGGCCGTTGATGTTGACCTCACCACCGTCCGGATGCTCCAGCAGGCCGGCGACATGCAGCAGTGTCGACTTGCCGGTGCCGGAAGGGGCGACGAGAGCGACAATCTCCCCCTTCGATATCGAAAAATCCGCGCCCTTCAGGATCGAGAGCAGCGTACCGCCCTGCCCGTAATGGCGCTCGACGCCGGTAAGCTGGAGAACGACGTTGCGTTTCATGAAGGCGGCATTCCTTATTCGTAGCGCAGGGCCTGCACGGGATCGAGCTTGGAGGCACGCCAGGCGGGGAAAATGGTCGCGATGAAGGAGAGCGTCAGCGCCATGACGACGATCGAGATCGTTTCGCTCAGATCCATCTCGGCCGGCAGCTGGCTGAGGAAATAGACCTGCGGATTGAAGAGTACGGTGCCTGAAATCCAGGAGAAGAACTGGCGGACGGATTCGATGTTGACGCAGACGAGAACGCCGAGCAGCACACCGGCAATAGTGCCGACGATGCCGATCGCCGCTCCGGTCATGAAGAAGATGCGCATGATCGCGCCGGCGCTGGCGCCCATGGTGCGCAGGATGGCGATATCGCTGCCCTTGTCCTTCACCAGCATGATGAGGCCGGAGATGATGTTCAGCGCCGCGACAAGCACGATCAGTGTCAGGATCATGAACATGACGTTGCGCTCGACCTGCAGCGCCGAGAAGAAGGTCTGATTGCGTTGGCGCCAGTCGGTGATGGCGATCTGGCGACCGGCCGCTTCCTCCACCTTGGGCCTCAGATCGTCGATATCGTCGGGGTTATCGACGAAGAGCTCGATCGACTGCACCAGTCCCTCGGCATTGAAATAGAGCTGCGCTTCCTCGAGGGGCATGAAGATGATCGAGGAATCATATTCCGACATACCGATCTCGAAGAGGCCGGAGATTTTGTAGGATTTGATGCGAGGGCTGACGCCCATCGGCGTGATGTCGCCATCTGGTGACGTCAGCGTAATGAGATCGCCAACGCGCAGACCAAGTTGATCGGCCATGCGGCTGCCGATCAGCACGCCGTCGCCGGAGGCATAACCCACTATGTCGCCTGATTTGATGTTGTCGGAGACCGTCTTGAGCTTGGTCAGGTCCTCGGCGCGGGCGCCGCGCACCAGAGCGCCGGTGCTACCGCCGGCCTGGGCGGAGGCGAGCACCTGGCCTTCTACCAGGGGTAGCGCCATCTTGACGCCGGGTACGGCGGCGAGCTTGCTGCTGAGGGCAGGATAATCGGTGAAGGGGCCGTCGACCGGCTGGACGATCATGTGGCCGTTGATGCCGAGGATGCGCGAGACGAGCTCGGTGCGAAAGCCGTTCATCACGGCCATGACGATGATCAGCGTCGCGACGCCGAGCATGATGCCGACGAAGGAGAAGCCGGCGATGACCGATATGAAGGCTTCCTTGCGGCGGGCGCGCAGATAACGCCACGCCACGAGGCGTTCAAAGGTGGAAAATGGCTTGCCAGCCGGACCCAAGCCGGATTTCGAACTCCGGTCCACTGCTGCCTCTGCCATTTCGCCTCCGTTTCCTTAAGCCACGAACCGATTGATCGCCGCTTCGATGGTCATCGTTTCGCGGGCGCCGGTCTTGCGGTCCTTCACTTCCACTTCGCCGTTTGCGACCGCGCGCGGGCCGGCGATGATCTGGACGGGCACACCGATCAGGTCGGCGGTCGCGAATTTCGTGCCGGCCCGGTCGTCGGTATCGTCATAGAGCACATCCCTGCCGGCCTTGCTCAGCGCGGCATAGATCAGCTCGCAGGTATCGTCACAGGCCTGATCGCCCGCCTTCATGTTGATCACAACGACATCGAAGGGCGCGACCGATGCCGGCCAGATGATTCCGTTATCATCATGCGATGCTTCGATGATGGCGGGAACAAGGCGTGTCGGGCCAATACCGTAGGAACCCATGTGAACGAAGTGTTCCTTGCCATCAGGTCCCTGCACTTTCGCGCCCATCGGCTCGGAATACTTCGTACCGAAATAGAAGATATGGCCGACCTCGATGCCGCGCGCCGACAGGCGATCACCTTCGGGAACGGCGTTGAAAGCCGCCTCGTCGTGCATTTCCGAGGTCGCCGCATAGAGCGAGGTCCATTTGTCGAAGATCGCCTGCAGGCCCTCGACACTGTCGAAATCGGTGTGTTCGCCAGGAATATCGAAGTCGACGAAATCCTTGTGACAGAAGACTTCGGATTCGCCGGTATCGGCGAGGATAATGAATTCATGGCTGAGCTTACCGCCGATCGGGCCGGTGTCGGCGCGCATCGGAATGGCGCGCAGGCCGAGCCGGTCGAAGGTTCTGAGATAGGCGGCGAACATCTTGTTATAGGAATGCTCCGCCGCTTCGCGCGTCA
The DNA here is from genome assembly GCF_019778565.1 of Rhizobium laguerreae. NCBI lineage: Bacteria > Pseudomonadati > Pseudomonadota > Alphaproteobacteria > Hyphomicrobiales > Rhizobiaceae > Rhizobium > Rhizobium laguerreae. Next base: position 606,084 of record NZ_JAAXQT010000003.1, on the reverse strand, counting down.
GATCGAAGGAATAGGCATCCTTCATCATGAATTCACGCGAGCGCATGGTGCCGAAGCGCGGACGGATCTCGTCACGGAACTTCAGCTGGATATGATAGAGATTGAGCGGCAGGTCCTTGTAGGACTTGACGGAAGAGCGGAAAATATCCGTCACCATCTCTTCGTTGGTGGGACCGTAGAGCATCGGCCGATCCTGACGGTCCTTGATGCGCAGCATCTCCTTGCCGTAGGCGTCGTAGCGGCCGCTTTCCTGCCAGAGTTCGGCCGATTGCAGGGTCGGCATCGACAGCTCGATGGCGCCGGCGCGGTTCTGCTCGTCGCGGATAATAGCGTTGACCTTGTCGAGCACGCGCTTGCCGAGCGGCAGCCAGGAATAAATGCCCTGTGACTGCTGGCGGATCATGCCGGCACGCAGCATCAGCCGGTGGGAGACGATTTCCGCCTCCTTGGGGTTTTCCTTGAGGATGGGCATGAAATAACGGGACAGACGCATGGCGGATTCCGGAGCAGTTGAGATCCCGCAGCAGGCGGAATCGAAAGACCATTGTTAATGTCGGGAGCGTTCATAGCCGCTTCGCGGCAGGAAGGAAACCCGCAACGGATGCCGGCAACCTCCCGGAAGCGCATGTTCGCACCCGCAAAATGAAAGGGCATGAAAAAGCGCGTGTTTATAAGGGCTTGAACGAAAATCTTGTCAACAGAAAAATTTTGCTAGAGTGTAGCAAAAATGCAAAAAAAGCAGATGACAAAGCCCAATGTTTGAGCTAGTTTTAGCTCACAAAACAGGCAGGAAGTTAAATTCTTGCCGAATTCGCGGTCAAGTCTTGGGAGGATCAGATCTTAGGCGCGCTCGTCGCAGCCCCGGCAACGGTTACAGATCACGCGATACTTAAAACAAGGCTTTTAGCCTTGTTTTTTTTTGGCTTTTCGGCCTTGATCCCAACCAAAAATCCAGCCGGGCTTCCGTAAGGGAATAACCGTCATTCCGTTACGCGAGCTCTTTGCCGCAACAGCATGACAGTGGTATGGCGAGTTCGATTTCGATAGGTTTACATCTGCTCAAAGTTTGAGCAAAAGCTACGCTCAGTAGAAGCTGGGGGCGAGTTGCGGCAGGGCATCGAAGCCCCAGCCGAAATAGGTGTCGCAGACATACCAGAGGCCGTAGATCAGAGCCGAGATCAGTGTCGTCAGCGAAAACACGAAAGCGGCGCGAAACCGGGCGGGCGCACTCGGAACGGTGCCGAGCACGACGTCGTTGTCGTCCGCCTGGGTGCGCAGGCCAATCGGCAGAACGGCAAAAAGCGTCATCCACCAGATGATGAAGTAGACGGCAAATCCCTGAAGAAAGATCTGGAGCATTGTGGTTCCCGTTGATGCCGCGCTGATATCGCGTCCTTATACGGCAGAATGGCGACTAGCTCAAAGCGGGCGAAGCGTTTAGCCGCCTGCGGGTCACTCTGCCGCAGCAGGGCTCAGGCCTGTTCGAGTTCGATCAGCGTGCCGAAGAAATCTTTGGGATGCAGAAAGAGCACCGGCTTGCCATGGGCGCCGGTCTTCGGCTGGCCATCGCCAAGCACCCTGGCACCCGCCTCTACCAGCCGGTCACGGGCGAGAAGAATATCGTCCACCTCGTAGCAGATATGGTGCATGCCGCCGGACGGGTTCTTTTCGAGGAACGCTGTGATCGGCGAGGTAGCCCCGAGCGGCTGCAGCAACTCGACCTTAGTGTTCGGCAATTCGACGAAGACGACGGTGACGCCGTGTTCCGGCAGAGCCTGCGGCTGCGATACGGCAGCACCCAGCGTATCGCGATAGGCCGCCGTCGCCGCGGCCAGATCGGGCACGGCGATGGCGATATGGTTGACCCTGCCGAGCATGCTCAGACCTTGGTAACGAAGGCGGTGACAAGAGGTTTCTTGCCCCAGGTGTTATTCGCGGCCGAGCGGATAGCGCGGCGCACGGCCTCCTGCAGCATGTCGATATCCTTGCGGCGGGCGCGCGGAATGCTCTCGATGGCGCTGACCGCCGCGTCGAAGAGCGTATCCTCCATATCCTCGCCCTCATCATCGTAGGTCGGCAGGCCGATCGAAATGAGGTCGGGTTCGCCGACGATGTCATAGCGGGCATCGAGCACGACGTTGACCGCGACATGGCCGACATAGGAGAGCTTCTTGCGCTCGCCGATACCCATCTCGTCGAAATCGCCGATCAGCGTGCCATCCTTATAAATCCGGCCATGCGGCGCCTCGCCGATCACCTCGACGGGACCCGGCGCCAGCCGCAGGATGTCGCCATTGCGCACCCGCGGCACCAGCGCGATGCCGGATTGCTCGGCAAGCTCCTTGTGGGCCGTCAGATGTATCGCTTCACCATGCACCGGCACGACGATCTTCGGCCGCGTCCACTCATACATCCGCTGCAGCTCGTTGCGGCGCGGATGGCCGGAAACGTGGACCAACGCCTCGGTATCCGTAATGATGTGCACGCCTTGCTCGACGAGGCCGTTCTTGATGTCCTGGATCGCCTTCTCGTTGCCGGGAATGGCGCGCGAGGAAAAGACGACGATATCGCCCGCCGCAAAGGCCACATTGCGCATCTCGTCCCGGGAGAGCTTGGCAAGGGCTGCCCGCGCCTCGCCCTGGCTGCCGGTGAGGATGACGACGACCTTGTCACGCGGGATATAGCCGTATTCCTCCTCGGAGATGAAGGGCTTCACGCCTTCCATGAGACCGACATCCTGGGCGACGTCGACGACGCGCTTCAGCGAACTGCCGAGCAGCAGCACTTCGCGGCCTGCCGCCTCGGCCGCCTCGGCTACGGTGCGGATACGCCCGACATTCGACGAGAAGGTGGTGATCGCCACCCGGCCCTCGGCATCCTCGATGATCTTGCGCAGGCTTTCGGACACATCCTTCTCGGAGGGCGAGACGCCGTCGCGCAGCGCATTGGTGGAGTCGCACATCAGCGCCAGCACGCCCTCGTCGCCGAGCTGGCGGAAACGCGTCTCGTCAGTCAGGGGCCCGAGCGAAGGCTCGTGGTCGATCTTCCAGTCACCGGTATGGATGACATTGCCGACCGGCGTGCGGATCATCAGCGACATCGGCTCGGGGATCGAATGGTTGACGGCGACGCCTTCGATGCTGAAGGGGCCGACATTGATCGTATCGCCGGCCTTGAACGGCGTCACCGGCACTTCGCCGATCTTAGCCTTCTCGAAATTGCGCTTGGCTTCCAACAGACCAGCGGTAAAACCAGAGGCATAGACCGGCACGTTGAGGCCGGGCCAGAGGTCGGCGAGCGCACCATAATGGTCTTCATGCGCATGGGTGATGATGATCGCCTTGAGGTTCTTTCGTTCGCTGGCGAGGAAGCGGATATCGGGCAATACGAGGTCGACACCCGGCAGGTCTGGCCCCGGAAAAGTGACGCCACAATCGACCATGATCCACTGGCGATGCTCGGGCGGGCCGTAGCCGTAGAGAGCGAGATTCATGCCAATCTCACCGACACCGCCCAGAGGCAGGAATACCAGTTCGTCCTGTTTCGCCATAATTTTCGTTTTTTCCGCTATCCAAAAAACACATCACCGGCAGCAATGGGCATTATCCTGCCAGCGCCGGTATCGAGCATCAACAAGCCATTATCATCAATTCCGGCGAATTGTCCGGAAATCGATCGGTCCGGCAAATTGACCGTAATCTTTTCGCCGATGCCGCAGGCGATCGCGCGCCAGAGCGCCGTGATCTCGCCGATGCCGCGGCCCTCGTCCCATATTTCAAGCACTTCCGCCGTGGCGGCGAAGAGATGCGCGAAGAGTTCCTCCGGCGACGCCGCACTTCCCTGCTGGCGCAGGCAGGTAACGGGGTAGAGCGGATTGTCGGGCATCACCGAGATATTGATGCCGATGCCGACGATCAGCGCGTAACGTCCGTCCGGCAGCCCCTCGCCTTCGACGAGGATGCCGCAGGTCTTCTTTCGGCCGATGAGGATATCGTTCGGCCATTTGACCTCGAGCGGCTCGGCGCCCAGTGGCAGCACCCTGCGGATCGCCTGGTGCACGGCAACGGCGATCGCCAGCGGCAGAGAACCAAGGCGCTCCATCGGCGCCGGGTCGATCAGAAGAAGGGAGGCGTAGAGATTGCCGCGCTCGGAAACCCAGAGCCTACCGCGGCGGCCGCGGCCGCCCGTCTGCCTCTCGGCGGTCACCCAGAGATTGCCGCCATCGCCCGCCCGAGCCCGGGCGAGGCATTCGCTATTGGTAGACGATGTTTCCGACAGAGCCTCGTGCCTGAAATCGCCGAGCGATATCCGGCGCCGTCCGTCGGAAGCCATCAAAAGAGCGTCGCAGCGGCAAGCTCTGCCGCGCCGCCGATCGGGCCGCCGATGAGGACATAGGCGGTGACGAAGAGACCGGAGAGACCGAAGACCAGACGCAGCGCTCCGGAGACACGGGCGAATTCGCCGGTCGCCTCATCGAACCACATCAGCTTGATGACACGCAGATAGTAGTAGGCGCCGACGACCGAAGCGAGAACACCGATGATGGCGAGCGCATAGAGCTTGGCTTCGATGGCGGCAACGAAGACGAAGTACTTCGCGAAGAAGCCGGCGAGCGGGGGGATGCCGGCAAGCGAGAACATCAGCGCCGTCAGCACAACGGCCATGAACGGGTTGGTTGTAGAGAGGCCGGCGAGATCGTCGACATTCTCGACGACGGTGCCGTCCTTGCGGCGCATCGACATGATGATCGCAAAGCTACCGAGCGTCATCACCATGTAAATGACCATATAGAGCATCACGCCGGTGACGCCGGTCTGGTTGCCGGCGGCAAGACCGACCAGCGCATAACCCATGTGGCCGATCGAGGAATAGGCCATCAGCCGCTTGATATTCTTCTGGCCGATCGCCGCAAACGAACCGAGCAGCATCGAGGCGATCGAGATGAAGACGACGACCTGCTGCCAGTCCGCCAGAACCGGCTGGAAGGCGGTGATGACGATACGGGTCATCATCGCCATGGCGGCGACCTTGGGTGCTGCGGCCAGGAAGGCGGTGACGGGTGTCGGCGCACCTTCGTAAACATCCGGCGTCCACATATGGAAGGGAACGGCGGAGATCTTGAAGGCGATGCCGGCGAGGATGAAGACCAGGCCGAAGATCAGGCCGAGCGAACGCGCGCCCTCGACGGACAGCGCCTGGGCAATTTCGGAGAAGTGGGTGTGGCCGGTGAAGCCGTAGACCAGCGACATGCCATAGAGCAGCATGCCGGAGGAAAGCGCGCCGAGGACGAAATATTTCAGGCCGGCTTCGGTCGATTTCAGGCTGTCGCGGTTGATCGCGGCGACGACGTAGAGCGCCAGCGACTGCAGTTCCAACGCCAGATAGAGCGAGATCAGGTCGTTGGCCGAGATCATCAGCAGGATGCCGAGGGTCGCAAGCACCAGGAGAACCGGGAACTCGAACTTGTCGAGCCGATTTTCGCGGGCATGGCCGATCGACATGAAGATGGCGACCAGCGAACCGATCAGCGCCACCAGCTTCATGAAGCGCGAGAAGCCGTCGGCCATGTAGACCCCGCCATAGGCAAGGCCTTCTGCGGGCACGAAGAGCAGCCACAGGCCGGAGGCCAGCAGCAGGACGATGGCGAGGCCGGTGACGAGAAGGCCCGACCGCTCGCCGGAGAAGACGCCGACCATCAACAGGACAAGGGCGCCGACCGCGAGGATGAGCTCCGGCGCGGAAAGATGCAGACTGAGGAGAATTGTTTCAGCGGTCATGTCCAATAAGTCCCGTCATCATTTCATCGACAGCGCAACGTTCTGCGCTGCGTGCACGGCGGCCGTGTAGTTGTTGACCAGCAGATCCACCGAGGCGGCTGTCGCATCGAAGACCGGAGCAGGATAAACGCCGAAGAAGATAGTCAGCGCGACCAGCGGGTAGAGGATCAACTGCTCGCGTGGAGAAAGATCGAGCAGCGCCTTCAGCTTTTCCTTTTCCAGCGCGCCGAAGAGCACCCGGCGATAAAGCCAGAGCGCGTAAGCGGCCGAGAGGATGACGCCGGTGGCGGCAAAGAGCGCTACCCAGGTATTGACCCGGAAGACACCGATCAGCGTCAGGAATTCGCCGACGAAGCCCGACGTGCCGGGAAGCCCGACATTGGCCATGGTGAAGACCATCATCGCCACGGCATATTTCGGCATATTGTTGACCAGGCCACCATAGGCGTTGATCTCGCGGGTGTGGGTGCGGTCGTAGACGACGCCGACGCAGAGGAAGAGCGCGCCGGAGACGATGCCGTGCGAGAGCATCTGGAAGATCGAGCCCTGGACGCCCTGCATGTTAGCAGCAAAGATGCCCATGGTCACGTAGCCCATGTGGGCCACGGAGGAATAGGCGATCAGCTTCTTGATATCGTCCTGCATCATCGCCACCAGAGAGGTGTAGATGATGGCGATGACGGACATGGCAAAGACGAGCGGCGCGAAATAATCGGACGCGACCGGGAACATGCCGAGCGAGAAACGGATGAGACCGTAGCCGCCGAGCTTCAAAAGCACGCCGGCCAGGATCACCGAGCCAGCCGTCGGCGCCTGAACGTGGGCATCGGGAAGCCAGGTATGGACGGGCCACATCGGCATCTTCACCGCGAAGGAGGCGAAGAAGGCAAGCCATAACCAGGTCTGCAGCGCCGGCGGGAACTTGTAGGCGAGCAGTGCGGTAATATCGGTCGTGCCGGCCTGCCAGTACATCGCCATGATGGCGAGCAGCATCAGCACCGAGCCGAGCAGCGTATAGAGGAAGAACTTGTAGCTCGCATAGACGCGGTCCTTGCCGCCCCAGACGCCGATGATCAGGAACATCGGAATGAGGCCCGCCTCGAAGAAGACGTAGAAGAGCACGATATCGAGCGAGACAAAGACGCCGATCATCATCGTTTCGAGGATGAGGAAGGCGATCATGTATTCCTTCAGGCGCTTCTCGATCGAGAGCCAGCTCGCCAGCACACAGAAGGGCATGAGGAAGGTCGACAGGATGACGAACAGCATCGAGATGCCGTCGACGCCGACGTGATAGCCAATGCCGGTGCCGAGCCAATTATGCTTCTCGACCATCTGGAAGCCGGGATTGGCATTGTCGAAGCCGATCCAGATTACGAGCGAGACGACGAAGGTGAAGACGGTGGTGATCAGCGAGATCCACAGCACGTTCTTCCGGCCGGTTTCGCTCTCGCCGTTCATCAGCAGCAGGAGTACCACGCCGACGAGCGGCAGGAAGGTGACCGTTGAAAGAATAGGCCAATCGGTCATCAGAAGGAACTCCCGAGCATCATCCAGGTAACGAGCGCCGCAATGCCGATCAGCATGGCGAAGGCGTAGTGATAGAGGTAACCGGTCTGCAGGCGGACCACGCGATCGGTGACGGCGACGACGCGGGCGGCGACGCCGTTCGGGCCGTAGGTGTCGATGACGCCGACATCACCCTTCTTCCACAGGAAGCGGCCGAGCGCCTTGGCGGAGCGGACGAAAAGGAAGTCGTAGAGTTCGTCGAAATACCACTTGTTCAACAGGAACTTGTAGAGCACGCGGTGCTGCTGCGCGAGGATACGCGGCGTCTGCGGCGAGCGGATATACATGTACCAGGCAGTGACGAAACCGAGCACCATGGCGATGAACGGGCTCAAAGCCACCAGCGCCGGAACATGGTGGAACTCTTCGACCAGTTCGTTCTCGGCGCCGGTAAAGAGCGCACCCTTCCAGAACTCGGCATATTCCTCGCCATAGAACCGGCCTTCGAAGATCACGCCTGCAAGCACCGCACCGATCGCCAGGAGATAGAGCGGCACAAGCATGACCTGCGGAGACTCATGCACGTGGTGCATCACCTCGTGCGAGGCGCGCGGCTTGCCGAAGAAGGTCATGAAGATCAGGCGCCAGGAATAGAAGCTGGTGAACAGAGCCGCGATGACCAGCAGCGCGAAGGCGAAGCCCGAGACCGGCGAATGCGATGCATAAGTCGCCTCGATGATCACGTCCTTGGAGAAGAAGCCGGCAAAGCCGATCGGCGTGAAAGGAATGCCGACGCCGGTGATTGCCAGCGTGCCGATGATCATCAGCACCGCAGTAACTTTAATATGCGGCCACAGGCCGCCCATGTAGCGCATGTCCTGCTCACCATCGACGGCATGGATGACCGAGCCGGCGCAGAGGAAGAGCAGCGCCTTGAAGAAGGCGTGGGTGAAGAGATGGAAGATCGCTGCGCCATAGGCCCCGGCTCCCAGTGCCACGAACATATAGCCGAGCTGCGAGCAGGTGGAATAGGCGATGACACGCTTGATGTCGTTCTGCACGAGAGCGACGGTTGCCGCGAAGAAGGCGGTGATCGCGCCGATCACGGTGACGACAACCAGCGCATCGTGCGACAGTTCGAAGAGCGGCGACATGCGGGCAACGAGGAAGACGCCGGCGGTGACCATGGTGGCGGCATGGATGAGGGCCGAGACCGGGGTCGGGCCTTCCATGGCGTCCGGCAGCCAGGTGTGCAGCAGGAACTGCGCCGACTTGCCCATCGCACCCATGAAAAGCAGCAGGCAGATACCGGTCAGCGCATGCGCCTTGTCGAGCTGCATGCCGAAGAGATTGAGGATCACCTCGCCCGCTTCGCCGCCGCCTTCATGCGGGGCGAAGTTCGAGGCATTGGCGAAGATCGTGTCGAGGTTGATCGAGCCGAACAGCACGAAGACGCCGGCAATGCCCAGCACGAAGCCGAAGTCGCCGACACGGTTGACGATGAAGGCCTTCATCGCCGCGGCCGTCGCCGAGGGCTTCTTGAACCAGAAGCCGATCAGCAGATAGGAGGCGAGACCGACACCTTCCCAGCCGAAGAACATCTGGGCGAGGTTGTCAGCGGTCACCAGCATCAGCATGGCGAAGGTGAAGAGCGAGAGATAGGCGAAGAAGCGCGGGCGATGCGGATCGGTGTGCATGTAGCCGATCGAATAGACATGCACCAGCGTCGAGACCGTGTTGACGACGATCAGCATCACTGACGTCAGCGTATCCACTCGCAGCGACCAGGAGACGTCGATGCCGCCGGACTGGATCCAGCGCAGCACCTCGACCTTGATCGGACCGCCTTCGGCATGGCCCATGCCGACGGTGAAGAAGACGACCCAGGACAGGATGGCGGCGATGATCATCAGGCCGCTGGTGACGTATTCCGAAGCCTTGGCGCCGATCGCGCGGCCAAAAAGGCCGGCGACGATCGCACCGATCAAGGGAAGAAAGACGATAGCCTTATAGAGAAACATGAGCCACTCAGCCCTTCATCATATTGACGTCTTCGACCGCGATCGAGCCGCGGTTGCGGTAGAAGACAACGAGAATTGCAAGACCGATCGCCGCTTCGGCTGCCGCGACCGTCAGGATGAACAGCGCGAAGACCTGGCCGACGATGTCGTTCAGGAAGGAGGAGAAGGCGACCATGTTGATGTTGACGGCAAGCAGGATCAATTCGATCGACATCAGGATGACGATGACGTTCTTCCGGTTCAGGAAGATGCCGAAGACGCCGAGCGTGAAGAGGATGGCGCTGACCGTCAGGTAGTGGGAAAGTCCGATGACCATGTTCTTTGTTCCTTGACCTGCCTTTAGACGCCCTGCCCGGGCTTGACCGAAACCACCTCGACGGCGGTGGCGGGCGTGCGGGCAACCTGCCTGGGAATATTCTGCCGCTTGATGTTGGTGCGGTGTCTCAACGTCAGCACGATCGCGCCGATCATGGCGACGAGGAGCACCAGACCGGCGATCTGGAAGAAATAGACGTAGTTGGTGTAGAGCACGTCGCCGAGGGCGGCCGTATTGGTGCGCTCGCTCAGCGCCGGGATCGGCATGGCGACTGATTTGGCGATCTCAGGCGAGATGACGCTGCCGCCGATGACGACGATCAGTTCGGCTGCGAGGATCACCCCGATCAGCCCGCCGATCGGCGCATATTCGAGAACGCCGGCCCTCAGTTCGGTGAAGTCGATATCGAGCATCATCACCACGAAGAGGAAGAGGACGGCGACGGCGCCGACATAGACGACAAGCAGGATCATCGCCAGGAATTCGGCACCGAGCAGCAGGAAGAGGCCGGCCGCATTGAAGAACACCAGGATCAGGAAGAGAACCGAGTGAACCGGGTTCTTCGCCCAGATGACCATGAACGCCGACGCCACCGCGACAAAGGCGAAAAGATAGAAAAATAGAGCCTGCAGACCCATGTTGGTGCCTTTTTCATCTTCCCCCGGGCAGCCGGGAGTTTCCCTGCCCGATGGAGCTCTCCCTGGCGTTAACCGGAAAAGCTCCTGTGCATATTGACCGCGACAGGAGCGCTTAAGCTCCACCGCGGCATTTCAAAATCTCAATCAGCGGTACGGCGAGTCGATCGCGATGTTGCGGGCGATTTCGCGCTCCCACCGGTCTCCGTTATCCAGAAGCCGTGCCTTGTCGAAGTAGAGCTCTTCGCGGGTTTCCGTCGCAAATTCGAAATTCGGGCCTTCGACGATCGCGTCGACCGGGCAGGCTTCCTGGCAGAAGCCGCAATAGATGCACTTCACCATGTCGATGTCGTAGCGCACCGTGCGGCGCGTGCCGTCATTGCGGCGCGGACCGGCCTCGATGGTGATCGCCTGGGCAGGACAGATCGCCTCGCAGAGCTTGCAGGCGATGCAGCGTTCCTCGCCGTTCGGATAACGGCGCAACGCATGCTCGCCGCGGAAACGCGGGGAGACCGGACCCTTTTCGAAGGGATAGTTGATCGTCGCCTTCTGGCGGAAGAAATAGCGCATCGACAGAAAGAACGCGCCGACGAATTCCTTGAGAAACAGCGAGTTGATGGAGCCGGACAAGCTTGCCATCTTCAACCTCCAATTTTGCCGAAAACGAGAGCGGGCAGCATCATGCCCAACCCATCAGTTTCAGCACGAATGCAACGATGACGACCATGGCGAGCGACAGCGGCAGGAACACCTTCCAGCCGAGGCGCATGAGCTGGTCGTAGCGGTAGCGCGGAACGAAGGCCTTGACCATCGCGAACATGAAGAACACGAAGCAGGCCTTCAGCGTGAACCAGATGATGCCTGGGACCCAGTTGAGGATCCAGATATCGACCGGGGGCAGCCAGCCGCCGAGGAAGAGGATCGTCGTCAGCGCGCACATCAGGCAGACGGCCGCATATTCGCCGAGCATGAACATCATGTATGGCGATGAGCCGTATTCGACCATGAAGCCGGCGACGAGTTCCGATTCGGCTTCCGGAAGGTCGAAGGGCGGGCGGTTCGTTTCGGCAAGTGCCGAAATGAAGAAGATGATGAACATCGGGAAGAGCGACAGCCAGTGCCAGTCGAGGAACGACGCCGGCAGGCCGAGCATGGTGCCGAGGCCGGTATGCTGCGCATTGACGATATCGGTCAGGTTCAGCGAGCCGACGCAGAGAAGCACGGTGACGATGACGAAGCCGATCGAGACTTCATAGGAGACCATCTGTGCCGCCGAGCGCAGCGCGCCGAGGAACGGATACTTCGAGTTCGAAGCCCAGCCGCCCATGATGATGCCGTAGACCTCGAGCGAGGAGATCGCGAAAATATAGAGGATGCCGACATTGATGTTGGCGATCACCCATCCGTCGGCCAGCGGCACCACCGCCCAGGTGGACAGCGCCAGAAGCACCGTTACCAGCGGGGCCAACAGGAACACCGCCTTGTTGGCGCCGGCCGGAATGATCGGCTCCTTGAAGACGAACTTCAAAAGATCGGCGAAGGACTGGAACAGGCCGAAGGGACCGACGACGTTCGGGCCGCGCCGCAGCTGCACGGCTGCCCAGATCTTGCGGTCGGCGAGCAGCACATAGGCGATGAAGACGAGCAGGCAGACGAGAAGCAGCAGCGACTGGCCGACCATGATGATCGCCGGCAAGACATAGCTTGAAAAGAAAGAATCCATAGTCCCTGCCCTTACTCTGCCGCGACTTTGAAGTTGTTGCGGGCCAATGCCGAGCACTCCGCCATGACAGCCGAGGCACGCGCTATCGGGTTCGTCAAATAGAAGTCTTTCACCGGCGACGCAAACCCGGATTTGTTCATCTTGCCGGCTTTTTTCGCAACTGCGGCAATTTGGGCGCTATTGGCTTCGGCGATCTCGTCGATGGCAGCGAAATGCGGGAAAGCGGCATAGAGCCGGACACGCAATTCGCTGAGCGAATCGAAGGGAAGCTTCTTGCCGAGCACGTCGGAAAGGGCGCGGATGATCGCCCAGTCCTCGCGGGCATCACCCGGCGCAAAACCTGCACGGTTGCCCATCTGGACGCGGCCTTCGGTGTTGACCCAGGTGCCGGACTTTTCGGTATAGGCTGCGGCTGGCAGGATGACGTCGGCATGGTGTGCGCCGTTATCGCCATGCGAGCCGATATAGACGGTGAGCTTGGCCTTCTTGGCGGTGAAGTCGAGTTCGTCTGCACCGAGCAGGAAGAGCACGTCCACCGCCGTCAGCATCTCGGCTGCGTTGACGCCCTTGGCGCCCGGCACGAAGCCGAGGTCGAGGCCGCCGACACGCGCGGCAGCGGTGTGGAGGACGGCAAAGCCGTTCCAGCCTTCGACGACCGCGCCGACGGAACCGGCAAGCTTGGCGGCACTGGCGAGAACGCCGGCGCCGTCGGTGCGCGAGAGCGCCCCCTGGCCGATGATGATCATCGGCTTGGCGGCATTCTTCAGCACGTCCGCGAAGGCGTGGGTGCCGTCGACCAGATCCTTCAGCGTGTCGGGACCGCCGCCGAGGTAATCATAGCTGTAGCGCAGTTCAGCACGCTCGCCGATCACGCCGATCGGGAACTTGCCGCGGCGCCAGCGCTTGCGGATGCGGGCGTTGAGGATGGCAGCCTCGAAGCGCGGATTGGCGCCGATGATCAGCAGCGCGTCGGCCTGGTCGATGCCCGAGATCGTCGGGTTGAAGAGATAGCTTGCACGGCCGAGCGACGGATCGAGTGCCGCCCCATCCTGGCGACAGTCGAGATTGACCGACCCCAGCGACTTCACCAGTTCGGAGAGTGCATACATTTCCTCGACGGAAGCGAGGTCGCCCGATATCGCGCCGATCTTGTCGCCCGAGGTGGCGCCGACGGCGGCCTTGATAGCGCCGAAGGCTTCGGCCCAGGTGGCGGGCTGCAGGCGGCCGTCGCGGCGAACATAGGGCCGGTCGAGGCGCTGGGTCTTCAGTCCATCCCAGATGAAGCGGCTCTTATCGGAAATCCACTCCTCGTTGATCGCCTCATTGACGCGCGGCAGGATGCGCATGACTTCGCGGCCGCGGGTGTCGACGCGGATCGCCGAACCGACGGCATCCATGACGTCGATCGATTCGGTCTTGTTCAGCTCCCACGGGCGCGCGGTGAAGGCGAAGGGCTTCGAGGTGAGCGCGCCGACCGGGCAAAGGTCGACGACATTGCCCTGCAGCTCGGAGGTCATCGCCTGTTCGAGATAGGTGGTGATCTCGGCATCCTCGCCGCGGCCGATCAGGCCGAGTTCGGAAATGCCGGCGACCTCGGTGGTGAAGCGGACGCAGCGCGTGCAGTGGATGCAGCGGTTCATCACCGTCTTAACGAGCGGGCCGATATACTTGTCCTCGACGGCACGCTTGTCTTCCTGATAGCGCGAGGTGTCGATGCCGAAGGCCATCGCCTGGTCCTGCAGATCGCATTCGCCGCCCTGGTCGCAGATCGGGCAATCGAGCGGATGGTTGATCAGCAGGAATTCCATCACACCTTCGCGGGCCTTTTTGACCATCGGGGTGTTGGTGAAGACCTCAGGCAATTCGCCGTTCGGGCCGCCGCGGATATCGCGCACGCTCATGGCGCAGGAAGCCTGCGGCTTCGGCGGTCCGCCCTTCACCTCGACAAGGCACATGCGGCAGTTGCCGGCAACCGACAGGCGCTCATGGAAGCAGAAGCGCGGAACCTCGGCGCCGGCATCCTCGCACGCCTGCAATAGCGTGTAATGATCCGGAACTTCGATCTCGTTGCCGTCAATCTTCAGTTTTGCCATCGTCGCTCAGTCCTGTTTCCCGTTTGCCTGATGACGGCAAACAAACCTATTTTTGCAGCACTCTCATTGCCAAGCCGGATCTTTCGTCCTGCCGACATCTGATGTCGCCCAAATTCTCTGTCGCGCATTCCAGATCCGGAACCCGCACCGGCATCCTGAGGCCCCCGCCCGTCCGCCGACCTGCCCATCTTTCCGGCCGATCGACACGGCCGGACAGTTCATTTCTTTCTGCGGCCCCGCCCTGCCAGAACTTTCGCTTGGCCGGTCCAGTCGTCACGCAGAATGCGGCCGTTGAAGCCGAGTTCGGTGTCGAACCGGTCGATTTCCTCGTCGGTCCAGGCAGCAATCTCGGCGAAGCTGCGAATGCCCTTGGCGTTCAGCACCTGCTCCAGCTTCGGGCCGATGCCGGCGATCAGCTTGAGATCATCGGTCTTCCCCCGCGCAACCGGTTTTGCCTTCACGGCCACCTTTGGCTCGCTGGCCTTCGTTTGACTGGCTGGCTTCGCTTGGCTGACTGGCTTCGGCCGGCTGGCTGGCGTCGGCTCGCTGACCGGTTTGACGACCGTCAGTCTCGGTCCTGCCTTTTGCTCGGCCGACGGCTTGGTGACCGCCTTCACGACCGGGCGAATATTCTCCGGCCGGATATCGACATCGGGCTTCAGTTCGTCCGGCGGCGTGTCATCGAGGGCGGCCGCGACCTTGCTGGTGGTTTCCAGGGCGCTCTGGAAGGCCCCGAAGAAGGCGCCGGCCATCTGGGTCGAGAAACCGAAGCCGATCGCCGTTGCGGCGGCAAAGGCTGCAGCGGGATGCGCCATCAGCGGATGCACCGGCATCGCCCGTGCGTTTTCCAGCATCTCGGCAGCAAGACGGCCGAACCCGGCCGCGAAATCGGCGGCCTCTTCGTTTTTCCTACCCTTGGATGCATTGTCCGCCATGACTATTCAGCCGCCTCCAGAACCGCGCCGTGATCAAGCGCGCTCGCCGTATACTGGTCGATGCGCTTTTCGATCTCGGGACGGAAGTTACGGATCAGACCCTGCACCGGCCATGCGGCGGCGTCGCCGAGCGCGCAGATGGTGTGGCCTTCGATCTGCTTCGTCACCTGGAACAACATGTCGATTTCGCGCTTCTGGGCATTGCCCTTGGCCATGCGCTCCATCACGCGCCACATCCAGCCCGTGCCTTCGCGGCAGGGCGTGCACTGGCCGCAGCTCTCATGCTTGAAGAAGGCGGAGATACGAGCGATCGCCTTAATGACGTCGGTGGACTTGTCCATGACGATCGCGGCCGCCGTACCGAAAGACGAGCCGACACCGCGCAGGCCGTCGAAATCCATCGGGCAGTCGATGATGTCCTTGGCCGGAACGATCGGGCAGGATGCGCCGCCCGGAATGACGGCAAGCAGGTTGTCCCAGCCGCCGCGGATGCCGCCGGCATGGCGGTCGACCAGTTCGCGGAAGGTGATGCCCATTTCCTCTTCGACGGTGCACGGCTTGTTGACGTGGCCGGAGAGCATGAACAGCTTGGTGCCGACATTGTTCGGACGGCCGATGGCCGAGAACCAGCCGGCGCCGCGGCGCAGGATCGTCGGCGCAACAGCGATCGATTCGACGTTATTGACCGTCGTCGGGCAGCCATAGAGCCCCATATTGGCCGGGAACGGCGGCTTCAGACGCGGCTGGCCCTTCTTGCCTTCGAGGCTTTCGAGCAGCGCGGTTTCTTCACCGCAGATATAGGCGCCAGCGCCGTGATGGACGAAGATATCCATGTCCCAGCCGAGCTTGTTGTTCTTGCCGAGCAGGCCATAATCATAGCACTCGTCGATCGCCGCCTGCAGCGCCTCGCGCTCGCGGATATATTCGCCGCGCACGTAAATGTAGGCCGCATTGGCGCCCATAGCGAAGCTCGCGATGACACAGCCTTCGATCAGCGTATGCGGATCGTGGCGCATGATGTCGCGGTCTTTGCAGGTGCCGGGCTCGGATTCGTCGGCGTTGACCACGAGGTAGTGCGGGCGGCCGTCGCTTTCCTTCGGCATGAAGGACCATTTGAGGCCTGTCGGGAAGCCGGCGCCGCCACGACCGCGAAGGCCTGACGCCTTCATCTCGTTGATGATCCAGTCGCGGCCCTTTTCGAGGATCTGTTTGGTGCCGTCCCAGTGGCCGCGGCTCATCGCGCCCTTCAGGGACTTGTCCTTGAGGCCGTAGATGTTGGTAAAGATGCGGTCTTTATCTTGTAACATGCTTCACCTCTTACCGCGGCTTCTTGCCGAAGACCTTGATATATTCCGCTTCCCCGCCCTTGGCGAGCGCCTTGGCCTGCTTGACCCAGTCATCGCGCTCGATGCGGCCGCGGAAATTCAAATAGCCATCGACCCATTCGCGTTCGGCCTTCTTCCAGTCTGCGACCTGCGCGAAGGTGAAGATGCCGATTTCGTTCAACGTCGCCTCGATCTTCGGGCCGACACCCGAGATCATCTTCAGATCGTCCGGGGCGGCGGGCTTTTCGATACCGGCTGGACGGTTCTTGTCGGTCAGGGCAGGCTTTGCCGCCGTGGCAGCCTCGGCCTTGACGGCAGCTTTCGGCGTCGGTTCGGCAGCCGCAGTGCCGGAGACCGGCTGCTCCTCGGCTGCCTTTGCGTTTTTCGCAGCCGCCTTGGGCGCCGTTGCCGGCGTCTTCAGGGTAGCATTGGTCTCGGCATCGGTGCTTTTTGGGCGGGCGGCCTCGGAGGGCGGCACCGGCGCGCGGTCGACCGGAGCCGACACGGTTTCGGCATCGGCCTTCTTGGCGCGCGTCCTTGCCTTCGGCTCTTCGGTCGTCAGCGAGGTCAGGCCGCCTTCAGGCGCCGAAAACACCCGGTCGATCTGGGTGCCAGGCTTGATGCTGGCGCCATTGCCGGCGGCAAAGACGTCGATGATTTCTTCGAGACGCTCGGGCGTCAGGTCCTCATAGGTGTCCTTGCCGATCATCACCATCGGCGCATTGACGCAGGCCCCGAGACATTCGACCTCTTCCCAGGACAGCGTGCCTTCGGCATTGCGCTCGAAGGCATGGGCATGGATCTTGCTCTTGCAGACCGACATCAGCGCTTCCGAGCCGCGCAGCATGCAGGGCGTCGTACCGCACACCTGCACATGGGCGCGGGTGCCGACCGGATGCAGCTGGAACTGCGTATAGAAGGTCGCGACCTCGAGCACGCGGATATAGGCCATGTCGAGCATGTCGGCGATCTTTTCGATCGCCGCGCGCGTGACCCAGCCATCCTGCTCCTGCGCCCGCATCAACAGCGGGATGACCGCCGATTGCTGGCGGCCGGCGGGGTATTTCTGGATCGTCTTGTCCGCCCAGACCGCATTCTCATCGCTGAAGGCGAATGCGGCAGGCTGGAATTGATCTTCGGCTAATCGACGAACGGACATTCTTCCTCACGCCTTGTCAGTTTAGGGTTCCACACCGCGAAGCGGTCAAAGACTGCATTTCGCAGGCATAGGCCGACTGGTCTTTTTGCATAAACACTACGAATTTGCTGCCGTTCGGAATGGCAGCCTTGATCTGATAGCCCTTGGACAAAAGCTCACCCATGGACGATTGCTGCGCCGGCGGCGTCTCTTCCTTATGGCCCAGCGGCGTGCCAAGGCTATCGGACTCCTGAGCCGAAACCCCGGATGCCGAAAGAAGAATGACGACGGCCAGCGGCAGAAGCTGCATCAGCGGTCCACCTCGCCGAAGACGATGTCGAGCGAGCCGAGGACGGCCGCGACGTCGGCAAGCTGGTGGCCGCGGCACATGAAGTCCATCGCCTGCAGATGGGCGTAACCCGGCGCACGGATCTTGCAGCGATAGGGCCTGTTGGTGCCATCGGAGACGAGATAGACGCCGAACTCGCCCTTCGGCGCCTCGACGGCGGCGTAAACCTCGCCGGCCGGCACATGGTAGCCTTCGGTATAGAGTTTGAAGTGGTGGATCAGCGCTTCCATCGAGCGCTTCATCTCGCCGCGCTTCGGCGGCACGACCTTGCCGTCGATCGACGAGAATGGACCGGTCTTCGCATCCGAGAGCAGGCGGTTGACGCATTGCTTCATGATACGGACCGATTCGCGCATCTCGATCATGCGGATCAGATAACGGTCGTAGTTGTCGCCATTCTTGCCGATCGGGATGTCGAATTCGAGATCGGAATAACATTCATAGGGTTGGGCGCGACGCAGATCCCAGGCAGCACCCGAACCACGCACCATGACGCCGGAGAAGCCCCAGGCCCAGCATTCCTCCAGCGAGACAACGCCGATATCGACGTTGCGCTGCTTGAAGATGCGGTTACCGGTCAACAGGTTGTCGATGTCGTCGAGCGCCTTCAGGAACGGATCGCACCAGGCGCCGATATCCTGCACGAGCTGTTCGGGCAGATCCTGGTGGACGCCGCCCGGACGGATATAAGCGGCATGCATGCGTGAGCCGCTGGCGCGTTCGTAGAACACCATCAGCTTTTCGCGCTCTTCGAAGCCCCAGAGCGGCGGCGTCAGCGCGCCGACGTCCATTGCCTGCGTCGTGACGTTCAGGAGGTGCGAGAGGATACGGCCGATTTCCGAATAGAGAACGCGGATCAGCTGGCCGCGAATCGGGATCTCGATGCCGAGCAGCTTTTCGACGGCCATCGCATAGGCATGTTCCTGGTTCATCGGCGCGACATAGTCGAGGCGATCGAAATAGGGCACGGCCTGAAGATAGGTCTTGGTCTCGATCAGCTTCTCGGTACCGCGATGCAAAAGGCCGATATGCGGATCGACACGCTCCACAATTTCGCCGTCAAGCTCCAGGACAAGACGAAGAACGCCGTGCGCCGCCGGATGCTGCGGTCCGAAATTGATGTTGAAGTTGCGGACGTTATGTTCGGTCATGGCGATCAACTCGCTTAGAGTGAGTAGTGGCTAGTGAGTAGTGATTAGTTTTGACCGTTCACTATTCATCAGTTTTCCGGTGCTGAACGCTTCGAATAAGCGATCCCAGCATCTTTCCAATTTCGTCGCATCGGTCGAGCAATTCGTCCAAGGCCGAGGCTTGAAGAAAGCCAATTCGTCCGGCGATGATCAAATGCGTCTCCAATTCTTTCAACGAGCCCTGAGCGATCTTAAGAAATTGGGCGAACGAGCCTCGATTTTCTCTTCCATAGCCCTCCGCGATATTCGCGGCCACGGAAGCAGAAGATCGTCTAATCTGGCTGGTCAACCCATAAATCTCTTCCCGCGGGAAGGTTCTCGTCACCTCATAACAAACAACAGACAGCTCAATAGCAAATTGCCAGACTTTCAAGTCACGGTAGGAAGTGATTTTCCCGTTCGTCACCCGGATATCTGCCCGCTACTCACTACCGACTATTCACTACTCACTGCTTCGCCTTTTCGTCACCGGGGAGAACATACTCAGTCCCCTCCCAAGGCGACATGAAGTCGAAATTGCGGAATTCCTGTTTCAGTTCCACTGGCTCGTAAACGACGCGCTTTGCCGCGTCGTCGTAGCGTACTTCGACGAAACCGGTGGTCGGGAAGTCCTTGCGCAGCGGATGGCCTTCGAAGCCGTAGTCGGTTAGGATGCGGCGCAGGTCCGGATGGCCAGTGAAGAGCACGCCATACATGTCCCAGGTCTCGCGCTCGAACCAGTCGGCGCCCGGATAGACGGGGCAGGCCGACGGAACCGGCGTATCCTCGTCGGTGGCGACCTTGACGCGGATGCGCAGGTTCTTCTTCGGCGACAGCAGGTGGTAGACGACGTCGAAACGCAGTTCGCGCTGCGGCCAGTCGACCCCGCAAATATCGATCAGGTTGACGAAACCGCATTTGGCGTCGTCGCGCAGGAAGGCCAGAAGTGCGACCAGGTTTTCACCCGTGGTCGTCAGCGTCAGTTCGCCATACTTCATCTGCGATGCGGCGATCAGGTTGCCGCGCGCTTCGCCAAGGTAGGACGCAAGCTCAGTCAGGGCTTCACTCATATGCCTTGTCCTTAACCCTTAGCGTTCGATCGTGCCGGTACGCCGGATCTTCTTCTGCAGCAGAAGCACGCCGTAAAGCAGCGCCTCTGCCGTGGGGGGACAGCCCGGCACGTAGATGTCGATCGGCACGATGCGGTCACAGCCGCGCACCACCGAATAGGAATAGTGATAATAGCCGCCGCCATTGGCGCAGGAGCCCATCGAGATGACATAACGCGGCTCGGGCATCTGGTCGTAAACCTTGCGCAGAGCGGGCGCCATCTTGTTGGTCAGCGTGCCGGCGACGATCATCACGTCGGACTGGCGAGGCGAGGCGCGCGGCGCAAAGCCGAAGCGCTCGACGTCATAACGCGGCATGGACAGTTGCATCATTTCGACAGCGCAGCAGGCAAGACCGAAGGTCATCCACATCAGCGAGCCGGTGCGGGCCCAGTTGATCAGCTCATCGGTCGAGGTGACGAGGAACCCCTTGTCGGCGAGCTCGTTGTTGATCTCGCCGAAGAAGGCGTCGTTGCTGCCGATCGGCTTGCCGGTCGAGGGATCGATAATCCCCTTCGGCTGCTGGGCAACAAGCGGCTGATTGCTCACAGGGGCTACTCCCATTCCAGGGCTCCCTTCTTCCATTCATAGATAAAGCCGATGGTCAGCACGAGAAGGAAGACCATCATGGACCAGAAGCCGAACCAGCCGATGGCGCCGAAAGACACGGCCCAGGGAAAGAGGAAGGCGACTTCGAGGTCGAAGATGATGAAGAGGATCGACACGAGGTAGAAACGGATGTCGAACTTCATGCGGGCGTCGTCGAAAGCGTTGAAGCCGCATTCGTAAGCCGAGAGCTTTTCCGAATCGGGCGCTTTGAAAGCCACGGCGAACGGCGCAATGAGCAGCGCCAGGCCGATAACAAGCGCAATAGCGATGAAGATAGCGATCGGAATATAAGAACTGAGCAGTTCAGTCATCATGTTCATCCCTGCTTGCCGGTGACGCCAGGCGGCGCATTTGGGCAAATGCCCGGCAAGCGAACGTGCGTTGCAACAAGCCGTGGTTAGCGCAGCCGAGGCCCCGGCGCAAGACTTTTACAGAGGCAATTCGACGCGTGTCGCGCGGACATTATCAAGCAGATGCAACGATGTCGCGACAAATCCGTGCAAGCCGTTTGAACCTGCATGCCTGACCATTGGAAACTGCATAGCTTTCGGAAGAAATGGCGCGAGTGACGGGGCTCGAACCCGCGACCTCCGGCGTGACAGGCCGGCACTCTAACCGACTGAGCTACACCCGCGCATTGATCGGCCATTTGCGGCCGCGAGGATAAAGAGAACCGGACAAACGGCAAATCGCATTTGCGTTTTACAAGACTTGAAATGGCGCGAGTGACGGGGCTCGAACCCGCGACCTCCGGCGTGACAGGCCGGCACTCTAACCAACTGAGCTACACCCGCAATTCATTTCAAGCAGTCCGGATGCCTTCGCACCCTCTCCAAAACGGCTGCCCGTTTCGATGAGCGGCTAACTACGGGGTTCGCCTTTTAGTGTCAAGCAGGTTTGGAGACAAAACCATGACAGTCTGCGAATTGTTTCGGCGGGTTGGATGCCAGACGAACAAAAGTCGGCACTTCCGTCTTCCGCAGCGATGCTCAGGCGCCGACGCAGCGCCTTCGAAACGGACATGCCCGCCGCCCTCCCCTCACTTTTCCACAGCCAAGCCGAGCCTGAGCGGCATTGCCAGACAGGGGACCACCACCAAAAAAATCAAAAATCTTCACAAACACTCTTGCGGTTTTGCCGCGATCCGCATAGATCACGGCCACCAACGCGGCAGGCCGATCCGGCTTTGTTTGCGATGGGCGATTAGCTCAGTTGGTAGAGCGCCTCGTTTACACCGAGGATGTCGGCGGTTCGAGTCCGTCATCGCCCACCATTTCCAAGCTTTCCCGCTGCTTGTTCATCAGATTTAGACTCCCGAATTAGCTCGCTAATCCGCTCAGGATCTGCGCAAGGTGTTTTGTCAGGAGACACCTCATGAAAACCGTTGCCATCATCTCTACGCTGCTTCTCGCAGGCGTGGCTGTGCCGCCGTGCATTGCCAGAGAGCCGGCGCAAGAGGTGTTCCTGTCTGCCGGGGATCAGGCGATGACGACCTCCGGAGAAACCCCGGCGCGTGAAGCCAGGACCTATCTCCTGAGAATGCCGTCAGATCTGCCGATTAATTTTTCGGTCGATGCGGACAATTCAGCCTGCAGCCTGGAAATCAAGAAAACCAGCCAGCGCGGCGTCTTAAGCACAATCAGCCGCTTCCCCGCATCTTTCAAAGACAACGGTCAAAGCGGGGATGAATATACGTTTTCGTTTTTTCAGAACCGCGTTTCGTTTATGAGCGGAGCCCGATGCGCCTTCTCATTTTCTCTGACGCAGATGTAACCATGTGCTTGGGGTGATGGGCATGCCTTGCCGTCTGGAGGATTCCCCATCCCCTACCATTCATGCCTTCGCCAGTTCTTTCTCGACCGCCGAAACGAGCCGCGAATCATCTGCCGTCACATCCGGCGCGAAACGGGCGGCGACCTTGCCGTCGCGGCCGATCAGGAATTTTTCGAAGTTCCAGAGGATGTCGTCCTCATCGCCACCTGTCAGCCCATGGGATTTCAGACGTTCGCGCATCGGGCCGTCGCCCGTCGTCGCGACACCCGACTTGGTCAGCTGTCGGTAAAGCGGGTGCTGAGCCTCGCCCTTGACCGAGATCTTCGAGAAGATCGGGAAGGTGACGTCGTAGGTGCTGGTGCAGAAATCGAGGATCTCGGCGTCGGTGCCAGGCTCCTGGCCCTTGAAGTCGTTGGCGGGAAAGGCGGCGATGACGAAGCCGCGCTCGCGCTTTTCTCCATAGAGCTTTTCCAGCCCGTCATACTGCGGGGTTAGCCCGCATTTCGAGGCGACGTTAACGATCAGAATCACCCTGCCCTTGTATTCGTTGAGCGTCGTTTGACGACCATCCACAGTCTTGACCGGGATATCCAGCACATTGCCCGTCACAGGAACCTCCAATTTCGTAAGGATATGTTTCGCCAAAGCTTAGCGATATCGCCGCCCTTGTCATCAGCGTCGGGATCAACTTGGCTTCCACAGGACGCCGGTGCGACTTCCGGCCGCACCGGGCCTCAGCACCTCAGGCGGGAGACGTTTCCTTCACGTCGTCGAGCAGGAAGTGCACGACGAGATAGTCCGTCTTGTAGTGGCGGCCGCTGTCCGACACGGAGTCGACGCTGCCGCCGTCCTTCGGGTGCCAGGGATGATAGTGGGGGTTGGTGGTGATCAGCGTGATGGCCTTGCCATCTCTTTCGCCAAGCCGGAAGCGCATTTCGGCGAGCGGCCAGATCCGCTCGTAATCCTGCATGGTGATTCGCGCCTTCAGCGCCTTGCGCTGCAGCGGCGCTTCGCCGGCCTCGGCTGGTGTTTCCAACACCACCTCCTCAGCTTCGCTGATGATGGCGTTGAATTCTTCAGGCCACATGCGTCTCATGAAATCGCTCCTCCCGAGGCTTTTTCGTCAGTTCACAGATGGAACTTAGCGGTTTGTTCGAAAGAAGCAAATTCCTGTCATGCGGTTGTCATCGGTGCCGGCTGCTCCTACCTTCCGTCAAACCGCATCAGGGCCGTCAGTCGCCCGCAATCCCGAGATCAAGATGAAGACACGTGAAGAAAGGCAGGCGCTCCGCGCGAGCATGCCGCGCACCCCCCTCAGCGCCCATCATATGGAAAACGCCCGGCTGCTGCCGGATCGCGGCGAGCTGCTCTACCGGATTCCGAACGGCGGCATCGGCGTCGAGGTCGGAGCAGCCTTCGGCGAATATACGGCGGAGATCCTGGAAAAGAACCGACCGGCGCAGCTCTACCTCATCGATCCCTGGTCGATGGATCGTTACAGCTCCGGGCTCGACTCGATCCACACGAAATTCGCGGCCGAGATCGAGGCCGGCCGGCTGCACCTAATGCAGGGCACATCGCTCGGGAAGCTTGCCGAATTCGACGACGATTTCCTCGACTGGGCCTATATCGATACCGATCATTCCTTCGAGCTCACCTGGCAGGAACTCCTGCTCTGCGAAAAGAAGGTGAAGCGGACGGGGCGCATTGCCGGGCATGATTTCTGCACCGGCAATACGGTCAAGCCGATCGTCTATGGTGTCGTCGAGGCGGTTACCAAATTCTGCAAGGATTACGGCTGGCAATTCGAGTTCCTGACGGTCGAATCGCACGCGCATTTTTCCTATTGCCTGAAGCGGCTCTGATCAGGCCTTGCCGGAATATTGCTCGTCGCTGACCTTTTCCATCCAGTCGACGTGATTGCCGTCCAGCGCCTCATGAATGGCGATGTGCGTCATCGCCGTATCCGGGGCAGCACCGTGCCAATGTTTTTCGCCCGGCGCGAACCAGACGGTATCGCCGGCGCGGATCTCGCGGATGTCCCCACCCCAACTCTGGGCGAGGCCCTTGCCTGATGTCACGATCAGCGTCTGGCCGAGCGGATGCGTATGCCAGGCCGTGCGGGCGCCGGGTTCGAAGGTGACGGAGACCGCCCTCGCCCGTGCCGGCGCAGGCGTTTCCATCAGCGGATCCTGGCGAACGGCGCCGGTGAAATAGTCGGCCGGTGGCTTCGTCGAGGGGCGAGAGCCGACGGGTTTGATCTCCATGATCTTTCCTTTTCCATTGATTGCGGTTGAAGCCTTATATCGCGACGATATTTCATCGAGCCGACCAATCAAAGCTGGATCGGCAATTGCCGCGGACTCACCCGACTGATAATTCCAACACCTTTCATCACCTACGGAGGATTTTTCATGAAACACCATGCTTTTGGCCGCATGCCCTTCACCGTCACCAATGTCGGCTTCGGCGCATGGCAGATCGGCGGCTCCTGGGGTGATATCAGCGAGGCGGACGGACGCGCGGCGCTCAATGCCGCGCTCGATGCCGGCATGACATTCATCGATACGGCGGATGTCTATGGCGACGGCCGCTCGGAAAAGATCATCGCCGACGTGCTGAAGACGCGTGGCGGCGAACGGCCGATGGTTGCCACCAAGGCCGGCCGCCGCCTTAATCCGCATGTCGCCGAAGGTTACACCAAGGCTAATCTCGAAGGCTTTATCGACCGCAGCCTGGCGAATCTTGCCGTCGACAGCCTCGACCTCGTGCAGCTCCACTGCCCGCCGCGCGACGCGCTTTACCAACCTGAGATCTTCGAGAGCCTGAACGCGCTGCAGAAGGCCGGCAAGATCAAGGGTTACGGCGTCAGCGTCGAAAAGGTCGAAGACGGGCTGAAGGCGATCGAATATCCCGGCGTCGTCAGCATCCAGATCATCTACAACATCTTCCGCCAGCGCCCCGACCACCTGTTCGTCCAGGAAGCGCGCCGCAGGAATGTGGCGATCATCGCCCGTGTGCCGCTCGCCAGCGGTCTTCTCTCCGGCAAGATCACCCGGGACACACATTTTGCCAGCGACGACCACCGCAATTTCAACCGCAACGGCGAGGCCTTCGATGTCGGCGAGACCTTTGCCGGCGTTCCCTTCGAGGTCGGCCTGCAGGCGGTGGAAGAGGTGCGCAAGCTGGTGCCCGAGGGCACGACCATGGCTGCCTTCGCGCTCCGCTGGATTCTGATGAGCGACGCTGTCACCGTCGTGATCCCCGGCGCCCGCAATGCCGAGCAGGCCAGGGCCAACGCGGCTGCCGCCGACCTTGCGCCGCTGTCAGCCGATGTCATGGCGGCAACGCGCGAGATCTATGAGCGGTTGATTGCGCCGCATGTGCATCAACGCTGGTAGGCCATCGATATTCCAAAATGCAAATGGCCGAAAGGCAAAATGGCCGGGTTTCCGCCCGGCCATTTTTCTGTCGTGTAACTGTCAGAAGCTCAGTTCGTGGCGGTCAGGTCGACCGGGAAGAACAGGGTCTCGCCGGAGGAGTCGCTGACGCCGTCATTGTCGGTGACCGCGTAGGGCTTGCCCGACGCGTCGAAAGTGAAGCCTTCGAGCTTGTCCAGCACATAGCCGTTGGTCGCAGACTTCAGTTCACCGAGGAAGTCATGGGCTTCGGTCTTCTTGACGACGGGCAACTCGCCGCCGAGCTTGGCGGGCTTCAGCTCCGATATCGCAACCTTGTAAAGCTTCTTCAGCCTGGCGGCATGGCCGACGAGGTTGTCGCGCTCGATGATGTAGACGCTGTCGCCCTGGACGGAGATTTCCGACAAACCGACCCAGCCGCTTTCCGTCTTGTCGAGCGGATAGCGAACGGCACCCCATTCCTTCTTCTTCGGATTGTAGGAGACGAGCTTGACGAAGCCCTTCTCGTCGTCGCTCCACTCGCGCTGGACCGCCATCCAGAGCATGGTGTCGTCGCCGGTGCCGACAATGGCCACGCCTTCGAAGCCGTAGCGGATTTCGTTGGCGACGAGCTCCTTCGGCAGGGCGATCTCGGCCTTGATGTCGCCCTTGGCGTTGACGTTGTAGAGCGCGTGCGGGACGAGACGCTCGCTGTAGCCTTCCGAGGCGAGCCAGAAGGAGCCATCGGCGGCGGCTGCGATGCCTTCGATGTCGAGCTTCTGGGCCGGGGTGCCGTCACGCTTGACGACGAGGGCGTCGGTGATGACGGCCGGCTTCTTGCTGGCATCGATCGTGTAGATCGTTGGCTGTGAGCCCAGAACGCTGTCGCTGACGGCGTAGAGCATGCCCGGTTTGCCCGGAACGGCGGCGAGACCCGAAAGGGCTGCAAAGCCGATCGGATTGCCGTCCTTCTCGGCGGAGACGATCTGCGGATAGGCCTTCTCGCCCTCCGAGCGCTCGTAGATCATCACATGCGAGCGCGTTCCGCCGTCCTTGCCGAGATCGACCTCGTTGGCGGTCGCAAGAAGATTGCGCGCGGGAATGGCGATCGCGCCTTCCGGCGAAATGCCGGATGGCAGCAACTGGACGAGTTCGGGATCGGCGCCGGTATCCTTATAGACGCCGACGACCGAAGCACGTTCGGCGAGCAGGAAGAAATACTTGATGTCGCCGAACATGGCGACTTCAAGGCCTTCGGGCTCGACACCCTTCGATCCCGAGCGGCTTTCCGGATAGTGGCCGATATGGGCGACGGCGCGTTCGAAGGAGGCGCCCGATTCGTAGAGAAGCTTGCCCGTCTTGTCGAAGATGGTGAAGCCGCGCGAGCCGCCCTGATAGTCGCCTTCATTGGCGACGACGAGGCGGTTGTCGTCCAGCCACTTCACGGCGTCGGGCTCGCGCAGAACGCCTTTGGCTTCGCCTGAGAATTTCAGGGCGCCGTCACGCTTGGTGTCGATACCGGAGAGATCGACGCTGCCGGCGGAGAAATGCGTCTTCACTTCAGCCGTGTTGGCGTCGATGATGACGATCTCGTTGTTTTCCTGCAGCGTCAGGGCAATCTCGTTCAGGCCGTTGAAGGCGACGAATTCCGGCTCCGGATCTTCAGGGGCGACGCCGGTCAGCGCTACGTGTTTGATAGTGCCGCAATCGACGGTGCCGTTCTTGACCTGGAAGACGACGAGGTCGCCGGCCGGCATCTGCGGGATCTTGCCATCATTGACGTCTTCGTCGCGCTCGTTTTCGATTGCGATGGTGCCGAGCGTCTTGTCTTTGTTGAGGGCGATCGAATCCGGCTGACCACCGAGATCGCACGTGCTTTCGATCTTCTTGGTCGCCACGTCGACGATCGCGAGACGGCCCGAGGGCTTCGCCTTGCTTTCGGAGGTGTTGACGGCAACGAGCGCCTTGCCGGCGCTCGAGGTGACTGAAGTCGGCTCGCCGCCCATCATCAGCGCGCCGCCGGCCTTCGGGGCCTTGGCATCGGTAATGTCGATAAAGCCGATCGCGCCGAGCGGGCTGTCGCTATAGATCAGCGTGTTGCCGTCGTCGGTCGCGGTGATGATCTCGGCGGAGCTCACCGAAAGCTTGTCCTTATCGACAGGCAGGTTCGCCGCAACCGGGAACGAGGCGATGCGGTTGAAAACCGGCTCGGCCGCGGCCGGAAAAGCGACGGATGCGAGAAGCACGGCAGCAAGCGCTGCCTTGCGCGATGAAATTGTCATGAAATCCCCCATGTGTCGAACATTCGAAACAGGAGTTTTCTGCGCGCGCGGCATGACAGAGGCATGACAGAAGCATGACAGATGCGGCATTTTGCGTCAGATCATTTCAGGCTGGTTTGCGCTCCCGGCGCATCTCGTTTCGCATGATGAACAGCGAAGCAGACAGGATGAGAGCCGCTCCCAGCCAGAGGTAGCCGGCCGGCGCATAACCGAAGAACAGCCAACCGGCGAACACGTTCAACGGCAGCTTTAGATCGTCGAACGGCTGGACGTAGGCGGCATCGGCCGCGGCGTAGGCAAGCGTGAGGAAATACTGCGCTACGGCAGTCAGCAGCCCCGCCAGCAACGAGCACCAAGACGGTGATCGTCTCCGGCCGTTCGATGCCTGTCAGGCTCTTGGTGATAAGCCCGGGCGACAGCAAGGCTCGCCAAGCAAAAGGGGTCCGGCAAAGCCGAACCCCTCTCAAATCCTGCACAGCCGGTCTCGTTTCCGGCTGACGGATAATCAATCTCAGATCAGCCGTTGACGGCGTCCTTCAGGCCCTTGCCGGGCGTGAATTTCGGAACGTTGCGAGCCGGAATGTCGACTTCAGCGCCCGTCGACGGGTTACGGCCCTTCGATGCGGCACGATGAGAAACGGTGAAGCTGCCGAAACCCGCGAGGCGGATGTCGCCCTTGTTCTTGAGTTCAGCCTGGACAACGTCAAAAACCGCGTCAACAGCGGAAGCCGCGTCAGACTTCGTCAGTCCTGCCTTTTCGGCTACTGCGGACACGAGTTCATTCTTGTTCATGTTTCCACCCCTTTCTAAATGGTATGAAACGACTCAAAAGTAAGCTAGGCGCAGAATAGGTTTCATCAGGCCCGCCGAAAACCCAAAAGCCCTGCAAATCAAGGAAAAGCAAGCGTCTACATGACGTTTTCACAAAAAAGGCTGGCGTTTCCGCCAGCCTTTTTGCGTGTTTAGGGCCAATTGGGCATAAATGTGGCAAAGGCCACTCAATGCGCTATGGTTGCGCCTGTCTCATCGAGGCCTTCGACCGTTGCGATGACCGGCGTTTCCACCGTGCCGTCCCATTCGATCGGCTCCGGCCGCCGGATCAGCGCATGCTTGATCACCTCGCCCATGCGGGATACCGGGATGATCTCCATGTTGTTCTTCACGTTATCAGGAATCTCCGCCAGGTCCTTGGCGTTTTCCTCCGGAATCAGCACCTTCTTGATGCCGCCGCGAAGCGCTGCGAGCAGCTTTTCCTTGAGACCGCCGATCGGCAGCACACGGCCGCGAAGGGTGATTTCACCTGTCATGGCCACATGCCTGTCCACCGGGATCCCGGTCATGATCGAGACGATCGCGGTTGCCATGGCGACGCCGGCCGAGGGGCCATCCTTCGGCGTCGCGCCTTCCGGCACGTGCACGTGGATGTCGCTCTTGTCGAAGCGCGGCGGCTCGATGCCGAAATCGACAGCGCGCGAGCGGACATAGGAGGCCGCTGCCGAGATTGATTCCTTCATGACTTCCTTCAGATTGCCGGTGACCGTCATGCGGCCCTTGCCCGGCATCATCACGCCTTCGATGGTGAGCAGCTCGCCACCGACTTCCGTCCAGGCAAGACCGGTCACGACGCCGACCTGATCCTCGCCCTCTGCTTCGCCATGGCGGAAGCGCGGGACGCCCAGGTAGTCGGAGATGTTGGCAGCCGTCACGTGAACGGCCTTCGTCTTGCCCTTGATGATCTCAGTGACCGCTTTGCGGGCGAGTTTCATCAATTCGCGTTCGAAGTTGCGGACGCCGGCTTCGCGGGTGTACTGCTGGCTGATCGCCATCAGGGCGTCGTCGCTGACCGAGAACTCTTCCGGCTGCAACGCATGTTCCTTGATGGCCTTCGGCAGCAGGTGTCGCTTGGCGATTTCGCGCTTTTCATCCTCAGTGTAGCCGGCGATACGGATGATCTCCATGCGGTCCATCAGGGGTGCTGGAATATTCAGCGTATTCGCCGTCGTGATGAACATCACATCCGACAGGTCGTATTCGACTTCCAGATAGTGGTCCATGAAGGTCATGTTCTGGGCCGGATCGAGCACTTCGAGCAGGGCCGAGGACGGATCGCCGCGATAGTCCTGGCCGAGCTTGTCGATCTCGTCGAGCAGGAAGAGCGGGTTGGACTTCTTCGCCTTCTTCATCGACTGGATGACCTTGCCGGGCATCGAGCCGATATAGGTGCGGCGGTGACCGCGGATTTCGGCTTCGTCGCGAACGCCGCCAAGCGCCATGCGGACATACTCACGGCCGGTCGCCTTGGCGATCGACTGGGCGAGTGAGGTCTTGCCGACACCCGGAGGACCGACGAGGCAGAGGATCGGGCCTTTGATCTTGGTGGCACGGGCCTGCACGGCCAGATATTCGACGATGCGCTCCTTGACCTTGTCGAGACCGAAGTGATCGGCTTCGAGGATCTTCTCGGCATTGTTGAGATCAGCCTTGATCTTCGACTTCTTGCCCCAGGGAATGCCGAGCAGCCAGTCCAGATAATTGCGCACGACCGTGGCTTCCGCCGACATCGGGCTCATCTGGCGCAGCTTCTTCAGCTCCGCATCGGCCTTTTCACGGGCCTCCTTGGACAATTTGGTCTTGGAGATGCGCTCTTCCAGTTCGCTCATCTCGTCGCGGCCTTCCTCGCCGTCGCCGAGTTCCTTCTGGATCGCCTTCATCTGTTCATTGAGGTAGTATTCGCGCTGGGTCTTCTCCATCTGGCGCTTGACGCGCGAGCGGATGCGCTTTTCGACCTGCAGCACCGAGATCTCGCCTTCCATGAAGCCGAGGGCCTTTTCAAGGCGCTGCTTGACGCTGGTGGTCTCCAGCATCTCCTGCTTCTCGGTGATCTTGATGGACAGATGCGAGGCGACCGTATCGGCGAGCTTGGAATAGTCGTCGATCTGGCTGGCGGCGCCGACCACTTCGGGCGAAATCTTCTTGTTGAGCTTCACGTAGCTCTCGAATTCGGAAACGACCGAACGCGACAAGGCTTCCAGTTCGACCGGATCGTCATGCGGCTCCTCGAGCACATGGCCGAGCGCCTCATAGAAATCCTCGCGGCTGGTATAGGTGTCGATCTCGGCGCGGGCGCGGCCTTCGACGAGAACCTTCACGGTGCCGTCGGGCAGCTTCAGGAGCTGCAGCACGTTCGCCACGGTGCCGACATTGTGGATCGCGGAAGGATCCGGATCGTCGTCGCTGGCGTTGATCTGCGTCACCAGCATGATCTGCTTGTCGGAACCCATGACCTCTTCGAGCGCACGGATCGACTTTTCCCGTCCGACGAACAGCGGCACGATCATATGCGGGAAAACCACGATGTCGCGCAGGGGCAGAACAGGGTAGGCAGTGCTGCTCGCTACAGACGTTTTCTTCGTCATTTTATGTCCTTTCCATCGTCCCGTTGCCGGGCTCTCTGCACGGCCGCTTGGGACCGGCCGGCACTCACTTGTTGCTACAAGTGGAGGTTCTAACTACGCTTTTCAAGCCACGCTAACGCCCGCGTCCCTCGGATGTAACAGCTTTATTACAACGGAACGCCAACACTATGAAGCGCGTGGCTGGACCGGCGCTTACCACTTCCGACCCGGCTAAAATACAAACGCCAGCAAGAGGCTTACGGAATCATTGCATCATTGCCAAGCACGATCCCTTGCGCAACATCGGCAAAGGCAATTTCGGTTCCCACGGGCAAATACTAACAGGGCCTCGCATGGTTTTTCAAATAGAAAGGGGCCTGCCTATGGCAAGCCCCCAAAATAATCACGCGAAAGCGGTGAAGGTCACGCCGAAGCGTTGGCTTTTTCTTCCTGGCGATCGGCATAGATGTAAAGCGGACGGGCCGAACCGCGCACCACTTCCTCGGAGATGACGACCTCGCGCACGCCCTCCAGCGTCGGCAGTTCGAACATTGTGTCGAGCAGGATCTTCTCCATGATCGAGCGAAGGCCGCGGGCGCCGGTCTTGCGCACGATCGCCTTGCGGGCGATTTCGCGAAGAGCGTCCTCATGGAAGTTCAGTTCCACGTCTTCCATCTCGAACAGGCGCTGATACTGCTTGATCAACGCGTTCTTCGGCTCGGACAGGATCTGGATCAGCGCGTCCTCATCGAGGTCCTCGAGCGTCGCCAGAACCGGCAAGCGGCCGATGAACTCAGGGATCAGGCCGAACTTGACCAGATCTTCAGGCTCCAGTTCGCGCAGAACCTCGCCGACGCGGCGGTCATCCTGCGATTTGACGCTAGCGCCAAAGCCGATCGAGGTCTTCTCGCCACGGGCAGAGATGATCTTGTCGAGGCCGGCAAAAGCGCCGCCGCAGATGAACAGGATGTTCGTCGTGTCGACCTGCAGGAATTCCTGCTGCGGGTGCTTGCGGCCGCCCTGCGGCGGAACGGAAGCGACCGTGCCTTCCATGATCTTCAGCAGCGCCTGCTGCACGCCCTCGCCCGAGACGTCACGGGTAATCGACGGGTTGTCGGACTTGCGCGAAATCTTGTCGACTTCGTCGATGTAGACGATGCCGCGCTGTGCACGCTCGACGTTGTAGTCGGCCGACTGCAGCAGCTTCAGGATGATGTTTTCGACATCCTCGCCGACATAACCGGCCTCGGTCAGCGTCGTCGCGTCAGCCATGGTGAAGGGAACGTCGATGATGCGGGCAAGCGTCTGGGCAAGATAAGTTTTGCCGCAGCCGGTCGGACCGACGAGCATGATGTTCGACTTCGCCAGCTCGACTTCGCCGTTCTTGGAGGCGTGCGCCAGGCGCTTGTAATGGTTGTGAACGGCAACCGACAAGATCTTCTTCGCCTGTCGCTGGCCAATGACATATTCGTCGAGGACCTTGATGATGTCCTGGGGCGTCGGAACGCCGTCGCGGGACTTGACCATCGAGGACTTGTTTTCCTCGCGGATGATGTCCATGCACAATTCGACGCATTCATCGCAGATGAAGACGGTCGGTCCGGCAATCAGTTTCCGGACTTCGTGCTGGCTCTTTCCGCAGAACGAACAATAAAGAGTGTTCTTGGAGTCGCCGCCGTTGCTGCCGCTGACCTTGCTCATATCACTTTCCTTCCAGCACGCCGCATTTCAAGGCGAAATCGCGGTCCACTCTATCAGCTCCTGGCGGCACTCCGTTTCCGGAGCCTTTGCCGAGAAGGGCTTCAGGGGCTACGAACCGGGCCCAACCAATCATGTCCTGGCCCCGGCGGCAACGAATTCCCCTTCGAATGCCGAATGCTATGTCATAAAAATTCAACATAGCATTAATAGTTACTATTAGCGTCTTCGTCGCCGGATGAAAGCCCTTGTTCAATCACAAATGGGATAGAACTGTGGCGAGGAAAACACCATCCCTATTAATTACTAGCCTGCTCGCCTTCCATTTCGAGGCGCGACGTCAGAACCTTGTCGATCACGCCCCAGCTCTGGGCTTCGTCCGCATCCATGAAATGGTCACGATCGAGCGTCTTTTCAACTTCCTCATAGGTCCGGCCCGTGTGCTTGACGTAGACCTCGTTCAGGCGGCGCTTCATCTTGAGGATGTCGCGAGCATGACGCTCGATGTCCGAAGCCTGGCCCTGGAAGCCGCCCGAAGGCTGGTGCACCATGATGCGGGAATTCGGCGTGGCGAAGCGCATGTCCTTGTGGCCGGCCGCCAGCAGCAGCGAGCCCATGGACGCGGCCTGGCCGATGCAGAGCGTCGAAACCGCAGGCTTGATGAACTGCATCGTATCGTAGATCGCCATGCCGGCGGTGACGACGCCACCCGGCGAATTGATGTAGAGGGCGATTTCCTTCTTCGGGTTTTCGGCCTCGAGGAAGAGCAGCTGGGCGCAGACGAGCGTCGCCATATGGTCCTCGACAGCACCTGTCAGGAAGATGATGCGTTCCTTCAACAGGCGGGAATAGATGTCGTAGGAGCGTTCACCGCGGTTGGTCTGTTCCACGACCATCGGAACGAGGGCCATTGCGGTATCGACTGGGTTTCTCATGTGCGTCCTTTGTCAACGTCTCGCCGGCCCGCGCCGGGAATCAAAGAAAAATGTCTTACCCCTACATAGAGTGTCCCGGCCCTCCTCTTCAAGACACGCATGCGGATAACGTTAAGAAGGCGGGGCAAGGCGGCTAAGCTCCTTCTTTTCATGCATGTCGTTATCCCGGAACCGCTGCACACTTCCGGGCGACATGCATTGAGCCTCTTTCCCTCAAACGCCTGTTAACGGCGAGCCCTTGCTACGGTCTCCCCCGGCTTTTCTCCATGACAGGATGAAGGAAGGCTTACTCTATTCGACAATACTCATGCACGTTTACCCAACGGAAAGCCTACCGGCAGATATCGGCCCGAAACAATGCCGCAGCGCAGCGACATTAAGGAAGTGGCGAGCTTCCTCAGCAAGGATGCGAATGGACAGACAAGGGGTTGCTGCCGTGTTCAATATCGCTACAGGTCTCGCCATCTGGTGTTCAGAGGCCATGACGCTCGCTTTGGTGCTGTTCGTCGCCTGGCGCCACAACATCAGGAACGAGGCCTATCTCTATTGGGGCCTGGGCTTCCTGCTGACCGGCATCGGCTTTGCGATGGTCGCGCTGCGCGGCGAAATCCCCAGCCTGCTTTCAGTAGAGGCGGGCAATGCCATCGCCCTGCTCGGCCAGAGCGCCTGGGTGGCCGGTTTTCTCGCACTCGACCGCAAGCGGATCGAGTGGTGGGCGCTACTGCCGCCGGCAATCTGGCTCGCCGGTGTCTTCCTGCCCTGGGTCAACAGCGATTATTCAAATCGGGTGGTTCTCTACAATCTTGCTTCGGCGACGGGTGCGACGGCACTCGCCATGGCGGTCGCCGCCGGCGACATGCGCCGTGAGCCTACCCGCATCAAGCTGATGGGTGTGTTCGTCCTCCAGGGCTGCCTATGCTTCGGCTCGGCCCTGACGATGACGCTGACGATGCCAAGCGATGTCGAGGCGACAAATCTCGGCGGCGCTTCCGCCATGGCCACCGCCTTCCTGCTGACCATCGCTTTCGCGTTCACCTGCCGGCTGATCATGGAGCGCTCCGAACGACACCTGCGTGCGCTCACCCTGACCGACTCGCTGACCGGCGTGCTCAACCGCCGCGGCCTGCTCGGCTATTTCGACGGCATCCAGGAAAGAGCTCATAACGAGCAGCGCCAGGTCGCGGTCATTCTCTTCGATCTCGACCATTTCAAGCGCGTCAACGACCGTTACGGCCACCAGTCCGGCGATGCCGTGCTGACCGCCTTCGCGCGCATGGCCCGCCAGTATATTCCGAACAACATCTTCGGCCGCATGGGCGGCGAGGAATTCGCCGCATTCGCCGCCGTCGCGGACCAGACGGAAGCCGAGGCGATCGCCGAAGCGATCCGCACCGAATTCTGCCGTCTTCCCGTCAGCACCGGCGAAGCGATCGTTCCGGTCACCGTCAGCATCGGCATTGCGCTCGCCTCCTCGATCGAAGCCAATATCGACAAGCTGATCTCGGCCGCCGACCGGGCGCTCTACGCAGCCAAGGCCGCCGGCCGCAACTGCACGGTCACCTTCGGCGAAGCGGAGGCCGCAGCCCCTGCACCAGCCACGCCGAACAGCACTGCCGGCGAACTCGTGCCGACGGTCGACGACCAGGTCGAAGCGCTGCGACGCATGGGTACGCTGTCGCGGGCCGGGTAGCCCCGGGATCCTCACGCCCCACATCTTTCCGAGGTCCGGCAAATCCGATAAGGCTCGGGGCATGATGATCCCATCCTTTCTCTCGATCGACCGCGCCAACCGTCATGTCTCGCTTGATAGCCGCAACCCGGCCTTCTACGGCAACCCGAATGCCGTCTATGGCGCACTTCACGCCCATTGCCCGACCTTCTATTGGAGCGAGCAGAAGCAGTGGTTCTTCACGGGCTACGACCATGTGAACGGACTGCTGCGCGACCGGCGCTTCGGCCGGCAGATCCTGCATATCGCCAGCCGCGAGGAGCTTGGGCTTGCCGAGCCGATGCCGCATCTTGCCAGTTTCGATCTCTCGGAACGTTATTCCCTGCTCGAACTCGAACCGCCGGAGCACACGCGGCTGCGCACGCTCGTCAACCGCGCCTTCGTTTCCCGCCATGTCGAGAAGATGAAGCCGGAACTTGCCGAACTCGCCAACCGGCTGATCGACGGCTTCGCGGAGAAGCGTGAGGTCGAGCTGCTCTCGGCCTTTGCCGATATCATCCCGGTGACGATGATCGCACGGATGATCGGCATTCCCGAGGAGATGGGGCCGCAGCTGCTCGCCTGGTCGCACGCCTATGTCCGCATGTACATGTTCGGCCGTACGCGCGAGCAGGAGGAAGAGGCAGAACGGGCGGCCAAGGAATTTTCCGACTACGTCAAGACGGTCATCACCGAACGCCGTGCCGAACCGCGCGACGACCTGCTGACCCACATGATCCATACCGAGCATAAGGGCCAGTATCTGACCGAGGAGGAGCTCGTCTCGACGACGATCGTGCTGCTCAATGCTGGGCATGAGGCGACCGTGCACCAGATCGGCAACTCCGTGCGCACCATCCTCGACAGCGGCTGCGATCCGGCGGAACTCTTCCGGGACGAGGCAACGACCGGGCGCACCGTCGAGGAAACCCTGCGCATCTGCGCGCCCGTCCACATCTTCCAGCGCTGGGCCCTGGAGCCTGCCGAAATCGACGGCGTCTCCTTCAAGCGCGGCGACAAGGTCAGCCTTATCCTCGCCGCCGCCAATCTCGATCCGGCGAAATTCACCGATCCCCTCACCTTCAAGCCCGACCGCAACGAGGCGGCAAACCTCTCCTTCGGCGCCGGCATCCATTTCTGCATTGGCGCGCCGCTGGCGCGGCTGGAGCTCAACGTCGTGCTTCCGATCCTGTTCGAACGGCTGGTGGGCCTGAGGCTGGCAAAGACACCTATGGTCCAGGACGTCTACCATTTCCACGGGCTGGACCGGCTGGATCTGCAGTGGTGATCCGTCCTCTGAGCCGCTAGAAAAGCAGGCCACAGCCGAAAACTATCCAATGGAAAATACGGTCGCCGCCGGTAACGATCCGTCAATACCGAGCCTATGCCACGATCTTCGCGCCATCATGCGGCTGACTCTTCTTTCAGCCTGCTCGATATGTCATATGCCGACATGGGTTTTCCAATCAGATATCCTTGAAGCTGATCGCAGCCGGCGTCGCGCAAGATCGCCGCCTGGCGGGCAGTCTCGATACCTTCCGCGGTAACGGGAATCCGCAACGCTGTCGCGAGGGAGATGGTTGCTCGAAGAACATCGGCGCCATTTGCGCCTTCGTCGAGAGCCGACACCAGCGAGCGATCGATTTTCATGCGATCAAACCCGAACTGCCGCAATGCGCCAATGCTTGCGTAACCGCAGCCAAAGTCATCAAGCGCGAACTTTATGCCGACATGCTTGAGCTGGTCTATCGACCGTCGCGCCTGATCCGGATTTGTCATCAGAACGCCTTCGGTGATCTCCAGTGTCAGGCGGTTGGGATTGAAATCGAGTTCCTGCAGGACCGAGATCACTTCGGCGGCAAACTCCGGATTGCAAAGCTGGATTGGCGAAACGTTCACCGACAATGCGAGGTCGGGCCAGCCCTTGGCATGCTCGATCGATGTCCTCAGCATATGAACGCCGAGTGCGTCGATGAGGCCGCATCTCTCGGCAAGAGGGATGAAAATCTCCGGGCTGATATTTCCGGTTACAGTTCGCCAGCGCGCCAGTGCTTCAAGACCGGTCACAGCGCCCGTCGAAGCAGAGACGAGAGGTTGGAAAACGGCCTCGATTGCGCCACTGCTGATGGCATTCTTCAACAGGCCTTCTAGTTCGGCGACCCGTTGGCGTTCCCGGTCCAGTTCGGGGTCGTATTCGATCGCCTGGCCTCTGCCATTTGCCTTGGCACGATAAAGGGCCATGTCCGCTCTACGGAGAAGCTCCAAGGGCGGGACGTCGCCGTCGCGAGCAGCAGCTCCTATGCTTGCGCCAACTTCGATTGTTCGTCCGTCGATTTTGAAGGGCTCGGCAAACAGCGCCAAAATCGTCTTTTCCATCTCTCCGCATGTGGCAGAACCGACGTGCACCAGCGCAAATTCGTCGCCCCCGAGCCGAGCCGCGGCAATGATTTCGGGGTGGCAGGCCGTCAGCGCCTTCGCGACGAGCCGGATCAAATCGTCCCCCACCGCATGGCCCCAGGCGTCGTTGACGGCCTTGAAGCCATCAAGGTCGACGAGATAAAGCCGATGTGGCGAAGAGGTCGAATTCTCCAGCTCTTCCAGCAGGTTGAGAAGCCCATGTCTGTTCAACAGGCCGCTCAGGCTATCGTGGTCGGCTTCGAAAATCGCTGCTTGCGCCAATTGGCGCAGGCGCCGTGCTTCGGAGGCGCCAACCAGCAGAACGCCGATCAGAAACAACGCGAGGATGACGATAGCGGCTGCGATATAAGGATAGACCTGATGAAACACGGCGCTTCCCGGCCCTTTGCTGGGCCAGACGAGATAGCCGATGACGGTCCCTTTCATGTCGGTGATCGGCGTGTTCAGGAACTCCGGCTTCGGCGTCGTCTCAAGGTGCAAGCCTTCAAGTTCATGTTCGTTCGAGAGCGTATCGATAACCTCCGACGTAAACTCCTTGTAGAAACTCAGCACACTGAACTTCGGAAGCTTGGGGGCGTCCTCGAAAGGCTGGATCGCCTGCGAGGCGATCAGGGCTATACCGCTTTCGGTCTTGATGAAATTGACCACCGGCGCCCTCGCCGGAGCCGCAGCCGCATTGATCTGCTGATAAAAGACGTCGCCAAAAAAAGTGCCCGGCTGGAAGGGCTTGCCTTTGGCATAGGCCGAGACGATCGAAGACCGGTCAGGGCCGGTTACGATCGCGCCGTCATAAAGCGCATAATCCTCGCTGGTTTTTCCCCAATTCTCATAGGCCCAATCCGCAGCGGCCGGAGATGAAACAGCACTATAGGCATCGTCCCATATGGCATTGTCCGTCGTTGTCCCGCTCAGGCGACCCACAAACGCACCGATCGCCGCGCGGGCGGCGCGACTGGCCCTGGCATCATCGATTTCGTTCGCCGACCGGGTCATCGTAACGACGACTTGCGCCATCAGGCCGGTCAGTACGAGGGCGACGACAAGGAAGAAGACCGTTGTCGCGATGATGGAAGACGTCTGGGTCCGAACGTATCTACCTGCAAGATTCGACGACATGCAAATTCCGCAAAGATTAATTGCAAGGCCATGTCTGTGTGACGGCAGGAGACATCATGTCCGCAATGCGCTGCAGATAAGGTTTAGCATTTGCCGATGTAGGCGCGATTAATGGGATTGGTTAAAAGCATTTCAATCAGGGACAAAGGGCCAAAAACACCGTTTGCCGGCTTGCCGTTTCGGATCATCGCTACGACCGCGACGACATAAACAAAGCCGAAAACGGGAAAGGCCCGGGCTTCGTCGCGTCCGTTTGCTGGCCGCTCAAATCTTGATCACATAATCCTTGCGAGTCGTTTCAACGACTTCCCACGTTCCCTTGAAGCCAGGTCTGAGGATCATCCGATCGCCCGCCTTCAGATGAACCGGCTCACCGCCCTCCTCCGTCACGATCGAATGGCCGGCCAGCAGGCTGAAATATTCCCACTCCTCGTAGACGATCCGCCACTTGCCCGGCGTCGCCTCCCAGATGCCGGAATAAAGGCCGCCTTCTCTCTCCTCCAGATTCCAAGTACGGAAACGCGGATCGCCGGAGACAATCCGATCGGCTTCGGGGGCGCCGAATTCCGGTTCGACGCTAACGATGTCGAAGGTGATGTAGTTTGTCATGGTCACCGTAGATCCCTCTGTATCAGATCTTCGAGAGCGCCTGTTCAAGATCGGCGATGATGTCCTTGACGTCCTCGATGCCGACGGAAAGGCGCACCACGTCAGGCCCAGCGCCGGCAGCGATCCTCTGCTCGTCGGTCAACTGCCGGTGCGTCGTCGAGGCCGGATGGATGACGAGCGAACGGGTGTCGCCGATATTGGCAAGATGGGAGAAGAGCTCCAGCCCCTCGACCAGTGTCTTGCCCGCCTCATAGCCGCCCTTGACGCCGAAGGTGAAGACGGAGCCTGCGCCCTTCGGCGAGTAGCGCTGCTGCAGGGCGTGGTTCGGGTCGTCGTCGAGGCCGGCATAATTCACCCAGGCGATCTTGCTGTGCGCCTTCAGCCATTTCGCTACGGCGATCGCATTGTCGCTGTGGCGCTGCATCCTGAGCGGCAGCGTCTCGATGCCGGTCAGGATCAGGAAAGCATTGAAGGGCGAGATCGCCGGCCCGAGATCGCGCAGGCCGAGCACGCGGGCAGCGATCGCAAAGGCGAAATTGCCGAAAGTCGCATGCAGGACCATGCCGCTATATTCCGGCCGCGGGCTCGACAGCATCGGGTAATTGCCGGATTTCGACCAGTCGAAGGTGCCGCCGTCGACGATGAGGCCGCCCATGGAATTGCCGTGGCCGCCGAGAAACTTGGTCAGCGAATGCACGACGATGTCGGCGCCGTGCTCGATCGGACGGATGAAATAGGGTGTCGCCATCGTATTGTCGACGATCAGCGGCAGGCCGTGGCGATGCGCGACGTCGGCAATCGCGGCGATATCGACGAAGGTACCGCCTGGATTGGCCAGGCTTTCGAGGAATATGCCGCGCGTCTTGTCGTCGATCTGGCTTTCGAAGCTTGCCGGATCGGCGGCATCGGCCCAACGCACCTGCCAGCCGAAATTCTCGAAGGCATGGCCGAACTGGTTGACCGAGCCGCCGTAGAGCTGGCGGGCAGCGATGAAATTCTCGCCGGGGCGCATGATGGTGTGGAAGACGATCACCTGCGCCGCATGGCCGGAGGCAACGGCAAGGGCTGCCGTGCCGCCCTCGAGCGCTGCGACGCGCTCCTCGAGCACGGCCTGCGTCGGGTTCATGATGCGGGTGTAGATGTTGCCGAAGGCTTGCAGACCGAAGAGTGCGGCGGCATGATCGGAATCATTGAAGACGAAAGCGGTCGTCTGGTAGATCGGCGTTACCCGCGCGCCCGTCGCCGGGTCGGGTTGCGCGCCGGCATGGATCGCCAACGTGTTGAATCCCGGATCGTTCTTGGCCATGTCGTCCTCCAGTTGTTGCTGACGGCCAGGATCATAGCCGGTCGCTTGCGAAAGTTAATCGCGATCCATTTCAACCCATGGGCGTTCGGTGGAAAATCCGTCTCAGGGGATCGCAACTCAGGCAATAAGACGAGGATACTCGATCGCCGGGCAGCGGTTCATCACCACCTGGATGCCGGCGGCCTCCGCCTTTGCCGCAGCCGCATCGTCGCGCACACCAAGTTGAGACCAGATGATTTTCGGCAGCGGCCTCAGCGCCAGCGCCTCCTCGACGACGCCATCCAGATATTCGGAAGCGCGAAAGACGTCGACCATGTCGATCGGCACGGGAATGTCGGCAAGCCGGGCATAAACGGTGCGGCCCTGGATCAGCTTGCCCGCCTGCCCCGGATTGACAGGAATGACCTCGTAGCCGCGCGACAGCAGATAGCCCATGACGCCGTTGCTCGGCCGGGCCGGATTGGGCGAAGCGCCGGTCAGCGCGATGGACTTTACCGAATGCAGGATGCCGGCGAGGTAATCATCCGTGTAGGCGTCGTGATTCATGTCCGCTTCTCCACTCCCAAAAGCCCTTCGGCACGGCCGGCCTGTTTTTTGCGTTTCCGTGAAACCGGCTGCGTGTCTTTTCCGTATATATGAATTGGCCCGTATATATGAACTGGATACTCCTTGAGGATGATTCGATGAAAAAAGTCGCTCTTGCCCTCATGCTCGTGCTCGCCGCATCGCCGGCGCTGGCGATCTCGCGCTACAATCCGCTCACCATGAGCTGTGCCAGCGTGCGCGCCGCCATTCACAATCAGGGCGCCGTCATCTTCCGCTACCAGTCTCCCCGTGGCTTGCCGCTCTACGACCGCTATGTCCGCAACAGCAATTATTGCGACGCGACCGATTATGCGGAATGGACGCATATCCCTTCGAAAGACACTCCCCGCTGCCAGGTCCTGAACTGTCAGAACATCGACAACCTCGACGGGATGCTCTTCGTTCCGCACCATCAACTCTGATGTTTTTCGCCGCCGTGGCAGACGCAGAAACTACACGCTTTTCGCGTTTGCGAAAGGTTTGAGGATCAATTCCGCGCTGCGATTTCGTGACGATTGCACAATCAGGAGCTTTAATTTTCCTCTATGTCGAAGTTATAGAATAATATCTATATTTCAGCAGCATAGAATAATCAGCTCCCGAATTCCTGCAGATGTTTTCTCTTTTTGTTCGTTATATCTCCGCGCTTTGTTCCTGTATCCATTAGGAACATCTCATAGTTGAAAGGATCGCCCTGGATTGAACGCGTGTCGCGCGCACGTAAAAATTGCCCAAATGGACCGCCATTGTTCGCATACTGAAAGGATGCTATTCGACATCTGAACGCATAAGCGAC
Source organism: Rhizobium laguerreae (assembly GCF_019778565.1). Lineage (NCBI taxonomy): Bacteria > Pseudomonadati > Pseudomonadota > Alphaproteobacteria > Hyphomicrobiales > Rhizobiaceae > Rhizobium > Rhizobium laguerreae. The sequence goes on along the minus strand of NZ_JAAXQT010000003.1, from coordinate 563,357 downwards.
CGCCACCGCGCATTTTCGTGCAAATCTCAGTTGTCTTTTCAGGAATTTGAAACGCCGAAGGCGAGGCGTATTCCGCTTCCTCCCATCCTCTCCGGATTCACTCCATTGCCTCTCGACGTCATCCTGCTTGTTCTCTTCGGCGCACTACTGCACGCGACATGGAACGCCATCGTCAAGGCCGGAAGCGACAAATCCCTCGATGCGGCATTGATCTCGGCCGGCGGCGCGGTTTCGGCGCTGCCGTTCCTTGCATTCCTGCCGTTGCCGCACGCCTCGGCCTGGCCGTTCATCGGTGCCTCGGCCATCCTGCAATTTGCTTATTTTCAATTGGTCGCCGCTGCCTACCGGGCCGGCGACATCGGCCTCGTCTATCCGCTGATGCGTGGCTGCGCACCGCTGCTGATCGCCGCGACAAGCGGTTTTATTCTCCAGGAAAATCTTTCCGGCGGCGCCCTTGCCGGCACAATAACGATCTCGGCCGGCGTGCTGACACTCGCCCTGGAGGCGCGGCGCGGCAGCAGCCGCGCTGTCGTCCTCTCGCTTGCCAATGCCTGCGTCATCGCCAGCTACACCTATGTTGACGGAATCGGCGCACGCATCTCCGGCAATGCGGTTTCCTACACTTTGTGGATGTCGCTGCTGCCGCCGGTCCTGCTGTTTTCCTGGGCAGCGTCCCAGCGCGGCGCTTTCGCCGTGGTGCGTCACGTTCGCCGCAATTGGTGGCGCGGCCTCATCGGCGGCGCCGGCTCGATCGCTTCCTACGGGCTGGCGCTCTGGGCGATGACAAAAGCCCCCGTCGCGACCGTCGCGGCCTTGCGCGAAACTGCGATCCTCTTTGCGCTGGTGATCTCGATCACCGTCTTCAAGGAAAAAGCCAGCATCTGGCGCTACATCGCCGGCGTCGTCATCGCGCTCGGCGGGCTGATTCTGAAACTGGCGTGATCACTAGAGCCTTTCCTGGTCAGATTGCAGCATTCTGACCAGGAAAGGCTCTAACCCTTCCATTCCGGCTTGCGCTTGCCGAGGAAGGCGCTGATCCCTTCCTGCGCATCCTCAGTCAACATGTTCTCGACCATCACCCTGGCGGTATAATCATATGCCGCCTCCACCGGCAGTTCGAGCTGCCGGTTGAAGGCTTCCTTGCCGATCTTCAGCGTCAGCGGCGACTTGCTGGCGATCACTGCCGCATATTTGGAAACCACCTGCGCCAGATACTGCTTCGGCACGATGCGGTTGACGAGGCCGAAATCCTTGGCGGTCGAGGCGTCGATCGTCTCACCGGTCAGCAGCATCTCCATCGCCTGCTTGCGGTGCGCGGCACGGGAAACGGCTACCATCGGCGTCGAACAGAACAGGCCGATGTTGACGCCCGGGGTGCAGAATGTCGAACTGTCCGTGCAGATCGCCAGATCGCAGGAAGCAACGAGCTGGCAGCCCGCAGCCGTTGCAAGCCCGTCGATCTCGGCGATGACAGGCTTCGGCAGATGCGCGATCTTTAGCATCAAATCGGCGCAAAGCCGGAAGGATCTTTCGAAGAAATCGACCCCCTGATCTTCATCGGCGCGATGGGCGGTGAGTTCCTTGAGATCATGCCCGGCGGAAAAGACATTGCCGGTCGAGGCGATGACGACGACGCGCACATCCGGCTCCGCCCCGGCCGTCTCGAGCTCCCCCAGCAGCGCTTCGAGAAGCGCGATCGAAAGCACATTGGCCGGTGGGTTGTTGAGCACGAGCCGCAGCACGCCGTCGCGCAGCGAGCGGGTCAGCATGCCGCCCTCTTCCGCTCCGGCGTCCTTCCGGAAGGATACGATTTCGGCCATGATGCTCTCCCTGCGCTCGATTCCAGGCAGACGTTTTGCCACAAGGCGCCGGAAATTTCGAGCAGGATCCGCACTCCCCGCAGAGACCGTTGCCGTCAGGACCAGAACCACGACTTCGATGTCTCAGCGCTTGCCTGCGCACGGGTCAGACCGACATCGCAAAGCTCGTCGTCGGTGAGTTCCAAAAGCGTGCGGCGGCTGCGGCGCTTTTCGAGGTGATGCTCGATCGTCATCAGCAGCCGCAGGCTCCAGCGCGCCATGCCGTGAAGTCTCGACCGAACGATATCGCGAGGTGTGCCAAGGATCCCGCTTAATTCCAGGGCCATCTCTTCTTCCTTTCTTCAACGGATGAAAGATGCGCTGGAAGATGCCGCGAAAGAAACTTATGGATATTATGATATGCATAAGGATTTCTTTTGTATGCCTCTCCACCTCGATCAGCTTGCCGCCTTCGTCAATGTCGCCGATCTCGGAAGCTTCACGGCTGCGGCCGACAAGGAAGGCCTGACGCAACCGGCCGTCAGCCTGCAGGTGAAGGGGCTCGAACAGCGGCTCGGCGTCCGGCTAATCGAGCGTGTCGGGCGGCGGGCGCAGCCGACCGCGGCAGGCCTCGACCTGCTCGTGCATGCAAGGCGACTGCTTCAGGAATCGGCCGCCGCGGAAGAAGCGATGATGCCGTACAGAGATGGCGCCAGCGGCCGTGTGCGCATCGGCAGCGGCGGCACGGCGTCGATCCATCTGCTTCCTCGCGCCATCGCTGTTGCCAGAAAATCCATGCCCGGCCTCGAAATCACCGTGCGCATCGGCGATGCCGACGACATTCTGCGTGATCTGGAAGCCAACAGCCTCGACATCGCCGTCGTCGCCCTGCCGGCATCCGGACGCAACTTCGAGATCGAGCCGTTCTACGAGGAAGAATTGCTGGCCGTCGCTCCTGCGGGCAGCCTGATGCCCGAAGGCGGACCGGACGCGGCCTTCATGCGCGACAGGACGCTGCTGCTTTATGAGGGCGGCAATACCAGGCGGGCAATCGACGCGTGGCTGGCTGCACCGGATACCAGGGTCCGGCCTGCGATGGAGTTCGGCAGCATCGAGGCGATCAAGGAACTGGTGGCCGTGGGGCTTGGCTGGTCGATCCTGCCGGGGCTGGCGCTGAAGCGCGACCGCGCCGGCCTGGTGACGACTTCATCGCTGAACCCGCGGCTCACGCGCCGCCTCGGCATGGTTCTGCGCCGGGACAAACATCTGACACGCGGCCTTCGCGAAATGATGAAATGCCTGCGCGCGTTCAAAGGCTGAGAGCTGCTTTCGACCGGGGACGCGATTTCAAACCGGCAGAGATGACGTGAAAAACGTCAGGCGCAGCAGTTCGCGACCGCAGAAATATGAGGTATCAAAATACCACATATCCAAGTGCTTGTTTTTGCTTCAAAATTTTTCCAAACCTTCGAAATGTCGATATTGACCCAGTCTCACATTGCCTTTATACACCGCCCCAGAACGCAGCCTGTCCGGGCTGCTTTCTTTTTGGCATGCCTAAAGCCTGCCAATCCAAGCAACAAGAAACGCCCTTCAAGCCCTCCGGCCAAGGGTCCCAAAAGAGAGTATTCACTATGGCAACCTTCTCCCAGAAGCCTGCAGAGGTGGAGAAGAAGTGGGTGATCATCGACGCCGAAGGGCTGGTCGTTGGCCGTCTCGCTTCCATCATCGCTATGCGCCTGCGCGGCAAGCATAAGGCAACCTTCACGCCTCACGTTGACGACGGCGACAACGTCATCGTTATCAATGCCGAAAAGGTCGTTTTCACCGGCAAGAAGTATTCCGACAAGGTCTACTACTGGCACACCGGTTATGCCGGCGGCATCAAGGAACGCAGCGCACGCCAGATCATCGAAGGCCGCTTCCCGGAGCGCGTCCTCGAAAAGGCCGTCGAACGCATGGTTCCGCGGGGCCCGCTCGGCCGTCGCCAGATGAAGAACCTGCGCGTTTACGCCGGCTCCAACCATCCCCATGAAGCCCAGCAGCCGGTCGCCCTCGACGTCGCCGCGCTCAACAAAAAGAACGTAAGGAGCGCCTGATATGGCTGACCTCTCCTCCCTGAAGGATCTCGGCACGGTTTCCGAAGCTGCTGCTCCGGCCCACGTCCGCAAGGTCGACTCGCTCGGCCGCTCCTACGCGACCGGCAAGCGCAAGAACGCTGTCGCCCGCGTCTGGGTCAAGCCGGGCTCCGGCAAGATCACCGTCAACGGCAAGGAATTCGCGGAATATTTCGCACGTCCGGTGCTGCAGATGATCCTGCGCCAGCCGATCGTTGCGGCTGCCCGTGACGGCCAGTTCGACATCGTCGCAACCGTTGCCGGCGGCGGCCTCTCCGGCCAGGCCGGTGCCGTTCGCCATGGCGTGTCCAAGGCGCTCACCTACTTCGAACCGGGCCTGCGCGCGGTACTGAAGAAGGGCGGCTTCCTGACCCGCGACAGCCGCGTCGTCGAACGCAAGAAGTACGGCAAGGCGAAGGCCCGCCGCTCGTTCCAGTTCTCCAAGCGTTAATCGCTTCGGACAGACGGAATTTACGAAGGCCGGGGCAACCCGGCCTTTTTGTTTTGCGCTGTTTAAACCAATCGGAAGCGTGCCGGCATGCCATTGTCGCATTCCCGCTCTGCTGGTAGAAACTTGGCAAAGCGCTTCGGAAATGAGCGAAGCCGCAGTCAGGGTCGCATCATGGGAACAACCAAGTCCGCAGACAAATAAGCCGCAACAACTCTGCCCTGTTGTTGCGGCGTCTGTCCGGTCAATCCCGATACTGATGAAGAGACAGATCGCCGCCGAATGAAATCATTTGAGCGGGTTCTTTCCCATGTCTTATCCCAAAATCCAGCAATGGACCTATCCCCTGCCGGCAGCCTTGCTGCTGATGGCACCCTTCGACATCCTGGCCTCGCTCGCCATGGATATCTATCTGCCGATCGTACCGGTCATGCCGCAGGCGCTCGGCACTTCGCCGGCCGTCATCCAACTGACCCTCAGCCTCTACATGCTCGTGCTCGGTGTCGGCCAGATGGTCTTCGGCCCAGTTTCCGATATTGTCGGACGACGGCCTGTCCTGCTTGGAGGTGCTGCACTCTTTGCAGCTTCATCCTTCCTGCTTGCCGGCTCCTCGTCGGCGCCGATCTTCGTGGTCTTGAGATTGTTGCAGGCAGTCGGCGCGTCGGCGACCCTCGTCGCAACTTTCGCAACAGTGCGTGACGTCTACGCCGGGCGTCCCGAAAGCAGCACGATCTATAGCCTTCTCGGCTCCATCCTCTCTTTCGTGCCCGCACTCGGCCCGATCATCGGAGCCTTGATCGCAAATCGCTTCGGCTGGCGCGCCATCTTCCTCGTCATCGGCCTCCTTTCGGTTGTCGCCCTTTTCAACGCCGGCATGCGGTGGCACGAAACCCGCCCTGCCGTCACCGCGAAGATCGCTCTCCGCCCGATCCTTACAAGCCCTCCCTTCTGGGTTTATACGGGCGGCTTCAGTACGGCGATGGGCGCCTTCTTCGTCTTCTTCTCGACGGCACCCCGTATCCTGATCGACAAAGCCGGTTTTTCCGGCATCGCCTTCAGCTTCACCTTTGCCACGGTGGCGCTGGTGATGATCGTGACGGCGCGTTTCGCCAAATGTTTCGTCATGCGTTGGGGCATTGCAGGCAGCCTTGCCAGAGGCATGGCAATGCTGCTTCTCGGCGCCGTGCTGCTTGCCTTTGGACAGCTGTTTCTGCAGCCTTCCCTCGTCAGCTTCGTCGTGCCGATGTGGATCATCGCGATCGGCATCGTGGTTGCGACGGCGGTCACCGCCAACGGCGCCCTCGACGCCTTTGGCGACACGGCAGGAACGGCGGTCGCGCTCTATTTCTGCGTCCAGAGCATCATCGTCGGCTTTGCCGGAACCTTCTTCGTGATTCTGCTCGGCGGCGACAGTGCCTGGCCGCTCGTGGGCTATGTCTCAGCGACCGCGCTGACGACGCTGGCTGGATTGTGGTGCCTGCGGGAGCCGGCCAGATAGGCAGCGGACAAATAACGGTCGCTCGACGATAACGAGCGGCCGTCGTCCGAACGATTGCTTGAAATCCGTCCGCACCTCGCCTACGCCTTTCTGCGCGCGGCGGATCGGCCAATTCCTTCGCGAGAGACCCGCCGCCCGACGCTCTGGCGTCGAACGGCGATCCTGCAATGCAGCGTCCGTATCGAACGCGACTATGATTTTGCGACCGAAAAAGGAGCACGATTTGGCGAACAGATCGATTGACCACGCCTTCACGGCGACCAGCCTCACCTCCGCTGCCAGCGATCCGACCTTTGCCGGCGCGCTGTCTTTCATGCGCCGCCGCTTCACCAAGGAGCTCGCTGGCGTCGACGTCGCCGTCTGGGGCATCCCCTTCGATGCCGCGACATCGAACAGGCCGGGCACGCGGTTCGGGCCGCAGGCGATCCGGCGCGCATCGGCGATCTTCGACAATGATGCGCAATATCCTTTCAACCGCGATCTCTTCGCCGAAATGGCCGTGATCGACTACGGCGATTGCCTGCTCGACTATGGCAACCATCAGGACACGCCGGCCGCTATCGAACGCCAGGCGAATGTCATCCTCGACAGCGGCGCCTTCCTGTTGACTCTCGGCGGCGATCATTACGTCACCTGGCCGCTGCTGAAAGCCCATGTGGCAAAACATGGGCCGCTGGCGCTCGTGCAGTTCGATGCGCACCAGGACACCTGGTTCGACGAGGAACGCCGCATCGACCATGGTTCTTTCGTGGCACGCGCCGCCCGCGAAGGCACCATCGATCCCGACCGCTCCATTCAGATCGGCATCCGCACCCATGCGCCTGAGGATTGCGGCGTCAATATTCTCTACGGTCATCAGGTCGAGGAGATGAGTGCCAGCGATATCGCCTCGGCGATCATCTCCCATACGCGCGGGGCGCCGGCCTATCTCACCTTCGATATCGATTGCCTCGATCCGGCCTTTGCGCCGGGCACCGGCACGCCGGTCTCAGGCGGGCCATCGACCGCCAAGATCCTTTCTGTGCTGCAGCGTCTGCACCAGCTCGACATCCGCGGCGCCGACGTCGTCGAGGTATCGCCGCCCTATGATCATGCCGATATCACCGCCATTGCGGGGGCAACGGTGGCGATGTATATGCTGGGGCTTCATGCCGAGCGACGCGCCATCGCGGTGTCACAAGGCTGACCTATTATCCTCAAACTGAATCCGGAAACCTTCAGAACCCATTGAAAGCGCAGGTTTAACATGGCACCGAAAATCTTCATCGACGGCGAACACGGCACGACGGGTCTGCAGATCCGCACGCGCATGGCCGGCCGCCGCGATGTTGAACTTCTGTCCATACCCGAAGCCGAGCGGCGCAACGCCGCCATGCGTGAGGACATGCTGAACGGCGCCGACATCGCCATTCTCTGCCTGCCCGACGATGCGTCGAAGGAAGCGGTTCAGATGGTTTCGGCCAACAACAATGTCCGCGTCATCGACACCTCGACCGCCTTCCGGATCAATCCCGGCTGGGCCTATGGTTTTGCCGAAATGGACAAGCAGCAGGCCGACAAGATCGCTGCCGCCCGTCTCGTCGCCAATCCCGGCTGCTATCCCACCGGAGCGATCGGCCTCATCCGGCCGCTTCGCGCTGCCGGAATCCTGCCGGACGGCTATCCGGTTACGGTCAACGCGGTCTCCGGCTATACTGGCGGCGGCAAACAGATGATCGCGCAGATGGAAAACCCGGATCACCCGGATGCGATCACCGCGCCGCATTTCCTCTACGGCCTGCCACTCACCCACAAACACGTGCCCGAGATGACCGTGCACGGCCTGCTCGATCGCGCGCCGATCTTCTCGCCGTCGGTCGGCAAGTTCGCGCAAGGCATGATCGTGCAGGTGCCGCTACATCTCGACGATCTTACCGAGGGCACGACGATGGAGAGCATCCATGCCGCCCTCGTCGCCCATTATGCCGGCCAGGATATCGTCAGTGTCGTGCCGTTGGCCGAAAGCAAGGCCCTGCCCCGCGTCAATGCCATCGAGCTTGAATGCAAGGACACGATGAAGCTCTTCGTCTTCGGCACACCAGGCGCTTCGCAGGTCAATTTGGTGGCGCTGCTCGACAATCTCGGCAAGGGGGCGTCGGGCGCTGCAGTCCAGAATATGGATCTGATGCTCGCTTCGTAAGATGCAGACGACGGCATCAACGTGGTGCCGCTCGAGCTTTGACTCATCATGATGTTTCCGCGGCTGCTTGCATCGGCGGCCGCAGCATCGCTTTCGCGCTCGATCATCGATGACGATTGGGCTATGAAACCGGATCCTTCCTCCTTGCCCATCCCGAATCACGGAGCCGATGTCATGACGCTGGATGCGCTTATCGCTGGCGTCGGCGCATGGTTTGCCGCAGCCTTGCCCGATCATGGCATCTATGCGCTGATGGCATTTGCCTTCATCGCTGGGCTTGCACGCGGCTTTTCGGGTTTCGGCGCCGCATTGATCTTCATTCCGCTCGGCGGCGCGATCGTCGGGCCGAAGCTGATCTCGCCGATCCTGCTCGTCATCGACGGCATTGCCACACTCGGGATGATCCCACCGGCCTGGCGCGGCGCCAACCGGCGCGAGGTTTTCGTCATGGCGGCGGGTGCCGCGCTCGGCGTGCCGGCCGGCACCGCGATGCTGGCGCTGCTCGATCCGATGCTGCTGCGCTGGAGCATCACGATCATCGCCATCTCCTTGCTCGCGCTTCTCGTATCGGGATGGCGCTACCACGGCGCACCTTCGGCGCCACTCAGCAGCGGCGTCGGTCTAATTGCCGGCCTTTTCAGCGGCGCTGCGCAGCTCGGCGGGCCGCCGGTCGTCGCCTACTGGCTCGGCGGCAAGAGCGACTTCACCCGCGTCAGGGCGAATGTCGTGCTCTATTTCTCGATCTCGTCCGTCTTCAGCGCCATCAGCTATTATATCGGCGGACTGTTCGTGCCTGCCGTCTTTGCGCTCACCGTCGTCATCCTGCCGAGTTATGTGGTCGGGCTCTACGGCGGCTCGAAACTGTTCGGGCTTGCCGAGGAACGGACCTTCCGCATCGCCTGCTATGTCCTGATCGCCGCCGCCGCAATCATCGGCATGCCGCTGCTCGACGGCGTACTGCGCTAGAACCGCCGGCGGAAGGCCGCTCGCTTCAGTCGCGTTCGGCGATCATCGTCCCGTGCGGATATTCGCCGTAAAAGCCGCGCCAGTTGGCGACGGCGAAGCCGAAAACGACAAGCGCGCCGGCCTGATGCAGCAGGCCCCAGTGAAGCGGCACCTGCATCAGCAGCGTCGCTATGCCGATCGCTGCCTGCAGCGTCACAAGCACGAAAAGCAGGATCGCGCGACGTGCATGGGTGGTCCAAGGCGCTGCGCGAAGGGCGATCACCATGTTGATCAGCGTCAATGCGAAGAGCGTATAGGCGCCGATCCGATGAATGAACTGCACCGTCTTCGGGTTCTCGAAGGCATTGATCCAGAAGGGCTGCTGGATCAGCAGATCGGAAGGGATGACGGCGCCGTCCATCAGCGGCCAGGTATTGTAGGAAAAACCGGCGTCGAGCCCTGCCACCAGCGCTCCGAGATAGATCTGGAACAGTGAGAAAATGGCGATCGCGGCGGCAAAACCGCGCGAGCTTCTTGTCGGCGCCGGATCGTCGGAATGCCTGGAGAGACCGCGCATGATCCACATGCAGCCGGCAAAGATCAGGCAGGCCATGACGAGATGCGTCGCCAGCCTGTACTGGCTGACGTCGGTTCGGACGGAAAGGCCCGAGGACACCATCCACCAACCGATAAACCCCTGCAGGCCGCCGAGCGCCAGGATGCCGACGAGCGGCCAGCGCAGACGCTTCTCGATACGCCCCGTCAGCCAGAAATAGATGAGCGGCAGCGCGAAGATCACGCCGATGGCACGCGCGATCAGCCGGTGCGCCCATTCCCACCAGAAGATGCCTTTGAACTCATCGACGGTCATGGAACTGTTCAGCTGCTGAAATTCGGGAATGCGCTGGTAGAGGCGGAATTCCTCCTCCCATTCGGCGGCCGACAGCGGTGGGATGACGCCGTGGATCGGCTTCCACTCTGTGATCGACAGGCCGGAATTGGTCAGCCGCGTGGCGCCGCCGACGAGCACGAGACAGAAGAGCGCCAAAAGCACGAAGCCGAGCCAGAAGCGCAAGGCGCGGCGGTCGCGATTCTGCTTGCGCATTTCGCTCAGGATCGCCTGTTCCGTGGTCGGGTTTGCAACGGCCATGATGTCTCCTTCTATCCGGCAGTTGATTTGCCCCACCGGCTCATGCAAAACAAGCCCCGAACCTTTGCGGCATGCCGTCGCGCCAGGTTCAACCCGTCCATTGCAAGAGATAGCCGATGCCCGTCCGCCTTCGCAAATTCATCGGCACTATCCTCATCATCGTGCTCGTAGTCGTCTATGCGCTGGTGGCGAACACGATCGCGGTGGCAACGCTCGGCAACGCACCCTGGTGGGGACACCTGCTCTATTTCCTGCTCACCGGCTTGCTCTGGGTATTGCCGGCGATGGTGATCATCAAATGGATGGCCGGACCGCCGCAGCGCTAAAGCGCGTCGCGGTCTTTCAGATTCGCTTGTCGCGCTTTAGGTCTTTGTTTTTACGCATGTCGTTGTCGCAAAACCGCGGCACACTTTTGCGCGACATGCTTTAGCCATTAACGGCCGAATAACCGTGATCTGCGGAAAACCTCACCCATCGCCTGCGGTTAAACCAAATATACGGCTGGCATACCTACCTTCCCGTTCAGCATTCTTGACCGGAGAAAATCGTGCAGACGCAACAGCTCGATGTCCATGAACAGCCGTCCGACGACGTGGCGCTGGCCGATACGGCCATTTCGCGCCTGCGCCAGCTGAGCATGAAACTCGCCATGGCCCAACTCGACATCGAAGTCTTTGACGCGATGCAGCCGCTGGAGGATGACTGGCGGGCGCTGGAGCGCGACAACCTCCAGTCCCTGCATCAGAGCTACGACTGGTGCGCCGCCTGGGTGAGCGCCTTCCAGCGGCCGCTTGCGATCCTCAAAGCCACTCATGCGGGTCAGACCGTCTTCATTCTGCCGGTCGAGATCGTCAAGTCCCGCGGGCTCAGGACGGCGAGATTCATTGCCGCCGATCACAGCAATATCAATACCGGCCTATTCGCAGAGAGCTTTGCCGAAGCCGGCAGGACCATCGACCCCCATGAGTTCGCCGGTCGGCTCCGGCATGCGCTGAAGGGCCGCGCCGATCTGCTGCTGCTGCAGAACATTCCGCTGGAATGGCGAGGGCGAGAGAGCCCGCTCGCCGGGCTGCCGATGGTGCAGAACCAGAATCACGCCTATCAGCTGCCGTTCCTTCCCGCTTTCGAGGACACGCTGAAGCAGCTCAACGCCAAGAACCGGCGCAAGAAATTCCGTGTTCAGTCGAAGCGTTTCGAGGCGGCCGGCGGCTTCGAATACGTCATTCCCGAGACATCGGCAGAACAGCACGGCCTGCTCGATATCTTCTTCCGCCTGAAAAGCGCCCGCTTCGCCAGCCTCGGCCTGCCCGACGTCTTTGCCGACAGGGAAACGCAGACCTTCCTGCACGGTCTCATCGACAAGCAGGACGACACCAGGCAGTACTTCGGGCTGCAGATGCATATGCTCCGGCTCAAGGGCGAGCATGAGGGTAAGATCGCCGCGATTTCAGGGATTTCGCGCAAGGGCGACCATATCATCTGCCAGTTCGGCGCGATCGATGAAGAACTCGTGCCGGATACGAGCCCCGGCGAATTCCTCTATTGGCAGACCATCTCGGGATTGCATGGCAAGGGTGTAGCGCTGTTCGATTTCGGCCTCGGCGACCAGACCTACAAGCGTTCCTGGGCGCCGGTCGAGACCGCGCATTACGACGTGGTGCTGCCGGTATCGCCGTTCGGCGTCGTCGCCGGCGCCGCACACCGGCTCGTCACCCGCGGCAAGGCGCACATCAAGGCGCGCCCGAAGCTCTATAAATTCGCCCAGGGCATCCGGGCACGGATCGGCTGATCGTCAAAAAACTAGGCGGCCCGGCCGAGTGCCTGCTCGGCCCCTTCGCCGCCCGACATCAGCACGACGCGCTCATAGCCGGCAGCCTGGAATTCCGTCATCAGAGCAACGAAAATGGTCTCCTCGACCTCAGGCAGCGAGAGGATGATCTCGACGTCCCGGCTGCGCGTCAGCCGCGAGACGCCGGCAACATCGGCCGAACCGCATTCGACCACCACGAGATCGTAGGCGGCGGCGAGCGCATCGAGCAGCAACGACAGCCGATCGACACCGCGCATGGCGCGGCGCACGTCGCTCTGCCCCTGGGGAATGAGATGCGCATCGGAGAGGCGGTCGCCGTGGATCGTGTCGCCGAAGGCGGCCTCGCCGCAAAGCAGATCGGTGACGCCAAGGGCGCCCGGGTCCTCGGCCATCAGTTCCGTGGGGTAGCCGGAGCCGGTCATATCGATCAGGATGACGCGGTGGCCGGCATCGGCGAGCATGCGGGTCAGCGAAACCGTCGCCGCCGAGCCATTCTCACCAGTCGGCGATATGGCGATTGCCAGCGGCGCGCGGCTGCCGGTGAGATAGTCAGCAACTGAAGCGACGGAGAATTCATTGTCATCCTCCGGCTCGTCCTCTGGCACATCCTCGGCAGCCTTCACGTCCTCGATCGTATCCTCCTCGTCCGCGACGACGGCGAGCATGCTCGGCTGAACGGGTTTTCCGGCGGCGGCGATCGGAGCGGCCTGCGGCACATGTTTCTCCTCGACGACTGCTTCTGCCTCAATTGTTTCCGGGGAGGCATCTGTCGGGCGGAGAGCCCGGCCGCTGAAGAGCTCGGCCAGCATGATGACGATGGCGCTCATGATCAGCGTCGCGACGGCAGCGACGACGACGATCGGCACCACCTTCGGGAAATAAGGATCGACCGGCTCGACGGCCCTCGAAACGATCCGGGCATCAGCCGGGCTCGAATTGCTGTCGGCGCGGGAGGCGGCCTCGCGGTAGCGCACCAGGTAGGTTTCGAGCAGTTGGCGCTGGGCGTTCGCCTCGCGCTCTAGCGCATTGAGACCGACCTCGTCCTCACCGGCGCGGGCGCTGTTGGCCTGGACCGTGTCCGACTGGCGCTCGAGCTCGCTCGCCCTCAGATCCGCAACCTTCGACTCGTTCTCGATGCTCGCCAGGATCTTCTGCGTCTCCTGGCGAATCTGGCTACGGATATCGGAGAGCTGGGCGCGCAGGCTTTTCAGCCGCGGATGATTATTGAGAAGGCTAGTCTGCAGATCGGAGATCTGCGACTGCAGGCCGGATTCCGTCCCCTTCAGCCGCTGTATCGCCTGGGAGGACATGATGTCGGGCAGCGTATCGGAGGCTTCGCCCGAAGACAGTGCATTGCGCACCGCCTGCGCCCTCGCCTCGGCATTGGCCTTGTCGCCCCGCACGCGGGTCAGCTCGGCGGAGATATCGTTCAATTGCTGGGCCGGAAAAGTGGTCGTGCCGTTCGTCTGCAGCAGCCCGTGCGACGTGCGGTATTCGGCGACCTTCCTCTCGGCTTCGCTGACCTTCTGGCGCAGACCTTCGATCTCCGGCTCCAGCCAGCGGGTCGCCTCGGAATTGGAATCGAGCTTGGCGCCGCTCTGGGTCGAAAGATAGACATTCGCCATGGCATTCGGGATGGCGGCGGCGAGCTTCGGATCCTTGGAGGTGAAAGTGATGCCGATGACGCGTGAACCCGGCACCTGATAGACCTGCAGGCGTTCGACGAAGGCGTCGATGACACGCTCTTCCGGCGGATTTTCCAGTGGGTTCTTCTTCAGGTGCAGCTTCACCAGGATACTGCTCATGGCCGAGCCGCTGGCGGCATCGTCGAATTCCGGCAGGTTATAAAGCTTCAGATCGTTGATGACCTTCTTGAGGAGATCGGCCGATTGCAGAAGCTGCACCTGGCTGGCGATGTTCAGTTCATCCATCAGCGGACCGGCGCTGGCGTCATTGGCCTGCTGCGTGCTGGCGAAAGCCGGCGCACGGGGTTCGATGAGGATGCGTGTTTCGCTGCGATATTGCGGCGACATGATTTTGGCGCCGGCAAAGGCGACGCCCGCCCCCACGAGGGTGATTGCCAAAATCCGCAGACGGCGCGCCCAGACCGCACGGACCAACTGGCCGAGGTCGATGTCCACATCCTGATCACGAGCTACGCCGGACATGCTCTTACTCCACAACAAAGGTGCCGTAAGCGTAAACGACCATGGTAACTCAACGGTTAATGGCGATCTCGCCGAGAAATGAGCGATGATCGATGAAGGATACCGGAAATTGCAAGCGCCCTTTACCGGGCATTAACCCTAACGGATCGATAACGGCTGCACCGAGTTCATTTTTGTGAGCACAAGCGGATGTCTGTCGTCCAGCCCAAGATCCTTTTGGCCCTGAGCCTTGCAGCCATGACGGCAGCACTGAGCGGCTGCACGACGTACAAGCCGGCGCCGAAGGCCTTCAACGAGGCAACCATACAGCCCTATACGCTGGACAGCGGCGATCGGCTGCGCATTACCGTCTTCGACCAGCAGAGCCTGACCAATACCTATACGGTGGATCAGGCAGGTTATGTCGCCTTCCCGCTCATCGGCCAGGTCCCTGCCCGCGGCCGAACCCTGCAGCAACTCTCGGGACAGATCGCCCAGAAACTGCAGCAGGGCTATCTTCGCGATCCCGACGTCACCATCGATGTCGATCGCTACCGCTCGGTCTTCATCATGGGTGAAGTCGGCCAGCCCGGCCAGTATGCCTATGTTCCCGGCATGACGGTGCAGAATGCCATCGCTGTTGCCGGCGGTTTCACCAGCCGCGCCAACCAGCGCATGGTCGATGTCACCCGCAAGATCAACGGACAGGTGCTGACCGGCCGCATCAACATATCGGGGCCGATTATCGCGGGTGACACGATCTACGTTCGCGAACGGCTTTTCTGAACGATGGCAAAACAGCAGCCACTCCGCATCCTCCATTGCTTCAGGTCGCCGATCGGCGGAATTTTCCGCCATGTCCGCGATCTCGTCGAAGAGCACAGCAAGGCCGGCCATGAAATCGGCATCCTCTGCGACAGCTCGACCGGCGGCGAGTACGAGGACAGCCTGTTCGACGATATCCGTCCCTATCTCTCGCTCGGCCTGACGCGCGTGCCGATCCGGCGCTCAATCAGCCCGTCCGATATTGCGACGATGTGGGATACATACAAGAAAATCAAAAGTTTGCGGCCGGATGTGCTGCACGGACACGGCGCCAAAGGCGGTGTGCTCGCGCGACTTGCCGGCTCAGTGTTGCGGGTGAACAGGTATCGCGTAGCCCGCCTCTATACCGCGCATGGCGGAAGCCTGCATTATTCGCGCTCCTCGCTCAGCGGACAGTTCGTCCTCCGGATGGAGCGCCTGCAGGAATATTTCACCGATGCGCTGGTCTTCATCTGCGAATATGAGCGCGACACCTATGCGCGCAAGGTCGGACGGCCAAGGACGAAGACGAGACTGATCTACAACGGCATCGGCGAGCGCGATTTCGAGCCGATCCCGACTCGCTCGGATGCCGTGCATTTCATCTATGTCGGAATGCTCCGGGACCTCAAGGGTCCCGATCTGTTTGTCGATGCCTTCGCCAAGACCGAACGGCTGCTCGGCAGGCCGCTGTCGGCGCTGATGATTGGCGACGGGCCGGATCGCGACCGCTACCGTGAGATGATGGTCGAACGCGGCCTTGGTAAACGCATCGGCATGCTGCCGGCCATGCGGGTCCACGAAGCCTTCTCCATGGCGCAGAACCTCGTCGTTCCCTCGCGCGCCGAAGCCATGCCCTACATCGTGCTCGAGGGGCTCGGCGCCGGCAAGACGATCATCGCAAGCCGTGTCGGCGGCATTCCCGAGGTGCTCGGCGCCGACAGCGCAGCACTGGTGGAGCCCGGCAATTCCGACGATCTCGCCCGCGTCATGGCGGAAACGCTGAGCACGCCCGACTGGCACGCCAGGACGATGCCGAAGCCCGAGGCAGTGAAGGCGGTGTTTTCTTCGGCCGTCATGGCACGCGATGTCCTGAAATTGTACCATGAGCTCGTCAATCCCGCTGCCGGCCAAGCAATGCCCGTTGCCTCGTAAATATTTCTTAGGGGCTTTCTGGTATTTCGCTTGGTGACAACGAGCGAAAAGCCCCATGAACAAGCTGGAAAAAGGCGATCAATTCGACGTGGAAGCACTGCGCAAGCAGGTCTCCGACGTCGAGGCGCGCGGCGGCGCGGGTCAGGAGAAGCCTTCCGACCCGACCGAAATCAACCCCTTTGCCCGGCAGATCGCCGAGCAGTTCCGCGACGGAACCAATTCGCCTGTGATCATCATCGGCCAATTGCGGCTGCTGGAATTCCTGGCGCTCTTCGCGATCGCCCTGATCTCCCACTATTTCTGGCCCGGTGACGGCAGCGATTCCACCTCGATGCGGGCGGGCATGGCGGCGATCGCTTCGGCCCTGACCGTTATCGGCCTGCAGCTTGCCGACACCTACACCATTCCCGCCCTCCGGGCGAAGCTGCGGCTGATGCCACGCATCCTCGCCTCCTGGACGATCGCGCTTCTCCTGAGCGTCGGCCTGTTCGCGCTCATTCGCGGCACCACATGGGCGATGGTCGATGCCTATATCCCGTGGTTCGCCGCAGGCGCGCTCTTCCTTGCGGCCGAGCGCTTCCTCGTCGCCTACGGCATCCGCAACTGGGCGCGCAACGGCATCATGGAACGGCGCGCCGTCATCGTCGGCGGCGGCGAGCCGGCCAAGGACCTGATCCGCATCCTCGAACAGCAGGCCGACAACGACATCCGTATCTGCGGCATCTTCGACGACCGCGGCGAGAAACGATCGCCGATCATGGTCGCCGGTTATCCGAAGCTCGGCACTGTCGCCGAACTCGTCGAATTCGTGCGACTGACGCGCATCGACATGCTGATCATGGCCCTGCCGCTGTCGGCCGAGGCCCGTATCTACGATCTTTTGAAGAAGCTCTGGGTTCTGCCGGTCGATATCCGCCTTGCCGCGCATGCCAACCGGCTGCGCTTCCGGCCGCGCGCCTATTCGCATGTCGGCTCGGTGCCGATGCTCGATATTTTCAAAAAGCCGATCCGCGACTGGGATTCGGTCGCCAAGCGCGGCTTCGACCTCTTCTTCACTTTGGTCGCGCTGGCACTGCTCTGGCCGCTGATGATCGCGACCGCGATCGCCATCAAGGCGACCTCCGAAGGCCCGGTCTTCTTCATGCAGAAGCGCCACGGCTTCAACAACGAAATCATCAACGTCTTCAAGTTCCGCTCGATGTACACCACCATGGCCGACCCCACCGGCAAGGCCGCGGTGACCAAGGGCGATCCGCGCGTCACCCGCGTCGGCCGCTTCATCCGCAAGACCTCGATCGACGAATTGCCGCAGCTTTTCAACGTTTTGAGGGGCGAGCTCTCGCTGGTCGGCCCACGCCCGCATGCCGTTCTCGCCCAGGCGCGCGATCGCGCCTTCGCCGATGTCGTCGAGGGTTATTTCGCCCGCCACCGCGTCAAGCCCGGCGTCACCGGCTGGGCGCAGATCAACGGCTGGCGCGGCGAAGTGGACAATGACGAGAAGATCAAGTTCCGCACGGCCTACGACCTCTACTACATCGAGAACTGGTCGCTCTGGTTCGATCTTAAGATCCTGTTCCTGACGCCGATCCGACTGCTCAACACGGAAAACGCCTATTGAGCGCGATCGAGGCGACATATCCCCGTGTCGCCCAACCGCAGCGGATGACGCTGCGCCTGATCGGCTCGGCTTTTGTCGCCTTCGGCGTCTTCCTCTCCGGTTTCGTGATCGACGAGCCGGCACCTTATGAACTCTGGATGGCGGGGCTGATCGGCCTCTGGTTCATCCTGGGTCTCAGGATTTCGTGCAGCGTGGCGCCGCTGCTTGCCCTGCTGCTGATCTTCAATATTGGCGGCATGCTGTCGCTGACGCAGATGAAGGACCTGGCAACCGCGCCGATGTATATCGCGGTGTCGACCTTCCTGGCGCTGACGGCGGTCTTCTACGCGGCAATCATCGAGGACAGCCACAAGCGGCTGCCGCTGATCTTCAATGCCTGGACCTTTGCCGCCGTCGCCACCTCCGCGCTCGGCATACTCGGCTATTTCCACGCCTTTCCGGGCGCGGAAATCTTCACGCTCTACGACCGTGCCAAGGGCGCCTTCCAGGATCCGAATGTTTTCGGCCCCTTCCTGGTGCCGCCATCGCTCTATCTCGTCCACGGTATTTTGGTCGGCGACCTGAAGAAATCGCCGCTGAAGGCCGCCGCCCTGCTGGTGCTTGCGCTCGGGATTTTCCTCTCCTTTTCCCGCGCCGCCTGGGGGCTCTTCGCGCTCGGCGTGGTGCTGTTGATCTTCATCATGCTGCTGAAAGAGCGCAGCGGCGCCTTTCGCTTGAGAGTCCTGGTCCTGTCGCTGGCGGCGATCATCATGCTGATCGCGTCGCTGCTGGTGGCGCTGCAGATCCCGAAGGTCGCCGAACTGTTTTCGGCGCGCGCCCAGCTGGTACAGCAATATGACGGCGAACATCTCGGCCGCTTCGAGCGCCACCGGATCGGCTTCACCATGATGATGGAGCGTCCGCTCGGCATCGGCCCGCTGGTGTTCGGCACGATGTTTCCCGAGGACGAGCACAATATCTGGCTGAAGTCGCTCACCTCCTATGGCTGGCTCGGTTTCGTCAGCTACGTCGGCATGCTTCTCTGGACGCTGGCTCTCGGTTTCAGAAACCTGCTGCTCGACCGACCGTGGCAGCCCTTCCTGATGATCGCCTGGATCTCGGTTCTCGGCCATGCGACGATCGGCAACGTCATCGATATCGACCACTGGCGCCATGTCTATCTGCTGCTCGGCACGGTCTGGGGCTGCGCGGCGCTGGAAGTGCGCCACAAGCGTGAACGAAGACGCCACGAGGCGGCGTGAGGTGTTGCCGTCAATGGGCGGCTGTCTATTTCGTCGCTCCTGCCGTCAAGCCGGCAATAAACCGCCGCTGGAAAATGAGATAAGTCACGATGAGCGGGAAAATGACAATCACCGCGCCGGCGGTCAGAACCGGCGTGTTGACGGTATAGCGCCCTTGGAAAAACAGCATGCCGAGGGGCAGCGTCCGATAGTCGTCGTCGTTGACCAGGATGAACGGAATCAGAAACTCGTTCCAGGTCCATATGAACAGGAACAGCGCCAGTGTCGACATTGCCGGCACCATGAGCGGGATAACGATCTTGCGCAGGATATGGAAGCGTCCGGCGCCATCGAGAACCGCCGCTTCGAGAACTTCTTCCGGCAGTTGCTGCATCGCGCTGGCGAGGAAGATCGTCGAGAACGGTATCGACATCGCGATCTGCGGCAAAATCAGAGCCGCATAGGTATTGATCAATCCCAGATACCGCATTTCGTAATAAAGCGGGATGATGAAGGCTTCCGCCGGCACCATCATGCCGAGCGTCAGGATAGCGAACAGCGTGCGCCGGAATGGAAACGACAGGTAGGCGAAGGCAAAACCAGTCAGCAGGCCCAAAAAGACGCTTGCAGCAACGACGGGTATGACAACGATGATCGAATTCCAGAAGTAAATGTTGAAATGTCCGGCATTCCAAGCATCGACGTAATTTTCGAAATGCGGATATGCCGGCAGCGCGAATGCACCCTGCAGAACGTCGGCCTTGCTCTTTATCGAGGTTAGAAGCAGAAGCAGGAACGGCGTGATCGTTACGAAAGCAAGAAGCCAGAGGACAAGGCGAAGGAATAGCGTACCGGGGGAGATGTTAGACCAACGGCTCATCAAGCCCGTCCTTTGTTCTGCGATCCCACAAATCGGTGAATTGCATAGTTGATGACAAATGTGAGGACCGCGCCGACAATGGCGATGGCCGCTGCGGCGCCGAACCGATTAAGCTCGAAGCCGAGCTGATACATGTAGATGTTCGGCACGAGCGTCGCGTTGGCTGGTCCGCCCCTGGTCATTGTAAAAATCAGGTCGAAGCTTTTGATTGACGCTATGACCGTCAGGAGCAAAACCACCCTTATTTCAGGCAAGAGAAGCGGCAGCGTTATCCAGAAAAAGGTTTTTCGCGCCGAAGCGCCATCGACCTTGGCAGCGTCGAAAAGAGACGGGTCGATGCGCTGAATTCCGGTCAGGAAGATGACCATGCAAAAACCGAAGAAATACCAGGTGGCAACGATCCCGACCGCGGGAAGCACAAAATTGAAATTTCCCAGCCACGGGAGTGCGAAGGCGCCTAACCCCACTGCTCTGAGAAACTGATTGAACGGGCCAAATGCAGGATTGTAGAGCCATGCCCAGATGATGCCCAACACGGCGGTCGGCATGATGTAAGGCAGGAACAAGAAGGTGCGCAGTGCAAGTTGTTCGCGCTGCTTCAGATTCCAGACGCAAGCGGCGAGAGTTATGCCGAGCACGAGCGGCAGGACACAGTAGAAGATCATGAGCTCGGCATTATTACGCAAGGCAATATAAAAACGGCTGTCAGAAAAGAGATCGACGTAATTGCCGAGACCAACCCACTTGGGCATGCTCAGGCCGTCCCAGCTGGTCAGGCTCAAACCCAAAGCCGCGACGATCGGTCCAAAGACAAAAGCCGCGTAGAACAGCAATCCAGGCAATAAATAGATAAAATTGGTCTGTTGCGAGCCATCAAGTGCGGAGCGTTTCATCCATTACTCCATAAAGCTAAAGCTGTGGTCGTCGCGCAGCAAGCCGATCGCAGTGCTCATTTATTTGGATCGACGAGACTGAGGTCACGACCGCAGGGGACGGCCGTGACCAGCGCCCGCAATCTTTATTTCTTATCCTTCAGGTACGCCTGATAATCCTTGTCCATAGCATCGACAAAGGCTTCGGGCGTGATATTGCCGGACAGAAGAAGCGGCGTGTTGTCGTCTATTGTCTTCAGCATCGTCGGGCTCGACCAGTCGGGGTAATGTCCGAGGGCGTCGTTTGCGTTGAGTGTCTTCCACATTTCGATGCCGGAGCTGAGGAGCGGCGTGAGCTTTGGCTTTGCATCAGCCGCGAGCGACGTTGCCGGAAGATAGCCAGCATTGGCCCAGGTTTCAGCAGCCTTTTCCGAGACCATATAATCGATATATGCGCCGGCTACGTCCTGTGTCGGCTTCGTTTTGGCAAGGCTCGTTATCGCCCAGGCAAGATCCACACCCCCAACACTCATGGGCTTGGCAATACCTTTCGGGGCGGGAATTGCCATGAAGCCGATATCCGGATTGTGTTGCATGTCACCGAAATACCAGGTTCCGGAGATCAGGAACGCGCCCTGCCCGGAAATGAAAAGCTGGACGGCGTCGTCACCCGAGATGCCTTCGAAACCGGGGAAAAAGTAACCGCCCTGTGCCCATTGCTGCACGAGTTTGGCGGATTCGATGTTCCCCTTGGTGTTCCACGAGCCGCCCCGGCCGTAAATCAGATCGTCAAGCTCGGCACGATTGCTCGCGTCGATATGCGCCTGCTCGATGGCGCCGATCATGTGCAGGGCCAGATGCTGCTTTGCCGAGCCCATCATGAAGGGCGCAACGCCCTTTTCCTTCAGCTTATCAAGACCGGCCAACAGCTCCTCGAAGGTTTGCGGCAGCGCTACTCCCGCATCGCCGAGGATCTTTTTATTGTAGTAGAGGCCAACGATCTCGCCGAGGCCTGATATGCCGTAGGTCTTACCGACCCCAAATTTTCCATCTTCCCAGCGGTCTCGAGCAAGCACCGAATCCGACTGGCGCTTATCCCAGCCGTAGTTTTTGATGTAGTCGTCGACCGGCAGGAGCAATCCTTCCTTGACCATCGCTCCCATGTCACCGGCACCCTGATTGACTTTCGTGATGACAGGGCCATCACCTGCCGAAACCGCAAGCTTCAGCGTCAACTTCATGTCATCAAAGGTACGGGCGGTGCGCTTGATCGTGACGCCGGGATGCGCAGCTTCGAACTCCTTGTTGAGCTGCTCTATGACCGCGCTCTGACCTTCATAGGTTTGGTCATCCCACACAGCCAGGTCGTCGGCGCGCGCGGCTGCCGAAAGGCCAAAACTCAAAAGCACCGCGCCAACAAGCGCGACAGCTGCTTTCAATCGGTATGCCGGCAGTATGCGGATCGATTTCACGGTTCTTTTCATCTGCTCCACCTCATCTGGTTTATTTTCCACTCCCCGTTCAGGCCTTGCGCCAAGCAGCGGCCGAACGTTTTCTTCCCCCAGAGCTTTGCCTGGCTGGCGAATCTGAGGTAATCGTCAATGCATCCGCTCCTCTCGCGACCTAAAATGACAAAGCGCCACGCAGGAGGTGGCAAAGTGATGGACACCAGCTGCTTCATCCGCCCCGCGACTGAAGCGGATATCGACGCCCTTTTCGACATCTGCCTGAAAACCGCGAATGGCGGTGAAGATGCCAGCGCGCTTTATAGCGACCCGCATCTGCCCGGCTACATCTGGTCGGTACCCTACCTCAAATTCGCCAAAGACTTTGCCTTTGTTCTCGTTCAGGACGACCGGCCAGTCGGCTACGTTGTAGGGGTGGCGGACACCAGCAGGTTCGACAGAGACTTGCAAACGAACTGGTGGCCGTTCGTCCGCCAGCAGATTGCGGGACTGGCACCCACCCGTCCGCGCGACGCCGACGTGATGGAACGAATTCAAAATCCGCGCAGCGGAACGGCTTGGCTTCAAGACCAGTATCCCGCGCATCTCCATATCAACATCCTTCCCGGACTTCAGGCAAGCGGTTGGGGGCGCAGGATGATCGCCACGGAGCTTCAAGCGCTTCGAAACCACGGGGTCGGAGCCGTGCATCTCGGGGTCGACCCAAACAACGAACGCGCCAGGGGTTTCTACCGTCGCCTCGGCTTTTCCGAATTCGAGCAGGATGGCTCCGTCGCCTTCGCAATGCGGATCGATGAGGGATCGGGTTGAAGCATTTCCTGGTTTCTCCAAGCCACGAAAAGGCCGTGTCTCCCGGGTATAAGCACCCTTGATTGGAGAAAATCTCACACGCCCGAAACTGCCTGCTCGCCACACGGTGAGGTCAGCGTACCCATCCCGATGAACGGCCGCCTGAAGGCATGATAGCATTATCGGCAGTAAAGCAGGTTGCTTCGCGAAAAGCTGTCCATCAGTCGAGGGCTTCATCATGAGCAAATCCTCGGAAGCCGGGTTCAAGGAGTCCGCGGGACGCAAAAAAAGAAATAGCCAGGCAAGCCCAGGCCAGTTCCTCTTTGGGCGATCTTGGCAGGCGCACGGCTAACCGGACGATACGTATGGCGCATACTTCACATCGACCCTCTTTATTTCATCGCGCATTTTCATCGCACGTTAATTTCAAGCCTACAGCTGACCTCCCATTTGTCAAGGACATAGACAAATTGCCTGCTTCGATGTATTGAATTCCGCTTAGTCGCAATAGTTGTGACTTAATATCGCGTCCATTAAGTATGCGCTCCGAACTAATTGGACTGAGCTAGCCGGATGGCAATGGCATCTTCTGTCGCACAGACCCCGATCGCACGAAAAATTTCAACCAATGCCGTCATCCGAACCGTGTTCGCGAACGGATCGATCTCTCGCGCCGATATTGCCAAGCTAACCGGCTTGTCAAAGCAGACGATTTCCGATGTCGTGCGCGACCTTGAGGATGATGGATGGCTGAAACCAGTCGGGCAGACTGATGGTCGCCCGGGCCGGAATGCGATCACCTATGAAATCAATGCCAGGGCAGGGCTGGCCGTCTCTATCGATCTCGGGAGCACCAAGATTGCTGCGGCCATTTGCGATCTGTTGGGGAACGTGGTCGCTGAAACTAAAGTATCCACCGACCCGCGCGGCGGAATGCATCTCGTCAATCAGTTCAGCGATCTTATCGTAGAACTCGCGTTTGCGGCCGGGACGACTGCCGACAAACTCCGTCTCGTCGTTCTAGGCAGTCCCGGTGTGCTCGATCCAGCCACCGGGCATATCAACGTAGCGCCAAGCATCCCCGGCATCGACGCCATAAATCTGCGGCAAGTCTTCAGCGACAGAATGGCCATACCGGTGATCGTTGAAAATGACGTCAACCTCGCCGCGCAAGGGGAGAGATGGCGGGGACACGGTGTCGAAACCAGCAATTTTGCTTTCGTTGCTCTCGGAACGGGCGTCGGCATGGGCATCATCGCCAACGGAACTCTGTTGCGCGGCGCGCGTGGGGCGGCCGGCGAAATCGCCTATCTTCCGATCGGTGGAGATGCTTTTGATCCTGGCGGATTTACGCTTGGAACTTTTGAGAGCGCGGTCGGCAGCGTCGCGATGTTGCGACGTTACGTCGGTTTCGGCGGGCGTAATGCATCCACCGTGGCCGATCTCTTCGCCGCGTTTAATGCAGGAGAAACAAGCGCTGCGGCTGCCATCGAAGAGACGGCAAGGCTGGTCGCAGTCGCTATCGCTGCAATCGGAGCGGCTCTCGATCCTGAATTGGTGATCACCGGCGGCAGCATCGGCTCAAGGCCGGAACTCGTAAACGCCATCCGCGGTTTCCTGCCGCGTTGTACGCCTTATCCGCCGCGCATCGAGATCAGTCGCTTTGGGAACCGCGCCGCCCTGATGGGAGGAATGGGGATCGCGGTCGAGCGCATGCATGACGATCTATTTGGTGTCAAATTGAGGGAAGTTTGAAGAGCGCATGCCTTAGGGCCAACGTGCGGTTTCGCCACTTGAGAAGCGCTGGGAATGCGCTAGGTTTTCCATCATGATAACAGCAACGCAGATACGCGGCGCGCGCGCCATGATCGGAATGAGCATCGAAGAGCTCGCCGCCGCCAGCGGCCTGCCGGTCGAGACCGTGACGGCGCTGGAAAACGGCGAATTCGCCGGCGAGCCGCATGCGCTGTTCGATGTGCGCAGCACACTCGAGGCGAACGGCATCATCTTCCTGTCGAGCGGCAATCAGGATGAAGGCGGCCCCGGTATCCGGTTGCGCGCCCGCACCTCCAGCGATGACGGCATCCGGCCGGAAAACCTCAACGCCGCCAACGACGACTGACGGAACCAATCCGCCGCCCGACCGTTTCCGCTGTCCCATAACATATCGGGCCTATAACGTATCGGGGGCAGTCTCTTGAACCGCAGCAATGGTCTCTACGTCGTCATCGGCGTTCTTGTCGTCGCCGTCATCGGCCTCGGCGCCTATATCTTCCACGAGGAAAGCAAGCCGCAAGGCATCGAGATGAGCATCGGCAAGAACGGTGTCTCGATCGAGCAGAACTGATCTTTAAAGATAGGTTTTTGCAAGGTCGGCGAGTTTGCCGCCGTCCTTCACGCCTTGCCTGTAGAGCTGAATGATGACCGCACCGATCCGCTCGGCCTCCGGCGTCGTCCTGGCGAGGCCGCGTTCGTCGCAGACCTTGTCGAGCACCTGCGAAAGCAGATCGAGATCTTCCGAAAAGAGCGGTAAATCATGCGGATGAATTGATGATCGTAACATCACGCCGCATTTCCTCCGAGGGCAAACGCATCCACGCTTGCATCGCCGGCCGCCCTCCGCAACCGACCATAAAGTCATTATGCGCGAGGGTCCAAACTTTAGCAACTACGCAAATTTCTGTGGAACAAAATTATGGAACAAAATTTTATCCCGCGCGTTCGGGCCGCGTTTGGCAGCAGGAATCAGTGAGTGCAGACGTGAGTGAAAAACGCTTTCCCTCCCCCGTCCGGGTCGTTTCTTCAAACAGCAGCCTGATCGTTTCGACCGTCTGGGAGGCCGTCGAATATCTGAAGCGGTAGCCGAGCAAGCGTGGGCGCGATTATCGCGTTGCGCGCCAGCACTGCCTGGATGCGCTCGACGGACTGCGCAGCCCGCGCGCAGCACAGGCTTCCTTCATCACGGCAGCGAAAACGGCGGGATTGCTGGTGTAAGATCGTTATCTGTTGCGTCCGCCGCCGGCAGCGATGAGCTGAGGATGGACGGAGCCTTCCATGATCACCTTGGCGGTAACCTCAATCACCCGCTCCTCGGCGAGTTCTGCAAGCGCGAGGGCGACATCGCCTTCCGACCAACCGGCTTTGACGGCCTCGTCCGACAGAGCCTGGAACGCGCTGGCGAGGCTCTGCCTGCAAGTTAGATTGTGTTTCATATCCGCCATGCTCGACTAGGCTATCTGTGACAGGGACAATGTTAATTTACACATATTCACGAGAATACGAAGAGGTTTCAGGTTTTCTTCAATCCAAAATTGGGTTGTTAACTTCCAAACTGGGTATAACCTTAACAAAAGGCAACAAATACCACCTCTCCCAACTGAGGTAGCACCAAAAAGAACTAAAGGATTTATTTGCTGTGCACCTTCAAAGGGTATTTCATCGCACTATTTAGTTTAAATGGTCGAAAGGAGCGGAGCCGGATGCAGCGGCCCTTTGAACCACGAGAATGCGGCAAACCTGAAAGCGGCCCGTTTTCAGCATCTTCAGTGCACCCTGTCAATCAGCTTCGGGATCCGGCATGGCGAGCGTGGGCCGTGCTGGAGGATGTCTCGCGCAGTCTGTACAGCCAATCGGCGGGCGACGCTTAGCCGCCGCGAACGCCTTCGGCGTTAATCACCTTAATACCACAACGACACCACACTCCCGTCAAAGTCCGCCGTACCATTGGCAGCTCACTTCTTCAGGTTTTCAGGAGGTAAAATGTCTATCGAACTGGACGCTACTACCTATGTCCACGCCAAGCCGGCGAACGCCCATTCCTATATACTGCCGGCCGTTGTCGATGTTCTCGAGAACAGTTTCCAGGAGGCAAAAGAAACAGCGGTCTTCGACCTCGGTTGCGGCACCGGCGGTGCTGCCGCCGTGCTTGCGGAAAAAGGCTATGACGTCGTCGGTGTCGATCCCTCCCAGGACGGCATCGCGAAAGCGAGAACGGCCCACCCTGATCTTCCGCTGGAAATCGGTTCCGGTTACGAAGATCTTTCCAGCCGGTATGGGACCTTCGATGCCGTGATCAGTCTTGAAGTGGTGGAACATGTCTATGATCCCAAGGCCTTCTCGACGACCATGTATGATCTGGTGAAGCCTGGCGGCATCGCCGTTATGTCGACGCCTTTTCACGGCTATTGGAAAAATCTGGCATTGGCCGTCAGCGGAAAGATGGATGACCATTTCATGCCTCTGAAGGACCATGGCCATATCAAATTCTGGTCTCCCGGAACGCTCAGCACGCTCCTGCTTGAAACAGGCTTCGAGGACGTCGACTTCGAATATGTCGGAAGGATTCCGCTGCTGGCGAAATCGATGATCGCGATCGCCCAGAAACCGCACTGAAGGCGGTCGAGGCCCCGCTGCCCCTGCAGGGACGGTGCTGTCGCCGACCCTATCAGCCGACCAGCAAACAGCGCTGAACACCCTTACTTATCGCCTGACACAGTGTGGCGCTTGGCCTCTGTTGGACGAGATCCACGACCCGCCAGCACAGCGATCAGGCCGTTGAGGTCTTCGTCATGTTGTCGGGCTTCGTCATCGCGCTCATGTTGTCGAACGAAGGCGAGCCATACGACAGGTACATTTTCCGCCGATTTATGAGGCTCTATCCACTCTTCCTGATCGCACTGGTATATGGGATGATGACCGGCCACCTTTACGGCTCGGTCTTTGGGGAGTCCCCTTGGCTTCGGCACGTCAGAGCAGGTTTCCAAACACGCGAGGAGAACCTGACGGGTACGTTCTTCGAGCATATGTTGCTCCATCTGACGATGCTACATGGGATCGTCCCAGATACCATCTTGCCGCAAGCGCCACTCATGTTTTCGGGGCCGCTTTGGAGCATCTCGTTGGAGTGGCAGTTCTACTTGATTGCGCCGTTGCTGATCGGAGCGATTGGATTCAGGAACGCAAGGCGTATGGCGATTTCAGCCGGCATTCTCCTGTTCGCAATCGGCCTGCAAAAAGTGACGCTGCATCACTGGAAGGGGGAAGCCCCCTCGTTCCTGCCGCTTAGATTTCCGCTCTACATCGTCGGCATCATGTCCGCTGCCCTTTGGCATGACGCCCGCAAGGCCAGGCCGGCCGTGTTGGCAGCAGCCGTTGTGGCTGGAAGTATCATCGCTTCGCTGTTTTCGCCAAACATCCTGCCGCTGCTAATGTGGTTCGGGATGTACTTCCTTGCGGCCGCTCACGACAAATTGGGCGTTCCCCGGCTCGCCGACAGGATCATCTCCTCGCGCGTCCCGACCTTCATTGGGCAGGTATCATATGGGCTCTACGTTCTTCACGTGCCGACGATGATGCTCGTTTGCTACTACGTCGTTTTTCCGATGGGCATCCAGGGCAGATTTTATGGCGCGGTGACGATCACTGCTGTGACGCTTCCTATAACTCTTATCCTTGCGGCTCTGAGCTTCAACATCATTGAAAAACCAATGGCCCGTTGGGCTAGAGGTTATCGCAGGAGCGCCCGAGCGCCCGCGGAATAGACCCCGCACCCGCCTTGAGGAGCCTTCAAACGGATTTCAAAAATTCCGGAATTTCGCGTCCGTGCGCTTTCATTTGATCTTGCGCGAGGTGCCAACCGGTTTTGCGCGCTGCGAACAGTTCGCCACGATTCGCAGTTCGCTCTGATCGTTATGGGCAAGGGCGAAAGATCTTTTGCAAAAAAACCGCCGGCCGATCCACATCAGCCGGCGAACGTCGTTCGAAGACATCGAAGAAATCTCTCCACTTAATTCATTCCCATGTGTTCAGCGATCACTATGGTGATTTGATCTGTCTCAAAGACAGTCGACTCAGTCAGTTAACAAGGAGCATGAATGAAAATCACCTACTCTTTGACGGATTCCGAAGGTACGGAAATTGTTGGCAGTGAAGTCCGTATGCCGACCAATTTGCCAGTTGGAGAATATACGCTTACCACGACAGCATCGAACGACGATGGATGGTCACGGACATTTAGCGAGCAGCTTGAGGTGACCAGCGGGGGCGATTCCGATCGCTGGATGTTCTTTGCAACCGGCAACCGCGTTCCGGGCGGGACTTCGACGCTCCCGACGGCAGGAAGCGGATTGAACTATGTGGCCTCAAAGCTGTTCTTCGGGACGCCTTCCTACAAGACGCGGGAATTTCGCTTGCATTGGTCGGGCTTCGGCATCAATGAGGGTGGCACAGCTCCACAGGAGTTGCTCGCTCCCGGCAACAGCGTCGTCATAGACAAGGCGTTCCTGGTCGTCGGTGTCAATAAGTACCCCATCGACTTCAGCGGTTCGACCAGCGCAACAATTGCCAGCGGCGCGAATGGAGTATGGGGATACTGCCTTCCCGGTGCCGACATCCCGGCTGAAAGCGTGATCGGCGTCATCACGGAGTATCATACCGGCGTCGGCGAAAAGCTGCTATATGGCTATCGTCATCAGCGTGAACGCGGCGAGAAGATTTGGGCGGCCGGTGATCTCGCCTCTTTGGAAGCGCTTGTCAATGCCGACGCTGCCTCAACGGCTGCGATCGATACCAACGCGAGCTACAACAGCTTCACACAGTTCCAATGTTTCGGACCCGATTTCATGCTCGCCAAAGGCGATTGGGATGGCCGTCCCGTCGCGCTTGTGACCTGCGATAGTCACGGCGAGCAGCGAAACGAGATCGCCGCTTCTGCGGATACCCGGCGTAACATGGGCTTCCTGCGCCGCTGGCTCGACAATCCGGGCGGGATCGGTCGTATCCCTTATTTCTTCATGGGTACGCCGGGAGCGAAAGCATCTCAGGAACTTGCCACGAATGCACTGAAACGGTGGGCGATTCTTGATGAAGCCATAGCCTTTAATACCAGTGGAAAGCATCCCTTCACAGTGATCCTCAATCAGCTTGGATGGAACGATAACAACGCAAGCTCGGCCACGTGGTGGAATGCGATCAATAGCTTGAATGGGCGTCTGAAGGCACGTTTCCCCAGCGTGAAAATCATTGGATTGACGGTGTTTGGCAAAGCTTCTTCAACGGCAGGTTATGCGGCGACAGCAACGCAGACGGTCACCAGCCCGTACACCACTGCCATCCTTGGCCTGGTCAACGATAACATCCGCAGCAATGCCGGTGGGAACCTGGACGGTTATATCGACGCGTTTGCCGCATGGTCCGATCCGGTGGACAGTTACAAGTGGCGTCCATATCTCGGCATGCCGCAGCGCGGCACCTTTGTCGAACAGGCCGGCACGGACGGTACGGCGACATGGAATACTTTCAAGACGGATACGCAGCTAGGTGTCGGTTTTGAATATCGCTTTGGCACCGTCACCGGCGGCGTCGTCACGTCTTCTGCTCCCAACGGCGATGGAACTTTCACAAATACAAGAAGCTTATCGTTTGGCGCGGTAGTTCCAACCGGTACTCCTGTCTATTTTGCTGTGACGAACGACGGCTCCCACGCATCTCCGGGACGCACGGTCGAGATTGCCGATCTCCTCCAGCAATCGGACAAGACAAAGCTGATAGTCTAATCCCGCCGCCATACACTCAAACGCGGCTAAGCTTCCTTGGCCAAAAGACCCCGCTGGACGAAGCGGGGACAAGGGCGAAAGATCTTTTTGCAAAAAAAACGCCGGCCGATCCACATCGGGCGGCGGAAATCGAAGCCTCTATCGATGTCCCTGCAACTTTTGGTCTGGTTACATGCTATTAGCTGCGGCATACAGACAAACAACATGAACAGAAGGCATTTTTGTTCGGGATTTTTTCGGGATTTTCGGTTCTCGTTTGAGCATTTCTGCCGCTGTCTCGTTCCTCCTCCGCTTTCAGCGGGACGAAGAAAACTGACATTCTGACTGGGATCTCAAGGGGATAAATGGTCGGGGCGACTGGACTCGAACCAGCGACCCCTTGACCCCCAGTCAAGTGCGCTACCGGGCTGCGCTACGCCCCGACCTGCCGAAACGGCTTGCTTCGTTTAGTTTTTCAGCGCGTGCATTGCAAGCGGAAAAACCTTGCCTCCAACAAAAAGGAGGCGGTTTGCGCGAATGGTCAGATCGCTACGAGCCTCAGCCGGCCTTCGGCGGTCTGGCGGGGCTGCCATGCCTGGTAGTTGGCGATTGAAAAATGCGGCGTTTCGAAGGGCGTGGCGTGCGTTTCGGTGATGACGGTGACGTCGGCGCCCGCTGCCTCGCCAGCGAGGATGCCGGCGACCGCATCTTCGAAGACCAGGCATTTTTTCGGATCGACACCGAGGCGGCTTGCGCCCAGCAGATAACCTTCGGGACTGGGTTTGCCTGATTTGACCTCTTGGCCGCTGACGATGACCTTCGGCATCGGGATGCCGGCGGCGGCCATGCGGCGCCTGGCGAGTTCGATCGGCGCCGAAGTGACGATTGCCCATCTGCCCTCGGCGATGGCGGAGAGGAAGCGGACGGCGCCGGGGATCTCGACGATGCCGGAGACATCCTCCATTTCCTCGGCGAGCAGCAGATCCGCCTCATGGGCGGGATCGACGCCGGGCAGGCCGAGCCCGCGGATCACGTCGGAGGCGCGGATGCCGTGGATCGTCTTCAGGAAGACCTCCGGCTCGAAGCCGTGGTGTCTTGCCCATTCACTCCAGACGCGTTCGACGACGGCGATGGAATTCAAGAGCGTTCCGTCCATGTCGAAAAGGAAGGCGTCATAGGATCTGTCGAGGATGTCATGGAGAGCGGGCACAGGCTTTTCCTTGCAAGCATGAGGCCGGGCGGCCCCTGCGCAGGCGAGTAGCGGAGAGCGGAAGCGGCGTCAACGTCAGTTG
Organism: Rhizobium laguerreae; assembly: GCF_019778565.1. Taxonomy (NCBI): domain Bacteria; kingdom Pseudomonadati; phylum Pseudomonadota; class Alphaproteobacteria; order Hyphomicrobiales; family Rhizobiaceae; genus Rhizobium; species Rhizobium laguerreae. Next base: position 531,636 of record NZ_JAAXQT010000003.1, on the reverse strand, counting down.
TTGGTGTCTGGGTGGGTGACGTTGCGGACGTCGGCCAGACCGCGAGCGGCGTCGCGGCTGCCGGTCGCGGCAGCGGCTTCGAAGATACGGGTCGCATCGCCGTACATTTTGAGATTGAGGTAGCTGTAGCCGCGCAGAACCATCAGGTCGATGCGTTCCTGCTGCAGTTGGGCGCGCTGATCCAGATAGATGAGGGTTTCGCGATAACGTCCCGCGTCGAAGGCTGCAAGCGCACGGTCGGCGAGGATCGCCACCTGAAGCTCGGCGGCGCGCTGGCGGTTCTGCGGCGCCTTGGTGGCTGCGACGGCGGCATTGGTGGAAAGGCCGGCGCGCAAATAGGCAAGGCTCTGGCCATAGGCTGCGTCTTCGCGGATCTTGCGGACGGGGCTCTGCAATGCCGCCTCGAAAGCCGAGATTGCCTCCATCGGCCGGTTGATATCCATCAGGCACCAGCCGCGCGACAGTGCGTCGGCCGGCTTAAGCTGCCCCGCATCGATTGTGGTCGAGCAGCCGCGCGTCTGGCGCGGGCCGCGCGGGACGGTCATCGTCTCCATCGCCGGCCTTGCCGCGCGAACGACCACTTCCGACCCCGGCTGCAGGGTGATGCGGCGCTCGGCCGGGAGCGGCTCGGTCGGGGGACGCTGCGCCGGTTGAGCCGGTTGCTGTGCGGCAAACCCTCCCTTCGCCAGCGGCGGCGTGAGGGCATTCGGCGTCAGGGAGGACGTGTCTTCGAGGTTGGTGATCCGGCTCGACCGGCCGGCCCAGGCGCGCTGGAGGTCGAGCACGCCCTTGCGGTCGCTCAGTTGCTCGCGGGTGATGACAAGGCCATAGGCGGACGGTTCGTCATCTGGTTTCCAGGCAAGCGCCGTCTCGAACCAGCGCGCGGCGGTCTGGAACTGGTTGAGGGAGCGGGCATACCAGCCGAATTGCTGCGCCGTCGGCACATATTTCCGGGCGATGACCTCGGTGGCGATGCGGTGCAGCACGTCTTCGGCCAGATCGGCCGGCGGCTGCAACGCCATCAGGTTGGCGGTAGCGGCGAGATAGGTTGATGTCGCATCATCGGAATCGGCGCGCCAGCGAAACATCACGTCCTCGGCTTCCTCAGGCGCCTTGCGGGCGATCAGCGCCAGCGCCAGCCCCTGTGAAGCGGCCGCCGAATCTTGCTTGGCTCGGGCCGCGCGGAACCATTTCTCAGCATCCGCATCGTTGTTGCGGCGAAGCTGGTACCAGCCGAGCAGCAGCGCATCGGAGGCAAGCCCCTCAGTCCCGGCGAGCTTTTCGAGGCGGGCGATATAATCGGGCGCGATGGCGAGATTCGGATCGTCATTGCCTTCGGCCACGAAGCGCCGGGCGAGGTTATCACGGATCGCATCGAATTCCCTGCTGCCGTCGGCAGCGGGCCTCTCCAGCGCGAGCAGCGCCTGCATCGGCTGGTAAGCAAGCAGCGTCGAGGCCTTTTCGACCGTCGCCTGCCGCTCGGCGGGATTGGTACAGTTCTTCAGGACATAGGTATAAGCGTCCTGGCCGCGCTGCGCCCTCTCCGTCTGGATGAAGGCTTCGGCGACGCGCCAGAGAATATCGATCTCGCTGCAGGTGAGCAGGCTCGGTGTTGCGGCAGCGGTATCGACCACCGTCGCATATTGCTTGAGGTCCGAAGCATTGACGAGGCGGGCGCGGGCCTCGGCGACGTCGAGCCGGTCGAGCAGGTCGGTCGGCGGCTGCCATCCGGCATCGGTTGCCTGGCGGTCGGCGACGGCCTTGCGCAGCTCCGCATAGCGGCCATCGGAATAGAGCTGCCACATGGCCTCGAGCTGCTTGTCGCCATTCTGCGGCACGGCGAGCGGATCGGCCGGCGGAACCCAGTTCGGATAGAGCGCCTGAAGGCGGGAGATTTCGGCCTGCAGGCGCACCTTGTCGCCGCGGCTGGCGAAATAACGAAGCGCACTTTCATCGACGGCAGGCTGCGGCGCCGCGGCCGTCTGCTGTGTTGCCGGCGGCTTGGCAACGATGGGGGGTGTGACTGGTGCCGGCTGGGCGACCGTCTGAGCCGGCGGAGCAGCCGTCTGAGGTGCCGCAGGCTGCGGTGCTGCAGGCTGCGATGCAGCGGCATCCGGCTCGGACCTGTCCGGTGTTGGCGGCGGGGAAGTGATCGCCTCTATCTTGTCGGCGACGAGTTGCGCGTTGAACTCGGGATCGCCGGCAGGACCATCCGTCGGTTTGATGCGGCCCATCATCATCAGCTCCGGCGACGGCTTGCCGGCGGCCCCAAGGCCGAACTTTTCCTGCAGAGCGGCACGATCTTTCAGCCCGGTGACGAGGGTCGCCACCACAACTGCCGCTGAAACCGCCACGAGAGAAGACTTCACAGACACTCCGGATGCTTCTCCCCAATATAGGCCAGCCCCAGCAGTTGAAGCGTGGACGGATAATAGAGTGCGGGCGCAAATTGCAGGGCCGAGACCGGCAACTTGGTCCCATCGACCACACAGGCCACAACATCGTTAACAATTCGATAACCGGGATCCGACAACACAGTCTTCGGCCGGCCGGTGGTCAGATCGATGGTGGCGGGAACGCCGTCTTGCGACATTCCTTGTTGCAAGCGGGTCAGCAGCGCCTTGTCGGTGACGCCGCCGCGAGCGAGATAGAGCGGGATGCGGATGGCGTTATAGGCAAACTCGGCGTCGAATCCCTCTGCCGGCTGCGGCTGGCCGCTGAGGCTCACCCATTCGGCGGGAAGCTTGCGCGGGCCAAACTGCATCCTCTTCAACAGCGCCAGGCCATCGTCCGACAGTTTTTGCCAGGCATCCGACGGAGCGAGCGCCGCCATCACTGGGATCGCCTCGTAAATCCAGTAGGACGGGTTGACGACGGGACCGTCCTCACGGTCGGTAGCGGCAAAACCCTCACTCCCCGGCAACAGGAGTGTGTGGCCGGACGAGTGCACAACGGTTTCGGCAAGGAGCGCCTGGGCCATGCGGGAGGCGGCGAGGATATAGTCGTTGCGTTTCCACGTCGTGCCGGCAAGCGCCAGCGCATAGGCGATCAGCATGTCGCCATCCGAGGCGTTGTTGGTGTCGGTGACGTGCGGCTTGCCGTTCGGATCCCATTTCCAGACGGCAAGGCCATCGTCGCGCAGCAGCAGCTCGGTGCGGGTAAAATGCCAGATCTGCTCGAAGTCGGCAGGGCTGGCTGCGAGATAGGCGAGCAGCATGCCATAACCCTGCCCTTCGCTGTGGCTGATATTGCCGTTGCCGTTATCGATGATGCGGCCGGTCGCATCGAGAAACTTCGCCTTGTAGGCCGACCATGCGCCGGCATTGATCATTGCCTGCTGCGCAACGGCGGGCGCTCCCCCGGGAGCGAGCGCGACCGATGCCGCAAGCAGGAGTGCGCGCCACCGCCTCATTTCGACCGACCCAGTCTTCTGAGCATGCTTGACGTGGTGACCCCGATCAGCAGCACGAAGACGACCAGCAGGGAGGCATAGGAGAGGATATTCGTCGACAGCCAGTTGGCGGCGATCAGGCGGTAATTGGCAATCGACCAGGGTGTGGACGGCACAAAATCGAAACGGGTGACGGGCACGGTCTCGATCTTGCCTGTCTTGCTCGAATAGGTGGTGATGTGGCCCGATATCTGCGGCCAGTTCAGCTGCGTGGTCAGAACCTCGAGCCCTTCGCGCAAATCCTTCGCCGATGGCGCCGCCACCACGGTCCAGGCGCCGGCTCCCGCGGGGCTGGAGCCCTGTGCAACCAGCAGCGTGTCGGCGTTGGCCGGCGTGAAAATCTGCTCGGCGCCGGGGATGAATTGCAGCGAGCTGCGGGAGATATCGAAATTGCGCGACAGCCATTCGCGGAAGGCCGTGATCCGGTTGCGCAAGACACCGCCGCTGACCTTGGAATTCCACTCCTCGAAGGCCGTACCGGTATCGACGACGCCCGCCTGCGTATCGGCCACGGGACGCCACGAGGCCTGGCTTGCCGCGGCGATATTGGTCTGTGACAGCGCGGTTGCCGGCATCTGCGAGATGGAGCCGATGAAGATCGCGTCACGATCGCCGATCGTATTCGGCGAGGCGACGGTTTCAACGGCGATCGGATGGCCGGCGGTGATCGCCATCTGACCGAGCAGCGTGGCGGCGGCCGAAAGCGTGTCGGCATCGACGCGGTCGATGAAGAGCGGCGTCGGCTCCGTAGCCCGACCATAGGGATAGGCGGTGCCGGCCATTGCGGCCAGGTTCGGACGCTGACCGACGCGGGCAAAATCCGGGATCTGCAGCTCGGAGGTATCGAACAGGGCAAAGCGCGGGGTGGCGCCGGCGGTCGAGCCCGGCGTACAGACGGCATCGTCCTTGGTCATCAGGATCGCCTCGATCGCCACCGAATTGAGGCCGGGTTTGAAGTGCCGCATCGTCACGCGGATCGGCAGATGACGGAGAATGCCGCCTGATGTCGTGGTGATCGGCACTGTGGAAGCGATGTTGTCGTTGACGTAGATATCGATGTGGCTGCCGGGCATCACGTTGTCGGTATAGGCGGCGTCGAGCAGCACCTTCGCTTCGCCATAGGCATTAGCATAAAAATCGGCAGGCACGGCGATATTGAAACTCGTCCGCAGCCGCCGGCCGGAGAATTCGGTGGTCTTCACGCCGAGCTGAGACAAGGCGATGTTCGTATCGGAAAAGACCAGCGGCGCGTTCGGCGCGCTCCAGCGCTCGGTGGTCAACACGTCGCGGCGGACGTCCGAGGATCGGTCCGTCGGCGCGACGATGGTATCGATCGCCGAGGAGACCGCCTGCCAGGAGGGGCCGCTGATCAGAAGCACCGGCAAGCCGCTGCGCGGATCGGTGACGAAAGCGGCGAGTGCCGCACTTTCGGCACCGGGCGGCAGGCCGGGAAAGAGCGGCCGGAGTTCCGCCGCGGTGCCGACGAGCACGCTGAGCTTGCCGGGCCCGCCGGCCGGAAGCGAAGCGGTGCTGAAGGCGAAGATCTGGTTCGGCATGCTGCTCAGCACCGACAGGCCCTGCGCCAGCCGTAGCAGTGGCTTGGTGGTTCCCGGCTGCTCCAGCGCCGGGACAACGATATCGAACTCCGTCTTGCCGGCACCGTCGACGCCGATGGCGCGGATTGCGTCGGCGCTCGATAGCTGGGCGACATCCCTGCCGGTAAAGCTCAGAAAGGTTCCGGCCGGATCGATATTCGACCACAGTTCATAAGTCGATTGGATGCTGCAATCTGTTCGGTGGCGCTGGTTGGCTTCAAAGGTGACAAGATTGGCGCCAGGCTGCAGCAAACCGGACGGAACCTCGAAGGTGACGGCCGACGGGCCATCCGGCGAGCCGACACGCTGCTGGCCGATCGGGCGATTGTTGAGATAGACGGTCAGCGCCGAGGCCTCGGGCGCGACGAAGATCGCATTCTGGTAGGCGAAGGTGAAGCTTGCCTTGGCCGCCGCCTGCTCCGGCGTCAGATAGACCGACCATGACCGGCGATCGTATTCGCCGCCGAGATCAAGTTTCGAAAAGGGCACGACATAGCGACGTACATCGCCGGGGCGGGGCGCGGCGGTATTTGCCGTGGCGGCTGGCTGGGGCGCAGGCGCCGCCGGCTGCGGCGGGGCGACGACCGCCGGAGGAACAGGAGCGGCCGGGGTTGAGGGCGGCGTAGGCGACGTCAATCTCGGGGTAACGGAAGCACCAGGCGGCCGCTCGCCGGACATGTCGAAGGGTGCCGTCTGCGCCTGGGCGAAGGCGGAGGCATTCAGCAGAAGAAGCGAGGCGGCGGCGATCCTTCTCATCCGGCGTTGACCTTTGCCGCCTGCTGCTGGGCTTCTCGCTCCGGCCGCATGCTGCGGAAGAAGTAAACGAGGCCGCGGCTCGTCTGGTAGAACGACATGCCGAGAAACCAGATGGTGCCGCGGATCAGGCCCGGATTGCGACGGCGCGAGGCCTGGAACTCTGTCCACTGATCGGAATTGGCAAATATCAGGTCGGCGATCAGACGATGATCAAGTGCGCTTTTCGGCACGTACTGGCAACCGACATTGCTGATATCGCCCGACGGCTCGATATTGCGGACGATGAGCGGCAGGGTTTCCAGATCCGCGCCACTATAGGGCCGGAAGCGGATTTCGCCGACGGCGCCGACCAGCATCTCGTCGAGATGCTTGTTGAAGATGTGAAGCCTTGCGCCGTGAACCGAGACGTCCTCGATCGAGGCCGTGTACCACCTGCCGTTGGCGCCGAATTCGCAGCGCCGGTTGACGCGGACGCGACGGGACAAAGCGCGCTCGCCGCGCTCTGACACGACACCCAGCGCGCAGCCGGCCATGATCAGGTTGATGAGATTCCATCCGCCGACGACGAGCGTGACGTCGGCCTTATAGGGCTCGGCATAGATTTTGTAGATGGTGATGACGAGCGCGACAATCTGAACCGCAAAGATGACGAAGAACGGACGGCTGATTTCCGACAGTCGGCTGACGGCGATCGATTCGTCCTTGGCGGTGACCTTGAAAGTAGGCTTTCGCGGATTGAGCATGACGGAGACGACTGCCGGCAGCAGATGCACCGTCTGGACATATTCGTAGAGCTCTGAAATCCAGGGCCAGCGGAACGACCCGTAGAGGTAATTCTGCATCATCAGATTCACGAGCATATAGGCAAGCGTGTAGGCGAGGAACTCGCCGCCCGAGGCTGTGAAGATTTCCAGGTCGAAGAACAGGTAGAAGAGCGGCGCAAACAGGAAGATCGTGCGCGGGAACGGGAAGAGCCAGAACAGCGTGGAGGACATATAGCAGAAACGCTGCGGGATCGTCAGGCCGCGCTTCAGAAGCGGAAAGCGGAAACGCAGGATCTGCATCATGCCCTGAGCCCAGCGGCTGCGCTGGCCGATGAAGCTTGCGAAGGTGGCTGGCTGCAGGCCTGCGATCAGCGGCTTGTCGACATAGATGCTGTTCCAACCGCTGCCGTGGAGCGCCAGCGCCGTCTCGCAATCCTCGGTGATGCTGATGCCGCTGAAACCATTCTGGGATTCGAGCGCCCTGCGGCTCAAAACGGCGGCCGAGCCGCAGAAGAAGGCGGCATTCCACTTATCGAGGCCACGCTGGATGATGCCGTAGAACATCTCGTTCTCGCTCGGCATCTTGTCGAAGGTGCGCAGGTTGCGCTCCAGCGGGTCGGGATTGATGAAAAAGTGCGGAGTCTGGACGAGGAAGAGCTTCGGATCGTCTTCGAAGTAACCGACGGTCTCCAGCAGGAAATCGCGGGCCGGCGCGTGGTCGGCATCGAAGACGGCGATGAGTTCGCCGGTCGAATGTTTCATGCCGTTGTTGAGATTGCCGGCCTTGGCGTGCTCGTTGCGGTCGCGCGTGAGGTAGTGGACATCGAGATCGTCGCAGAGCTGCTTCAGCTCGATATTCCGGGCCGCGGCCGCCTGGGCTTCGAGCAGCTTGCCGGAGTTACGCTTCTGCAAGGTGGCGCCGTCGTCGAGCAGCCAGACATGCAGCTTCTCGGCCGGATAATCCATGGCCTTGGCGGCGGCCAGCGTATTTCCCAAAAGGCCGGCATCCTCGTTATAGGATGGCACGAAGACGTCGACATGAGGGAGGCGCCCGGGATTGGCGGCGCGCGAGGGGCGCGACGGCAACGGTGTGGCAACGATGAACAGGCTGAGTGCCAGCATCGCAACGCTATACATTTCGGCAAGATAGAGCAGCAGGCCGGGAATGAAATTCTCAGGCTGGTTCAAAGGCGGCAGCGTATTGGTGGTGCGCCAATAAACATAGCGCAGCACGATCGACGTGCCGAAGGCGAGCGCCACCAGGCGCCATGTCCCCTCGCCCTTCAGAATTTTGATGACCGCCATCACGGTCACGACCGTAATGGCGGTGATGAGCTGGGTCTGCAGGTTGACCGGCAGGGTGATCAGCACGATCATACAGAGCGAAACCACGGCCCATATAAAGACACTGCGGGCTTTGCGCATCGGCGTTCCTTCGAAATTGCTCAACCGGGGCACCATCCGGCGCCCGCGACATGCTCATTATCTCCGGCAGGCGGCCGTCATGGCCGCGTCGCCTATGCAGTCCGGCGAAGGCACGGTGACGCCGATCGCCCTTACCGATTGTTCGATTGGCGCAACTGCCACAGCCGGCCTTGCACTTGTCTGCGGCGCCTCGCCCGGCAGCGGCACACGCGGGCCGATGGGTGCCGGCAACGGTGCCACACCTTGAGCCGGTTGCGCGGTCGAGACGCTGCGAACGACGGCTCGCGGCTGGGTGACAATGGCAGGCGCCGGCTCGTAGCCGATCGGCATCGGGCTGGCGCGATAACCGCCTTCGTCGGGATAGATCGGCGCGCCGGTGCGCCCGAGCGCCACGTCGGCGGGCGGCGGATTGCCGTAAGGGTTCCAGAGCTCGCCGTCGAAGATGCCGGTGACGGTGTAGCTATAGACGATGCCAAGCAGCTGGCGTTCGCTCGCTCTCGCATCGCAAAGGCGCAGGCGCAGCTGGATCATGCCGAAATTTCGCGCCTGGGTATTGGCAGCAGTGCTGGAGCGTATCTGCTGCCAGGCATAGAGGCAGGTGTCGCCGGCACGGCTGCGACCGGAGGCATACCCGAAGGGACCATAGGCGTTCTGCAGGAAGGTCGCCGACGTCGCCATCGGCACGCCGGGGGCCGAACGGGCCACCTCGCGGGCAATGCCGCTCTCGTTGATCATGCTGAAGCCGGCATTGCCGGCGCCGGGATTGGCGCCCGAAGCGCCGAAGAACTGGACCTTCAGGGAATTCTGACCGGGCACGGAGGATGAGGTAAACAGCGATATCGTCTGCTCGACGCCGTTGCCGCGCTTGCGCTCGACGACGCTGACGATCGACGGGCCGCCCGGCGGCGGCAGGACCAACGCCTTTTCAGGCGCCACGGTTTCCGGCGCGGAAGGCTGGCGCACGCCGCCTGTCGATGTGCAGCCGGCCATTATGCCCGTCACGGCCAACAGCAATATCGTCTCCCGCAAGCGCATGTCTCGAGCCGCCGCAATCGTCTTCCAGATCCATTCGCAAGCCGAAACGCGACGGATCGTCGAATCAACGACCGGTTGGTCGTCCGCTCAGAATAAACGCCCAACATGGTTAGCGAAAAGTAAACAAGCGAGCTCTAACATCACCATCTGGATTCTTATCGAACGCTGTTCAGACGGCTCAACCGTATGATGTAAAAATTAATTTAGTAACAACTCAATTGCTCTCTTTGCGTCTGTTACCGCTGCCGCGAAAGCCCGCGGGGAACTATGCCGTATGGCCAGCGTTGCCTTGATGTCTCAGGTAGAAAGGAGAAATCCCATGCGCAAGACCATGCTGGCTGCGGCCGCCATGCTGACCATCAGCTCCGCCGCCTTCGCGCAGAGCAGCGTCATCGTCACCGATCCTGCACCGACCGGCTCCGTCGTATTGCCCGGCGAGGTGCGCACCTATGTGATGGAGCAGAACACGCCATCCGTCGTCTATGACGGCGATATCGCGGTCGGCGCGACGCTGCCCGATACCGTCGAAGTGCATACCGTGCCAAATATCGACGGCTACGGCTATACGGTCGTCAACGAGCGGCGCGTGATCGTCGAACCGAAAACGCATCGCATCATCCAGGTCTTGGAATAACACGGATAGAGAATTGCGGACGTGCGGCCGTATTCCGGCTTCACGTCCGCTCGTCTCCCACCCTCACCGCGACATTCAGAAGCTCGCGGATCTTATGAGCGAGCTGCTCCAGGCTGAAGGGCTTGGCAAGCAGGGAAACGCCGTGATCAAGCACGCCATTGTGGACGATGGCATTGCGGGTGTAACCCGTCGTGTAGAGGATCCGGATCGTCGGCCATTTTTCCCGGACGATATCGGCAAGCTGGCGTCCGCTCATCTGCGGCATGACGATATCGGTGAAGATCAGGTCGACTGCCGCATTCTGCTCCAGAAGCATAAGCGCCTCCATGCCGCTAGCGGCCTGCAACACGGTGTAACCGAGTTCATGCAGGCTTTCGGCAGTCATGGTGCGGACGTTCTCATCGTCCTCCACCACCAGGATCGTATCTTTGACGCTGCCCTGAGGAAGCGGCTGGGCGCCGGCGACGTTCAACCGGGCACCCGCCGTGCCGACATGACGGGGGAGATAGATCTTCAACGTCGTACCCCTGTCGATCTCCGAATAGATCTTGATGTGGCCGCCGCTCTGCTTGATGTAGCCGTAGACCTGGCTGAGGCCGAGACCTGTGCCTTTGCCGGGTCCCTTGGTCGTGTAGAACGGATCGAAGGCTCGCTCGATCACGTCAGGCGACATGCCGGTGCCGGTGTCAGTCATGCTGATCATCACATATTGACCTGCTTCGACCTCCGAATGCATGCGCGAATATCGCTCGTCGAGTTCGGTATTGGCGGTCTCGATCGTCAGATTTCCGCCGCCCGGCATGGCGTCGCGGGCGTTGACGGCAAGGTTCAGGATGGCATTCTCGAGCTGGCTCAAATCGGCAAAGCTCGGCCAAAGGCCGCCGGCAAGCACGGTCTCGATCCGGATGTGCTCGCCGAGCGTGCGCCGCAGCAGCTCCGACATGCCGCCGACCAGCTTGTTGAGGTCGATCACCTCCGGGGCGAGCGGCTGCTGGCGCGAAAAGGCGAGAAGACGCGCCGTCAGCACTGCCGCTCTCTGCGCACCGTCCCTGGCATTCTGGATGGAGTATAGCAGGCGGGGATCTTCGCTTCCGGTCAGGCGCCGCTGGGCGAGATCGAGGTTGCCGATGATAATTGCCAGCATGTTGTTGAAATCATGGGCGACACCGCCGGTCAGTTGGCCGATCGTTTCCATCTTCTGCAACTGGCGGACCTGCGCTTGAGCGGCGGCATTCTCCTCCATCTCGTGCCTGAGCTCGGCAGTGCGCTGGGCCACTGTCTGTTCGAGGCGCGTGTTGAAGCTGTTGAGCTCGCTGCGGAGGCGGCTCTGCCTGCCGTGGGCAATGATGATCATCTCCATCAATCCAACGGTGATCACCGCATTGATGAGATAGGTGGAAAGGCCGACCCATTGGCCGGCGGTGACCGGCCAGAAAACACCATACGGCTCGACGAAAAACTGCTGGACAATAAAACCGGCAACCAAGGTCGCGACAACGCCCGGCCCGGCGCCGCCTATGAAACTCGCGAGCAATATCGCCGGAAGGAAGCTCAGGAAGGGAAACTCGGAGAGAGTGTCGCTGGCGGCAAGCCTCAGAAGAAACGTCAGGCCAACGAAGGCAATGGCCAGCGGATATGTAAAACCTGGCCTGTGACGCAGCCAATCCGTGGCACTCAGCAAATCCATTCGACACCCCTTCTTACAGCGCCGCGCGTCTTTTCGAGAGCCGCAAAAGACGCTGCAACGCTTTGAATTGCTGCATAATTTATTCATAAATCGATTCCGATTTAAGGAAATTATGCAGGAGCCGTTGCGGAGACGGCACTCCAGCTTTTGCATATCGAATTTCAACCGGCAATATGCTGTTTCTCGCACTGCCGGCCACCACGTCTTGACGAGCCGTGCAAGCAGCCACATAAACCTCATGCCTAAAGCGTGTCGCAATCTTTCAGATTCGCTCCTTGCGCTTTAGATCTTTGTTTTTGCGCATGTCGTTATCGCAAAACCGCAGCACACTTTTGCGCGACATGCTTTAGCAAGGGGCAATGGGTGAACGGGATCATGAAAGACATATTCATCGTCGAAGACGACGCGCTGATTGCCATGCTGCTTGAGGACATGCTTGCCGATCTCGGCTACCGGGTCTGCGCCAGCGCGCCCGACCTGGAACGAGCGCTGACAGCCGCCAGGGATACGGAGTTCGACGCTGCAATTCTCGACGTCTCGCTTGCCGGGCAGAGTTCGTTGCCGGTCGCAAAGCTGCTCGACGAACGCGGAAAACCCTATCTCTATGCGACGGGATACGGCACACCGCCTGATGGCAGCAGCCCAAGCACGCTGCCCGTGTTGCAAAAACCCTTCCAGCTCAGCGAACTCGAACAGGCGATGAAGCGGCTTACCGCAGCCTGACTTTCCTGTTCAGCGCACCTGATCGAGCAGACGCTTGCATTCCAGGAGGTCGTAGAGTGCCTCCTGCAGCAGCGCCCTGTCTTCCTTGCCAACGCTCGATTTGCCGATCGAGACTTCCTGCTCGTCGTCTCCGGCGACGAAATTGAAGAACCGGCGGGTGATCGGCGGCTTGGCGCGGCCGACGATCTGGTCTTCATCGGCCATGCCGACGCGCGGTTCCCCTGCACCCATGTCCTGCACGCCCGACGCGAGCGCCTCGACGCTGGCGAGATCGCCATGGCCGACTGATATGACGAACTTATTGCCATTGGTCTTCAGAAGCTTCTGCACACCCTTGATCGTATAGCCATGATCATAGAGCAAATGCCGGATGCCCTTGAGGAGGTCCACGTCCTCCGGCCGATAGTAGCGACGGCCGCCGCCGCGCTTCATCGGCCTTATCTGGGGAAACCGCGTCTCCCAGAAGCGCAGCACATGCTGCGGCAGATCAAGATCGTCTGCGACTTCGCTGATGGTGCGAAAGGCATCGGGGCTCTTGTCCAACGTCATGCTGCTACGCGACCTCGCGGCTCGATCCTACGGCGACTCATCATATTTCAACGGTTTGGCGCCGACAATTCAAGTCATGTCTTGACGTTGCGCACAAGGATGGAGAGCGCGAGAGAGAAAAAAAGCCGTTTCGGAAACGGGAAGCCGATTATCAGGGAGCCGGATTCAGCGGCTTCAACTTGATCTTGCGAGCGACATGCGATTTGAGGATGCGTGTCTTCAACACGTTCGACGCCTTGAAGGTCATGACCCGGCGGGGGGAAATCGGAACCTCTTCGCCTGTCTTCGGGTTGCGGCCGATCCGCTCGTTCTTGTCGCGCACCTGGAAGGTGGCGAAGGAGGAAAGCTTGACGGTTTCGCCACGCACGATGGCGTTGCAGATCTCGTCGATGACGGTTTCCACAAGTTCGGCAGATTCGGTCCGGGAAAGCCCGACCTTTCGGAAAACGGATTCCGCCAGGTCTGCTCGCGTCACTGTTTTTCCGGTCATGGTTTCCCCGCCCATACAAATATTTTGTGAAATCGCACGAAGAGTATTTGTCTTGCGCCTTACGGTCAAGCTCTTGTTCGCCGCCAGTTTTTTAGGTTTCTTGCCTACCAGCGCAGCAGAACCGCACCCCAGGTAAAGCCGCCGCCCATCGCTTCGAGCATCACCAGGTCACCCTTCTTGATGCGGCCGTCGCCGGCAGCGGTCGCAAGTGCCAACGGGATCGAGGCAGCCGACGTATTGCCGTGCAGGTCGACGGTGATGACGACCTTCGCGGCATCGATGTTCAGCTTCTTCGCCGAACCGTCGATGATGCGGCGATTGGCCTGGTGCGGCACCAGCCAGTCGAGGTCATCGGCGGTGGTGCCGGTCGAATCGAAAGCCGCCTGGATAACATCGGTGATCATGCCGACGGCGTATTTGAAGACCTCGCGGCCTTCCATGCGCAGCTTGCCGACAGTGCCCGTCGTCGATGGGCCGCCATCGACATAGAGCTTTTCCTTGTGCGAGCCGTCGGAACGCAGATGTGCGGTCAGCACGCCGCGATCGCTAACGGTACCCTCGCCTTCTGTCGCTTCGAGGATGATCGCGCCGGCGCCGTCGCCGAAAAGCACGCAGGTGGTGCGGTCGTTCCAGTCAAGAATGCGCGAAAAAGTTTCGGCGCCGATGACGAGAACGCGCTTTGCCAGTCCGCCGCGGATATAGGCATCCGCGGTCGTCACCGCATAGACGAAACCGGTGCAGACGGCCTGGACGTCGAAGGCGAAGCCGTGGCTCATGCCGAGCCGGTTCTGGATGTTGACTGACGTCGCCGGAAACGTGTTATCAGGCGTCGAGGTGGCGCAGATGACAAGATCGATATCGGCAGGCGTCAGGCCGCCATTGGCAAGGGCTGCGCGCGCAGCGGCCTCGCCCAGCGACGCCGTCGTTTCGTCATCGCCGGCGACATAACGTTGGCGGATGCCGGTGCGCTGGACGATCCATTCGTCCGATGTATCGACGATGGCCTCCATGTCACGATTGGTCATTACGCGCTTCGGAAGTGCGGCTCCGAACCCGCGAACCACTGAACGGATCATCTTTGATTGAACCCCATCGCTCATGCCGCTTCCGGGCCCATCGGGGGCAGCCGCTTGGCATGATATTTCTTAAGATCGTTTTCTATTTTCTGATTGAGGCCGTTCTTGGCCATGTCGTAGCCGACTTCGATGGCGGCTGCGATGCCTTCGGCATTCGCCCCGCCATGGCTCTTGATGACGATGCCGTTCAGGCCGAGAAACACGCCGCCATTGACCTTGCTCGGATCGAGCTTCTCGCGAAGCATGTCGAAGGCGCTTTTGGCAAAGAGGTAGCCGATGCGGGCCAGCAGCGTGCGCGACATGGCGGCACGCAGATATTCGCCGATCTGCTTGGCTGTGCCTTCGGCGGTTTTCAGGGCGATATTGCCGGAAAAGCCTTCGGTGACGACAACGTCGACCGTGCCCTTGCCAAGGTCGTTGCCCTCGACGAAGCCGGAATATTCGAGCGAATCGATGTTCGCCTCGCGCAACAGCCGGCCGGCCTCCTTGACCTCCTCCTGGCCCTTCATCTCCTCGACGCCGACGTTCAGAAGACCGACCGTCGGACGTTCGACCTCGAAAAGCGCGCGCGCCATCGCGCCGCCCATCAGGGCAAAATCCATCAGCTGCTGCGCATCGGCGCCGATCGTCGCCCCAACATCGAGCACGATGCTCTCACCCTTCAGCGTCGGCCAGATCGCGGCGATCGCGGGACGCTCGATATTGGCCATGGTGCGCAGACAGAACTTCGCCATCGCCATCAGCGCGCCGGTATTGCCGGCCGAGACCGCGACATCAGCGTCACCGGTCTTCACCGCCGCGATCGAGCGCCACATGGTGGAGATGTAGCGGCCACGGCGCAGCGCCTGGCTCGGCTTCTCATCCATGGCGACGGCAAGCTCGCAGTCGTGAAAGATCGATTTTTCCCTCAGCTTCGGAAACTTGGCGAGAACCGGATCGCACTGTTCCTTGAGACCATAGAGAACGAAGGAAATATCCGGATGCCGATCCAACGCCTTGGCGGCGCCGGGGATGACAACCTGGGGACCAAAGTCGCCACCCATGAGGTCGAGAGATATTCTGATCACGCGTCCCTGATCCTTCTTTTCGCCGAGGGCGAAATTTCGGCCAAAATACCGGTTTTGGCGTCGCTTACAACTGAATTGTGTCAAATGCCAGAGGGGCTTCAGTCCTTTTTCCAGTCCTTGAGAGCCGCGAAAGCGGAGGGCTTTTTGTCGTCCTCGCCGCTGTCTTCGACATGGCCGGCGAATTCGATACCCGGCTTGCGCGGATAGGGATCGATCGCCAGAGCGGCGAATTCGGCAACCACCTCGCCGGCGTCGATCGTATCGCCGACAAAGTTCTCGGGCAGATCAGGACCGTCGGGATCGAGCAGCATCTCGCCGGCGTCGTTGCCGGCCTGACGGGCAAGCTTGGAGCCCTCCGGCACGAAGATCTGCTCGAAGCTCTCGTCGATGGCGGATTCGACCGGTTCCAGCGTCACGACGCAGGACTGGACGATCTTCGCCTGCACGCGGCCCTTGATGCGCACGCCGTCGCGCTTCCAGCGGGCAATCTGCAGATCGGCGCTGAGATCGTCGACGGAGACGACGTTCCAGGTCCGGGCCAACGCCTTCAGTTCGCTGGCGTCGGCCTCGACATGAACCTCGACGGGGTTGGCCGAGATGTGGCCGACCTTGACTTGATAGGAGAAGGGAACATCGTCCCGATCATTCTGCATCGTTTCCTCCTTCAGGTGATCGGCGGGCAGGCGACCGGTGGGAGCGTTGCCGAACCGGTGGCAATTACCGCTTCGGCAACGGCGGACAGATGCGATTCTGCGGCCATCATCCATCCGGCGAGACCGGACATATCGGTCGGCGTCGCGATTTCGGGGTAAATATTGCGCTGAAGGGCAAGAACGAGGGCTTCGGCATCGCCGGTGTCCATCGCCTTCGAATAGGCTTCGAGCCGGCCGTAAAACATACCGGCGAGCTTTTTCATGCGCTTGGGCACGCTGTTGTCGCCGATGCCGAGTTCGCGGATCGAATAGTCGATATCCTGGAAGAACGCGTCGACGATCTCCTGGGCGATCTCCTGGCCGCTGGTGGCGGAAGCACGGGTGCGGCGAAAAAACAGAATCATGACTATCGACAGCATCTCGAAACGGCCCATGACCGTATCCGGCACATTGAGCCGCTCGTAGAGTTCCGGCATGCGCGCGGCCGCCGCCAACGCCGCATATTGCCTGTCGACGATCGCCTGATTGTTGTTTTTCTTGCGGAAGAGCCCGAGGATCATTGTTTTTTCCGGAAATGCCTCATTCTTCATGCCGGCTGGCGTCTGGCCTTGTTGCATGATTTCGAAAGCTGGTTTACCGAAGCAGGCGCGAATTGCAATGCCGATCATGGCCAGTTTCTGGACGACGCCTTCGACGCGTCAGCGAAGCGAATTCGGGAAATTCGACCCGGAATGGCCACAATGGTTTTGCAGGAGGTAAAGCGTGCAAGGCCCAGAATGGCTGCTATCGACACTCACAGGGAGTAGATGTCGTTGAAGAAACGGTATTTCAAGTCTGACATGAAATTCTTCAGCAATGCGGCCATTGCCCTCATAATTGCCTCCACTACCGCTCTCTCCGGTTGCCAGACCAGCACCGTTCTCAACGGCGGCTACGTCGCCGACCAGCAGTCGCTGAACTTGGTTCCGGAAGGTTCCAGCCGCGAGCAGGTGCTGCTTTCGCTCGGCACCCCGTCGACGACGGCGACCTTCGACGGCGAAGTCTTCTATTACATCTCGCAGCGGCGCACGCGTGCGGTCGCCTTCCAGAAACTGAAGGTCGTCGATCAGAGCGTTCTGGCAATCTATTTCGACAAGGACGGCGTCGTCAGCCGCCGCGCCAACTATGCGCTGCAGGACGGCAAAGTGTTCGACACGATCGGACGCGTCACGCCGACCGGCGGCAAGGAACTCACCTTCCTGCAACAGATGCTTTCCGGCGGCAGCGCTGCGAGTGCTGCCCGCAGCCTGTTCGGCGGTGGTGCCGGCGGCACGCCGCAGAACCCAAGCAGCCTGCGCTGATCGGATACGCCTTATGCGAAAACCCCGCCGGATCACTCCGGCGGGGTTTTTAGTGGTCGCTGTTCGTTGCGCCGAGCCGGGCGGCATGCCTCATCCGGCGAGAACGGCGAGCAGCAGCAGCGCGACGATGTTGGTGATCTTGATCGCCGGGTTGACGGCGGGGCCGGCGGTATCCTTGTAGGGGTCACCGACCGTATCGCCGGTGACGGAAGCCTTGTGCGCATCCGAACCCTTCATGTGACGCACGCCGTCCTTGTCGACGAAACCGTCTTCGAAGCTCTTCTTGGCATTGTCCCAGGCGCCACCGCCCGATGTCATCGAGATGGCGACGAAGAGGCCGTTGATGATGACGCCGAGCAGCGATGCGCCGAGGGCGGCAAAGGCGGAGGCCTTGGAACCGGAGATGAGAAGCACGCCGAAATAGACGACGATCGGCGCCAGCACCGGCAGCAGCGACGGCACGATCATCTCGCGGATGGCGGCCTTGGTCAGAAGGTCGACCGCCCTGCCGTAATCCGGCTTTTCCGTGCCCTGCATGATGCCGGGCTTTTCCTTGAACTGACGGCGGACTTCCTCGACGATCGCGCCGGCCGCACGGCCGACGGCGGTCATGGCGATGCCACCGAAAAGGTAGGGAATGAGACCTCCGAAGATTAATCCCGCCACCACGTAAGGGTTGGAAAGATCAAAGGAAATTTCGCCGATGCCGGCAAAATAAGGGAACTTGTCGCCATTCGCCGCAAAATATTTTAGGTCATAGGAGTAGGCTGCGAAGAGCACCAGGGCGCCGAGACCGGCGGAACCGATGGCGTAGCCCTTGGTGACGGCTTTGGTCGTATTGCCGACGGCATCGAGCGCATCGGTGGATTTACGCACCTCCGGCGGCAGATGCGCCATTTCGGCGATACCGCCGGCGTTGTCGGTCACCGGCCCGAAGGCGTCGAGCGCGACGATCATTCCGGCGATGCCGAGCATGGCCGTGACCGCAATGCCGGTGCCAAACAGGCCGCCGAGCTGGTAGGTGGCGAGAATGCCGCCAACGATGACGATCGCCGGCAGTGCCGTCGATTCCAGCGAAACGGCCAGGCCCTGGATGACATTGGTGCCGTGACCGGTGACCGAGGCCTGAGCGATCGAGACGACTGGGCGCTTGCCCGTGCCGGTATAATATTCAGTGATCACGACGATCAGCGCGGTGACGACGAGGCCGATGATGCCGCAGAAGAAGAGGTTCGCGCCTGATATGTCGGCGCCTGCGACGGAGCCGATCGATCCCCAGCCGATGGTGAGCGAGGTGGCAGCGCCAAGACCGACGATCGACAGCAGGCCGGTGACGATGAGGCCCTTGTAGAGCGCGCCCATGATCGAGCCGTTCGAGCCGAGCTTGACGAAGAAGGTGCCGATGATCGAGGTGATGATGCAGGCGCCGCAGATTGCCAGCGGATAGACCATCGCCGACTGGAGGATCGGCGCGCCGGCAAAGAAGATCGCAGCGAGAACCATCGTGGCGACGACCGAGACCGCATAGGTCTCGAAAAGGTCGGCAGCCATGCCGGCGCAGTCGCCGACATTATCGCCGACATTATCGGCGATCGTTGCCGGGTTGCGCGGATCGTCTTCGGGAATGCCGGCTTCCACCTTGCCGACGAGATCGCCGCCGACATCGGCGCCCTTGGTGAAGATGCCGCCGCCGAGACGGGCGAAGATCGAGATCAGCGAAGCGCCGAAGCCGAGCGCCACCAGCGCATCGATGACTTCGCGCGAGCCGCTCTCATGGCCGAGCCCGATGGTCAAGACCGTATAGTAGATGGAGACGCCGAGCAGCGCCAAGCCAGCCACCAGCATGCCGGTGATCGCACCCGACTTGAAGGCGATATCGAGGCCGGCGGAAAGGCTGACGGAAGCCGCTTGGGCGGTGCGCACATTGGCGCGGACGGAGACATGCATGCCGATGAAACCGGCAGCACCGGAAAGCACGGCGCCAATCAGGAAGCCGATCGCGGCCTCGCCGGAAAGAAGCAGCCAGGCTAAAATGAAAACAACAACCCCGACAATGGCAATGGTTCTGTACTGGCGCGTCAGATAGGCTTGCGCACCTTCGCGGATATAGCCCGCGATCTCCTGCATGCGGCTGTTGCCCTGATCGGCGGCAAGCACCGACCGGGTTGCCCAGGCGGCATAAACCACCGAGAGCAGACCGCATGCGATTACGCATAAAAGAATCGTCATTTCGCTCTTTCCTCCCATAGGCCGGAGCTCACTCCTTCTCCGGCAGATACGCCGCCGAATCGCCTTCCTCTCCACAGAAATGCCACAGCTAAGCGGTGCGGAGATTGCTTGGTCGATCACGTGGCGTCAAGACCGCAGCGGGCGAAAACCATTGCAGTACGAA
The DNA here is from genome assembly GCF_019778565.1 of Rhizobium laguerreae. Lineage (NCBI taxonomy): Bacteria > Pseudomonadati > Pseudomonadota > Alphaproteobacteria > Hyphomicrobiales > Rhizobiaceae > Rhizobium > Rhizobium laguerreae. The sequence goes on along the minus strand of NZ_JAAXQT010000003.1, from coordinate 511,999 downwards.
GAAAGACGTAGGGTGATTATTTGGCGGCTAAAGACTTATTTCTTCGCCTCGCCGCGAACCTGCTTTGCGATACGGTCGAGCACGGCGTTGACGAGCTTCGGCTCGTCGTCGTCGAAGAAGGCCTGGGCGATCTCGACATATTCGGTGACGATGACCGCCACCGGAACGTCCTTGCGGTCGGTGATCTCAAAAACGCCGGCGCGCAGGATGGCGCGCACGGTGCTGTCAAGGCGCGACAAGGCCCAATCATCCTGCAGGGCTGCGGCAATCAACGGATCGAGACGGACCTGATCGCGCACGACGCCCGAGACGATGGAACGGAACCAGGCGGTATCGGCTTTCAGATAGGTCGCGCCATCGATTTCCTGACCAAGACGGTGCGCCTCGTATTCAGCCACGATTTCCAGAACGCCCGTGCCGCCGACATCCATCTGATACAGTGCCTGAACGGCAGCAAGACGGGCAGCGCCCCGCTGGTTCGCAGTCTTGACCGGCCGTTCCGTCTTGTCGTCGTTCATTCGTTATGCACCCAGTTTCTGCTTCAGCTCGATCATGGTCAGAGCTGCACGAGCGGCAAATCCGCCCTTGTCCTTTTCCGAGCGGCGCACGCGCGCCCAGGCCTGTTCGTCGTTTTCGACGGTCAGGATACCATTGCCGATGGCAAGGGACTCGCTGACCGCGAGATCCATCAAGGCGCGCGAGGATTCGTTCGACACGATATCGAAGTGATAGGTCTCGCCGCGAATGACCATGCCGAGGGCGACATAGCCGTCAAAATGCGTTCCGCCATTGTCGTCTCCATCGAGCGACATGGCAATCGCCGCCGGAATTTCCAGTGCGCCGGGAACGGTGACGACCTCGAAGGTGGCGCCGGCCTCCGTCAATGCGAAGGTCGCGCCTTCGAGCAGGGCGTCGGCCATGTCGTCGTAGAAGCGGGCCTCAACGATCAAAATATGGGGAGCGGTCTCTCTCGACATGGTTCACCTTCGGTTGGCGGGACATTTACCCGCTCGGCAGCCCGCGGTCAAAACATGCCTTCGTCCGAATGGCAAGCAATTTCGCCGGATGCCGCAATGGGAAAGAGGAAATATCTGCAAGGGGATAGCCGCGCGCTGTATGCACGGCTGGGCAGGCCTCTGAAATCAGCTTTCCCGGACGCCTGGAAAGCGGCAATTCGAAGGCAGTTTTCATGAACAATTCTTAATGGCTTTTCAGTGGCTTAACCCATTGAAACGCGAATGGGAGAACGCCAATTCCATGTCGTGACGCAGACGATCCCCTGCAACGACAGCCGACCGTCTAAGCAGATGAAAGGATACAAATCATGCACCGCGTTCTCACCATCACCGTCGCTACCGCCCTCTCCTCCATCGCCTTTGCCGGCGTCAGCCGGGCCGCAAGCCTTGGGATGAACACCCCTCAAGGCATCGAGCAGACGCTCAGGAGCTACCAGGGCAATGATTTCAATGTCCAGGAGGTTTACAATTGGCGCAACTTCGACGACGAGACGAGCGGCCCACACTCCGCACCGCAGCGCTCCGGCCAGGCTATCCGCGGCATCCAGGCCTCGATCGACGCCAACAGGTCGCTTGCCCACCGCCTCAACAATGAGGGTGTCAATATTCGCAATGTCGTCAATGCCGAGCAGGCGGCCGATGGAAGTCTGACCTTCTACGTCCGCTGATGGCTCCAGCTCATAGCCCGAAGATCGGATCGGTTTTTGGGTTATGCGTGGGATTGAAAGTGATAGAGCGTCCTCAGCGTGTTCTGTTGGACGCATGGCGCTCCAAGCATGGGCGGCGGTCTCCTCACCGGCCATGCTGGGGATTTCCGAGATAAAGCATTGAATTTTCCGACGCGATGATGGTTTCTCTTCCTGCAACAGGAGGACACAATGGCGACGGAACCGAAAGCGGTGATCAATACCGCCGATCTCAAGCTCGACAACTGGAAACAAGGCGAATTCTACGAAAGCGCCGACACCTCGTTTGGCGCGCGTCTTGGCCTTGCCGGCCTCGGTATCAGCTACAACGAGGTGCCATCAGGCAAATCGAGCTGTCCGTTCCACAATCACCATGTCGAAGACGAGCTTTTCTACGTGATCGCCGGTACCGGCGAATACCGCTTCGGCGATGCGCGCCATGCGATCAAGGCGGGCGACGTGCTCGGCGCGCCGGCCGGCGGACCGGAAACTGCGCACCAGATCATCAACACCGGCACGGCCACACTCGTCTATCTCGGCATTTCGACCATGGCGAAGACGGAGATCGTCGAATATCCCGATTCCGGAAAGTTCCTTGCGAAGACGAATAGAGACGGTACCGAAGCCAGGCGCTTCCGCCACATTGGACGGCCGGAAGGCGATCTCGACTATTGGGATGGCGAGCCCGGCGCCTGAGAATGCGATTTCCATAAGGACCTGATGTGACCGACATTCCGACCCTCGAAACGGCGCGGCTGACGCTTCGCCCTCACCGCCTCGACGATTTCGACGCGCATGCAGCGCTATGGGCGGACGAGGATGTCGTGCGCTTCATCACCGGCGTGCCGTCAACGCGCGAGCAAAGCTGGAGCCGCATGCTGCGTGTCGCCGGCATGTGGCACCATATGGGCTTCGGCTTTCTGGCGATCGTGGAAAAGGAGAGCGGCCGGTTCATCGGTGAAGCGGGCTTCCTGGAAGCCCGCCGCGAAATGGAACCCTCGATCGAGGGGACGATGGAGGTCGGCTGGGCGCTGATGCCTTCGGCGCACGGCCGCGGTTATGCCACCGAAGCGTTGACAGCGCTGATCGGCTGGGCGGAAACGCATTTCCCAGAAAAACCGATGAGCTGCATCATCAGTCCCGAGAACCAGGCCTCGCTGCGGGTCGCAGCCAAGCTTGGCTTCCGCGAGACGGCGCGCACGCAGTACAACGGCGAGATCATTCAGTTTTCGCGTTAGAGCGCCCCGCGTCCGACAGGACGCTCTATCACTTTAGATCTGTGCTGGAAAATTCCGCCAGCCGGGCGGCGTAACGCGCCATGGTGTCGACTTCGAAATTGACGAAATCGCCGGCCTTGCGATCGCCCCAGGTGGTGACCTCGAGCGTGTGGCGGATGAGCAGCACGTCGAAATCCGTGCCGTCGACCGCATTGACCGTCAGCGAGGCGCCGTCGAGTGCGATCGAACCCTTGGGGGCGACGAATTTCGCCAGGTGTTCGGGCGCGCGCAGGCGGTAGCGCGTGGCGTCGCCCTCTGCCGTCACCGAGAGGATTTCCGCCTTGCCGTCGACATGGCCGGAAACGATATGGCCGCCGAGTTCATCACCGATCTTCAGCGACCGTTCGAGATTGATGCGGCTGCCTTCCTGCCAGGCACCGATCGTCGTCAGCCGCAGTGCCTCTTCCCAGGCCTCGACCTCGAACCAGCGACCATTGCTGCCTTCCTGCGGCAGGCCGGTGACGGTGAGGCAGATGCCGGAGTGAGAGATGGATGCGCCCATATCGATGGTCGCCGGGTCGTAATTCGTCGCAACGCGGAGCTTGATGCCCTCCTTCAGCGGCGAAACGGATTCGATCGTACCGATATCGGTGACTATTCCGGTGAACATCAAAGCCCTCTTTCGTATTCGTCCAGGCGATCTTCGCCGAACATCAGCGTGCCCGTATGGGCAAAACCCGATGGTATGTCGGTTGCATCAAGCGGGGATTCAATACCGCGCTCGCCGATGACAACAGGCGCCTGATAAAGCTGGATGCGGTCAACGAGGCCAGCCTCGAGGAAAAGCCGCGCCGTCTTTGCACCGCCCTCGACCAGGAGCGAGGAAATACCGCGCGTCGCGAGTGCCGGCAACAGGACTTCCGGATGATAGGGATTGCAGTAGAGCACCTCGACGCCGGCGGCTTCGAGGGCTGCGCGGCGGGAGTCCATGTCAGCGGGTGAGGCACCCCCCTCTGCCCTGCCGGGCATCTCCCCCACAAGGGGGGAGATCGGATCGGGGTTAGCCCCTTGCCCTACGTCTTGCCTCAAGGCGAAACCATCACCATCGGAAACCGGGGAATTCGGATCGCGCCTCTTGCCGATCTCCCCACCTGCGGGGGGTCCGAAGGACGGGTCGAGACCCGTGGCTCGACCCCGGTAGCCCGGCAGGGCAGAGGGGGGTAATCCCTCCGCATCAGCCGACAACGGCCATACTTCCTCGCTCGCCACCACGATGACCGGCACTTCCCGCGCCGTCTCGACGAGCTTGCTGGTCAGCGGCAATGCGAGAGACGGATCGAGCACGATGCGGATCGGCGATTGCGATTCAAGACCTGGCGTCCGTACCGTCAGCAGCGGATCATCCGCAATCGCGGTACCGATGCCAACCAGGATCGCATCGGTTTCGGCGCGCAGCGCCTGCACCTGGGCGCGGGCCTCCGGGCCTGTTATCGCTACCTGCCCTTCCCCTGCGCGGCCGATCATGCCGTCGGCGGAAACGGCAAGCTTGAGAGTCACATAGGGGCGATTCTTCGTCTGGCGGGTGAGATAGGCGGCAAGCGACTGCCGGCCCTCGGCCTCCAGCGCGCCGGCATCCACCTCTATGCCGGCTTCGCGCAGCATAGCGATGCCGCGGCCGGAGACACGCCGGTCGGGATCGGTGACGCTGATCACGACGCGGGCAACGCCATAGGCGATCAGCGCCTCGGAACAGGGCGGCGTTTTGCCGTGATGCGAGCAAGGTTCGAGCGTCACATAGGCAGTGGCGCCGCGAGCGAGCGCGCCGGCTTCAGCGAGTGCTTGCGTCTCGGCATGCGGGCGGCCACCGAGCGCCGTCACCGCCCGGCCGACGATGACGCCATCCCTGACGATCAGGCAGCCGACGGAGGGGTTTGTGGCGGTGCGGCCGAGATGCCAGCGCGACAGGCGGATCGCCGCCGCCATGAAACGTTCGTCATGCGGCGTGATGCTCATGGCTCACCTGTCCAGCGGGTCGCGGGCGATCTTGGCGTTGATTTCGGAAATGACCTTCTCGAAATCCTCGGCAAGCGAGAAATCCCGATAGACCGAGGCGTAGCGCACGAAGCCGACATCATCGAGGCTCTTCATGGCTTCCAGCACCTGCAGGCCGATCTGTTCGGAGGAGATCTCGGTCTCGCCGGAGCTTTCAAGCCGCCGGACGATGCCCGAGACGGCGCGCTCGATGCGATCACGCTCGACCGGGCGTTTGCGCAGCGCCACTTCGAAGGAGCGCACCAGCTTGTCGCGGTCGAAGGGCACCTTGCGGCCGGTCTTCTTGATGACCATCAGTTCGCGCAGCTGCACGCGCTCGAACGTGGTGAAGCGGCCGCCGCAATCCGGGCAGATGCGCCGCCGGCGGATGGACGTATTGTCCTCCGCCGGGCGCGAATCCTTGACCTGGGTATCTTCCGAACCGCAATAGGGGCAGCGCATCCCTACTCCTTATCCCATGTAGCCATACATGGGGAAGCGGTCGGTGAGGCTGACCACCTTGCCGCGCACAGCGGCTTCGACAGCGGCGTTGCCTTCATCGGAATTGGCGACCTTCAGGCCGTCGAGAACTTCGACGATCAGATTGCCGATCTGGCGGAATTCCGCTTCCTTGAAGCCGCGGGTCGTGCCGGCCGGTGCGCCGAGGCGCACACCCGAGGTGACGAAGGGTTTTTCCGGATCGAAGGGAATGCCGTTCTTGTTGCAGGTGACGTAGGCACGGCCGAGCGCTGCCTCGGCGCGCTTGCCGGTGGCATTCTTCTTGCGCAGGTCGACCAGCATCAGATGATTGTCGGTGCCGCCGGAGACGACATCGAGACCGCCGGCAACAAGCGTTTCGGCAAGAGCCTTGGCGTTCTTGACCACCTGGGCGGCATAATCCTTGAATTCCGGCTGCAGCGCCTCGCCGAAGGCGACTGCCTTGGCCGCGATGATGTGCATCAGCGGGCCGCCCTGCAGACCGGGGAAGACAGCCGAATTGAACTTCTTCGCCAGATCCTCGTCATTGGTGAGGATGACGCCGCCGCGCGGGCCGCGCAACGACTTGTGGGTCGTCGTCGTCGCGACATGGCAATGCGGGAACGGCGACGGATGAACGCCACCGGCGACAAGGCCGGCGATGTGGGCCATGTCGACCATGAGGTAGGCGCCAACCGAGTCGGCGATCTCGCGGAAGCGCTTCCAGTCCCAGATGCGGGAATAGGCAGTGCCGCCGGCGATGATGAGCTTCGGCTTGGTTTCCTCGGCCTTGCGGGCGACTTCATCCATGTCGAGCAGGTTGTCGCCTTCGCGCACGCCGTAGGAGACGACGTTGAACCACTTGCCGGACATGTTGACCGGCGAACCATGCGTGAGGTGGCCGCCCGAATTCAGGTCGAGACCCATGAAGGTGTCGCCGGGCTGCAGCAGCGCCAGGAACACGGCTTGGTTCATCTGCGAACCGGAATTCGGCTGGACATTGGCGAAATTGACGCCGAACAGCTTCTTGGCACGCTCGATTGCCAGTTCCTCGGCGATATCGACGAACTGGCAGCCGCCGTAATAACGCTTGCCGGGATAACCCTCGGCATATTTGTTGGTCATGATGGAGCCCTGGGCTTCCAGCACGGCGCGGGAAACGATGTTCTCAGAAGCGATCAGTTCGATCTCGTGCCGTTGGCGACCGAGTTCCTTTCCGATCGCGCCGAAAATGTCCGGGTCGACGTCCGCAAGCGAGCGATTGAAGAAGGATTCGGTGGAAGCATTGGTCATGGGCGGGCTCCTCAACTGGAATGCGCTGAGGTATTAGCCTTCCGCCGTGGCGAGGGCAATACGGAGAACGACATTTGCTGAGCAAAGCGCGCGCTCACGCTCTTTTGCGGCTGCGGTGCGCCGATACCAGCGACCACATCGAGGATGTGCCTCTACCGCCCATAAAAAAACCGCGCCGAAAAAAGCGCGGTTTTCGAATTGCGAGGCAGAGGTCGCCGCTTACTGGACCGGCTGTTCCATGCCAGCCGTGGTGTCGAGCGCCAGCTCCGCATTGCCGTCCATCTGATAGATGTCGTCGCGGAACTGGACGATGCCATCGGGCATGCCCCAGGCGGAGATATAGACGAAATAGACGGGAACTTCCGCGGCTAGCTTAATCGGCGTGTTGACGCCGGTTGCGATCACCTGCTCCATCTGCTGGCGGTTCCAGCCGGGGGTCTCGCGCAGCAGCCAGTTCGTCAGGTCGCGCACGTTCTGAACGCGGACGCAGCCCGACGATTCAAAGCGCATCAGCTTGTTGAACAGACCCTGCTGGGGCGTGTCGTGCATATACTCGCCGTTTTTATTGTAGAAGTTGATCTTCGTCGACGCCATGGCATTGGTCTTGCCGGGGTCCTGGCGGAACATCAGGTTCGGCGCCTCGCCGTTCCAGTCGATGGTCTCGGGGGCGACTTCATTGCCCTTGCCGTCGAGCAGGCGGATGGCATTCTTTTCGAGATAGGTCGGATCCTTGCGCATCAGCGGCATGATGTCTTTCTCGACGATCGAGCGTGGTGCCGTCCAATAAGGATTGAGGATGACCTCGTAGATCTTCGAATTGACGAGATGCGTCGGGCGGCTGAGACGGCCGACAACCGCGGTGTGGCGCGTCGCGACACTGCCGTCTTCAACAGCCTCCACATAGGCGGCAGGGATGTTGACCATCAGGTGACGGCGGCCCAAGTCTTCAGGGAAGGTCTGCAAACGGACGACATTGGTGTTCAGCTGCTGCAGGCGGACATCGGCAGGGATGTTCATCGCCTTCAGCGTGAATTCGCCGATAACGCCATCGGCCGGCAGGCCGTGACGCGCCTGGAAGCGCTTGACGGCGCCGTCGACATAGGAATCGAAGGCGTTGGAGAGGCCGGCCTCGCGTGGCAGATCGCCGGTGATCGCAAGGCGCTGGCGCAGCGCCTGGACGGCGGGAGAGCTGACGCCGAGCTGGAGGCGCTGGTCACCGGGGTTGACCTCAGGCCAGCCGCCGGCTGCGGCGATCTGCTGATACTGCATAATTGCCTGCTGCGCGCTCGCGACCGATTGCGGTCCGAGGATCGGCGTGTTGGAAACCATAGCGGTCGCCGTGCGCGAAGCCGCCTTGGCGTCAAACTGGTCGTCCCAGTTGCCGCGGCGCGGCGCATTGATCAGCGTATCGAGCGCCGATTGCGCGAATGCCGGCGCGGCAAGCGCGCCGGCGCCAACCGTTGCCGCGGACGCCAGGAAAGCGCGGCGCGAGAGAGCTTCAATTCCGTTTTTCTTCGACATAGTCCCAACCACTGAATGCCGCTATAAAGAGAACCCGCGGCCTTTTGCGATATCACTGCGCTTTAACGCAGATCCCAGTCCATTCGTTGTCCCGGCGCACCGAAAAATCCGCTTGCCCATCACAAGATTGCGATGCGGCAGCCTGAACATTCCTGATCGGTCTATTGAAAGCGCCGGTTGTTAAGCCTTCCGCTGCCACACCAATATGGCCAATTCGTGTTGCCAGTGGGAAGACGGACTTGCCGACTGCCGGAAACAGGACGCAACGAACCATATGACGAGGTAAAGCGTGCCGGTTAATAACGGCTAAAAAACGGCTTGAATACGGGCCTTTGCGCTTGCCTGCCATGCGTTGCAAAGATGCCACGCAAGAGCAAACGGCAAAACCGGACACGCAGGGCCGCATCCGGTTTTGGTCAACCCTGGAAGGAGGTCAGGGGTCTTAAAGGCGATACAAAATCTGATCGTTCCAGAAACGGTCCAGACGCTGGAGCAGTTTGTTCATCTGCGTGAACTCGTCGGTGCCGATGCCGCCGACCTTGTCGATCGAGGCGATGTGGCGTTCGTAGAGCTTGGCCACCGTTTCGGCGATGTCCTGGCCGGTTTCGGTCAGGCTGATGCGGACCGAGCGGCGGTCGATGCGCGAGCGCTGGTGGTTGATGAAGCCGAGATCGACCAGCTTCTTGACGTTGTAGGAAACGTTGGAGCCGAGATAGTAGCCACGCGAGCGCAGCTCGCCGGCGGTCAGCTCGGAATTGCCGATGTTGAAAAGGAGCAGCGCCTGGATGGCGTTGACGTCGCTGCGACCCTGACGGTCGAATTCGTCCTTGATGACGTCGAGAAGACGACGGTGCAGACGTTCAACGAGATGAAGGGATTCCATGTAAAGATCACGGATGTCGTGGTCCTGCTGGTCACGGAAGGTCGATACCGCCTGCGGCTTGATTTTCGTGTTCATATTAACTGCCTCACTGTTTGTTTGGCGGTGTGTTTTCTTCCCGCCTTGAGTGAGACCCTATCGAATACATATAAAATTCGACTTAAACCGCAGGCTTAACGGAGCCTTACCGGTAACTCCACGTTGTCTCAGGGTAAATCAACACTTACCTGGCGGCGATGCCGGCGCTTTTCCAGCCAGAGCAGCAGGCGGAAAATCAAGTAGACCACGGCGACGATGACATGCAGCAGGATGATCAGCTGGTTGGGGCCGAAAATATCCGGCAGCAGGCCATACATGAGGATTTGTCCGCCGGCGGCCAGCACCCAGATGACCGGCCCCCAGGAGACGGTGAGCCAGAGGCCGAGGGAGGCGACGGGGAAGAGGACGGCGAGGCTGGTGCTCGCCACCTTCCACGGCAGGCTCAAAAGATCGAAGCGGCCGGCGCCGACCAGCGAATAGCCGACGAGCATCGCCCAATATTGCAGGCCGAACCAGAAGCAGGATAAGGCAACCAGTCTCAGGAAGAGAATGAAGAGGATATCCGCCAGTGTGCGTTTCGGTATCGTCGGGGATTCGGTTTCCATAGCGCAGACATCGGTTTGGGGTTGCATCTTCATAAAGAACGCCGCGTGTCTGACAAGACGCGCTGGAGAACGCTTTATCACTTTGAGTTTGCGCATACCCCCGAAAAATCGATTCCGATTATCGGCATCATGCGCCAGAGGTTCTTCCGCCGCGGCCAATCGTCCGGTTTGGATTTTCCAGGCGTCATGATAATGAGCGCTCCGATAAATGGAATGGGCCAGGGACAGATATCATGCAGGACAGGACGCATCTCGTCGACGACATCACCGGCCATCGCCGCATGCGGCGCAACCGCAAGGCGGATTGGACACGCCGGCTGGTGCAGGAGAACCGGCTGACCGTCGACGACCTGATCTGGCCGATCTTCATTGTGCCGGGTTCCGGCATCGTCGATCCGATCGCTGCCATGCCCGGCGTCAACCGGATGAGCATCGACAAGGCCGTCGAAGCCGCGCGGGAGGCGGCCGGCCTCGGCATACCCGCACTCGCCACCTTTCCGAATATCGAGATGGAACTGCGCGACGAGACCGGCTCGAACAGCCTCGAAGCCAACAACCTGATCAATCAGGCGACGGCGGCGATCAAGAAGGCGGTGCCCAATATCGGCATCATCACCGACGTCGCGCTCGATCCCTTCACCAGCCACGGCCATGACGGCATTCTCAGAGGCGGCGAGATCGTCAACGACGAAACCGTCGACCAGGTCGCGCGCGCCGCCGTGATGCAGGCAGATGCCGGCGCCGACATCATCGCCCCGTCGGAGATGATGGACGGGCGCATCGGCGCGATCCGCATCGCGCTCGATGCGGCCGGCCACCAGAGCGTCGGCATCATGAGCTATGCGACGAAATTCGCCTCCGCCTTCTACGGCCCCTATCGCGAGGCGATCTCGACGGGCGGGCTGCTGAAAGGCGACAAGAAGACCTATTATCTCGACCCCGCCAACGGCACTGAGGCAATCCGCGACGCGGCCCTCGATGTCGAGGAAGGCGCCGACATGCTGATGGTCAAGCCCGGCCTGCCCTATCTCGATATCTGCTGGCGGATGAAGGAGGCCTTCGGCCTGCCGACCTTCGCCTATCAGGTTTCCGGCGAATATACGCAGATCAAGGCCGCGGCGGCGAATGGCTGGATCGACGGCGAGCGGGCGATGCTCGAAACGCTGCTGTCGTTCAAGCGGGCGGGCTGCGACGGTGTCCTCACCTATTTCGCGGTCGAAGTGGCGAGAATTCTTGCAAAGCGGTGATTTGGAGCTTGATGCCGAAAAGTGCGCGCGGTTTTCGGACGACATCATGCTCGTTGATTTAGAATTATTGCATTTTGCCCTGCCGATACCATATCAGCGGCATCGCTTTTCCTGAGGAGATTGAGATGAGCTACAACCCCAATCCGCTTTATGCCGCACCGGAGGACTGGCGCGCCTATAGCGGCGTGTTGAGCCGCCGGGTCCTCGCCTTCATCCTCGACTACGTCATCGTGGCGCTGCTCTGCATTCCCGCGGCGATCGTGCTGTTCTTCCTGTCGATCGTTACGCTGGGGCTCGGCTTCTTTCTCTACCCTGCCCTCTTCGTCATCGTCGCCGGTATCTACTTCGGCCTGACGGTGGGCGGGCCGAGCCAGGCCTCGCTCGGCATGCGCGCCATGGGGATCGCGATCGTACGCGTCGATGGACGGCCGATGGATTTCATGACAGCGATCGTGCATCTGGCACTGTTCTGGATCCTCAACTCGATACTGACGCCGCTCATCCTGCTTGCCGGCCTGTTCATCGAACGCAGCCGTCTCGTTCACGACCTGCTGGTCGGCACGGCGACGGTGCGCACGGCCTGAGACTTTAGCTGAGAAACCCTGACGTGGCGGAGACCAAATAAAGTCTCCGCCCTCCCTTTGCCGGTGGGCGCAAGCGCTCCATATCTGAAATTAGAAGACTGATATGAAGGGCGAAAAGTGCCCGGCTGTTGACGTTTTTTATTCTTAGGTCATGCTGTCAGGAAACGGCACGGTCTCGACAAGGAAATTTCCGCGACAAATGAATACGCAGACAACGCCATCCCCGCAGTTTTATCTGACGGCTCCGGCTGCGTGTCCGTACCTGCCGCATGAGATGGAGCGCAAGGTGTTCACCCATCTGGTTGGCCCGCGCGCCGCCGAGATGAACGACATCCTGACGCAGGGCGGTTTTCGCCGCTCGCAGAACATCGCTTATCGCCCGGCCTGCGAATCCTGTCGCGCCTGTGTTTCCGTGCGAATTCTCGCTCAGGAATTCGAACCGACGAAATCGATGAAGCGGGTGCTTGCCGCTAATTCCGACGTCATCGCCACCGAATTCGCAGCCCAGCCTTCCAGCGAGCAATATTCGCTCTTCCGACGCTATCTCGATTTTCGCCACCAGCAGGGCGGCATGTCCGACATGACCGTGCTCGACTATGCAATCATGGTGGAAGACACGCATGTGAATACGAGAATCATCGAATATCGCCTGCGTGAGGAAGGCTCGGGACTGGAGCAGCGCCCGAAGGGCGAGCTGCTTGGCGCTGCGCTGACCGACACGATGAGCGACGGGTTGTCGATGGTCTATTCCTATTTTAATCCGGCGCTTGAGCGGCGTTCGCTCGGCACCTTCATGATTCTCGATCATGTCAGGCGCACGAAAGCGCTGGGACTGCCGCATGTCTACCTCGGTTACTGGGTTCAAGGGTCGCGGAAAATGGACTACAAGACCCGCTTCCAGCCGCAGGAGCATCTGACCCCGCGCGGCTGGGAACGCTTCGATCCCTCATCCATGCCCGAGAGCACCCACGACTGAATGTTCCCCACCGCTCTTTCCGACCATCGGAAGGGCCTGCTGCTGACGTCGATCGGCGGGCTGGCGCTTTCCGTGGATATCCCGCTGATGAGGCTCGCCGACGGCGAGCTGTGGTCGATCCTGGCCGCGAGAAGTATCGCGACCCTTGGCGTGACGCTTCTGGTCGCCGCAGTGCTCAGGATCGCCAATGGGCGCTGGCCTCTGCTGGTGCCGGGCTGGCCGGGCCTCGTCACCGGTTTGCTCTACGGCCTGACGACGGTGGTCTTCCTTCTCGCCGTTTTCAACACCTCGACGGCCAATGTCGTTTTCATCGTCGCCTTCAATCCGATGTTCGCCGCGCTTCTTTCCTGGATTTTCCTCAAGGAGCGGCCGGCGCTGGCAACGCTGATCGCCATGGCGGCGATGATCTTCGGCGTCGGCCTGATCGTGCGGGACGGGCTTTCGGGGGGCCATCTCTTCGGCGATATCATGGCGCTGCTTACCGCCTTCATCATTGCCGCCGCCATCACCATCAGCCGCGCATCCCGCCGGGAGATGGGCTTTGTCTCGCTGCTTTCGACGGTGCTGCCGGCGGCGGTCGGCCTGATCTTAATCATGCCGGCAGGCAGTTTTTCGATCGAGCATCCGGCCTGGATCCTCTTTAACGGCGCGGTCATGATGCCGCTTGCCCTCTGGTGTCTGGCGACCGGGCCGCGTTACCTCTCCGCGCCGGAGGTGGGCATGTTCTACCTGCTCGAAACCGTGCTCGCACCGATCTGGGTCTGGCTGATCTTTGCGGAAACGCCGGCGCCGATGACGCTGATCGGTGGCGGCATCCTGGTGATGGCGATCGCAGCGCATTCCGTCTGGATGGTGCAAAGAAGAAGCATCAGGCAAATGGCGGGTTAAGACATTGTCGTCTGCTCGACCTCATGTTATAACTCCGTTACCACAGAGGACAAAGCGATGAACGTCACAATCCGCAAGATCGGAAATTCCGAGGGTGTTATCATCCCTAAGGAAACCCTCGACCGCCTTGGATTGAAGGCCGGCGATTCATTGGAATTGCAGATGGAAAACGGCGGCATCACTTTGAAGCCGGCCGATGAGGATTTGTCTCGTCAACTCGAGGCGGCGCGATATTTCATGGACAAGTATAAGGTCGCCTTGAAAAAGCTGGCCGAATAATGGCCTTCAAATTCCTAACGAGACCATTGGTGGAGAGCCTGCAGAAAATGCAGATCGAGCGCTTCGGCGGTCTCGCAGGACTGCGTAACGAAGGCGCGCTGGAATCGGCTCTCGGCCGGCCGATGCACAAGGCAAATTACGGCTGCGACGACGTCATCGAACTCGCCGCCGCCTATCTTTTCGGCCTTGCCCGCAACCACGCATTCGTCGACGGTAAAAAGCGGATCGCGATCGTAACCGCCGGTGTGTTCCTTCTCGAAAACGGCTACGAGATCGAAACGACCGATGCCAATCTCTACGCTTTCGTTCTTGCCGTCGCCGCCGGCGAGATCGACGAAGAAGGTGCGACCCGCTTCCTGCGGGATTTCTCCATACCGCTCAACCCGTCGCCTTGAACTGCTGCTGCTCCAGTTCCCTGCCAAGCCCCTCGACCACATGAGCCCAGCCCTTCCTGGTCTTTTCCTCCTGTTCGGCCCATTCGGCGCACATTTCATGGGTCAGCGTCAGACGACTGCCGCCGTCGAGAGGCTCGATGTCGATCTCGACGCGGTCGCAATTGTGATCATGCTCCTCGACGGAAAAGCTGAAGACCATGCGCTGCGGGCGCTTCAATTCCAGGAAAACGCCCTGATGAAAAGCGTCGCCGGTCGGGCGGCGGTCGACGACGAAGAAACGGCCGCCGACACGCGGATCGATATCGGCGCGAATGACATGACCGTCATCGGTCGCAAACAAGAAGCGGCGGGCGATTTCGGGGTTGAGCCAGGCGTCGTAGACGACAGCGGGCGGCGCTTTGTAGGTGTGGCTGACATGCAATTTGATGGTGCTGGCGGGCATCAATTTTCCTCCGTTAATGGCGCGCGCACTTTCCCCAAGCGCACGGGCCACGGCCATTCCGTCCGCCTTCGGAGCCGGCCTGTTCATATTTTTGGTAACAGGAGTGAAATAGAGGAATTGTCGCGCCCGCCAAGAGTCGGGCGCGGAATTTTTAGGCCTCAGCCGGCGAATTTGCCGCTGCGCGGGAAGCCCTTGGGCACGGTGCGACCGGCAGTGGCGCGGTCGGCCAACCATTCGGCAAGTTCGTCCTTGTTCTTCGTGAACGTGCGGCCGGCGCTGTCTTCCCAGACGAGGCCGTCTGATATCGCGAAGCAGCGGACATCGGAAATGCCGCCATCCTTGTAGCGCTGCAGACGCACGCCCTTGCCGCGCGACATTTCCGGCACTTGCGCTAAGGGGAAGACCAGCAGCTTGCGATTTTCGCCGACAACGGCGACATGGTCGCCGCTGACGGGCACGAGCAACTGCGTTTCCTCGGGCAGCGCGACGTTCATGATCTGCTTGCCCTTGCGGGTATTGGCGACCAGCTCGGCCTCCGGAACGACGAAGCCGTTGCCGGCGGTCGAGACAATCAGCTGCTTGCGCGAGGGATCATGGACGAAAGCGGTCAGCACCGCCTGGTCGTTATCCATATCGACGATGATGCGCAGCGGCTCGCCGTGACCGCGGCCGCCCGGCAGCTTGTCGCCACCGAGCGTGAAGGCCTTGCCGCCGGTGGTGACGATCAGGATCTTGTCCGTCGTCTGCGCCGGGAAGGCGATCCTCAAGCCGTCGCCTTCCTTGAAGGTCAGCGCCGCCGTATCGGCGATATGGCCCTTCAACGCGCGGATCCAGCCCTTTTCGGAAATGACGACGGTGATCGGTTCCTTCTCGATCATCGCCTGCTGAATTGCTTCCTCATCGGTCTCGGGCGCGTCGGCAAACTGGGTGCGGCGGCGGCCGACCTCGGTCGCCTTGGCGAATTTCTTCTTCACTTCGCCGATTTCCCAGGCGACCGTCTGCCACTGCTTGTCGTCGGAGGAAAGCAACGCCTCGATCTCGCCCTTCTCCTTGGTGAGTTCGCCGAATTCCTTGCGGATCTCGAACTCTTCCAGCTTGCGCAAGGCGCGCAACCGCATATTGAGGATCGCCTCGACCTGATTGTCGGTGAGATCCCAGCGCGCCATCATCACCGGCTTCGGCTCGTCCTCCTCGCGGATGATGCGGATGACCTCATCGATGTTGAGGTAGGCGACCAGCAGGCCGCTGAGGATTTCGAGGCGTCTGTCGATTGCCGCCAGACGGAAGCGCGAGCGGCGCTGCAGAACTTCGCGGCGGTGGTCCAGCCACTCCTTCAACACCTCGTTCAGCGCCATGACCCGCGGGATGCGGCCCATGGAGAGCACGTTCATGTTGAGCGGGAAGCGGCTTTCGAGCTCCGTCAGCTTGAACATCGATTCCATCAGGATCGTCGGATCGACGCTGCGGGTCTTAGGCACCAGCACGACACGAATGTCCTCGGCCGATTCGTCGCGGATATCTTCCAGCAGCGGCAGCTTACGGGCGATCAGCAGCTCGGCGATCTTCTCGATCAGCCGCGATTTCTGCACCTGGAAGGGAATTTCGGTGATGACGATCTGGTAGCCGCCACGGCCAAGATCTTCCGTCTGCCATTTTGCCCGCACGCGGAAACCGCCGCGGCCGGTGCGGTAGCTCTCGATGATGCTGTCGCGGTTGTCGATGATGATGCCGCCGGTGGGGAAATCCGGGCCGGGAATGAATTCGACGAGCTTTTCGACGGTCGCATCGGGATGTTTAATCAGATGCAGGGCGGCGTCGCAAAGCTCGTGAGCATTGTGCGACGGGATCGAGGTCGCCATGCCGACGGCGATGCCGGAGGAGCCGTTGGCGAGCAGGTTCGGAAAGGCGCCGGGAAGGACGACCGGCTCGGAATTCGATTCGTCGTAAGTGTCGCGGAAATCGACGGCATCCTGATCGATGCCTTCGAGCAGCAGTTCGGAAACCGCCGTCATCTTCGATTCGGTGTAACGCATGGCGGCGGGGCTATCGCCGTCGATATTGCCGAAATTGCCCTGGCCGTTGACCAGCGTGTAGCGTTGCGAGAAGTCCTGGGCGAGACGGGCAAGCGCATCGTAAATCGACTGGTCGCCGTGCGGATGGTAGTTACCCATCACCTCGCCGACGATCTTGGCGCATTTCCTGAAGGCCGAGTTCGGCCTCAGCCCCATCTCGTTCATCGCGTAGACGATACGGCGATGGACAGGCTTCAGCCCGTCGCGCACGTCAGGCAAGGCGCGATGCATGATGGTCGACAACGCATAGGCAAGGTAACGCTGCTCAAGCGCCGCCTTGAGGTCGACCGGCTGGATGTGATCGTCGTCTCCGCCTGAAGGCGGCAAAATCTGTTGTCCCATAGGTCCTGCCTAGCTCAGAAGCGGCCTGCGGGCAAGGAATCCAGGCCATTACGGCTGTGGATGAAGTCTTGGGACTGGCATCAAAGGACGCGACAAACGTTCCGCCGCAATTTGGACTTCGTTTGCCGTTCCTCTCAACAAAAATTTAGAGGTCGGCAAATATAAAGCAGGCCGAATCCGTAGTAGCGTCACTGCAGATTTCCAACCGCCACCACGCCACCAGAGGAATCACCCCATGAACTTTTACCGGACAACGCGGCTGATGCTGTCGAGCGCAGCCTTTTTCTCGCTCGCCGGCTCAGCTTTCGCTCTCGACGGCGCCGATCTGCTGAAGAAGCTCAATGCCGCCTATGCCGCACAAGGCGGAACGATTTCGGCTGACAGCGTCGATATCGACGGCACGACCGCGACGCTGAAGAATGTCAGCGTCAAATCGGCCGGTGGCGAAAGCCTGGCCGTTGGCGAAGTCACTCTTTCCGGCGTCGAAGAAGACGAGGATGGCGGCTATTACATCGAAGAGGCCGCCTTCCCCGATATCAACACCACGAAAGACGGCGTCACGGTCACGGCGCAGGAGCTGACGCTCGGCGGCATCTCGATCCCGGCAACGCCGGGAGGCGACACGCTCGATACCATGATGCTCTACGAAACTGCCCATACCGGCCCGCTGAAGGTGGTCAAGGATGGGGCGGAATTGTTCTCGGTGCTCGAAAGCGACGTCAACCTGACGCTGCGCGAAGACGAATCCGGCTTCGATTTCGACGGCGCCTTCAAAAGCATGAAGGCCGATCTCACCAAGGCAGAGGATCCGCAGAGCAAGGACGCGATCGAAAAGCTGGCCCTGCAGCACATCCAGGGCGACATCACCATGAAGGGCGCCTGGGAACTTGCCCCCGGCACGATCGACATTTCGGAATTCGCCTTCGACTTCACCAATATCGGCAAGCTGAACCTTGGCTTCAAGATCTCGGGCTACACGATGGCCTTCGTGAAGTCGCTGCAGGATGCGATGAAGCAATCCGAAGCCAACCCGAACAAGGAAGAATCGCAGCAGGCGCTCGGTCTTGCCATGCTCGGCCTGATGCAGCAGCTGTCCTTCGAGGCCGCGCAGGTGCGCTTCGAAGATGCCTCGATCACCAAGCGCGCGCTCGATTATGCCGGTTCACAGCAGAAAATATCCGGCAAGCAGATGGCGGATTCGCTGAAGGCGATGACGCCGATCATGCTGGCGCAGCTCAATATCCCGGAACTGCAAAACGCCATTTCGGCTGCGGTCAACACCTTCCTCGACGATCCGAAGAGCCTGACCGTCAAGGCCGCTCCTGAAAAGCCGGTGCCGTTCCCGACGATCGTGGGCGCCGCCATGGGTGCTCCGAACACGCTGCCGCAGGTGCTTGGCGTCAAGGTTACCGCCAACGATTGATTGCTTCGCTCTTGCGACGAACAGGCCCGGCAGTTCGGTACTGCCGGGCCTTTTTGTTTTCAGGCGCGATGACGGGCGACCTCGGCGATGGCGAGGACTGCGATATCAAGCAACTCCTCTAGCGATGCGCCATCCCTCGCCTGCACCGACATGCCCTGAATGATGGCGCCGAGGAACCGTGCCAGCGCGCGGGGAGTCGTCTGTGGCTTCATGTCGCCCTCGTGGATGCCGCGCTCGATCCTTGCCGTGAAAGCGTCCAGCGAGCGACGGCGCAGCGCTGCGACATGGTCGGCGATCACCTCGTTCTCGCTGGCGCAGTTCAGCACGGCCGTCGAGATCATGCAGCCTTTCGGATGCTCCGGCGCCGAGAAAATCTCAGCCGAGCCCCGCAATATGCCCTCGAAGGCGGAGACGGTGTCGATCGGCTCGCCGAGCGCGGAAAAAGTGTCGGCGCCCAGCCCTCGGTATTGCTCCAGCGCGGCGCGGTAGAGATCGGCCTTCGAGTTGAAGGCGGCATAGAGGCTTTGCGGCGTGATACCCATGGCGGCAGTGAGATCGGCGATCGAGGCACCCTCATATCCATGCTCCCAGAAAGTCTCGCGCGCCGCCGAGAGAACGGTCTCGCGGTCGAAGGCCGGCGGACGGCCGCGGCGGCGGGTGATCGAATTTTCCACGTCTTGGCTATTTTTCACAATGATCACTCTAGAAATTCGAAGTGGTTTTCTATATTCAGGAACGGTCATTGTGATTATAGAAGGTTTAATCTGATGAGTCTTCCCCTGGATATGGCAGACGCCGACACGAATCCGTCTCTTGCGGCAGCGGTCGATGCGGCCATCACAAGTGCTTTCGACGACAAACGGCTTGTGGGAACGGTGGTGCTTATCGCCCGCGACGGAGAGATCGTCCATCACCGTGCCGCCGGCCTTGCCGACCGCGAAAGCGGTCTGGCGATGCGCGAAGACACCATCTTCAGGCTTGCCTCCATCACCAAGCCGATCGTCACCATCGCCGCAATGCGGCTCGTCGAGCAGGGAAGAATCGGGCTCGACGACCCGGTGACGAGATGGCTGCCGGACTTCCGGCCGAGGCTGCCTGACGGCAGTGAAGCAACCATTCGCATCCGCCACCTGCTGACCCATACGTCGGGCCTCAGCTACAGCTTCTTCGAAGAGGACGATTCTTATACCCGCGCCGGCGTTTCCGACGGCCTCGACAAACCCGGGCTGCCGCTGGCCGAGAACCTGCGGCGGATCGCAAGCGCACCGCTGCGCTTCGCGCCGGGCAGCGACTGGCAATATTCCGTCGCCATGGATGTTCTGGGCGGCGTCATCGAGGCGGAAACAGGCGTGCCGCTGGGCGCGGCCGTCGCCGAACTGGTGACGAAACCGCTTGGCCTTGCCGATACCGCGTTTTCGGTTCGCGACCGCAGCCGGCTTGCAGCGGCCTATATGAACGCTTCACCCGAACCGGCGCTGATGGGCGAGACTGCGCTGGTGATGTCGCTGATGGGTCCGATCCGCTTTGCGCCGAACCGCATCTTCGACCCCGCCTCCTATCATTCCGGCGGCGCCGGCATGGCGGGAACGGCGGGTAATATCCTGGCCATACTCGAAACCATCCGTAGGGGTGGCGCACCGCTGCTCTCGACTGAAACCGTAGGGATGATGATGACGGACCAGGCCGACGGGCGTCGCCAGCAGCACGAACCCGGCTCCGGCTTTGGCTTCGGCTGGTCGGTCATCACCAATCCGGCCGAGGCAGGCGTCCCCTTCCCCACCGGCACGTTGAAATGGGGCGGCGTCTACGGCCATAGCTGGTTCATCGATCCGGTCAACGGGTTGACCGTCGTTGCGCTGACCAACACGACGCTTGAAGGCATGTGGGGAAAATTCACGGTCGATCTTCGCGAGGCGATCTACGCGGCATTGTGAGTGACCAAACCAACAGAAAAGCCCGGCGATTTGCCGGGCTTTTGCATTCGGGATCAGGCGATCTCAATCTTTCTTGACGGGCGGGATCGGCCGGATCGACAGCTCGCGCAGCTGCGTCGGCGCTGCCGGGCTCGGCGCGCCCATCAGCAGGTCCTGGGCCTGCTGGTTCATCGGGAAGAGCGAGATTTCGCGCAGGTTCTTCGCGCCGACGAGCAGCATGACGATACGGTCGATACCGAAGGCGGCGCCACCATGCGGGGGGGCGCCATACTGGAAGGCGCGGTAGAGGCCGCCGAAACGATCCTCGACATCCTGCTGGCTGAGGCCGACCTTCTCGAAGGCGGCGACCATGGTTTCCGGTGACTGGTTACGGATCGAGCCCGAGGCGATTTCGAAGCCGTTGCAGACGGCGTCGTACTGGAACGCCTTGATGGTCAGCGGATCCTGGTTCTGAAGCGCGTCGAGGCCGCCCTGCGGCATCGAGAATGGATTGTGGGCGAAATCGACCTTCTTTTCTTCCTCGCTCCATTCGAAGAACGGGAAGTCGACGATCCAGCAGAGTTCGAAACGGTCGCGATCGACAAGGTTCAGCTCTTCGCCGGCCTTGGTGCGGGCTTCACCGGCAAACTTGTAGAACTTCGCCGGATCGCCTGCAACGAAGAAGCAGGCGTCACCGTCATCGAGGCCGAGCTGGGTCCGGATCGCGTCGGTGCGCTCCTCGCCGATGTTCTTTGCCAGCGGGCCGGCGCCCTCGAGCTTGTCACCTTCCTTGCGCCAGAAGATGTAACCGAGGCCAGGCTGACCCGTCGACTGCGCCCAGGCATTCATGCGATCGCAGAACGCTCTGGAACCACCGGTCTTGGCCGGAATCGCCCAGATCTCGACCTTCGGGTTGGAGGCGATCATGCCTGCGAAAACCTTGAAGCCGGAGCCGGCGAAATGTTCGGTGACCGCTTCCATGACGATCGGGTTGCGCAGATCGGGCTTGTCGGAGCCATATTTGCGGATCGCCTCGTCATAGGGGATGCGCGGCCATTCCTTGGTGACCGGCTTGCCTTCGGCGAATTCCTCGAAGATCGAGGTCATCAGCGGACCCATCGTGTCCCAGACGTCTTCCTGGGTGACGAAGCTCATTTCCAGGTCGAGCTGGTAGAATTCGCCCGGCAGGCGATCAGCACGCGGGTCTTCGTCGCGGAAGCAGGGCGCGATCTGGAAGTAGCGGTCGAAGCCGGCAACCATCAGCAGCTGCTTGTACAGCTGCGGCGCCTGCGGCAAGGCATAGAAAGTGCCGGGATGGATGCGCGACGGCACGAGGAAGTCGCGCGCGCCTTCCGGCGAGGAGGCCGTCAGGATCGGGGTCGTATATTCGGTAAAGCCGACATTGCCCATTTCGCGGCGCATGGCCGAGATGACCTGGGTGCGCTTGACGATGTTCTTGTGCAGCGTTTCGCGGCGAAGATCGAGGAAACGATACTTCAGGCGGACGTCTTCGGGATAGTCCGGCTCGCCGAAGACCGGCAGCGGCAATTCCTTGGCGGCGGAGAGGACTTCGATCTCCTGTGCGTAAAGCTCGATCTCGCCGGTCGCCATGGTCTTGTTGACGGTGTCTTCGGTGCGGGCCTTGACGAGGCCATCAATGCGGATGACCCATTCGCCACGCACGGTTTCCGCCATCTTGAAGGCCGGGCTATCGGGATCGGCAACGACCTGGGTGATGCCGTAATGGTCGCGAAGATCGATGAAGAGAACGCCGCCATGGTCGCGAACGCGGTGAACCCAGCCGGAGATACGGACGGTCGAGCCGACATCCGACTTGCGGAGGGCGGCGCATGTGTGGCTGCGATAGCGATGCATGATCTCAAATCCTGGCATGTGGCTTAAGACGGCAGCAAGGGTTCCAAGACCCTCAAGCGCCGACAAGAAAATCGGGCGGAAAAGCGCATGGACGCTCCGATTTGTCAAGGCTTGGCGCGCGCGGCCGAGCGTTTGACACGCGTTTATGGCGAGGCTGCGACCGGTATGCTGCGGCAGTTTGGCCGCGCTTCCCGTATTGCTGAAGCCGCCGGTCAACTTTAAAAGGATCGGCATTCTCACCGTGGAGCATCCGCATGCCTCTCCTTAGCCGACGCAACCTTTTGAAGGCATCCGCCGTTGCGGGCGCTTATGGCGTCGGCATCGGCATTGCCGGCAAATTCGGGTTTGCCGAGGCGGCTCCCGAGCCGCAGCAGCTGACGGCGGTGAAGACCGAAGCCATGCTGACTGCGGCAGGACCGACCAGGGATATCATGAGCTGGGGCCATGACGGCATGCCGCCGATTCTCAGGATGAGGAAGGGGCAGCCTTATGCGGCGCGTCTGAAAAACGGGCTCGACGAACCGACGACGATCCACTGGCACGGGCTTCGCATCGACAACCGCATGGACGGCGTGCCGTTCATGACGCAGCCTTACGTCTATACCGGCGACAGCTTCGACTATGCCTTCACGCCGCCCGATGCCGGCACCTTCTGGTACCATCCGCATTGCAACACGCTGACGCAGATGGGGCATGGGATGACAGGCGTCATCGTCGTCGAAGATCCGGCCGATCCGCAATTCGATACCGAGGTGGTGCTGAACCTGCGCGACTGGCGGCTCGGCGGCAAGGGACAATTCATCGCCCCCTTCCGGCCGCGCGACGCTGCCAAGACCGGCACCTACGGCACGGTGCGCACCGCCAACTGGCACCAGGAGCCGCGATATGACGCGCCGGCCGGCGGGCTGGTGCGGCTGCGCATTGCCGTCACCGACGTGACGCGGATCTTCTCGCTGAAGATGGAAGGCGCCGACGCCACCGTGATTGCGATCGACGGCAATCCGGTGCCGAAGCGTTTTTCCCTCGACCTCCTGCAGATCGGACCGGGTCAAAGGCTCGATCTTGCCGTGCGCATGCCTGATGGTGAAGGCGCAGTCGCGACGCTGGAGGATATCCGCGGCACGGCGCCGAAGACGATCGCCAGCCTGCGCGCGATCGGATCGTCGTTGAAGCGCGCCATCGGCGATCTTGGGCCGCTTGTCGACAACCCCGTCCCGAAGGCCGATCTAACCGCTGCCGAGCAGATCCCACTGGTGCTGAGCGCCACTGCCGAGAATGCTAGCGCCGAAAGCATCTGCGGCACGCTCGGCTACAGTTTCTGGGCCATCAACAAGATGCCGTGGCCGGGCGACACGCCTGATCCGACGGCGCCGCTTGCGGAATTGAAGCTCGGCAAGAGCTATGTCTTCAATCTGGAGAATACCACGCCGCATGCCCATCCGATCCATCTGCATGGGATGAGCTTCACGGTGATCTCCTCCTCGACGCGGAAGGTGATGCCGCTCACCTCCGATACCTATCTCATTCAGCCGGACGAGAAAGTGCAGCTTGCCTTCGTCGCCGACAATCCCGGCGACTGGCTGCTGCATTGCCATATCATCGAGCACCAGAAGACGGGAATGACGAGCTATCTCAGGGTAAGCTGAGAAAGCCTGCACTTTCACCGCGATTGCCGCCGTGCCTCAGTTTGGACGTGATTCTTAGCCAGCAATGCTCGAAGCGTATGCTGTTGTATTGACATATCGAACCGAAAGGAGAAGGAAGGTTTAACCGACCTTTTCCTTGCGAATGAAATGATATGATCGAAACCACCGCCGATTTGGCGGCCGCCTGCAAAGAGCTGGCCAAGTCCGACTTCATCACCATCGACACCGAATTCCTGCGCGAAACGACTTTCTGGCCGGAGCTCTGCCTGATCCAAATGGCAAGCCCGACGACGGAAGTCCTCGTCGACCCGCTGGCCAAGGGCATCGATCTCGCCCCCTTCTTCGAGCTGATGGCCGATACGAAGGTGCTGAAGGTCTTTCATGCAGCCCGCCAGGACATCGAAATCATCTTCAATCGCGGCAATCTCATTCCGCATCCGATCTTCGACACGCAGGTCGCCGCAATGGTCTGCGGCTTCGGCGACAGCGTCTCCTATGACCAGTTGGTCAGCCGCATCAAGAACGTCCATATCGACAAGTCGTCGCGCTTCACTGACTGGAGCCGCCGGCCGCTCTCGGACAAACAGCTGGATTATGCGCTGGCCGACGTCACCCACCTGCGCGACGTCTACCTGTCGCTGAAGGCGGAACTCGAACGCGAAGGCCGCACCTCTTGGCTCTCCGAGGAAATGGACGTTCTCGAGTCGCGCGAAACCTACGACATGCATCCAGACGATGCCTGGCAGCGCCTGAAGATGCGTCTGCGCAAGCCGCAGGAGCTGGCGATCCTGAAATATGTCGCCGCATGGCGCGAACGCGAGGCGCGGGCCCGCAACGTGCCGCGTTCGCGGGTGCTGAAGGATGATGCGATCTACGAGATCGCCCAGCAACAGCCCAAGGATACCGAGGCGCTCGGCCGTCTGCGCACCATTCCGAAGGGTTGGGAGCGCTCGACTTCCGGCGCCGCGGTTATCGAGGCCGTCAACACCGCTCTTGCTCTTCCGAAGGCCGATATGCCGCATGTGCCACGCCAGGCGCAGGCGCCCGAAGGGGCCGCTGCTGCCGTTGAATTGTTGAAGGTTCTGCTGAAGCTGATTTCGGAAAAACACGGCGTGGCGCCGAAGGTGATCGCCAATAGCGAAGATCTCGACAGGATCGCCGCCGAGGGCGAGAAGGCCGAAGTCGCTGCCCTGCACGGCTGGCGGCGCGATCTTTTCGGCGAGCCGGCACTGCAATTGATCCAAGGCGCGATCGCTCTGCGCTTCGTCGACCGGAAGGTCGAAACCGTCAGCCTCTGAGGCGACTGCATCACGCCTTAAATCGGCATCGATTTAAGGCGTGATGCAGTCATTCAAAGTGCTACAGCGGCGCTGTAATTTCGAATTCGCTTGACGGTTTTTTCCGGCCTGAAACAATGGCGGGAAGAAACATCACGGCGCAGAGGCGGCATGCGGGAAATATCTCCGACACAGAATTGGATCCTGATCACGATCGTCCTTGCGGCCAGCGGCGTCATCTATGATCTGATGTTCTATTCCAATCAGACGCCGATCGTCGGGGCGATCTTCGCGCTCTTCATCGGCATGCCGATCCTCGCTTTCGAGCGCAAGGTGCTGTTTCGAGCACTCTACAGGCGCATCCAGAAGCTGCCGACTTTCGCCTTCATCGTCACCGAGCTGCTGATCTACGAAATCCTGATGAGCATCGGCTTTGCCTGCGCCGGCCTGCTGCTTTGGTGGCTCGGCATGGTGAAGCCGGTGTCGCTCCTCGACCTCGTCATCATGCCGTTCGAGGTCTTCCTCTATGCGCTTGCGGTCTGCACGATGTTGATCTTCGTCTTGCGCGTGCGGGAACTGCTTGGTCGTGAAGTTTTCCTCAGCATGCTCATCAGCCGCTACCGCAATCCGGTCAGGGAGGAGCGCGTCTTCCTGTTCATCGACCTCGTCGATTCGACGGCTTTTGCCGAAAAGCACGGCGACCTCAGGGCGCAACAACTGCTGAGCTCGCTGTTTGCGACCTTCGCCGAGCCCGTCAGGCGTCACAAGGGCATGATCAACGACTATGTCGGCGATGCTGCGATCATCACCTGGCCACTTGCCCGCGGCGTCAAGGATGCGCGTTGCGTGCGCTGCATCTTCGATATCCTCGCCGATATCGACGCCAATGCCGCTGGCTGGCGAAAGAATTACGGGCAGGTGCCGAAGCTCCGCGCCGCCCTCCATGGCGGCGAGATCATCACTGCCGAAATCGGCGTCGACCATCACAAGATCAGCTATTTCGGCGATACGGTGAACACCACCGCCCGGCTGGAGACGCTCTGCCGCAGTCTGAACCGATCGGTGCTGATCTCCAGCGAGCTTGCCCGGCGCATGGATTTTCCCTACGACATCACTTGCGAGGATCTCGGCACCCATGCCGTCAAGGGGCGCGGCCAGGCACTCGGCGTCATGGCGCTTTCCTCGCGCGCGGTCACCGTGCTGAACACGCCGGCGGTCATTCTGCACGGCTGAGCACGGTCTTGACCTCACGTCACCAAAGCTTCACCCAACCGTCAATTCGCTGACACGGAAGCCCTGCTAAGCGGAAGGCCTTTGCAATCCGCTCCACGGGGATATTATGAAGAACGTCCTTATTGCTTCCGTATCGCTTTTGATCCTGGTCGCGGGCTCCGCTTCGGCCGACCAGCAGCAGTTCCCGGCCAAGCTCGCCGGCCAGGCGATCCTGCCCGCCAATACCATGGTTCCGGCGCCGGCCGATGCCCCCGAATTCCTCAAGCATTCCGGCAAGTTTACGACGCCGGACCGCAAGCGCACTGAAGCGCTCGGCACCGTCCCCGGTAAGGACGGCGCCCGCGTCACCGATCTGAAGCTTCCCTTCGACGGCCAGCCGATCCAGGGTTTCTCCGGCGTCAAGACGATGGCCGACGGCACTTTCTGGACGCTCTCCGACAACGGTTTCGGCTCGAAGTCCAATTCGTCGGACTCCATGCTCTTCCTGCACCAGATGAAGTTCGACTGGGCCGGCAACAAGGCTGAAGTCGTCAAGAACCTCTTTCTCTCCGATCCGAACAAGATCGCTCCGTTCCCGATCGTTCTCGAAGGCACCGGCACGCGTTATCTCACCGGCGCCGACTTCGACATCGAATCGATCCAGCCGGTTGCCGACGGCTTTTGGCTCGGCGACGAATTCGGTCCCTACATCCTGAAGTTCGACATGTCAGGCCGCCTCACCGACGTCATCCCGACGACGCTCGACGGCAAGCCGGTGCTTTCGCCCGACAATCCGCTTCTCTCGGTTCCGGCCAACCCGGCCGCCAAGATGCCGGTCTTTAATCTGAAGCGCTCCGGCGGCTTCGAGGGCCTTGCCATGTCCAAGGACGGCGCCAAGCTCTACGGCCTGCTCGAAGGCGCCATCTACAAGGATGACGGCACGGTGGAAACCATCGACGGCCACACCGCCATTCGCGTCATCGAATTCGACGTCGCGTCGAAGAAGTGGACCGGCCGCAGCTGGTTCTATCCGTTCGAAGACAAGGGTGTGTCGATCGGCGACTTCAACATGCTCGACGACACGACCGCTCTCGTCATCGAGCGCGATAACGGCGCCGGCACGGCAGACAAGGCCTGCGCCGATCCGAAGCAGCCGAAGCCGGATTGCTTCGAAGCTCCGGCCGTGCTGAAGCGCGTCTACAAGATCGAGTTCAACGATGCCAATGTCGGCAAGTCCGTCCGCAAGATCGGCTATATCGACCTCCTCAACATCCACGACCCCGACAACAAGAAGAGGGCCGGCAGCAAGGACGGCGCCTACGACATGCCGTTCGTGACGATCGAAAACGTCGACCGCGTCGACGCCACACACATCATCATCGGCAACGACAACAACCTGCCCTTTTCGGCCGGCCGCGCCGCCGACAAGGCCGACAATAACGAGTTCAGCCTGATCGAGGTTGGCGAGTTCCTGAACGCGAAGTAATTCGAGCGTGATGTGAGATAGAGAGGGCGGTGCGCAGGCGCCGCCTTTTTCGTTGACGCTGTGCCGTGTGTGCCCCCCTCTGCCCTGCCGGGCATCTCCCCCACAGGTGGGGAGATTGGCTGGGCGCAAGGGCTTCCCCAAACAATCAGCGATTCAACTCGGCTTGACGTTCAAGATGCGGGAAGGTCATGCCACTTGTGATCTCCCCACCTGGGGGGAGATGGCCGGCAGGCCAGAGGGGGCCTGCTCGGCACAACGGCCGCAAATCAGACCTATTCGAACCGAAACGCCAAGCGCTTGTTCGTCAGTCTCGACAGCTGCTGCAGGCGGCCGTCCAGGCGTTCGCCGGCGAAGTCGCGATACTCCGGAGGCACGACGAATTCGAGGTCGAGGTCCGGGTTCGAGGATTTGCGGAAGGTCAGGTTCTTGACGATGCCGGGCATCGAGGCCGAGAAGAGGTAGACGACGCGCAGCATGCCACCGAGCAGCTTGGCGCGCTCGATGAGCTGCGGCGTGGCGATCTGCGCCAGCGGGCCGGTGGCGCCGTCGTCATGCAGGCCTTCGAAACGGTAATAGTTGGAAAGCGCAATGAAAGCGCGGCCGGGATGACTGATGCCGACGAAGGAAGAGTGGGCGATGACGTTCAGCGCCTGCAGGCCGCGATAGTCAGGATGGGCGCGCCAGCTGATATCGGCCAGCAGACAGGCGGCCTGACGGTAGCGGCTTTCCTCGTCGGTTTCCTGGATGCCGAAAAGGGGCATCATGCGGCCGGTCCATTCCGCGAGCTCGCGGGCATGCTCCGGCGAACGCGCACGCAGGATCGCCAGTTCGCCGGCCGCGGCAAGCAGCGGATCCAGGCGGCGTTCGGACTCCGACAACAGCGAATAAAGATATCCCTCGCGCACACCCTGCGCCGAGAAGGAAATCACCGACGGCTTCATCGCGCTCAGGACTTCTTTCATGGCGATAGCGCCGAAGGGCAGCAGCGAACGACGGTGTTTGGAAACAACCTGCAGCGCCGGCTCCCGGGAATCGCGCGCGGTCAGCTGTTCGAGGAACAGCATCATCGCTTCGAAAGACACCTCATAACCCTGCATCATATGCAGCGGATAATGGGTGATTTCCATGTGCAGCTTGGCAATGTTTCGCCAGGTGCCACCGACGGCGTAGAAGGTGCGGCCCTCGCCTTTCGACAACAGCTTTGCCGTCTTCAGTTGCTTGCGGGCAAAGGTCTGGGCCTTGGAGAGCGAACCGCCGGCATATTCCGACAGGCGCAGGCCGCCTAGCGGCAGCGTGATGCCCTTGCCGAACTCCTTGCCCTTGATATCGATCAGTTCCAGCGAGCCGCCGCCGAGATCGCCGGCGATGCCGTCAGGATTGTAGAAACCGCTGATGATGCCGAGCGAAGCGAATTTCGCCTCCTCCTCACCCGAGAGCACGCGGACCTTGCGGTTCAGGATGGTTTCTGCCTGATGGATGAAATCGGGACCGTTGCTTGCCTCGCGCGCGGCCGCCGTTGCCAGCACATACATGGTGGCGGCGCGCGCCTGGTCGGATAGAGCCTTGAAACGGTGCAGCGCCGCCAGAGCCCGCGCGACGCTGTCTTCATCCATCTTGCCGGTAAGGGCGACACCCTTGCCGAGGCCGCAGAGGACCTTTTCATTGAAGAGGACGGTGGGCGAACGGGACATGCCTTCGTAGACGACAAGACGGATCGAATTCGATCCAATATCGACAACGGAGACCGGGGCGATCCCCGGAAGGCGCCCCTGGGCTTCAGATTCAACCATTTAGGTCCAGTATTACTTGTTGTTGCGGCCTTCGAGCAGGCCGGCGATCAGCTTCGGCGCACTGGACTTCAGAGCTTCACCACGGCCTGACAGGCTCGGATTGGTCATGAAATACTGCTGCGCATTGAACGGTTCTTCGCCCCTGCGCACTTCCATGCGACGCGACGTACCGTCGGGCAATATCTCGTAGCTTTGTTGATTGTCAATCACGTTGCCGAGCATAATCTGTGACAAGACCTGCTCGTGAACGGTCGGATTTGTCAACGGAACCATTGTTTCGACACGGCGATCGAGGTTTCTCGGCATCATGTCGGCCGAGCCGATATAAACCAGCGCCTTGTCGGACGGCAGACCGTGGCCGTTGCCGAAGCAGAAGATGCGGCTGTGTTCGAGGAAGCGGCCGACGATCGACTTGACGCGGATCTTTTCCGAAAGGCCGGGCACCTGGGGACGCAGGCAGCAGATGCCGCGCACGACAAGATCGATCTCGACGCCGGCATGGCTGGCGCGATAGAGCGCGTCGATGATGTCGGGATCGACAAGCGAATTCATCTTCATCCAGATCGCCGCCGGCGCACCGTTCCTGGCGTGCTGGACCTCTTCCTCAATGTGACGCAGGATGCGCGAGCGCATCGTATAGGGCGAGATCGCGAGCTGCATGCCCTGTTCCGGCTCGCCGTAGCCGGTGATGAAGTTGAAGATGTTCGCCATGTCGTGGGCGATGACGGGATTGCAGGTGAAGTAGGAGAGATCAGTATAGATCTTCGCGGTGATCGGGTGATAGTTGCCGGTGCCGAGATGGCAATAGGTGCGCAGTTTGCCATCCTCGCGACGGACGACCAGCGACATCTTGGCGTGGGTCTTGAGCTCGATGAAGCCGAAGACGACCTGGACGCCGGCGCGTTCGAGGTCGCGCGCCCAACGGATGTTTGCCTCTTCGTCAAAGCGGGCCTTGAGCTCGACCAGCGCCGTCACCGACTTGCCGGCCTCGGCGGCGTCGATCAGCGCGCGGACAATCGGGCTGTCGTTGGAGGTGCGGTAAAGCGTCTGCTTTATCGCCAGGACGTCAGGATCGCGCGCAGCCTGGAGAAGAAACTGGACCACCACGTCGAAAGATTCGTAGGGGTGATGGACGACCATGTCCTTTTCGCGGATGGCGGCGAAGCAATCGCCGGCGTGCTCGCGGACGCGCTCGGGAAATCGCGCATTGTAGGGGGCAAAACGCAGATCGTCGCGCGGCGCCTTGGTGATCTCCGACAGCGTGTTCAGCGCCAGAAGACCCGGCAGAACGGCGACGCGGTTGTCTGGGATGCTCAGCGCCTGGACAACGAACTGGCGCAGCGACGCCGGCATTTCCGAATCGGTCTCGATGCGGATGACCTTGCCGCGGCGGCGGCGTTTCAGCGCCGTTTCGAAGAAGCGGACGAGATCCTCGGCCTCTTCCTCGACTTCGATATCACTGTCGCGGATGACGCGGAACGTACCGGAGCCCTGCACCTCGTAACCCGGATAGAGCCGATGGATGAAAATGTTGGCGACGTCTTCCAGCGTGATGTAGCGGATTGTGTTTCCATCATCCGGCAGGCGGACGAAGCGGTCGAGCGCCACCGGCAGGCGCAGCAGCGCCGTCATCGGCTCGCGGCCGTTCTTGCTGACGAGCTGCAGACCGATCGAGAAGCCGAGATTCGGAATGAAGGGGAACGGATGGGCGGGATCGATCGATAGCGGCGTCAAAACAGGGAAGATCGCCTGCTCGAATTCGGCGGCCAGCCACTGGCGGTCGCCATCGCTCAAGGCGCCGGGGCGCACAATCAAAATGTCTTCCTTGGCGAGATATTGTTGCAGCACGGCGAGCGAGGCCTGCTGCTCCATCTGCAGATGGTCGATCTCCTGCAGGATCGAGTCGAGCTGCTCGGCGGGCGTCTTGCCGTCCGGGCTGCGGATGGCGATATTCTGGCGTACCTGGCCCTCGAGGCCGGCGACACGCACCATGAAGAATTCATCGAGGTTGGCGGCCGAGATCGACAGGAAGCGGACACGCTCGAGCAGCGGATGCTCGGTATTCAGCGTTTCTTCCAGGACACGGCGGTTGAACTGCAGCCAGGAGAATTCTCGGTTGATGAAGCGCTCGGGGCTCTTGAGCAGCTCTTCCAGCGGGGGGGTGTTGTCGTTGATTTCCGGAGTGAGTTCCTGATGTTCTGCGACTGCACTATCCATAGTCCGCTTACCCCGTTTTCAATCGCCAAAGGCAATTATATCAGTTTGACGACGGAACTGTGACAGTCAATCGGCCGGTTCCGAATTTCCCAATTCATTCAATACTTCGGCAGCAAGAGACCGGGTGATTTTCGTGCCCCGCGACAGCGCCAACGAGTCAAGCCTTTCGACGATTGTCTGGGCCGCGTTCAGCGACCGCTCCATCCTGACAACGATATAGAGCACGAGTTTGTCATCTATATAAAGCTGCCGGTCGGCGAAGAGCTTGACGATCACCTGCGACAACAGCGCCTCATCGGGTTCGCCGATCTCGACGACGGTTGCCGCTTTCAGGCGCGAGCGCAGATCGGGCAACGAAACCGGCCACGACATCGGCCAGAGACGGCTGGTGATCAACAGGCTGGTGCCGTTTTCGCGCACGCTGTTGATGACGTGAAAGAGCGCATTGTCGTCGAAGCCGAGGCGGTCGGCGTCCTCGAACAGCACCGGGCCGGCGGCAGCGGCAACCGCCGCATCCGAGCCACGCTCGGGGTGGATGTCGACGGCGCCGCTCAATTCCCGCCAGATCCGGGCGAGATGCGATTTTCCCGAGCCGACGGGGCCGGCGAGCACGACCACCGGCGATGGCCATGCCGGCCAGGCATCGACGATCGAAACGGCGGCGGCGAGCCGCTCCGAGATCAGGAGGTCGTCGCGCCCGCTTGCGGCATCGTGCGAAAAGACCAGCGGCAGCTGCTCTCCGGCCTTGCGCTTCGGATCAGCGTTTTTCGCGTCACTCATTGGGAACTGATTTCGTTTTCCGGGCACTGCCACTCGGCGACCCGCCAAAATAAAGATCACTCTGAAGGTAGCGTGAAAGTGCGAAACGAACAAGGACGCCGACCGCCGCCGCCGCCGGCACGGCGACCAGAAGCCCGACGAAACCGAAGAGCGCGCCGAAGGCAAAGAGCGCGAACATCAGCCAGACCGGATGCAAGCCAACGCTGGAGCCGACGAGCTTCGGCTGCAGAATGTTACCTTCGAGGAACTGACCGCTGAAGAAGACGACGAGCACCAGGCCGATCCACGGATAATCCGGCCAGAACTGCACAAGCGCGACGCCGACCGCCAGCACGAGACCAACCATCGAGCCGACATAGGGAATGAAGCTGATCATGCCAGCGAAGAGGCCGATCAGCAGCCCGAAATTCAGCCCCACGAGAGAGAGGCCGACGGCATAATAAATGCCGAGGATGAGGCAGAGCGAGCCCTGGCCGCGGATGAAACCGGCGATTGCCTGGTCGATCTCCTTGGCGATCTGGCGGACATCGCTGACATAATCGCGCGGGATCCACTGATCGACCTTGGCGACCATGCGGTCCCAATCGAGCAGGATGTAGAAGGCGACGACGGGGGTGACCACGAGCAGCGATATGACGTCAACGATCGCCTTTCCGGAATTCCAGATCTGCGCAAAGAGCCCGGTGAGGAAGCCCATGCCCTCCGACAGGATGCCCGAGAGATTGTCCTTGATCGTGCCCACTTGGTTCTCAACCCAGTCCGGCAGCAGCGAATTCTGCGCCTGCGCGATGAACTGCTGTAATTGGCTGATATAACCCGGCAGACGTTGAGCGAAATCGTTGAACTGGCTGATCAGCACCGGAATGAGGATCATCAGCGCCAGCGCGAAGACGATCACGAAAGCGACGAGAATGCCGATGGTCGCCATCATGCGGCTCAGTCCCAGCCGCTGCAACCTGTCTGCCACCGGATCGAGGAAGTAGGCGATCGCCATGCCGGCGACGAAGGGCAGCAGGATCGAGCTGAAGACATAGAGAAAGACGATGAAGAAGACGAGCACCACCAGCCAGAAGAAAATCTGACGTTTGAGACTGTTGCCGCTGACTTGCTGTGGCATTGCTTCCCCGCTGATCGCTCGCCGCCGTCTGACGCCGCATCCGATCCGAAGCGGCCATTGAGCACATAGGATGCAGGCGCAAAGATGGTCAACCCTGTCGCGCCAAATCCCGGAAAGGCCGGAAGAAGACGCGGGAAATTGGGGGCTTTCGCCATGCAGCGCTTGCATAAAAGCCCCTGTCATGCAATTGCGACCGGCAGATGACGCGGCACGTTTGCCGCCTGAAATAGCCATCGGAGACCAGCATGAGCCAGTCTGGGAAAAACGGCCTGACATATAGCGATGCGGGCGTCGACATCGATGCCGGCAACCTGCTCGTCGAAAAGATCAAGCCGGCGGTGCGCTCGACCCGCCGTCCCGGCGCCGACGGCGAGATCGGCGGCTTCGGCGGGCTTTTCGATCTCAAGGCGGCAGGCTTTACCGATCCGGTTCTCGTCGCCGCCAATGACGGCGTCGGCACCAAGCTGAAGATTGCGATCGACGCCGACTATCACGAAACCGTCGGCATCGACCTCGTCGCAATGTGCGTCAACGATCTCGTGGTACAGGGCGCCGAGCCGCTGTTCTTCCTCGATTATTTCGCGACCGGCAAGCTCGACCCCGACCAGGGCGCGGCCATCGTCGGCGGCATTGCCGCCGGCTGCCGTGAGGCCGGCTGCGCGCTGATCGGCGGCGAGACGGCCGAAATGCCCGGCATGTATTCCTCCGGCGACTACGACCTCGCGGGTTTTGCCGTCGGTGCTGCCGAACGCGGCAAGCTCCTGCCATCAGGCGATATTGCCGAGGGTGACGTGATCCTCGGCCTCGCCTCCTCCGGCGTCCATTCCAACGGTTTCTCGCTGGTGCGCAAGATCGTCGAATTGTCCGGCCTCGATTGGGATGCACCGGCGCCGTTTGCCGAAGACAAGAAGCTTGGCGAAGCCCTGCTCGAGCCGACGCGTATTTATGTGAGGCCGCTCCTGAAGGCGATCCGCGAGACCGGCGCCATCAAGGCGCTGGCGCACATCACCGGCGGCGGCTTCCCGGAAAATATTCCGCGCGTGCTGCCGAAGCATCTGGCGGCCGAGATCGATCTTGCCGCCGTCAAGGTGCCGCCGGTGTTTTCATGGCTCGCCAAGACGGGCGGCGTCGAATCCAAGGAAATGCTGCGCACCTTCAACTGCGGCGTCGGCATGATCGCCGTCGTCGCCGGTGAGAATGTTGCGGCGGTTTCCGCCGCACTCGAAGCCGAGGGCGAGACTGTTATCACGCTCGGCCGCATGATCGCCCGCGACGAGGGCGCTGCCGGCACGGTCTACAAGGGTACGCTTGCCATATGAGCTCGCCGCGCAAACGCGCCGTCGTCTTCATATCAGGCAGCGGCTCCAACATGATGGCGCTGGTTGCGGCTGCAAAGGCCGCCGACTACCCGGCCGAGATCGTCGGGGTGATCTCCGACAAGACGGATGCCGGCGGGCTTGCCAAGGCGGCTGCCGAAGGCATTGCCACCTTCGCTTTTCCCCGCAAGGACTATGCCAGCAAGGATGCACATGAGGCGGCGATCTTTTCGGCGCTCGATGAGCTTTCACCCGACATTCTCTGCCTGGCGGGCTATATGCGGCTGCTGACGGCGACCTTCATACAACGTTATGAAGGCCGGATGCTCAACATCCACCCTTCCCTGCTGCCGCTGTTTCCCGGCCTGCATACGCATCAGCGTGCAATCGATGCCGGCATGCGGATCGCCGGCTGCACGGTGCATTTCGTCACCGAAGGCATGGATGAGGGGCCGGTGATCGGCCAGGCGGCCGTACCGGTTCTTTCCGGCGACACGGCCGAAAGCCTTGCTGCACGTGTGCTCACCGTGGAGCACCAGATCTATCCGCAAGCGCTACGGCTCTTTGCCGAGGGCCGTGTGACGATG
Organism: Rhizobium laguerreae; assembly: GCF_019778565.1. Classification (NCBI taxonomy): domain Bacteria; kingdom Pseudomonadati; phylum Pseudomonadota; class Alphaproteobacteria; order Hyphomicrobiales; family Rhizobiaceae; genus Rhizobium; species Rhizobium laguerreae. Next base: position 476,370 of record NZ_JAAXQT010000003.1, on the reverse strand, counting down.
GAAGCCGGCAGGGCCGTCAGCGCTCAGGCCTCGACCGCTGTGCCCAAGGCTCAGCTGATTTCACTGATAGGCGATCGCGCCTAAGCCGCCAGCGCCCGCAATGGATGCAGCGTGCCGTCGCTGTAGACGAAGCGGCCGGCGCGGAAGGTGGCGCGGATGCGATTGATATCACCCGGCTCGACCACGACCAGATCGGCGCGCTGGCCGATGGCGATCGCGCCACGATCCAACAATCCGGCCGAGCGGGCCGCATTGCTGGTCGCCATGGCAACGGCTGCCGGCAAGCCACCTTCCACCATATCGGCAAGCTTGAAGATGCCGGGCACGAAGGCGGCCGGATGATAATCGGCGGCGATGATGCTCAGCAGGCCGGCGCTTGCGGCATCGAGCGCGCTGAGATTACCCGACATCGACTGGCCGCGCAGCGCGTTCGGCGCGCCCATCAACGTCCAGAGGCCGCGGCGGCGCGCCTCCTCCGCCGCAGGTGCGGTGACAGGAAACTCGCTGATGGTGACGCCAAGATCGTGCATTTCGGCGACCTTTTCGACGCTGTCGTCGTCATGCGAGGCAAGCGACAGCTTGTGTTTCAGCGACAGCGCGACGATCTCCTTCAGCTTGGCCTCGATGTCGGGATTGCTGCGCATGGCGATGCGCTTGGAAACGATCTCCGCCGCCATTTCCTCGGAGATGGCGCGACGCTCGGAAATGCTGAGGATGTAGCTCTGCAGGTTGTTGTACTGGCCCTGGCCCGGCGTGTGATCGGTGAGCGAAACCATGTCGATCTGATCGGCATTCAGCAGGCGCTCGAGTGCAGGGGCTGCACCGACATTGGTGATTTCGTAGCGGGCGTGGACGCGGTGGTCGATCAGCAGATCGTCACGCAGGCGGTTGATGCCTTCGATCACCGCCGATGTCGTCTCCAGCGAGCGGACGTGGCCGTAGACGCTTTCGGTCGCGAACGAGACGGCGGCAAACGCCGTCGTGACGCCGGCGGCAGCAAGTTTCTTGTCGAGTTCGTGGATGCCGAAATCGATCGGCATCATCGCGTTCGGCCGCGGGGCAATCTCGCGCTCGATCATATCGCCGTGGAGATCGACGAAGCCCGGCATCAGCAGCCGCCCGCCGCCATCGATCACAGCACCGGCGACCGGCTCCGGCCTGATCTCGGCGATGACGCCACCCTCAACACGCACGGAACCTTCACTCACCACCTCGTTTGGGAGAACGAGGGTGAAATTGCCGAGCCACATTGGCTGTCTCCTGACCGCATCCGATGATTGATAAACCGCAGCGCATAGAACTGCTTCGTGACAACTGCATGAAGCTTCTTACTCTTTGCGTTCTTGCTTTGCCACGCTTGACCAATCGGCTGACCAAGTTTTGGATATCATTACATTAGAAACAAAATGGACGGTGGCTATGACGATCAAAGTGAAAGTGGCAGAGGCAAAAACGCATCTCTCCGAGCTTCTGACAAAGGTGGAAGCAGGCGAAGATGTGGTGATATCACGCGGCAACAACCCGGTCGCGCGCATGATCAAGATCGATGACCGCCGCCAGAGGCTCGACGCCATCCGTGCACTCCGCAGCGAACGGGCAGAACGCGCCGGAGCGACCGCGGCTGAAATTCAAGCCTGGCGTCGCGAAGGTCAGCGCTGATGCCGTTCGTGGTTGATGCTTCGGTTGCGGCGGCTTGGTTGCTTGCCGATGAGGAAAGCCGGACGGCCGAAGAAGCCTTGTCGTTTCTCGAAACGGAAGACGCCTTGGTGCCCGATCTCTTCTGGCATGAGATGCGTAACATCCTGTTGACCGCGGAACGGCGGAAACTCATCTCCAACGATGTGCTCGCTTGTCTCATGCGACTCACCAGCCTGCCGCTGCGCACTGTCTCAAGCGAAGACCATCTTCCGATCCTACGACTTGCCGGAAAATATCAGCTATCGGCCTATGACGCCGCTTATCTCGCGCTCGCGGTCGCAGAGAACGTATCGCTTGCGACGCTGGACGCCGGACTGGAACGTGCTGCGTCAGCGGAAAGTCTCACCTTCGGGCTGAGTTAGAGCCTTTCCTGGTCAGATTGCAGCATTCTGTTGGCTCAAACGGAGTCGGATGGTCGACCGGCCGGCGCGCGTCGTAGCCAAGCTCTACGGCCAAGCCGGCCGGTCGATCAGCCGGCCCGTTTCAGCCAACCCGAAGGGCCGGGCATCTTTCCGCCAGGATCAAAGGCGATCGGCTCGGACGTACCAAGAGGTATGCCCTTCGCCAATCGCCTCTGCCCTGACGAAAACCTGCTCCGGCAGAATGCTACAATCTGACCAGGAAAGGCTCTAAGAAAGCGTTCCCCTGTTCAACAGCGCCCATTGCAGAAGCACGATCGTCTTGACGTCGAAAATTTCGCCGGTTTCGATCATCGCCGCCGCCTCGTCGAGCGGAATCTCGAGGACTTCGATGTCCTCGTGTTCATCGTCCAGGCCGCCGCCTTCGGCGACGCGATCGGCGGTGTCGACGAGGGCTGCAAAGAAATGCACGACCTCGGTGACGGCGCCCGGCGAGGTATAGGATTTGAACAGGAACCGCGCATCGCGCAGGTGATAGCCGGTCTCCTCCATCGCCTCGCGACGGATTGCCGCTTCCGGATGGTCGTCGTCGAGAAGGCCGGCCGGCACCTCGATCATCCAGGCGGGATCGCCGTTGAGATGAACGGCAAGGCGGAACTGGCGGACGAGAACGACGAGGTCGCGCTTCGGATCATAAAGCAGGATGCAGGCGGCCGGTGTGCGGTGATAGACTTCCCGCTTCAACCGTTGGGTTGCGCCCTGGCGGTCGATATAGTCGAGCAGGTAGCTGCTCAGCCGCGTCCACCCATTCGACAGGGTTTCCTCGCCGGCGATCTTCACGCGTGATTTCGGCTGCATCATGCTGCGTCCCTGCGAAGCCAGACCTTGTTGTCGTGGACGGCCGCCCCGCCATAAGGCGCGACAGGGTCGGCGCCGGTCAAGACGTTGATGCCTTCGCCGTCGACATGCGCCTTGTTCGGCCAAAGCCCCTCGGCGATCAGCACGCCGGATTTGACTTCGGTGGTGATGCGGGCGTGGATGCGCAGATCGCCGCGGCTGTTGCCGATGCGCACAAGATCGCCCTGCGCGATGCCATTGGCTTCGGCATCGGCCGGATTGATCATCACTTCAGGGCGGCCTTCCTTCTGGCGGGAGGTCTTGGTCTCGGAAAAGCTCGAATTCAGGAAGTTGCGCGCTGGCGAGGTGGCGAGCCGGAAGGGATGTTCGGAATCGGCGACTTCAATGACATCGACCTGATCGGGGAAGGCCGGAAGCGCGGCATGCGGCCCGAGCGCGCCGATCGCCGCCGGTGGCTTGTTCGGCGCCGGCTGATTGATCCAGTCCGGGCGGAAATGGAACTTGCCATCCGGATGGGCAAAGCCGTTCAGGTAATGCGCTTCCTCGAAAGCCGGCTGGCGGTCGAACCATTTGTGTTCGAGGAAATGGTCGTAGCCCGGCAGGCCGCTCGATTCGAGGATGCGGTCGACCATCTCGCGGGCGGTGAAGCCGAAGCCGGGGCGATCGGCGACGCCGAGCCGTTTGGCCAGTTCCTCGATGACGAAGAGATTGGTGCGCACGGTTGGCGGCGGCTCGACCAGCTTCGGCCCCAACAGGATATGGTTCTGGCCGCCGGCCCGGTAGATATCGTCATGCTCGACGAACATCGTCGCCGGAATGACGATATCGGCGATCTCAGCCGTTTCGGTCATGAATTGCTCATGTACGGCGACGAAGAGATCATCGCGGGCGAAGCCGCGTCTGACGAGGCGCTGCTCGGGCGCGATGTTTGCGGGATTGGTGTTCTGGATCAGCATCGCCGTGACAGGGCCGCGGTGGCGCAGCGCCACGGCATCGCCGGTCAGCACGCGGCCGATCTGCGACTGGTCGAGCATGCGGATATCGGCATCCTTCATCGACCGGCCGGTCAGTTCGGCGCTGTTCATGCGGAAGATATCGCTGTTCGAATGGAAGGCGCCGCCGCCTTCATATTGCCAGGAACCAAGAACGGTGGCGATCGAGGCGGCCGCGTGCATGGCGACTGCACCGTTGCGCTGGCGGGTAAAGCCATAGCCCAGGCGGAAGAAGGTCTTCTTCGTCGTGCCTACGAGGCTGGCGAAGGCTTCTATCTCCTCGACGGAAAGGCCGGTGATGGCAGCAGCCCATTGCGGCGTCTTGGTTTTCAGATGCGCTTCGAGACCGGCGGGATCATCGGCATATCTCGCCATATATTCGCGGTCGGCGTAACCGTCGCGGAAGGCGATGTGCATGACGGCGCAGGCGAGTGCGGCATCGGTGCCGGGCCTGACGATCAGCGCCATGTCGGCCTGCTTCATCGTCGGATTGTCGTAAATGTCGATGACGACGATCTTCGCGCCGCGCTCCTTGCGCGACTTGATGGCGTGCGTCATCACATTGACCTGCGTCGACACCGCATTGGTGCCCCAGATGACGACGCAATCGGTGCGGCCCATCTCGCGCGGATCGGGACCGCGCAGCGTGCCGGTCGCCATGGTAAAGCCGGTCCAGGCGGGATTGGTGCAGATCGAGGAGAAGAAGCCGGAGTAGCGTTTGGCATGACGCAGGCGATCGATCGAATCGCGCTGCACCCACCCCATGGTGCCCGCGTAAAAATACGGCCAGATCGCCTCGCTGCCGTCCCTTGCCTCGGACTTCACAAAGGCTTCGGCGATCTCATCCAGCGCATCGTCCCAGGAAATCTGCTGCCACTGCCCTCCCCCCTTGGCGCCGGCGCGGCGTAGGGGATGCATCAGGCGATCGGGATGGTAGAGCCGCTCGGCGTAACGGGCGACCTTGGCGCAAATGACGCCCGACGTGTAGGAATGGTCGTTCGCGCCGCGCACACGGCCGATGCGACCATCCTCCGATATCTCGACCTCCAGCGCGCAGGTGGAGGGACAGTCATGCGGACAGGCCGTGTGGCCTACCCTATTCTCCGGCTCGGATGATTTGGCGTGGATGGGGGTCGCAATCTTCATGGCATTTGTATATTCCAAGGCTTGCACGGCCAAAAGCCACAAAAATTCCCCATGACGCGAATTCATACGGACATCAGCGAAAATGAACTACCGCCACATCTATCACGCGGGCAACTTTGCCGATGTGCTGAAACATGTCGTGCTGACGCGGCTGATCCGCTACATGCAGAAGAAGGATGGCGGCTTCCGCGTGCTCGACACGCATGCCGGCATCGGGCTTTACGACCTCTCCTCCGAAGAAGCGCAGAAAACCGGCGAATGGCTCGATGGCATCGGCAAGCTGATGGAGGCAGACCTCGGCCCTCAGGTTTCCGAACTGCTGGAGCCCTACCTCTCGGCGATCCGCGAACTCAATCCGCAGGGCGGCATCCGCTTCTATCCCGGCTCGCCGAAACTTGCGCGCATGCTGTTCCGGCCGCAAGACCGCCTGTCGGCGATGGAACTGCATCCCGAAGACTTCGCCCGGCTGCACCGGCTGTTCGAGGGTGATCACCATGCCCGCATCACCGAGCTTGACGGCTGGCTGGCGCTCGGCGCGCATCTGCCGCCGAAGGAGAAGCGCGGCATCGTGCTCGTCGATCCGCCCTTCGAGGAAGATGACGAATATCAGCGCCTGGCAGAAGGGCTGGAAAAGGCCTATCGGCGCTTTCCCGGCGGTACCTATTGCCTGTGGTATCCGCTGAAGAAGGGCGCGCCGATCAAGGAATTCCACGAGAGGCTGCAGGCACTCGACATCCCGAAAATGCTCTGCGCCGAACTCGCCGTTCGCAGCGACCGCGGCGTCACGGGGCTGACGGGCTCAGGCCTCGTCATCGTCAACCCGCCCTTCACGCTGAAGGACGAGCTGCACCAATTGCTGCCCGCATTGAAGGATCATCTGGCGCAAGACCGTTTCGCCTCGCACCGCGCCTTCTGGCTGCGCGGCGAAAACAAGGCCGTCAAGGACGATTGACCAGCCAATCGCCTTCAGGAATAGTCCGCGCCGCAGTCTACAACCTCATCAGGTGTCCCATGAAGCTCCTTTGTTCGCCCGCCTCGCCCTATTCCAACAAGGTGCGGATGGCCGCGCATTTTCTGGGCCTGGAGTTAAACGCCATCCGGGTCGACACCAATACCGGACCGGCGATCCTGGTGGACAACAATCCGCTCGGCAAGATCCCGACGCTGCTGACCGATGACGGGGTCTCGATATATGACAGCGTGGCGATCATGCATTATTTCGACCGGCTGACGAAGGGCGGGCTCTACCCTTCCAAGAAGGGCAAGCGCACGGATGCGGAAATCCTCGAGGCGCTCTGCGACGGCATCTGTGACTGCCTGCTGGCGATCGTCTACGAGCGGCGCTTCCGCGACGAGGAAAAAATTCACCAGCCGTGGATCGACAGGCAGTGGAAGAAGGCGACGAGCGGTCTCGCGCATCTCAGCGCCAATCCGCCGAAAACAGGCAAGAAGCTCAATGGCGGACATTTCGCGCTGGCCGCGACGCTCGATTATCTCGAACTGCGCTTCAAGGACCAGTGGGAAGCCGATCATGCGCCGCTGATCGACTGGCTTGCTCAGTTCGAGAAAAAATTCCCTGCCCACCGCGAGCTCAAGTCTGAGGGCTGAGCGGGCTCAACGTCTGGAGAGACAGGCGGATAGCAAAAAGCCGGGCGACGTGCCCGGCTTTTCCCATATCAGGATATTCGGTCGGCTTAGAACTTGACGCCGATACCGAGCTTGACGCTGTTCTCGTCGTAACCGCGCGAGAAGCTGCCGGAGTCGAGGTCGTAATCCTTGCTCTGGTAGTCGGTGTAGCGATATTCGAGGCGCGTCGTGATGTTGTTGGTCACGAAGGCTTCGACGCCGGCGCCGACCGTATAGCCGAAGTTCGTCTTGCTTTCGTCCGAGGTGTCGTCGGAAACCTTGACGTCGCCGATGGCAAGACCGGCCGTGCCGTAGAGCAGGAAGGGGTTCATGTCGTAGCCGACGCGGCCACGGACGGAGCCGTTCCAGCCATACTTGTTCTCGACGCCGCCCGAGGAGACGTCGTCGCCGCTGTAGCCGAGATCGGATTCAACGCCGTAAACGATCTGGCCCTGCTGCCAGTTGTAGCCGGTGAAGACCTGGCCGCCGAAACCGTAGGTGTGGCGGTCGGAACCGAAGTCACCCATGTTATAGGTGCCGGCACCGCCGAGGTAGAAACCTTCCCAGTTGCCAGCCGGCTTGACCGGAGCTTCCTGGGCGACCGGTGCTTCCGGAACCTGGTCGACGGCATCGGCCGCCTGAGCTGCCGAGACGCCCGCAATTGCAAAAACGGAGGCCATGAGGCCAGCAATGAGTACACGCATACTTAGTCTCCTTTCAGTCCCGCGCCGCTTGTCAACTGTCTATCAGTGAAGCATTGGCGGGATATTGCCAGATGTCCCTTCCGGATCGAGACTGAAATTGGAACTGAAATGCGGATTTGAAAGAGCCAAATTGTGATATCATTGTGGCTGCCGGATGGCTGAAATTCGATGTTGCTTTGGCGCAACATACACTTCATTAACCCTACTGAAGTGTTAAACTGAAAATACTTATTTTAAGAAATCGCATTCTTAAATAATACATAGAATATCCCCCTCCCCGACGCAACCGCAACGACCTATTTATATAATCTCCGTCGGCCCCTATATAGTCTGCTGACAGACTCGCGGGATCAGAAGGCACGATTTTGAACCACAAAAGACTTCGCTCGGCCCTTATAACAGGGGCTGCTAAAAGAATAGGCCGGGCAATCGCCGAAGACCTTGCTGCAAATGGCTTTTCCGTTGCGATCCACGCGAACGGCTCCATCGGCGAGGCCGAAGAGCTGGTGGCGGAATTGCGGCGAAAGGGACAAAGGGCGGTCGCGCTGCAGGCCGATCTTAGCGATCTCGGCGAAACGGGCGCGTTGGTCGCGAAGGCGTCGGAAGCGCTCGGGCCGCTCGATCTGCTCGTCAATAATGCGTCGGTCTTCCAGTATGATTCAGCGCGTAGTTTCAATGCCGCCACATGGGCATTGCACTTCGACCTGCATGTCCGTGCGCCCTCTATCCTTGCGGCGGCCTTCGCACAGCAGATGCCCGCTGAGGCAGCGGGGCTGATCGTCAATATTATTGATCAGCGGGTTTGGGCGCTCAGGCCCAGCTTCTATTCCTATACCCTCTCCAAATCCGCGCTGTGGACGGCGACGCAGACGCTCGCACAGGCTTTGGCGCCGCGCATCCGCGTCAATGCCATCGGCCCCGGCCCCTCGATGCCGAGCGAACGACAGAAGATGGAGGACTTCCAAGCGCAGGTCTCAGCCCTTATCTTGCAGCGAGGGCCGGCGCTGGAAGAATTCGGACAAACGATTCGCTTCCTTTACGACACGCCCTCGATCACCGGCCAGATGATTGCCCTCGACGGCGGCCAGCACCTTGCGTGGCAGACGCCCGATGTGGCGGAGATTACGGAATGAACGGACGAAAGCTGCCGGATGGCGGCGTTCTCTACGACGACACGGACGAGAGCGAAGACGATATCGAGGTGGAAGGCGACGCTTCCGTCGCCGCGCCGCTTGCGGCGACGGTCGATTGGAATGCGGGCAGCCTCAATGAAACCGGGCTCCTCGGCGCGGAACTGATCGGCGAATTCGTCAAGCGGCTGCCGAACAGCCCCGGCGTCTACCGCATGTTCAATGCCGAAGGCGACGTGCTCTATGTCGGCAAGGCGCGCAGCCTGAAGAAACGCGTCAACAATTACGCCGTCGGCCGCGTGCATTCCAACCGCATCGCCCAGATGGTGCGCCAGACGGCGAATATGGAATTCGTGACGACGCGCACGGAAACCGAAGCGCTGCTTCTGGAAGCGAATCTGATCAAGCGCTTGCGGCCGCGCTTTAATGTGCTTTTGCGCGACGACAAGTCCTTTCCCTATATCCTCATCACCGGCGACCACCGGGCGCCGGCGATCTTCAAGCATCGCGGTGCGAGAGCGCGAAAGGGCGACTATTTCGGACCTTTTGCTTCGGCCGGCGCGGTCGGACGGACGATCAACTCGCTGCAGCGCGCCTTCCTGATCCGCACCTGCACCGACAGCGTCTTCGAAACGCGCACGCGACCCTGCCTGCTCTACCAGATCAAGCGCTGTTCCGGGCCGTGCACCCATGAGGTTAGCGACGAGGGTTACGGCGAACTGGTGCAGGAGGCGAAGGACTTCCTGTCCGGCAAGAGCCAGAAGGTGAAGTCGCATATGGCCGAGGCCATGAACCAGGCGGCCGAGGACCTCGACTTCGAGCGGGCGGCGATCTATCGTGATCGCCTGGCGGCATTGTCGCATGTGCAGAGCCATCAGGGCATCAATCCGGCGGGCGTCGAGGAGGCTGACGTTTTCGCCATCCACCATGAAGGCGGCATCTCCTGCATCCAGGTGTTCTTCTTCCGCACCGGCCAGAACTGGGGCAACCGCGCCTATTTCCCGAAGGCCGATCCACAGCTTTCGAGCGCCGAGGTGCTGAACTCCTTCCTCGCGCAGTTCTACGACGACAAGCCGGTGCCGAAGCAAATCATGCTGTCGCAGACGGTGGAGGAGCTGGAGCTGCTCGCCGCAGCACTCAGCGAAAAGGCCGGCCACAAGGTTTCCATCCTCGTGCCGCAGCGCGGCGAGAAGCGGGATTTGGTCGACCATGTCGTCGGCAATGCACGCGAGGCGCATGGGCGAAAGCTTGCCGAGACGGCGTCGCAGTCGCGGCTGCTCGAAGGTTTCAAGGAGACATTCGGGCTTGCCTATGCACCGCAGCGCATCGAGATCTACGACAACTCGCATATCATGGGCACCAATGCCGTCGGCGGCATGGTGGTCGCGGGGCCGGAAGGTTTCGTCAAGAACCAGTACCGCAAGTTCAACATCAAATCGACCGACATCACGCCCGGCGACGACTTCGGCATGATGAAAGAGGTGATGACGCGGCGGTTCTCGCGGCTGATCAAGGAGGAAGGCATTCCTGACCGGACGGCGCAGGTGGCCACGCCCGATGCAGCCGACATGCCCTTCCCGACTTGGCCCGATGTGATCCTTATCGATGGAGGCCAGGGGCAGATGACGGCGGTGCGCGCCATCCTTGCCGAACTCGGCATCACCGACAGCGTGACGGCGATAGGCATCGCCAAGGGCGTCGACCGCGATGCCGGGCGCGAACGTTTCTTCCCGGCCGGACGCGAGAGTTTCACGCTGCCGCCGCGCGATCCTGTGCTCTACTTCATCCAGCGCATGCGCGATGAGGCGCACCGTTTCGCGATCGGCTCGCACCGGGCGCGGCGCAAGAAGGAAATGATCAAGAACCCGCTCGACGAGATCGGCGGCATCGGCCCGTCGCGCAAACGCGCGCTGCTCCAGCATTTCGGTACGGCGAAGGCGGTTTCGCGCGCAGCCCTGTCCGACCTGATGGCGGTGGAAGGCATATCGGAAGCCGTCGCCAGGCAGGTCTATAACCATTTCCACGACGACGCCGCGAAATAACCGGCGTCCGTCGCAAATTCCACGCAAAGGCGGTGAAAAGACAGAAAGAATGTTGACGGTCCGCGGCCAAAGCCGTCATCTACCGCATCGGCCCGAGCATGATGCGGAGGTTCTAAAGTGTTACAGCGTCCTTGGCTCGTCTGAAAAGGCGCGCGGCGCTGTAGCGGTGCATCAATTCAGAGAAACGATCCCATGGCATCGCGTGCGTACAGCATTCCCAATCTTCTGACCTACGGCCGTATCCTCGCCGTACCGCTGATCGTTCTCTGCTTCTTCATCGAGGGCAGGCTGTCGATCAGCAATACGGCGCGTTGGGTGGCGCTGTGGATCTTCGTCATCGCCTCGCTCACCGATTTCCTCGACGGCTATCTCGCGCGCATCTGGAACCAGACGTCGAATATCGGCCGCATGCTCGATCCGATCGCCGACAAGCTGCTGGTCGCCTCGATCCTTCTCCTGGTCGCGGCCGACCAGACGATCGCCGGCTGGTCGATCTGGGCAGCGATCACCATTCTCTGCCGCGAGATCCTGGTGTCGGGACTGCGCGAATATCTGGCGGCGCTAAAGGTCAGCGTCCCGGTGACGCGGATCGCCAAGTGGAAGACGACGCTGCAGCTCGTCGCCATCGCCTTCCTGCTCGCCGGCCCGGCCGGCGACGAGATTTTCCCCTATACGACGCAGACCGGCATCGCGCTGCTGTGGATCGCGGCGCTGCTGACGATCTATACCGGCTACGACTATTTCCGCGCCGGGGTGAAACATATCGTGGATGACGAAGAATGACGCGACTTGTCTATTTCGCCTGGGTGCGCGAGCGCATCGGCAAGGGCGAGGAGGAGATCGACCTCCCCTCCTCCGTCGTCACCGTCGCCGATCTCTTGAATCATTTGAAGACGCTGGGCGAAGAATATGAGACCGCACTTCAATATCCCGACGTGATCCGCGTGGCGCTCGACATGGAGCATGTCGAGCATGACGAACCGATATCAGGCGCACGGGAAATCGGGATATTTCCGCCGATGACGGGTGGATAGGGCGGTGACCGTGATGCCGTGTCGCTACCCCCCTCTGCCCTGCCGGGCATCTCCCCCACAAGGAGGGAGATTGGCTGGGCGCACCGGCTTCCCCAAACAATCGGCGTTTCAGCCCGGCAAAACTGTAGATGGGCACGATGGTCAAGCCACGTGTAATCTCCCTCCTTGTGGGGGAGATGCCCGGCAGGGCAGAGGGGGGTTGGCACGGCACGCCCTCTCCATAGCCTCCGCTACGACATCAAAGCAGTTGGGGATGTTATCATGACCATCACCCCCACCATCCGCGTCCAGCATGAGGACTTCGACCTGCAAGCCGAGGTCGATCGCCTCTCCAAGGGCAAAGCCGGCATCGGCGCCGTCGTCACTTTTTCCGGCCTCTGCCGTGATGAAGGCGGGACACTGGCCGCCCTCGAACTCGAGCATTATCCCGGCATGGCGGAGGCGGAGATGCGGCGCATCGGCGATCTTGCCATCGGGCGTTTCGGGTTGCTCGGGCTGACCGCCATCCACCGCTACGGGAAGATCGCTGCCGGCGAGAATATCGTGCTCGTCGTCGCAGCCGCGCCGCACCGGCAGGCGGCGTTCGACGGCGCCAATTTCGTCATGGATTTCCTGAAGACTGCAGCCCCCTTCTGGAAGAAGGAGCACGCTGGAGATGGCACCACCGGCGAGTGGGTCTCGGCGAAAGACGCCGACGACGCGGCGCGTGACAAGTGGAAGTAAATTAGAGAACCACGCGCTCCCTGCGGCTCATCACCAGGAGCAGGACGAGCAGCGAGAAAACGACCAGATCCCGCCAGACGAAGGGGCCGTAGGCGCCCCACATGGTTTCGACAACGGCAAGCCCGGCAGCGCCGCCTGCCGAGCGCAGCGGATCGGAATGGCCGCCGACGGCTGCGATCAGCAGCACCTTCAACCCGAACATAAGGCCGGCGCCGAAATCCATCGAGCCGTAGTAGAAAGTCGCGAGGATGCCGCAGATGGTGGCGACGAGGGCTGCGGCCCCATAGGCGACAAGAAAGACGCGGTTGGCGCTGGTGCCGCAGAGTTCGGCGGCCAGCGGATCATCGGTGACGGCGCGCCAGACGCGGCCCCAGGCCGTGCGCCTGAGGATCAGCGCACCCACGACGACGATGGCGCACATCAGTGCGGTGTCGATCAACTGGATATGGGTGAGCGTCACCTTGAACGGGCCGTCGCTCCAGAAGACGACCGTGTCGTTCAGGAACGGCGGCAGCCAGATGGCGCGGGTATTGGCGGCAAGCCGGGCGGTCTCCATGAGGACGATCATGATGCCGAGGGCAGCGACGATGACCGTATTCGGCGACTTGCTGACCAGCGGCAGCATGATCGAGCGACCGATCCATAGGCCCGCCGCCAGCGAATAGACGATGGAAGCGCCGGCGCCGACGGCAAGGGCGGCCGGCAGCACCAGCCAGAAGCGGTTGAAGGCGAGTTCGGTGAAGAGCAGCAGGATCTGGCCCGCGAAGGCAAAGATCGCCCCATAGGTGATATCGGCCCGCTTCGTCACGCCGAAGGCGACGGCATAACCGAAGGCGAGCGCGGCATAGAGGGCGGCAAGCGGAACCGCATTCGCCAGCTGCTGCAGAAGATAAGCCATTCCGGACACTCCGCGTCAGCAAAATTATAACTGGTAAAACCTATTTCACCAGTTATAATTTCATCATGAGTTTTTCCTGGACCCCTCACCGCTTTACCGGCGGCGCACTGGCGCTCGATGTCGTCAACAGCGTCGTTCTGCGCCACGATGCAACGCGGCGGATCGACCGCTTCGCGGTCAGGGACCAGATGCGGAGCTTTCCGCGCGCCGCCGCCGAATTCTGCGCCGAGCGCGCCCTCTTCGGCGACATCGCGCCGGTGGCGGCGGAAAACGAGGCGGATTTCATCGCGCTGCGGGAAGCGATCGACCTCTATTTCCGCGAGCGTATACTTGATGGAGGCGACGACCAACTGCTCGCTAGCCTGCTGGAGGCACTGGCGAAGGCGTTGCGCGACACGAGGCCCGACAGCTTGGTTGCGGCGACCGCCCATTCGGCGCTGCGGCTGATCGCCATGCCCGATCCGGAGCGCATGAAGATCTGCGGCAATTGCGGCTGGCTGTTCATCGACCGCAGCAAGAACAGAAGCCGGGCCTGGTGCGACATGGCGGTTTGCGGCAACCGCGCCAAGGCGAACCGGCACTATCGCCGCAAGAAGGAGGAGACGCCATGAGGAAATATATCATCGTAACGGTGGCAGCAGCCGGTCTTCTACTGTCCGCCTGCCAGCGCCAGGCTGAAAACCTGGTCGAGGTCACGGGCCATCTCTTCGTCTTCAACTATCGGGTGGCGAGCGCCACCTATCTGCTGACGTTGAAGAAGACGGGGCCTATTCCCGACGGTTCGGTCATCATCGCCGAATTCGAAAATCCGCAAGGTGGCGATCCGCTGGTGCTGAACCAGAAGATCTACCCGATCGACGACAAGATCGCGCTGCAGAGCGAAAACCTGCATTGCGTGCGCAAGGACCGTCCCTATTCCGTCAGCGTCCGGCTGGTCGACAAGGACGGCAAGGTGCTGCAGGAATTGAAGACGCAGTTCCGGTCCGACCTCGACCAGACCGTCCTGCCGAGCAAGCCGCTCGTCGTCGGCGCGCTTTATGACAAGAACCCGGAGGTCTTCAAGCCTGACGGTAGCGTCGATTTCTCGAATACGGACAAATGCCCGGCATAGAGAAATGCATGGAAAAAGCCGGAGCGTGCCCCGGCTTTCGAGAGTCAATTCAAGGCATTGCCGGCGAATGCCGAAGCGTGGCCTCAGCCGACGATTTCGGTATCGGAGAACCAGTACTTGATTTCCTGGGCAGCCGTCTCCGGAGCGTCCGAGCCGTGAACCGAATTTTCGCCGATCGACAGAGCGTGAACCTTGCGGATCGTGCCTTCGTCAGCGTTTGCCGGGTTGGTCGCGCCCATGATCTCGCGGTTCTTGAGGATCGCGCCTTCGCCTTCCAGCACCTGGACGATGGTCGGGCCGGAGGTCATGCCTTCGACCAGTTCGCCGAAGAAGGGACGGTCCTTGTGAACGGCGTAGAAGCCTTCGGCTTCGCGACGGCTCATCCAGACGCGCTTGGAAGCGACGACACGCAGGCCGGCATCTTCGAGCATCTTGGTGATGGCGCCCGTCAGGTTGCGCTTGGTTGCATCAGGCTTGATCATCGAGAAGGTGCGTTCAATCGCCATAGTCAAATCCTCTGTTTTCTCGGGAAAAGTGGGCGGTCTTTACCCGCCCCAACGCCCGAAAACAAGAGGTAGGCGGCAATTTCACGCCGCTGTCACAGTCCTGCCGCGGCTTTGGTGAAGATCGAGGCAGCGTTCGAACCAGGCCATGACAGGATCGTCGGCGGCCAGCATGGCGAGACCGGCGGAGACCCGCAGCCATTGCAGCGCGCCGAAGACGATATAGTCGGCAAAGAGCGGTGTCTGCCCGCCGATGAAGGGTTGGAACTTCAGCATGTGCCGGAGCGGCTCCAGCTTGGCGCCGAAGGCGACCTTCTCCGCCTCGCTATCGGCGGCAACCACTTCCAGCGGCTTGCCGAGCCGAGCCTCCCGGCTTTCGCGGAAATAGGCCTTGTCTGCCTCGTCGAGGTTCGCATGGATGTCGAGAAGGGCGATGCGCATGATCGCCGGATGGATGATCATTTGCGAATAGCCTTCTACCATCCGCGACAGCGCCTTGCCGCCCTCGCCGTTGAACAGCGACGGCCGCTCGGGATAAGCCTCTTCCAGATAGAGGGCGATGTCGAAGCTGTCTGGAATCAGTCGGCCATTATCGTCGAGAACGGGCACGATCGACGAGACGCCGCCGCCGATCGCGCGGATGCGGGCATAGGTCGTCGGAATCTCTTCGAAATCGAGCCCCTTATGCGCGAGCGCCATGACAGCCTTCCAGCAATGGGGCGAAAAGAAGCGCCGTTCGTCGGCGCCGCAGAGGGAATAGAGGGCTCTGGTCATGACAGTCCTTTCGAGATCGCAGCTTAATGCATTCGACGACAGAAAGTGCCTACGATCAAATCAGGAAATTTCATGGGCGCATCACTGCGATTTCCGGGAAAAGGGGCTAAACTGCCGCGACCAATCCGGGAGGGACGGAATGCTCAGACATTACAGGATGTTCGCCGCCTATAATCGCTGGGCCAACACGCAAGTCTATGCGGCTGCGGCCGAACTTAGCGATGCAGAGTTCCGCAATGATTGCGGCGCCTTCTTCGGCTCGCTGCATCGCACGCTCAATCATCTGCTCGCCGCCGACCGGATATGGATGAAGCGCTTCACCGGCACCGGCGAAGCGCCGGCGACACTCGATGCCGTGCTCTTCGAAGATCTGGATGCGCTTGCCGGCGCACGCAAAGCAGAGGACGAGCGTATCATTGCCTGGACGGGCATGCTGGACGAGGCGGCGCTTGCCGCCAACTTCACCTATGTAACAGTGGTACAGCCGGTCGAGATCACCCAGCCTCTGTCGTCGGCGCTCGCGCATTTCTTCAACCACCAGACCCATCATCGCGGCCAGTGCCACATGACGCTGACGGCGCTCGGCAAGCCGAGCCTCACGTTGGATCTCATCTACTTCCTGCGCAGCGAGGGTCGCGAGTGGATGTGAGGACTTCGCCATCAAGGCCGCGTTAACCGCCTTTACGGGTTCCGCCCGCGAATCCAGGGCTTCCGATTGAAAGTTCAGCCTCTCTTAAAAGCTTGCGGGCATAGCGGAACATAGGAAAAGAGGCTGCCGCGAGGGATCGTCATGCAGAATGCAAGCGCAAACGCATTGGTGTCGCGCGAGGCTGCGCGCCCGGCGCCGATGGCGGATATTCAGAAGATCGCCCAGCACATGGCGCGTCTGAACGTCGCGGCCCTACCGCGCAATTACGAACTCTTTCACGAGGCGATCGTCGGGCTTAATGCCGGCCTTGCGCAGGATATCGCAGCGCTCGGATCGCAGCCGCAGCAGCCGATGCTCGACGAACTCGGCCTGAAATACCGCCTCGTCGGGCATTGCGGGCTGGCAGACGAGACATCACGAAACGAGGCGAGCCGGATGCTGCGCGACGTGGCGGAAAGGCTTGCCGAAGGGCTGAAGCACAAGAATGCCTTTGCGCGCGCCTGCGGCACGATCCTGAAATCCGTCTCCGGACAGGACGACCAGAGCCTTGCCGCCTTTCTCAGCGAGATCGACTACCTCACTGCGTCGCTTTCGACCGTTCTTGCAGCGGAGATGGAAATCGGCGCGAAGCTGCAGGACGATATCAAGACGCTGGAAACGCTGGAGCGCGGCATTTCGGCGATGCAATCGGCCGCGATCGCCGACAGGATCACCGGACTTCCGAACCGCATCGCGCTGAACCGGACGATCGCCGATCTCTACAAGCGCGAGGAAGGTGCCGCCGGCAGCGCGCTGATCATGGTCGATATCGACAATTTCACCGAACTCAACGACAAATACGGCACCCAAGCCGGCAACAAGCTCCTGAAGAAGCTCGCCGGCCTGTTCAGCAAGTCGGTCAAGAAAAACGATTTCGTCGCCCGCACAGAGGCTGACGAATTCGCCCTGTTGTTTTCCAACGTCGGCATGCAGGATGCGATGACGATTGCCGAACGCCTGCGCGCCTCCGTCGAAGACAATCTGGTCTTCGCGACATCCGACAAGGCCGATCCCGGCAGACTCACCATCTCGATCGGCGTGGCGCTCAGCACCGATGCAGCAACGCCGGGACAGTTGCAGGCCAATGCCCGCGTGGCACTTCTCGCCGCGCAGTCGAACCCCCGACAGCCGGTGCAGGCTTTCGGCCGCTGAGGCGGCGGACAAGCAAGCTTGCGGTGGGACAAGCAAGCTTGTCCCGGGGATAAGCAAGCTTGCGGCGGACAAGCAAGCTTGGCGCGGGGAGAAGTACTCTTGCCTTGGCGAGCGCTTTCGGCCAAAACGCCGGCCATGATCACGCTCACCGATATTTCCGCCCGCATCGCCGGACGCCTGCTTCTCGACAATGCCAGCGTTTCGCTGCCTTCAGGCACGAAGGCTGGGCTCGTCGGGCGCAACGGCGCCGGCAAGTCCACGCTTTTTCGCGTCATCACCGGCGATCTCGGCTCGGAGAGCGGAACGGTGTCGATCCCCAAGGCCGCACGCATCGGCCAGGTGGCGCAGGAAGCGCCGGCGACCGAAGACGCGCTGATCGAGATCGTGCTTGCCGCGGACAAGGAACGCACCGCCCTCGTTGCCGAGGCGGAAACGGCAACCGATCCGCACCGCATCGCCGAAATCCAGATGCGTCTTGTCGATATCGACGCGCATTCGGCCGAAGCGCGTGCGGCGAGCATTCTTGCCGGCCTCGGCTTCGACAAGGACGCGCAAGCCCGCCCCGCCTCCTCCTTTTCCGGCGGCTGGCGCATGCGTGTCGCCCTTGCCGCCGTGCTGTTTTCCGAGCCGGACCTGCTTCTGCTCGACGAGCCGACCAACTATCTCGACCTCGAAGGCACGCTGTGGCTGGAAGATTATGTCAGGCGCTATCCGCACACTGTCATCATCATCAGCCACGATCGCGACCTGTTGAACAATGCGGTCAATGCGATCGTCCATCTCGACCAGAAGAAGCTCACTTTCTATCGCGGCGGTTACGACCAGTTCGAGCGACAGAAGGCGGAAGCCGACGAGCTGCAGACCAAGGCCAAGGCCAAGAACGATGCGGCGCGCAAACATCTGCAGGGCTTCATCGATCGCTTCAAGGCCAAGGCTTCCAAGGCTCGTCAGGCACAATCGCGCGTCAAGGCGCTGGAGCGTATGGGAACGGTTGCCGCGGTCATCGAGGACCACGTCCAGCCGATCACTTTTCCCGAGCCGGAAAAGCAGCCGGCTTCGCCGATCGTCGCGATCCAGAGCGGCGCCGTCGGCTACGAGCCCGGCAATCCGATCCTGAAGAACCTCAATCTGCGCATCGACAATGACGACCGCATCGCCCTGCTCGGCTCGAACGGCAACGGCAAATCGACCTTCGCCAAATTCATCTCCGGCCGTCTGGCGCCGGAGAGCGGTGAAGTGAAGATCGCGCCGAGCCTTAAGATCGGTTTCTTCGCGCAGCATCAGCTCGACGACCTCATCCCCGAGCAATCGGCGGTAGAGCATGTGCGCCGGCTGATGCCCGGTGCACCGGAAGCCAAGGTGCGCGCCCGCGTCGCCCAGATGGGGCTTGCAACCGAAAAGATGGCGACGGCCGCCAAGGATCTTTCCGGCGGCGAGAAAGCCCGATTGCTGATGGGGCTTGCCGCCTTCAATGCGCCCAATCTGCTGATCCTCGACGAGCCGACCAACCACCTCGACATCGACAGCCGCCGCGCGCTGATCGAGGCGCTGAACGACTACGAAGGCGCCGTCATCCTGATCTCGCACGATCGTCACCTAATCGAGGCGACGGTCGATCGGCTGTGGCTGGTCAATGGCGGTACGGTGACGACCTTCGAAGGCGATATGGACGAGTACCGCGACCTCATCGTCACTTCAGGTAAAAAAAAAGAAGAAAAGCCGCAGCTAACTGAAGACGCGACGTCGAAGGCCGACCAGCGCAAGCTCAATGCCGAACGTCGCGCCTCGCTGACGCCGCTCAGGAAAAAGATCAATGAAATCGAATCCTTGACGGCGAAGCTGGAGAAACAGATTCAGGCGCTTGACGCAGAACTTGCGGATCCGGCCCTTTATGAGAAGACGCCCACTAAAGCCGCCGAGAAGGCAAAGCAGCGCGGCGAAGCTGCGGCGAAACTCGCTGCCGCCGAGGAAGACTGGCTGATGCTGTCGGCCGAATACGAAGAAGCGATGGCGGGATAGCCACAGGGTCGCGCTGAAATTCAAGCAGACCGAGGTGCCCAACACCGTCGTCGCCTCGGCCGAATTCGTGACGATCCGCTAGCGCATCAGCGCGTCTGAAGAGACGCGGCGCTATAAGGCGGGTTGCCAAGTCGGGACCGTCTGCCTAGATCTGTCCGACGTCAACGGAAGCCGGCAGGTTAGAATGAACCTTCATCTCGAAACGGACGACGATCCACGCACCCGTCAGTTCATCGACGAGCACAACCGGGCTTCCGGCGCGGCACTGAGAACACCTGAATTCGACAGGGATCGCGACGCGATCAAAGCGCTGATCGAGCGGCAGGACAGGCTGATCGTTCCGATGCGCCGAGGTGAGTGGCTGTTCGATTTCCGCCAGAGCAAGGACAATCCTCTCGGCATCTGGCTCCGCCTGCCGGCAGATCAGGAGCCGCTGCCGGACGCCGCCTGGGAGCCGGTCTTCGATCTCGACGCCTTCTGCGTCAGGGAAGGCAAGCGCTGGAACTGGCGCGGCGCCGTCACCTGCCCATGGGAGCCGACGCGGGTGCTGCTCACGCTTTCGGACGGCGGCTCCGACCTTCTCCGGCTGCTCGAATTCGACGCCGAGCGGAAACAGGTCGTCGAGGGCGGCTTCGATACACCGGCCACACGATCGCATGCCACCTGGCTGAGCCGCGACGAAATCTGCTATTTCGGTTCCATCGACAGATTTTCGGCGACCCGCTCCGGATGGCCGCGCGTCGGACGGCGATTGAAGCGCGGGCAGCGACCGGAAGATGCCGCCGTCATGTTCGAAGCCGCAGACGAGGACGTCTACGGCTTCAATCTCGTCATTGACCCTGACCTATCAGGCGCTTCGGCGGATCGCGGATTGATCGATATTTTCGTCGCCGCCCACGAGATCGGCGTCGCCAGCGCTTTCCTGATCGCCAACGACGGCACACAGCGGCGCATCGATCTGCCTAAGGAAGCCGATTTCCAGTTCAATCATGATCATTGCCTTTGGCGGGCAAAGACCGATGAACGCGTTGCGACCGGCAGCCTCGTGCTGCAACGCTTCGACCCCGCCTCGGAGACGGCCCTGCTCGGGCCGGAGCGGATCCTGTTTCAGCCTGGAGAGGGCCAGTCCATCGCGCAGATGATGCTGATGCAGGAGTGGTGCGTCTTCATCATCTCCGATCGGCTGCGTCCGCGTCTCATGGTGCTGGACCTGACAAGGCCCGATGCCGAACAGCGCGAGATCGCACTGCCGGCGGATATGCAAACGGCTCACTTCAGGCCACTCCATGCGGATCTGCATCTTGGCGACGATACGCTCCTCGTCATCGGCCAGGGCTTCCTGCAGCCGCCCGTCTGTTACCGTCTCGAGCTGTCGGATCGCAGCAGAGAGGCCGAGCCGGTTTTTGTCGCCGCGGCGCCGAGCTATTTCGATACGACCGATATGTCATCCGAACTGCTGGAGGCTGTTTCGGAGGACGGAACGAGGGTTACCTACCGGTTGGTTCTGCCGAAGCAATGGACCAAGGGCGCGCTGCCGGTGCTGCTTTACGGCTATGGCGGCTTCGATGTCCCGTTGTCGCCAAGCTATTCCGGCGTGACAGGACGCTGGCTGGAACAAGGCGGCGCCTATGTGCAGGCCTATATTCGCGGCGGCGGCGAATTCGGGCCCGACTGGTATCGCAGCGCCAAGCGGCAGGGGCGAGACCGGGCGTTTGCCGATTTCGTCGCCATCGCGCGCGATCTCGTCGGCCGCGGCTATACCGTGCCGTCGCGGATTGCCTGCCAGGGCGGCAGCAATGGCGGTCTGCTGACCGGCGTGATGCTGACGCGCTACCCGCAAGATTTCGGCGCCGTCTGGTGCCAGGTGCCGGTCCTCGACATGACACGCTTCCACCTGTTCAGCGCAGGGCAAGCCTGGATGGACGAGTATGGCGATCCGGAGACGCCGGGGGACCGGGACTTCATGCTCGGTTATTCGCCGCTTCACAATGTCGGGGCGGCGACCAAGGTCAGCTATCCGCCGATCTACATCGAAAGCTCCGCCAATGACGACCGCGTGCATCCCTCGCATGCGCGCCGCTTTGCCGCGCGGCTGGAGGAAGAAGGACACCGGCCGCTCTTCCATGAATTCGGCTCCGGCGGGCATGGCGGCGACGGCAATTCCGAAGAGCGCGCCGCCCGCGCGGCGATGGGTTACAGCTTCCTTCGCCAAACCATCATGCGATAGAATGGAGGAGGAGCGCTTGTCGGCGCGCCTCTTTCTGATACAAACAGATCAATAAATCATACTTTTCATACAGGCTCGAGCGAAACACCATGTCTCCTATCAACCTCGCCATCGTCGGCGTCGGCAAGATCGTCCGCGACCAGCACCTTCCCTCCATCGCCAAGAACCCGGATTTCGAACTCGTCGCCACGGCAAGCCGCCACGGCACGGTCGAAGGCGTCAAGAGTTATACGACGATCGAAGCGATGCTCGACGCCGAGCCTTCGATCGATGCCGTCTCGCTCTGCATGCCGCCGCAATATCGCTATGAGGCAGCCTATAAGGCGCTGGTCGCCGGCAAGCATGTCTTCCTGGAAAAGCCGCCCGGCGCGACGCTCAGCGAAGTGGCCGATCTCGAAGCGCTGGCGAACAAGCAGGGTGCGTCGCTCTTTGCCAGCTGGCATTCGCGCTATGCACCGGGCGTGGAGGCGGCCAAGGCGTTTCTTGCCGCGACGACGATCAAAAGCGTGCATGTGATCTGGAAGGAGGATGTTCGCCACTGGCATCCGAACCAGGACTGGATCTGGCAGGCCGGCGGCCTCGGCGTTTTCGATCCCGGCATCAACGCGCTGTCGATCGTCACCCATATCCTGCCGCGGCCGATCTTCATCACCGAGGCCGTGCTCGAATTTCCCGAGAATCGCGATGCGCCGATCGCGGCCGACATTCACTTCCGCGATGCGGACGGCCTGCCGGTTCACGCCGAATTCGACTGGCGCCAGACCGGCAAGCAGAGCTGGGACATCGTCGCGGAGACGGCAGCCGGCCAGATGGTGCTCGCCGAGGGCGGCGCCAAGCTTTTGATCGACGGCGCGCTCAGATTCGCCGAGCCGGAGCAGGAATATCCCTCGCTCTACCGTCGCTTTGCCGAAATCATCAAGGCCGGCAAATCGGATGTCGATCTCGCGCCGCTGCGTCACGTCGCCGATGCCTTCATGCTCGGCAAGCGGAAATTCGTCGACGCCTTCCACGACTGAGCGTCGCAATAACGTCATAGAAACCGGCAAGATTTGCCGGCCTATGGCAATCGTGTTCGGGGGCAGCCGCTCATGAGCAACAAAATTGGCCGCAAGGGCCGATTTTTCCGCGTGTCGAAGATTGGCATCCTTGTGGTGCCGCTTCTCGGCCTTGCAGCATGTTCGGGCGAAGAGGTCGTCATGCCGCCTGATCCACCGGGCATTTCCCGATCCGAGGAATATTCCTTCGGATCGGCGACCCAGGCCCAGGATTGGCGGGCCACCCGCAAGGTGCTGGGCCAACTGGAAGGGCGGTTCGGAGAGAAGTCCATGCGTATCCTGGCGCGCAATCTTGCCAGCACCACCGACCCGCAGACCATCAAGGCTTATTATGCCGAACGCCTTGTGCATCAAGCCGGCTGGGCGGAAATGCCGGTCAGCACCTTTGCCGACAAGGCGTGGGCATTCGCTTTGGTCAGTCCGAATGGAAAGCATGTTTTGGCAGTCGAGGCGCTGGACGCATCGGAAAGTGCTGGCGGGATCGTACCCCTCAATATCCTGACAAACCTCGACGAGGATAAAGGGGCGAGGCGATAACGGCTTCTATCGCGCGCATTTCACGCAAAACCCTCAAGCTTTCTTCTCCCACCGCCCCTGTGCCGTCTGCTGCCAATAGGTGAGGTTGTGCCCCTCGCCTTTCAGCTTCTTCCACTGCGCACGCGCGGCTTCCAGTTGCTCCTGGTCGTGACCGTCGAACATGAAGACGACGCGCTCATAGGCATCGGCGGGCGGCGGCTCTGCGCCGTCGACGATGAAACGCACGGTCGCCGCATTGGCATTGTCCGGCGTCACCGTCAAAAGCACCGGCTGGCTTTCGGCGAAATCCGCCTCGTCGGTGCCGTGCGGCAGGAAGCTCTCCTCGCGGAAAGTCCAAAGATGCTGATCGAGCGCATCACGCCGCGCCGGCTCGCGCGTCTGGACGGCAACGCGCCAGCCGCGCTCGACGCTTTTGTCGATGAGCGGCGGAAGCGCGTCCTCCAGCCTGGATTCGGTCAGATGATAGAAGAGAATTTCCGTCATCAGGATTCATAATGGGCGCGAACGAGTTCATCGAGCAGGCGCACGCCGAAGCCGGAGCCCCAGGACTGGTTGATCTCATCCTGCGGCGAGCCCATCGCCGTGCCGGCAATATCGAGATGCGCCCAGGGCGTGTCCTGCACGAAGCGCTTGATGAAATGCGCCGCCGTGATCGAGCCGGCCTGCCGGCCGCCGGTGTTCTTCATGTCGGCGAACTTGCTGTCGATCAGCTTGTCGTAGTCCCTGCCGAGCGGCATGCGCCAGAGTTTTTCGTTGCTCGAAAGACCGGCTGCCGTCAGTTGCGCGGAAAGCTGGTCGTCGTTGGAGAACAGGCCGGCATGCACATTGCCGAGTGCGACGACGATCGCCCCGGTCAGGGTGGCGAGATTGATCATGAACTGCGGCTTGAAGCGGTCGTTGCAGTACCAGAGCGCATCGCAGAGCACGAGGCGGCCTTCGGCATCGGTGTTGATCACCTCGATCGTCTGGCCGGACATCGAGGTGACGATATCACCAGGACGCTGGGCGTTACCGTCGGGCATATTCTCGACCAGGCCGATGATACCGACAGCATTGACGGCGGCCTTGCGGGAAGCGAGCACATGCATGAGGCCGGTGACGGCTGCCGCACCGCCCATATCGCCCTTCATGTCCTCCATGCCGGCGGCCGGCTTGATCGAAATGCCGCCGGTATCGAAGACGACACCCTTGCCGATGAAGGCGACGGGACGATCCTTGCCCTTGCCGCCCTTCCACTGCATGACCGCCAGGCGCGGCGGGCGCACGGAGCCTTGGGCGACGCCGAGAAGGGCGCCCATGCCGAGGCGGCGCATTTCGCGCTCCGTCAGGATTTCCACTTCGACGCCGAGCTTTTCCAGCTCCTTCGCCTTGGCGGCGAACTCGACGGGGCCGAGCACGTTCGGCGGTTCGTTGACGAGGTCGCGGGCAAGGTTGACACCACCGGCAATCGCTTCGGAATCGGAAAACGCCTTCTTGGCACCGCCCGGATCGGCAGTGACGATCGTCACCTTGACGGATTTCGCCGGCTTCTCCTCCTCGTCGCTCTTCTTCGTCTTGTAGGTATCGAAGCTATAGGCGCGCAGCAGCATGCCGAGCGCGAAATCGGCAGCTGCCCGCGCGCTCGTCTCGAGCCCGGGCACGTCGATGAAGACGGCGGCCTTGTCGGTATTCTTGATTCTCGATGCCGCAGCACCGCCGGCCTTCAGCCAGTCATGGGCGGTGAGTTCAGCTGCCTTGCCGAGCCCGATGACGACGATGCGCTCGACGGGCGCGCCTTCCGGGGCAACAATATCGAGCCCGCTCATGGATTTTGCGGAGAATCGGGCGATTCTCGCAGCCTTGGCGATCACGCCTGCCGGATCGACCGTGTCGGCGCCGGCAGCGCTGTCGGCCTCCGCAGTCTTCAACAGGATCGCCAGGCCGCCATTGAGCTTTGCCGACTTCGAGAATGAAATTTCCAACTTTACTGACATGTCTTCTCCGCTGGGATTCTTTGAAATCCGTCCCTCGCGGATAATTTCGCGTTTGGCGGGTCTGTCAATGGCTTGCGACAATTGTTATGGTCGCCCGCAGCCATCAGGGCTCTCTTGTTTTCGTCAGTTTTGTAGATATTCGCGTTGACAGTTTTTTCGAAAAATCGATGGCGGAGCTTGGCAATCCGCCTGCCGAAAACAACTTTCGGCGCATTCATGCTGCTGTTTTGGATGTGGTGGGCGCTGCTTGCCGTCTTCCGTGCTTTCCCCGAAATAGACATCTATTTTTCCCAGCTTTTTTTCGTGGGCGCAGATTGCGACGCGACTGCTGCTGCCGGGAGCATCTGCGGCGGCTTTCCCTATCGCGACGTCGCGGCCTTCGACCTGCTGCGTACTCTATTCTTCCGCCTGCCCTATGTGGTGGCGATCGTGATGCTGTGGAAACTCGTCGAATGCTACCAGCAGCACGGCGCAACCTTCAACGCCGAGCGCGCGCAAAAGCTCAAAGTCGCGCTCGGAACGATGCTGATCGGGCCGGTGCTGCTCGTCAATGTCATCCTCAAGGAACATTGGGGCCGGCCGCGGCCGATACAGACGGACATTTTCGGCGGTACGCTGCATTTCGTCGAGGCAGGTTCGCTTGCCGGAAAATGCGTTTCGAACTGCTCGTTCGTCTCCGGCGAGGCGGCGAGTGCCGGCTGGCTCTTCTGCCTCCTGCTCTTCGTGCCGAAATCCCTGCGTTATGCGGTGGCGGCACCCTTGGCGGCGATCTCGATCCTCACCCCGGCGATGCGGCTATCCTTCGGCGCACACTATCTTTCCGACGTCGTTCTTGGATGGCTTTCCTCGCTTGTCGTCTTCGCCGCATTGCTGGCGTTAACTGAGTCGCAACAGCATCAAAAAAATTCTGAAATTTGAATGAATTTTTGACACCAGCTTGTCGCAAAAGCGCGACAAAGAGCGTAGAGGGATTCTCCTGCAAGGTCGTTTGGGCGTGCAGGTGCTTTCAAGGGCAGGCATGAAACTACTCGAGACATACATATTGCGGCGCGTCGGCCAGATGTTTCTCGTGGCGCTCCTGCCGGTTCTGGCGATCATTTGGACGACTCAGGTTCTGCAGCGCATCAATCTGGTCACCGACAGCGGCCAGTCGATCGGCTCGTTCGCCAAGCTGGCGACGATGGTTCTGCCGTCGATCATTCCTGTCGTGCTGCCCTTCGCTCTCGTTATCGCGATCACCCAGACGCTGACGACGATGAACAATGATTCCGAGCTCACCGTCATCGACGCGGCCGGGGCGCGGCGCAGCGTGCTGATCCGCCCGATCCTGCTGCTTGCCGCCGTCATCAGCGTCTTTTCCTTCTTCGTCGACAACGTCGTCGAGCCACGCGCAAAGACCGTCGTGCGCCAGATGATCGCCGAGACCTATGCTGACCTCCTCTCTTCGGTGATCGAGGAAAAGACCTTCCGCAAGCTCGATGAAGGCCTCTATGTACAGATCTCGCAGCGGATGGCGGGCCGCATGCTGAAGGGCCTTTTTGTCGCTGACGAGCGCGACCCGGCCTACGAACTGATCTATTATGCGAAGGAAGGCGCCGTCGACGACACGGGCACGACGCTGATCATGCATCAAGGCGAAGTGCACCGCAAAACGCCCGATGGCAATGTCTCGGTCATCAATTTCGATTCCTATTCCTTCGACCTCTCGGATATGACGGAGAATCGCGGTCAGGCGACGCTGCGCGCCAGCGACCGTGACCTGTGGTTCCTGTTCAATCCGGATCCGGCCGACAAGGACTTTACGATCCGGCCGCAAAGCTACCGCGCCGAACTGCATCGGCGGCTGACCGACTGGATCCTGCCTGTCGTCTTTGCACTGTTTTCACTGGCGATCGCCGGCGATGCGCGCTCGCACCGCGAAGCGCGGCTGCATCCGATGGTGAGCGCTCTCGCTTATGCCTTCGCGATGCGATGGGCGGCTTTCTACGCGGCCAATCAGATCGATACCGACCCTGAATATATCGCCGTCCTCTACGCCATCCCGATCGTCAGCAGCATCGTCTCGATCGTCTTCCTCGGCCTCCACAAACGACTGGTCATGCCTTCGTTCATCCGGGACCGGATTTCGTCTTTCTGGAGGCGGATGCAGGAAAGGCTGCTTGCTGCAACCGGCAGGATCGGCGGGGGCACTGCCCAATGATGTTCGGGACATTGTCGCGTTATTTCTTTCGCCGCTATCTGGTGACGACGGGCTGGTTCCTGATCGGCGTCTCGGCGATTTCTTTCCTCCTCGATTTCAGCGAGACGGCGGGCCGCATGTCCGGCCTTCCCGGCTACACGATCGGCGGCGGCGTCTTGATGACCGCGGTGCGCCTGCCGCTCATCCTGCAGCAGACGGTGCCGTTCATCGCGCTGTTCGTCGGCATGACGGTGCTGATCGGCCTCAACCGCAAATATGAACTCGTCGTCACGCGCGCCGCCGGCATTTCGGTCTGGCAGTTCATGTTCCCCTTCATCGCCGGCTCGCTGGCGCTCGGCCTGCTGACAATGGCGGCGCTGAACCCGCTTGCCGCCTGGGGACAGCGCCAGGCACTGCTGGTCGAATCCGACTGGCGCGGCGAGAACGCAGTTCTGCGCAAGGCGCCGCAGATTCCATGGCTGCGCCAGATCAGTGGCCGGGACGATGTCATCATCGGCGCCCAGACGGTCCAGGAGAACGGCACCAAGCTGATCGACGCCGTGCTGATCCATTTCGATTCAAGCGGTCAGGTCATTCTGAGACAGGACGCCGCCACGGCAAAATTGGAAGATGGTTACTGGCAACTTAACACCGTTGTCGAGCGCAAGCCTGGCGAAATCCCCGTGCGTAAAGCTTCGGTTCAACTTCGCACCAATCTGAAACAGGACTTCGTCCAGGAGCGGCTTACAGCGCCGGAAACAATTGGTTTCTTTGACCTTTCCAACCGGATTGCGGCGGCCAAATCCTTCGGCATCTCGACCAAGGCGCTGGAGACGCAATTCAACTCCCTGTTGTCCCAGCCATTGCTGCTGGTGGCCATGACTTTCATAGCCGCAACAGTGTCCCTAAAATTTAGCCGGTTCAACCAATCCCGCTCCGTGATTCTGGGTGGCATCCTTTCGGGCTTCATGCTTTATGTCATCACCGTGCTTGTAAAGGCATTCGGAAGCAGTGGAGTCGTGCCCCCCTTCGTGGCGACGTGGATACCGGTGGTCGTCGCGCTGGCCTTGGGTGCGACTATTCTGCTTCATCAGGAGGACGGCTAGTGGCGGCAGGCGACCGCAAGTATTTTAGTAAACAGTTGGTTGCCCTGCTTGTCGGTGCGGCTTTATGTTCCTATTTCGGCAGCGCCCCGGCCTCTTTCGGCCAGGCCAGCGCGCCCGAACAAACTATAGAGAAGAATATTCCCGAAGGGGCCAAGCTTCTGCTTTCGGCCAATGAACTGGTCTATAATCGTGACGCCGATCTGGTGTCGGCGGTCGGCGGCGTGCAGATCAACTATGGCGGCTATAAAATGGTCGCGCAGAAGGTCGAGTACAATCAGAAGACCGGCCGGATGATGGCGCTTGGCAATGTCGAGTTGGTCAGCCCGGACGGCAACCGTATCTATGCCGACAACCTCGACGTGACCGACAATTTTGCCGACGGGTTCCTGAACTCGTTGCGCATTGAGACCGCCGACAATACCCGCATCGTCGCCGAAAGCGGCGAGCGCGTCGGCGGCACGAAGATGATTCTCAACAAGGGCGTCTACACGGCCTGCCTTCCCTGCGCTGAAGATCCGAAGCGCGCCCCTTTCTGGCAGGTCAAGGCCCAGCGGGTGATCCAGAACGGCGAGACGCATACGATCCGTCTGGAGAGAGCGCGCTTCGAGCTGCTCGGCCATCCGATCGCCTTCCTGCCGTTCATCGAAGTTCCCGACAATACGGTGAAACGCAAGTCCGGCTTTCTGTTTCCGACGATGAGCCTGTCGCAGAATCTCGGCTTCGGACTTTCCGTTCCTTATTACTATGTGATCTCGCCGAGCATGGACGCGACGGTCACCGCCACGGGCTACACCGCCCAGGGCTTCCTCATCGAAGGCGAATTTCGCCAACGCTTCGAAAATGGCACGCATATTCTGCGCGTCGCCGGCATCGACCAGGCAAAGCCGGGCAACTTCAGCTCCGGCACCAGCGACGCCGAAGCCGATCAGCGTGGCATGGTGGCATCGAAGGCGGAATTCCGCATCAATCCGCGCTGGACGTTCGGCTGGGACGTCATGATGCAGAGCGACAACAATTTCTCGAAAACGTATAAGCTGCGGGGCCTGACCGGTACGGATCGCACCAACCAGATCTACCTGACAGGGCTCGGGAAACGCAATTATTTCGACATGCGGGCGTTCTATTTCGACGTCCAGGATGCCGATCGGACGAATACCGCTGAAAAGCAGCAGGCGATCGTCTATCCGTCGCTCGATTATCACTATGTGGCGCCGCAGCCGCTGGCCGGCGGCGAGCTTTCGGCGGATGTCAATCTCACGAATATTTCGCGCACACATGACGACTTCTATACCGTCGACGGCTTCGACCGTTTCCGCGGCCTGAAAGGCCAGACTTCGCGGCTGACTGCCGAGCTGCAGTGGAAGCGCACCTACGTCACGCCGACCGGCCTGGTGATCACACCGCTGCTGGCCGCGCGCGGCGATGCCTTCGCGCTGAACATGGATGATCCGACCGGCTACACCGGCAACTACGTCGACGGCAATTCTGCTACCCGCTCGATGTTCACAGCCGGTCTGGAGATCCGTTATCCGATCCTGATGACGACTGACAATAGCACCCACATCCTCGAGCCGATCGCGCAGATCTATGCCCGCCCCGACGAGCAGCTGGCAGGCCGCCTGCCGAACGAGGATGCGCAAAGCTTCGTCTTCGACGCCACCTCGCTGTTCGACCGCGACAAGTTCTCGGGCTACGACCGGGTCGAAGGCGGTACCCGCGCCAATATCGGTGTTCAGTACACCGGTACATTCGACAGCGGTTACAAGCTGCACGGCATCTTCGGCCAGTCCTATCAGATCGCCGGCCAGAACTCGTTTGCGACCGATGACCTCGTCAACGTCGGCGCGGATTCGGGCCTTGAAACCGACCGCTCCGATTATGTCGGCCTTGGCGGCGTCGAAACACCGTACGGCGTTTCCGTCGCAGCCTCCTACCGACTCGACGAAAAAGATTTCGAATTCCGCCGCGGCGACCTGACGACGGCCTACCAGAACGATACCTTCGCAACGCAGCTGACCTACACTCATCTCAGCGCCCAGCCGGCATATGGCTTTGCCGAGGACAATGACGAGATTCAGACCAACAGCAGCGTCAGATTCAAGGATTACTGGTCGATTTTCGGCGGCATTGCCTGGGATCTGAACAATGATGTGATCAGCCGGCGGACGATCGGCCTCTCTTATGACGACGAATGCACGATCTTCACGATCGCCTATACGGACAGCAGAGATTCCGATGACGAGTCGGGAAGCGACTGGACGATCGGCGCACGGCTGACCTTCCGCACGCTCGGCGACATCAAGATCGGTACCGACACCCTCGAATGACGGGCGATCGGCGCAAACATGGCCTGAAGCCATTCTTTCGCCGTAAGCCTGTGCAGGACATTGCCGCCAGTCGGTATCTGAGGCATAGGGGTTTCGCGCCGTGATGGAAGCGATTTCAGCGTGTCTCGCACTGTGGTAAGAACGCCGCGAACAACGTCTCGCGGCGCTATCGGGAGGTCAACAGATGATTGACGCGAAAAAAGCCATAACCAAGTTCCTCGCCGGGGCAGCGCTTGCATTGCTGACGGGCTTTGCCGCTCCAGCGCTTGCGGCCAGTGAAGTCAAAGCCGTGGTGAACGGCACCGCTATCACAAGCGGCGATGTCGTCAAGCGCCAGGCCTTCCTGCGCCTGCAGCGTACGAAGGCCGACGCCAAGACTGCCCAGGAGCAATTGGTCGACGAGGCGCTCAAGCGGCAGGAAGTCGCCCGCGTCCGTATGTCGGTTTCGCAGCAGGACGTCGATGCGTCATTCGCGCGCTTTTCGAGCGGCAACAAGCTTTCCCCAGAGCAGATGTCGCAGATCCTCGATCGCGCCGGCGTCGGCGTCGACCATTTCAAGAGTTTCATCGCCGTGCAGATGAGCTGGCCGCGCGTCGTCAACGCCCGCTACGGCTCGACTTCGCGGCTGTCGAACTATGATCTCGTCTCGCGCATGATGCAGAACAACAAGCAGAAGCCGGTGACGACGGAATATATGCTGCAGCAGATCATCTTCGTCGTTCCGCAAGCCAAGCGCGGCGCCATCACCGGCAAGCGCAAGGGCGAGGCCGAGGCGTCGCGCTCCAAATTTCCGGGCTGCGATCAGGCAAAGGTCTTTGCCGCGACGATGCGCGACGTTTCCGTGCGCGATCTCGGCCGCCTGCTCGCCCCCGAGATACCGCCGGATTGGAAGCCGCTGGTCGAGCAGGCCAAGGGCAACACGACAGGGACCCGCGTCACCGACAAGGGCGTCGAATATCTGGCAATCTGTAGCCAGCGGCAGGTTTCCGACGACCAGGCCGCCGAAATGGTCTTCCGCCAGGAAGATCTCGACAAGTCCAAGGCCGGCAAGGATGCCAGCCCGGAAAACGAAAACAGCAAGAAATACCTGGATGAACTGCGCAAAAAGGCGCAGATCGCCTATCGCTGACCGACCATGGCGATACCGTTTTCGCGACCGCTTGCGCTGAGCCAGGGCGACCCCGCCGGCATCGGGCCGGATATTACTCTGATGGCCTGGCTCCGGCGGCGTGAACTCGGGCTGCCGCCTTTCTTCCTGATCGGCGACCCCGACGTTTTGGCGTTGAGAGCCCGCCAGCTCAATCTGTCGGTCTCGATCCGCGAGACCGATGAAGCCAGCAAGGCCGCCGGCATATTCGCCGATGCGCTGCCCGTCATGACCATACCTGTTGGTATCGAGGTCGTGGCCGGCCAACCGCATGCGGCAACGGCGAAAGGCACGATCGCGTCGATCGAGAAAGCCGTGTCGCTTGTCATTGACGGCGAGGCGCTCGCAGTCGTTACCAATCCGATCGCCAAGGCCGTGCTTTACGAGGCGGGTTTCCGGTTTCCCGGCCATACCGAATTTCTCGCCGATCTCGCCGCCAGGGCGACCGGCCGGCCGGTGACACCGGTGATGATGCTGTCCGGACCGAAGCTCCGAGCCATTCCCGTCACCATCCATATTCCGGTCCGCGACGTGCCGCAGGCGCTGACGGGCGAACTGATCACGGAAACCTGCCGGATCGCCCATGAAGATCTGAAGCAGCGCTTCGGCATCGGCGCGCCGCGGCTCGCCGTTGCCGGCCTCAACCCGCATGCGGGCGAAGGCGGGGCGATCGGCACGGAGGACGAGGACGTCATCCGTCCGGCGATCGAGCGCCTGCGCGACGAGGGCATCGATGCGATCGGCCCCCTGCCCGCCGATACGATGTTCCATGACGAGGCGCGGGCGCGATACGACGTCGCCATCTGCATGTATCACGATCAGGCGCTGATCCCGGCCAAGGCACTTGGTTTCGACGACAGCGTCAACTTAACGCTCGGGCTTCCCTTCGTGCGCACCTCGCCGGATCATGGCACCGCTTTCGGCATTGCCGGCAAGGGACTGGCGCGCGAGCATAGTCTCGTTGCGGCGCTGAAGCTCGCCGCCCAGCTCGGCCGCAGCGCGGAAAGCCGCCGCTGATGGCAGCACTCGATGGCCTGCCGCCGCTTCGCGACGTCATCCAGCGTCACGGCCTCGACGCGCGCAAGGCGCTCGGGCAAAATTTCCTGCTCGACCTCAACCTCACCCAGAAGATTGCTCGCACGGCAGGCACGCTCGAAGAGGCTACCATCGTTGAGGTCGGCCCTGGCCCTGGCGGATTGACGCGGGCGATCCTGGCGCTTGGCGCCAGAAAGGTCATCGCCATCGAGCGGGATCCCCGCTGCCTGCCGGCACTCGCTGAGATCGCCGATCATTATCCCGGCCGACTGGAGGTGATCGAAGGCGATGCGCTGAAGACGGATTTCGAGACCTTGGTCCCGGAAGGTCCGATCAAGATCATTGCCAACCTGCCCTACAATGTCGGCACGCAGTTGCTGGTCAACTGGCTGCTGCCCAAAGCCTGGCCGCCGTTCTGGCAGTCGCTGACGCTGATGTTTCAGAAGGAGGTCGGCGAGCGTATCGTCGCCAACGAAGATGACGACCATTACGGCCGTCTCGGCGTGCTCTGCGGCTGGCGGACGGAGGCACGCATGGCCTTCGACGTGCCGCCGCAGGCTTTCACACCGCCGCCGAAGGTGACGTCGACGGTCGTGCAACTGACCCCCCGCGAAAACCCGATCCCCTGCGCTGTCGCCAATCTTGAAAAGGTGACGCAGGCGGCCTTCGGCCAGCGCCGCAAGATGCTGCGCCAAAGCCTGAAACCGCTCGGCGGCGAGAGCCTGCTCGTCAAGGCCGGCATCGATCCGGCGCGGCGGGCGGAAACCTTGTCCGTCGAGGAATTCTGCCTTCTCGCGAACAGCCTGTAGGTCAATTCCAGCAACGTCCGAAGCGGCTTTCCCAGGACATGCGCCAGAGCGCGTCGCGATCTTTCAGATTCGCTCGTCGCGCTTCAGATCTTTGTTTTTACGCACGTCGTTATCGCTTTTGCGGATATGTTTTAAAGCGACGGCGTCTCTTCGAGCAACTCGCGAACGAAGTCGAACATGCCGTGGCGGCGGTCGCGGCGCAGGCGCTCGGCCTTGACGATCGACTGGACGGCGTCGAGGGCGGCGTTGAGATCGTCATTGACGATGACATAATCGTATTCGCGCCAGTGGGCGATCTCGGCGCGGCTGTTGGCGAGGCGTGTCTGGATGACCTCCTCGGAATCCTCGGCACGGCGGTGCAGCCGCGACTGAAGCTCGGTCATGGTCGGCGGCAGCACGAAGATCGAGACGACGTCGGCCGACATCTTCTCCTGCAATTGCTGGGCGCCCTGCCAGTCGATGTCGAAGAGCATGTCGCGGCCTTCGGCCATGGCCTGCTCGACCGGTTCGCGCGGCGTGCCGTAGAAATTGCCATGCACCTCGGCCCATTCGAGCAGCGCGTCGCTATCGCGCAGCCGCTCGAACTCGCGCACACTCTTGAAGTGGTAATGCACATCCTCAACTTCACTCGGCCGGCGCTGACGCGTGGTGACGCTGACGGAAAGGCCGATTTGCCTGTCGGTCTCCAGCAGCGTGCGCGCGATGGTGGACTTGCCGGCGCCCGAAGGCGACGAGATGACAAGCATCAGACCGCGGCGGGCGATCTGCACGGGCGAGGATTTCGCCGGTTTCATGTCTTACTCCAAATTCTGGACCTGCTCGCGGAACTGGTCGATCACGACTTTCAGCTCGATGCCGGCGGCGGTGACCGCCGAGGCATTCGACTTCGAGCAGATGGTATTCGATTCGCGGTTAAATTCCTGTGCAAGGAAGTCCAGCCGGCGCCCGGCGGGGCCACCTTTCACCAGGAGGTCGCGCGCTGCGGCGATATGAGCCTTCAGACGATCGATTTCCTCGCGCAGATCCGCCTTGGTCGCCAACAGTGCGGCTTCGGCATGCAGCCTGTCGCGGTCGAGCGCGGCCATGCCGTCCATCAACAATGCGACCTGCGCGGCAAGCCGCGCGGCGATCTCCTGCGGCGAGCGCGATGGATCGGCCTCGATCGTCCGCGTCAGGCCTTCGATGGTCGTGACGTGGTCGTGAAGAATGCGGGCCAGCGCCGACCCTTCCTGTTCGCGCATTGCTCGCAGATCGACAAGCGCGGCCAACAGGCCGGCAGCGATATCGGCGTCACGGGCGGCAAGCGCCTCCTCGCCATCCTCGCTTTCGCGGAATTCGACGATGCCGCGCACCAGAAGCAGCGTATCGAGCTTCAGCGGCGCCGGATCGATGACACCGTCCAGCTGCTCGCGCATGGCCAGCACAGCGGCAAGCGCTTGCTTGTTCAGCACCGCCTCGAAACGGTTCTCGTCGGCGCTGACGGATAGGGATGCCTGCAGGTTGCCGCGGCTGAAGCTTTCGCCGGCGAGGCGGCGGACGTCAGCCTCCATGCGCTCGAGCCCGGGCGGCAGGCGCAGGCGCAGGTCGAGGCCCTTGCCGTTGACCGAGCGCAGTTCCCATGCCCAGCGCCAGCGGCCGCTCGTTCCCTCGCGCCGCGCAAAACCGGTCATGGACTGCAAAGCCATGCGTGCCTCCCGAAAGTCTCAGTTGATCTTCTTTTTCTTCGGCGGCGCGACGGTCGCGCCACTATCCGCAGGCTGCTCTTCCGGCTGGCCGTCGACTGCGATGTTCGGGTCGGAACCCTTGTCGGCTTCGAGCTTGCGCCAGCGCTTGACGTTGGCATTGTGCTCCTCGAGCGTCGCAGCGAAAACATGGCCACCGGTGCCGTCGGCGACGAAATAGAGGTCCTGCGTCTTCCAAGGATTGGCAACGGCTTCCAGCGCATCCTTGCCGGGATTGGCGATCGGCGTCGGCGGCAGACCCTTGATGACATAGGTGTTGTAAGGCGTGTCGCGCTTCAGGTCCGACTGGTATATCGGCCGGTCGGCCGGTTTTCCCTCGCCGCCGAAGAGGCCGTAGATGATCGTCGGATCGGATTGCAGGCGCATGCCCTTGCCGAGTCGGTTCAAGAAAACGGAGGCGACGTGGGCACGCTCGTCGGGAACGCCGGTTTCCTTTTCGACGATCGAGGCGAGTGTCACGAACTCCTCCTTGGACCGCAGCGGCAGCGAGGAGTCTCGCTTGTCCCAGATCTGATCGACGAGTTTCTGCTGCGCAGCCGCCATCTGTTCGATGATTTCCGAGCGCTTGGTGCCGCGCGAGAATTTGTAGGTATCCGGACGCAGGCTGCCCTCGGTCGGCAGTGCCGCCGGCAAGTCGCCTTCCAGCACGGTATCCTGCAGCATGCGGTCGAACATCTGGCGGACCGTAAGGCCCTCGGGGAAGGAAACGGAATAAAGAATGGACTTGCCCGATTTCAGCAGCTCCATAATATCCCTCATGGAGGCCCTCGCCTTGATCTCGTATTCACCAGCCTTCAGGCTTTCACCGGCAGAAAGATGCGTTGCCGTGAGATAGCGGAAGATGCGGGCATCGCTGATGATCGCGTTGCGCTCGAGGTTCGAGGCGATTTCGGTCAGACCAGCACCGTTGCGGACGATGAAATTGGTGTTGGTCTGCAGCGGGCCCGGGTTCCGATAGGTCGATGTGGCGTAGTAGAAGCCGATGACGGCGACGACACAGACCAGAACCGCCATCGTCATGATGAAGTTCAGGAAAAGAACGACCTGACCGCGGGCTTTCTTGGACCGCTTCGGCGGCTCCGGAACGCGCTCCGGACGCAGGGCTTCGCTCGGCGACTTCGGGATAATCGGTCCCTTTTGCGCCTGGCTATCGTTGCTCTGGTTCGTCGTATCGCTCACCGGCAATCCTCTAAAACTTGACCCTCACTTCGCTATTTCGCGAAGCAATGCGGCAAAAGCAGGTTCTGCCGCCGTTCAACGACGCCGCTGCCGGTCGTTATGCTTTCGCCCGCCCTCCTACGCAATGGAGAGGACGGCCGGTTGCGGTGCATGGGAGACCCATTACACCGCTTGCAGCACTCTTATTGCGCGTAACGGCGCAGTACGAGCGACGCGTTCGTGCCGCCGAATCCGAATGAGTTGGACAGCGCCACATTGATGTCTCGCTCACGCGCCTTGTGCGGAACAAGATCGATCGCCGTCTCCCGTTCGGGATTGTCGAGATTGAGCGTCGGCGGCGCGATGTTGTCGCGGATCGCAAGCGTGGCGAAAATCGCCTCGATGGCGCCAGCGGCGCCGAGAAGGTGTCCTGTCGCCGACTTGGTCGAGGACATGGAGATCTTCGACGCCGCATTGCCGACCAGCCGCTCGACGGCGCCGAGTTCGATCGTGTCGGCCATGGTCGAGGTGCCGTGGGCATTGATGTAGTCGATATCGGCGGGCGTCAGCCCGGCGCGTTTCAGCGCCATCGCCATGCAGCGGCCGGCTCCCTCGCCGTCTTCGGAGGGCGCGGTGATGTGATAGGCATCGCCCGACAGGCCATAGCCGACGATTTCGGCGTAGATCCTGGCGCCCCGCGCCTTGGCGTGTTCCAGTTCCTCGAGCACGACGATGCCGGCGCCTTCGCCCATGACGAAGCCGTCGCGGTCGCGGTCATAGGGGCGCGAAGCCTTCTGCGGGTCATCGTTGTGCTGGGTCGACAGCGCCTTGCAGGCGGCAAAACCTGCAAGCGAAATGCGGCTGACGGGGGATTCCGTACCGCCGGCGACCATGACGTCGGCGTCGCCCAGCGCAATCAAGCGCGCGGCATCGCCGATCGCATGCGCGCCCGTCGAGCAGGCGGTGACGACCGAATGATTGGGTCCGCGCAGCTTGTGGCGGATCGAGACCTGGCCGGAGACGAGGTTGATCAGGCGGCCGGGAATGAAGAAGGGGGAGATGCGGCGCGGGCCCTTGTCGCGCAGGGTATAACCCGCCTCGACAATGCCTTCGATGCCGCCGATGCCGGAGCCGATCAGCACGCCGGTGGCGATCTGGTCCTCATCGGTTTCAGGATGCCAGCCGGCATCGGCAAGCGCCATGTCGGCGGCGGCCATGCCGTAGATGATGAAGGGATCGACCTTGCGCTGCTCCTTCGGCTCCATCCACTGATCGACATTGAAGGTGCCGTCGGTGCCATCACCGATAGGAATACGGCAGGCGATCTTGGCGGGAAGGTCATCGACCTCGAATTCGGTGACGAGGCGGGCGCCGTTCTGACCGGCAAGCAGCCGGGACCACGTCACCTCGGTTCCGCATCCCAAGGGTGATACCATGCCGGTACCGGTGATGACGACACGTCTCATCGCGTGCTTTCCCCCGTCTCTTATGTTCTATGGAGAAATATGCCGAAAAGAAAAGGGCGGACTCCAGGCCCGCCCTTTCTCAAATTCACAGGATCAGGCCTGGGCCTTCTCAATAAACTTCACTGCATCGCCAACCGTCAGGATCGAGTCGGCGGCGTCGTCAGGAATTTCAACGCCGAATTCTTCTTCGAAAGCCATGACAAGTTCGACCGTGTCGAGCGAGTCAGCGCCCAGATCGTCGATAAAGCTGGCGCTCTCGACGACCTTGTCGGCGTCGACGCCAAGATGATCAATAACAATTTTCTTTACGCGTTCTGCGATATCGCTCATGTCGGTTTCCTCGACCTTATGTCCTGATCGGAATGCCATCGCGGCACCCCTACCCTGTTTCAGCCTGCGATGTTTTCAGACACCCTCGGCAAACTCGTTTACCCGGCTTCAGAGATGTCCCAGGCTTGCAAAAAGCCCGCCGGTCCGTCTGCTTTCTCGGGACGACTGTTCACAGTCATGGCCCGCTTAACATGCTTTATGTCTGCCGCAAAGCCAGAAAATCAACGGTTCGTGATTGCTCAACATGCTATTGGCGGAATTATTCCCATGCCAACAGTTTGTCGTTTCAGATCATCGCCATGCCGCCGTTTACGTGCAGCGTCTGGCCCGTCATATAGGCAGCCTCGGAGGACGCAAGGTAAGCGACCGCCGAAGCGACCTCGCCACCCGTTCCCATGCGCTTCATCGGGATCGCTCCCATGATCGCTTCCTTCTGCTTGTCATTGAGCTTGCCGGTCATGGCGCTTTCGATGAAACCGGGCGCCACGCAGTTGACCGTCACGTTGCGGGTGGCAATTTCCTGCGCCAGGGACTTGGTGAAGCCGATCATACCGGCCTTGGAGGCGCAGTAATTGGCCTGGCCCGGATTGCCGGTGACGCCGACGATGGAGGTGATGTTGATGATGCGGCCATAGCGGCGGCGCATCATCGGATGCGTCAATTCGCGCGTCAGGCGGAAGGTCGCCGTCAGGTTCACTTCGAGGACGCTGTCCCAGTCCTCGTCGCTCATGCGCACGAACAGCCCGTCGCGGGTGATGCCGGCATTGTTGACGAGGATGTCGACGCCTTCAAGGTCGGCCTCTGCTTTCTGGCCGAGCGCCTTGACCTCATCGCGGTCGGAGAGGTTCGCCGGGAAGATCTTGACGCGCTCGCCGAGATCGGCCGCCAGCGCTTCCAGCTTCTCGACGCGGGTGCCATGCAGGCCGACGATGGCGCCCTGCTTATGAAGAAGGCGGGCGATTTCCTCGCCGATACCGCCCGAAGCGCCTGTGACGAGAGCCTTGCGGCCGGAAAGATCGAGCATGGAAACGTTCCTTATATCAGGGACACCAAATCCGGTGTCCGGAAATACCAATCAGGCCATGAGGGCGGCGACGGCCGCGTCGATATCCGCCGGACCGTTGACGGAGATGCCGGTGATCGTCTTGTCGATGCGGCGGGCAAGGCCGGTCAGCACCTTGCCGGAACCGAGTTCATAAAGCGTCGTCACGCCATTTCCGGCAAACCATTCCACCGTCTCGCGCCAGCGGACCTGGCCGGTCACCTGCTCGACCAGCAGGCCGGCGATCTCGTCGGCGCCGGTCACCGGGGCGGCACGGACATTGGCGATGACGGGCACGACGGGGTCGGACTTCGCGACTTTTGCCAGCGCTTCGCGCATGGCGTCGGCGGCGGGCGCCATCAGCGTCGAATGGAACGGAGCAGAGACCGGCAGCAGGATGGCGCGCTTGGCGCCCTTGTCGGTCGCAAGGGCGGCCGCCTTTTCGACGGCTGCCTTCTCGCCCGAGATGACGATCTGGCCGCCGCCATTGTCGTTGGCGATCTGGCAGGCGCCGATAGCGGCCGCTGCCTCACAGACGGCAACGACGTCGGCATGTTCGAGGCCGATGATCGCGGCCATGGCGCCGACGCCGACGGGGACGGCGGCCTGCATGGCATTGCCGCGGATACGCAACAGCCGAGCGGTGTCGGCGAGCGAAAAGCTGCCGGCGGCGCAAAGTGCCGAATATTCGCCGAGCGAGTGGCCGGCGACGTAGGCGACCTTGGACTTCAGATCCAGCCCCTTGGCTTCGAGAACGCGGACAACGGCGATCGAGACGGCCATCAGCGCCGGCTGGGCGTTCGCCGTCAAGGTCAGCGTATCCTCGGGACCGTTGAACATGACGTCCGAAAGCTTTTCACCGAGTGCCTCATCGACCTCTTCGAAAACGGCGCGGGCTTCCGCGAAATTCTCGGCGAGATCCTTGCCCATGCCGACGGCCTGGCTGCCCTGACCGGGAAAAGTGAAAGCAATGGTCATTTTCATGTCCCTGATTGCGCCCCTTGAGGCTGTTTTGCCTCCAATTGACATTCTTTCCGGCAGAGTCAAGTAGCGGCTCATTCTCCGCAAAGCCTTTCGCGCGCGCGCAAAAGCCCGGCTTTTGCTCTTGCGCTCCGCCAAATCCAGCCTAGATTTGCCCGGACCTCCCAAGGCTTTCACCTCTCTCCCAAGGTTTTTCCATGAAGTACAATTCACTAGGCCGCACCGATATTTCCGTTTCAGAGATTTGCCTTGGCACCATGACCTGGGGCTCGCAGAACAGCGAAGCCGATGCGCATGCGCAGATGGATTACGCCGTCGAAAAGGGCGTCAATTTCTTCGATACGGCCGAGCTTTATCCAACCACCCCGGTTTCAGCGGCGACACAGGGCTGGACCGAAGACTATATCGGCAGCTGGTTCGAGAAGACCGGCAAGCGCGGCGATATCGTGCTCGCCACCAAGGTCGCCGGCCGCGGCCGCGATTATCTGCGCGGCGGCGAAGGTGCCGATGCAAAGAATATCCGCCTGGCGCTCGAGGCCAGCCTGATGCGGCTGAAGACGGATTACGTCGACCTCTACCAGATCCACTGGCCGAACCGCGGGCATTTCCATTTCCGCCAGAACTGGAGCTACAATCCGTTCACCCAGGATCGCGACAAGGCGGTCGCCAATATGCTCGACATCCTGGAAACGCTCGGCGCTCTGGTGAAGGAGGGCAAGATCCGCGCGATCGGCCTTTCCAACGAAACCACCTGGGGCATACACAAATACCTGACGCTCTCCGAACAGAAGGGCCTGCCGCGGGTCGCCAGCGTCCAGAACGAATACAACCTGCTCTACCGCCATTTCGATCTCGATCTCGCCGAACTCTCGCATCATGAGGATGTCGGACTGCTCGCCTATTCGCCGCTCGCCGGCGGTATCCTGTCCGGCAAATATATCGACGGCGGCAGGCCGAAAGGTTCCCGCGGTTCGATCAACCCCGATATCGGCGGGCGGCTGCAGCCGCTGCAGGAGCCGGCGACCAGAGCCTATCTGGAGATCGCCGCAACATATGGACTCGACCCGGCAGCGATGGCGCTCGCCTTTTGCCTGTCACGTCCGTTCATGGCCTCGGTCATCATCGGCGCGACGTCGATGGAGCAGTTGAAAATCGATATCGGCGCGGCAGACATTACGCTTTCGAACGAGGTCCTGGCGGAAATCGCCAAGGTGCACCGGCAGTATCCGCTGACGCTTTGATCATGTTTGTTTGGCGCCTGCCCGATGCCGACCATTGGCCGGCGTCGGGTTCGGGTATCCGATTGCGCTTGCCTTTGCCCGAAAAATCCGTATAAGCCGCCGTGTTCGTTAACCCGGTCTTCTGGCTGGTGGCTGAACGGAGGGCCGGTTTCCTCTTGGAAATCGTTCGGAACGGAAGCGTTCCAGCCTCCCGTGTCTCCGCTCTCGACCGTCTCGGAAACGCTTTCTTGCCTGGGTCCGCCCAATCAGGAGCAGTCGTTGAGGCTTAGCCGCCGAATATCGGGTTGAACCAAACGCAAGAAAGGCAAAGCTGTCATGGCTCTTTATGAACATGTATTCCTTGCCCGGCAGGATATTTCCGCTCAGCAGGTCGATGCCCTCGTAGAACAGTACAAGGGTGTGATCGAAGCGAATGGCGGTAAGGTCGGGCGTATCGAGAACTGGGGGCTCAAGTCCCTCACCTACCGCATCAAGAAGAACCGCAAGGCGCACTACGCCCTGATGGACATCGATGCACCGGCTGCTGCCGTCCAGGAAATGGAACGTCAGATGCGCATCAGCGAAGACGTTCTTCGCTACATGACGATCGCCGTCGAGAAGCATGAAGAAGGTCCGTCTGCCATGATGCAGAAGCGCGACCGTGACGACCGTCCGCGTGAAGGCGGCCGTGGCCCGCGTGAAGGCGGATTCGGCGATCGTGACCGTGGCCCGCGTCCGCCGCGTGAAGGTGGCTTCGGCGACCGCGACGACCGTCCGCGCCGTCCGCGCGAAGACCGTGTATAAGGGAGATCTGAGATATGTCTGAAACTTCCTCCGCTCCGGTCCGCCGCCCGTTCCATCGCCGCCGCAAGACCTGCCCGTTCTCCGGCGCCAACGCGCCGCGGATCGACTACAAGGACGTACGCCTGCTGCAGCGCTACATTTCCGAGCGCGGCAAGATCGTTCCGTCCCGCATCACGGCCGTTTCCCAGAAGAAGCAGCGCGAACTCGCCCAGGCGATCAAGCGCGCCCGTTTCCTCGGCCTGCTGCCCTACGTCGTCGCCTGATCATCGGCCGACGCACACACCCTTGAGG
Source organism: Rhizobium laguerreae (assembly GCF_019778565.1). NCBI lineage: Bacteria > Pseudomonadati > Pseudomonadota > Alphaproteobacteria > Hyphomicrobiales > Rhizobiaceae > Rhizobium > Rhizobium laguerreae. Next base: position 433,484 of record NZ_JAAXQT010000003.1, on the reverse strand, counting down.
GAAGGCATTCGTGCCTTCCCTTTTCCCTTCCGCGATGGGCGCGGATCGGAACTCTTAAAACCCATGTTGAGACGTTTCTGAATTTGATTCAGCAACATCCTCTAACTGCTTGATGAAGCAGGACAGCGACCTTGAAACGACCGAACATTAAAACGCTGCTGATCGGCGCACTCGCCGGATTGACCGCCGCCCTGCTGGTGCTGGGCGCGAGCATGCAGCCGTCGTTTTTCAGCGCGCTTCTCTACACGGCTTCGGCTTTGCCGATCCTGATCGTCGGGCTCGGCTGGGGCAATACCGCCGCGATCTCGGCCGTCGTCAGCGCCGCAGCACTCGGCGCGATCTTGATCTCGCCTTCCTTCGCGCTGATCATGACGATGGTGACGCTGCTGCCGGCCGGTTGGCTCAGCCATCTCGCCAATCTGGCGCGTCCCGCCGCCGAACTCGGCGGACCCGACCATCTGCTTGCCTGGTATCCACTCTCCGATATCCTGCTGCATCTCTGCGGTCTGGTGACGCTCGCCGTCATCGTCATCGGTGTGATCATCGGCTACGGCCCCGAAATTACCGATCCGATCGTCGATCTGCTGATCACCTCGCTCAAGCAACAGCAGCCGGAATTCATGCCCGATCCGGCAGCGACCGCGCAGACCAAGTCGCTGATCCTGCTGATGCTGCCGGCTTTGCAGGGCGGCATGTGGGTCAGTATGCTGTTTGCCGCCTATTATTTCGCCGTGCGCATCGTTGCAGCCTCCGGCCGCGGCCTTCGCCCGCGCGAGGACATTCCCTCGTCGCTGCGGATGAACCGCAACTCGATCTTCATCTTCCTGGCCGGGCTTGCCGCCTGCTTTTTCGGCGGCGTTCCGGCACTGGTCGGCGCGACCGTGATCGGCAGCCTCGGCGCCGGTTTCATGCTTTCCGGTTTCGCCTCGCTGCATTTCCGCACGCGCGGCAAGGACTGGCGCATACCGGCCCTCATCCTCTGCTATCTGGGCTCGATGCTCATGCTGCTGCCAGCTCTCCTCATCCTCGTCCTCGGTCTCAGCGATACGCGCAAGGCGATCTCACTGACCCCGACGAAAGATGCTGATACCCCCAAACAATCCGATACGAAAATCTGAGACACAAGAAAGGAAAAAGAAAATGCAAGTCATCCTTCTCGAACGCATCTCCAAGCTCGGCCAGATGGGCGAAACCGTAAAGGTTCGCGACGGCTTTGCCCGCAACTACCTGCTGCCGCTCGGCAAGGCGCTGCGCGCCAACGCCGCCAACAAGACCCGCTTCGAAGCCGAGCGCGCAACGCTCGAAGCCCGCAACCTGGAGCGCAAGTCGGAAGCCCAGACGGTCGCCGACGTTCTCGACGGCAAGTCCTTCATCGTCGTACGCTCCGCCGGCGAAACCGGCCAGCTCTACGGTTCGGTTGCTGCCCGTGACGTCGTCGATATTCTCGGCGCCGAAGGCTTCAACATCGGCCGCAACCAGGTTCACCTCAACACGCCGATCAAGTCGATCGGCCTGCACAAGGTCGAGCTGCAGCTGCATGCCGAAGTCGAAATTCACGTCGAGCTGAACGTTGCCCGTTCTGCCGAAGAGGCAGAGCGCCAGTCCAAGGGCGAAGAACTCACCTCGGTCGACGCGATCTACGGCGTCGACGAAGACGCGCTGCGTCCGGAAGACTTCTTCGATCCGGAAGCCGATGGCGTCGACGAAGACGAAGCATAATTTCGTCGGAGCGATCCGCGAGAGGGAAGCCCGGCCACCGCGCCGGGCTTTTTCGTTTCCACCCCTTCGATATGAGCCGCTGATCGGCTCGCTTCTTTTAAGGGGATCTTCCGGATGTTTTTGCTGCGTGCCTTATCGCATCGCGCTAAAATGACATTCTCCGAAGCGGATGGGCTGAGTCGGCGCCATACCGTGTCGTGCGGGTGACACTGCCAGTATTTCTCCTTTGCGTCGCCCAAGACTGTGGAGAAGTCGAACAACGTGCACAGTGTTCAGGATTTAGGCGAAGCGAGCCCCCGCTCCTTTCGTAGCCTCTTGATTTTCGCGTCCGGAATTGCAAATCCGGAGCTGGAAAAAGACAGAACGGATGATGATGAACGACGCCGCTCGAAAGATTGCAGCCGTTGCTCCGTCGGAGCAGCATTATCGCGAAGCACCCAACAACATCGAAGCCGAGCAGGCGCTTCTGGGTGCGATCCTGATGAACAACGACGCCTATTACCGGGTGTCGGACTTCCTGAAGCCAATCCATCTCTATGAACCGCTGCACCGGAAGATCTTCGAGGTTGCCGGCGATATCATCCGCATGGGCAAGATCGCCAACCCTGTGACGATCAAGACCTTCCTGAAAGCCGACGAGAAGGTCGGCGACATGACGGTTTCGCAATATCTGGCGAGCCTGGTCAGCAATGCCGTCACCGTCATCAATGCCGAGGATTACGGCCGGGCGATCTACGACCTGGCGCTGCGCCGGGCGCTGATCACCATCGGCGAGGACGTCGTCAACATCGCCTATGACGCGCCGCTCGACATGCCGCCGCAGTCGCAGATCGAGGATACGGAACGCCGACTGTTCGAACTGGCGGAAAACGGCCGCTACGACGGCGGCTTCCAGGCCTTCAACGATGCGGTCGCGCTGGCGATCGACATGGCGGCCGTGGCCAAGGAGCGCGACGGCGGGCTTTCCGGCATTTCCACCGGCATCCATTCGCTGGATTCCAAGATGGGTGGCCTGCAGAGGTCGGACTTGATCGTGCTTGCCGGACGCCCCGGCATGGGCAAGACCTCGCTTGCCACCAACATCGCCTACAATATCGCCGCCGCCTATGAAGGCGAAGTCCAGTCGGACGGCAGCATGAAGGCGAAGAACGGCGGCGTCGTCGGTTTCTACTCGCTCGAAATGTCGTCCGAACAGCTCGCCACCCGTATCATCTCCGAGCAGACCGAAGTTTCCTCCTCGAAGATCCGCCGCGGCGACATCAACGATGCCGATTTCGAAAAGCTCGTCGCCTGCTCGATGATGATGCAGAAGGTGCCGCTCTTTATCGACCAGACCGGCGGCATCTCGATCGCCCAGCTTTCGGCCCGCGCGCGCCGTCTGAAGCGCCAGCGCGGCCTCGACGTGCTTGTGGTCGACTACATTCAGCTGATGACCGGCTCGGGCAAATCCAGCGACAACCGCGTGCAGGAAATCACCCAGATCACCACCGGCCTGAAGGCGCTCGGCAAGGAGCTCAACGTTCCGATCATCGCGCTGTCGCAGCTCTCGCGTCAGGTCGAAAGCCGCGACGACAAGCGGCCGCAGCTGTCCGACCTTCGCGAATCCGGCTCGATCGAGCAGGACGCCGACGTCGTGCTCTTCGTGTTCCGCGAGGAATATTACGTCAAGAATTCGGAGCCGCGCGACCTCCACGATCCGAAATATCCGGAATGGGAAGCGCTGTTCGACAAGGTGAAGGGCACGGCCGACGTCATCATTGCCAAGCAACGCCACGGGCCTACGGGCACGGTGAAGCTCGCCTTCCAGGCGGAATTCACGCGCTTTGCAGATCTCGCCGATCCCTCCTTCACCCAATATGAAGAGCACTGATCGCGCGGATGCTGCATGCAGCGCCGGGCTTTCCCTTGACATAGTTGATCTTTAAACTGGCCGGAGAATCCTTCTCCGGCCTCTTTTCGATGTGGATCATGAGCGAATTTTTCGACGCCCCCGAAGACGACAATTTTGCCTCGGCAGGGCTGCGGCTGACCGTCGACCTCACCGCCCTGACGGAGAACTGGCGCGACATGGCGCGCCGCTCCAGTGCGGCGCGCGCCTCGGCAGTCGTCAAAGCGGATGCTTACGGCATGGGCATCGAGGATGCCGGCGAAGCGCTGTATATGGCCGGCGCGCGTGACTTCTTCGTCGCGACCGTCGACGAGGGCGTAACACTTCGCCTCTATGCGCCCGAGGCGCGCATCTTCGTGCTCTCAGGCATATGGCCCGGCACCGAACGGCGTTTCTTCGAGAACGATCTGGTGCCGGTGATTTCCTCCGACGAACAGCTCGCCTTCTGGATGGCGGTGCTCGCCGATTACGGCGACTACCCCTGCGCGCTGCATGTCGATACCGGCTTCAATCGGCTCGGACTGCATATCGACGATGCGATCGCGCTCGCCGACGACGTCTCACGGCCGGCGAGCTTCGCGCCCGTGCTTGTCATGAGCCACCTCGCCTGCGCCGACGATCCCACCCATGCGATGAACCGGCAGCAGCTCGAATCATTCCACAGAGTTAGCGCTGCTTATGAAGGCATCGATTCAAGCCTTGCCGCCTCGGCCGGCATCTTTCTCGGTGAGGATTATCACTTCGACCTGACCCGCCCCGGCATCGCGCTCTATGGCGGCGAAGCGGTCAGCGGCATGGTGAACCCGATGCGGCCGGTGGCAACTGCGGAAGCGCGCATCATCCAGGTGCGCAGCGTTGAAGCCGGCGAGACCGTCAGCTATGGGCGGGCGCTGCAGCTTCGCCGCGAAAGCCGGCTGGCGATCGCCTCGGCCGGCTATGCCGACGGCTACATGCGCAGCCAGTCGAGCGGCGGTGTGCCGCTGCGCCAGGTGGTGCCGCAAGGCGGGCAAGGCTTCATCGCCGGACACAAGGTACCGGTTGCCGGCCGGATCACCATGGACCTGACGATCTTCGATATCACCGACCTGCCTGACAACGCCGTGCGCGCTGGGGATTATGTCGAGCTGTTCGGAAAGAACCTGCCGGTCGACGATGTGGCGCGGACATCCGGCACGATCGGATACGAGATTCTGACCAGCGTGGGCTTCCGCCACGAGCGGCGCTACGTGGCCGAGGAATAACGGCCGTCCTGTTCAACGGCTGCTGAGGGCGAGACGGACACCGAGCGCCACGAAAAGCGCACCGAGGCCGCGATCGAGCCAGAGGCCGACTTTTTGATTATGCCTGACCGCATCGGCAAGGCGCCCGCCAAGAAGGACGAGCGGCGGTTCGATGAAGGCGGCGACGACGATGATCAGCCCGCCATGCAGCATGAGCTGCGCCCATGCCGGCCCTGCCCCTTCGACGACGAATTGCGGCAGGAAGGCGAGGAAGAATATCGCCACTTTCGGATTGAGCAGCGACACCAGAATTCCCTGCCGATAGATTCTTGCAACCGGCAATTTTTCACCAGCAGCCTTTATCAGGCCATCGCCGCCACCGGAGCGCAAAGCCTGAATGCCGAGCCAGACGAGATAGGCGGCGCCGATCCATTTGACCGTGGAGAAGGCGACTGCGGAAGCGGCAAGCATGGCCGAGAGACCGAGTGCAGCCATCAGCACGTGCAGGCAAGCGCCGGACCAGACGCCGAACAGCGCGGAAAAACCGGCACGTTTTCCGCTTCTCATCGTGTGACCGAGGATGAAGGCGATATCGGGTCCAGGCGAGAGGTTCAGCAAAACCGCCGCCGACAGAAATGCAAGCCAGTGCGCAAACGAATAATCGAACATCATCATCATTCCAAATAAGCAGAAGCAAAGCATAGGCAGGGGTGCGCTGATGGGGAAATCATTAGTTTTGATCCGTCGCGATAGCCATTATCTCAAGCACGACAATGATTCGGTGAAGCGGCGCGTCGCTTCGCTCGGGAACCCGGACTGAAAGAGTAATCGATGGCGAAGGCCAGGACACAATTCATCTGCCAGAGTTGCGGCACGGTTCATAACCGCTGGGCCGGCAAATGCGAGAACTGCGGCGAATGGAACACCATCGTCGAGGAAGACCCGATGGGCGGGATCGGCTCCGGTCCCGGCAAGACGCCGAAGAAGGGCCGACCGGTGGCGCTGACGGCGCTCTCCGGCGAGATCGAGGAAGCGCCACGCATCCATACCGCGATGTCGGAGCTCGACAGGGCGCTCGGCGGCGGTTTCGTGCGCGGTTCGGCGGTGCTAATCGGCGGCGATCCCGGCATCGGCAAATCGACGCTGCTGATGCAGGCCGCCGCCGCCCTTGCGCGGCGCGGCCACAAGATCATCTACGTCTCCGGCGAAGAAGCCGTGGCGCAGGTCCGGCTGCGGGCACAGCGCCTTGCGGCGGCCGATACCGATGTGATGCTGGCAGCCGAAACCAATGTCGAGGATATTCTGGCGACACTCGCCGAGGGCAAGCGGCCGGACCTCGTCATCATCGATTCCATCCAGACGCTGTGGAGCGAACTTGCCGAATCGGCGCCGGGAACGGTGACGCAGGTGCGCACTGGGGTGCAGGCAATGATCCGTTTCGCCAAGCAGACAGGGGCCGCCATGGTGCTCGTCGGCCATGTGACCAAGGACGGGCAGATTGCCGGGCCGCGCGTCGTCGAACACATGGTCGATGCCGTGCTCTATTTCGAAGGCGACCGCGGCCATCACTACCGCATCCTGCGCACAGTCAAGAACCGCTTCGGCCCGACCGACGAGATCGGCGTCTTCGAAATGTCCGACAGAGGCTTGCGCGAAGTCGCCAATCCCTCGGAACTCTTCCTCGGCGAACGCAACGAGAAATCGCCGGGCGCTGCCGTCTTCGCCGGTATGGAGGGCACCCGTCCCATTCTCGTCGAGGTACAGGCGCTGGTGGCACCGACCTCGCTCGGCACGCCGCGGCGCGCCGTGGTCGGCTGGGATTCGGCGCGGCTGTCGATGATCCTCGCAGTTCTTGAGGCCCATTGCGGCGTCAGGCTCGGCCAGCACGACGTCTATCTCAACGTTGCCGGCGGTTACCGCATCTCCGAACCGGCGGCCGATCTTGCCGTCGCCTCGGCACTCGTTTCCTCGCTTGCCGGTATTGCCCTTCCTGCCGATTGCGTCTATTTCGGCGAAGTCAGCCTGTCGGGCGCCATCCGACCGGTTGCGCACACCGCCCAGCGCCTCAAGGAAGCCGAGAAGCTGGGTTTTTCGGCAGCACTGCTTCCATCCGCCTCCGCCGAACTGCCGAAAGGCTCCGGCGGGCGCTGGAGCGAAGTCGCAAGCCTGCCGGATCTGGTCGTGCGCATCGCCGGATCGAAGGGAGCGCTGCGTGTGGAAGAGGACGTTTGATCCTTTCATTGCCAAGAGTGGTGATGATATAGGAGCACACGATAAGGCACGACACGGCCGCCAAGCGGCAGTCCTGGAGTTGAATTTACATGCCCATTACGATTTTCGACGGTATTGTCATCGGCGTCGTGCTCTTCTCCGCCGTGCTGGCGATGGTCCGCGGCTTTTCGCGCGAGATTCTTTCGATCGCGAGCTGGGGCGGTTCGGCCGCGGCTGCCTACTATCTCTATCCGTACCTGCTGCCCTACGCGAAAAAATACACCGATGACGACCGCATCGCGATCGTCGGTTCGGCAGCGGTCGTCTTCCTGATCGCGCTCATCGTCATCTCCTTCATCACAATGAAGATCGCCGATTTCATCATCGACAGCCGTGTCGGCGCGCTCGACCGCACGCTCGGCTTCCTGTTCGGGGCAGCGCGCGGCGTGCTGCTCCTGGTCGTCGCCGTCGCCTTCTGGAACTGGCTCGTCGATGTCGACCACCGTCCGGCCTGGGTCAACGAAGCGAAGTCGAAGCCCTTCCTGGATTCGATGGTCGTGAAGCTGAAATCGGTTCTGCCGGAGCAATTTGCCCAGATGATACCGGAAAGCATCCGTGATAAGCTGCAGCCGCCGGCACAGGGCGCCGAAGGTACTACGCCGCCGACGGGCGACCAGGCTCCGGCGGAAGACGCACCGACCGCGCCTGCAGACGGCGCGCAGCAGCCGGCGAATTGACACAGTGTTCAAGAGCTTGACCCGCCTTCCGGCAATCGCCATTTGAGCGGGATCTGAAATGAGGGTCCGGCCGAGCATTCCAGCTCCGCCGGGCTCAGCTATTTCTGGAAATGCCGATCCATTCTTGTGAGAGCAGAGGCCCGCAGAAATGAACCAGTCCCATTCCTTCCCGAACGACGATCCACTCGACGGAGATACGCTGCATGAAGAATGCGGGGTTTTCGGAATTCTGGGACATCCCGATGCCGCCGCGCTCACGGCTCTCGGCCTGCATGCGCTTCAACATCGCGGACAGGAAGCGGCCGGCATCGTCTCCTTCGACGGCAAGCGCTTTTATCAAGAGCGCCACATGGGCCTCGTCGGCGACCACTATACCAATCCGATGACGCTGGCCCGCCTGCCCGGCAGCATTACGATCGGTCATACCCGCTACTCGACAACCGGCGAAGTGGCCATGCGCAACGTGCAGCCGCTCTTTGCCGAACTGGAAGAAGGCGGCATTGCCATTGCCCATAACGGCAATTTCACCAACGGCCTGACGCTTCGCCGCCAGATCATCGCGACCGGCGCCATTTGTCAGTCGACCTCCGATACCGAAGTCGTCCTTCACCTCATCGCCCGTTCCCGCCACGCTTCCACGTCCGACCGCTTCATCGACGCCATTCGCCAGATGGAAGGCGGCTATTCGATGCTCGCCATGACGCGCACCAAACTGATTGCCGCGCGCGACCCGACCGGCATCCGCCCACTCGTCATGGGAGAATTCGACGGCAAGCCGATCTTCTGCTCGGAGACCTGCGCGCTCGACATCATCGGCGCCAAGTTCATCCGTGACGTTGAGAACGGCGAGGTTATCATCTGTGAAATCCAGCCCGACGGTTCGATCAGCATCGATGCGCGCAAGCCCAGCAAGCCGCAGCCGGAACGCCTCTGCCTGTTCGAATATGTCTATTTTGCTCGCCCGGACTCGGTCGTCGGTGGCCGCAACGTCTATACGACGCGCAAGAGCATGGGCATGAACCTTGCGAAGGAATCGCCTGTCGATGGCGACGTGATCGTGCCGGTGCCGGATGGCGGCACGCCGGCGGCGCTCGGCTATGCGCAGCAGAGCGGCATTCCCTTCGAGTACGGCATCATCCGTAACCATTATGTCGGGCGCACCTTCATCGAGCCGACGCAGCAGATCCGCGCCTTCGGTGTGAAGCTGAAGCATTCGGCCAACCGGGCGATGATCGAAGGCAAGCGCGTGGTGCTGGTCGATGATTCCATCGTGCGTGGCACGACGTCTCTCAAGATCGTCCAGATGATCCGTGAAGCCGGGGCGCGCGAAGTCCATGTCCGCGTCGCAAGCCCGATGATCTTCTTCCCGGATTTCTACGGCATCGACACGCCCGATGCCGAAAAGTTGCTGGCAAACCAGTATGCCGATGTCGAAGCCATGGCCAAATATATCGGCGCGGACTCGCTCGCCTTCCTGTCGATCAACGGACTTTACCGTGCCGTTGGCGGCGAGGATCGCAACCCCGCCCGGCCGCAGTTCACCGACCACTATTTTACCGGCGACTATCCGACCCGCCTGCTCGACAAGAACGGCGAGTCCATGGGCAACAAAATCTCCATGCTTGCCAGCAACGGCTGACACGGCGCGCCGGCTTTTTCATTGTCCATCCCGAGGGGTGCATCGCACCCCTCTCCCTTCGTGAGGGAACACGACATCATGAATATCAATCTTGAGGGCAAGATCGCACTCGTCACCGGTGCGTCGCGCGGCATAGGCTATTTCACGGCGCTGGAACTTGCCAAAGCCGGCGCCCACGTGATTGCCTGCGCGCGCACGGTCGGCGGGCTCGAGGATCTCGACGATGCAATCAAGGCCGTCGGCGGCACGGCGACCCTCGTGCCCTTCGACCTTTCCGACATGAATGCGATCGATGCGCTCGGCGGCTCGATCTTCGAGCGCTGGGGCAAGCTCGACATCCTCGTCGCCAATGCCGGCGTGCTCGGCGTCATTTCGCCGATCGGCCATATCGAAGCGAAAGTGTTCGAGAAGGTGATGACTATCAATGTCACCGCGACATGGCGGCTGATCCGCTCGGTCGACCCGCTGCTTGCCCGCTCGGATGCCGGCCGCGCGGTGATCCTGTCTTCGGGTGCCGCCCACAAGTGCCGCCCCTTCTGGGGCGCCTATTCCGCTTCCAAGGCTGCGGTCGAAGCGCTGGCGCGCACATGGGCCGGCGAGAGCCAAAGCACCCCGCTGCGGGTCACCAGCGTCGATCCGGGGGCGACACGCACGGCGATGCGGGCGCAGGCGGTGCCCGGCGAAGATCCGCAGACGCTGCCGCATCCCTCCGAGGTCGCAAAGGCAATCCTGCCGTTGCTGGGGCCTGGTGTGACGGAGACGGGCAAGCTGTTCATCGTTCGGGAGAACAAGCTCGTCGATTATCGCCTGCCCGAATAGGCCGGCGTTTCAGATAGGCCGGACGTTTCAATTCGCTGCAACGGCGGGGAACAGATGCGCCAGGCCCGTTTCCGACGGGCATAGTGCATTGAGGTCAACCGGTCCCTGGATACCGTCCAAGGTGCCGTTATCGGCAAATTGCCAGATCGACCAACGGCTGCACTCTTCCTGCCTCGGTTCTCTGAACACGCTGCGCAGCCACAGATAGTGGTCGGGGAAGCGTGATTCATTGCCTTTCAGATATTGATCGAAGAACTCCTGCGTGACGTAGAAAATAGGCTTTTCCGGAAAGGTGCCGTTCAGCTCGATGAAAAAGGCGTTCACCTCGGCAACCATTTCCTCGAGCGTCGGGATCCTGTTGCAATTGCCGACAAACTCCAGATCGACGGCGATCGGCAGAGTTCCCTGCTCCTTCGGCACGGTCGCCAGGACATTCTGCGCCTGATCCTTGCCCGGACGGCAGAAGGTGAAGAAATGATAAGCGCCCCTGACCACTCCAGCATCTCCGGCGCGCTGCCAGTTATCGGCGAACTTGGAATCCCGATGGTCTCCGCCTTCGGTCGCCTTCATGAAGGCGAAACGGACATTCGGCTGCGCGGCAACAACCTTCCAATCGATATCGCCCTGGTGATGGCTGACATCGATGCCTTGGATTGGATAGGTGCTCAGAGAGGGATTGTTGAAGCGAAGCATCCCGAAGTAGTATGCGAAATATACAGCGAATGCGACCGCCAGAACCGCAGTCGCTCCGATCGTCGATCGGGCAAGTCTCCGCATCCCTTCCCCCTATTTTCAACAGCTTCTCAACTGGCTATGCGAGATTTGTGCTCCGAAAATGGCGGACGAATTTCAAGAGCGCGCCAATGGGTTTCAAAGACGTTGGTTGCTGCCATCGATTCACCGGATAGATGGATCCCGTTGCCGCTGGATCGCTCTTCGCCCCCTTGACCGGAGGCGCGAACCGGGCCATAAAACCCGCCATGAAAACGGTTATCTGCATTATCTGCCGGAAGATTATTCGCTAGCGCGAGCGCTGGCCCGGCCGTTTTCGTCTCCCAAATAGTCAAGATGCGAAACGCCCCGGTCCGCCGGTCGCGATATTTTTCTGATCATGCCTTTGGGAGAGTGAAATGGACGCGACGCCGGAACTGAAGCTGTACAACACGCTGACGCGGGAAAAATCGGTCTTTTCGCCGATCGATCCCAACAATGTCCGCATGTATGTCTGCGGCCCGACCGTCTATGACTTCGCTCATATCGGCAATGCCCGGCCAGCCATTGTCTTCGACATGCTGTTCCGGCTGCTGCGCCATGCCTATGGCGAAGATCACGTCACTTATGCCCGCAACATCACCGACGTCGACGACAAGATCAATGCGCGGGCGCTTCGCGACCATCCGGGCTTGCCGCTCAATGAAGCGATCCGCGCGGTCACGGAAAAGACCGAGACGCAATATCACGCGGATGTCGCCGAACTCGGCTGCCTGGAGCCGAGCTTCGAGCCGCGCGCCACCGACAATATCGTTGAGATGACCGAGATCATCGAGAAGCTGATCGGCAACGGTCACGCCTATGTCGCATCGGGGGAAGTGCTGTTCGACACCAAATCCATGGCGGATTACGGTCAGCTTTCGAAGCGCCCGCTCGACGAGCAGCAGGCCGGCGCCCGCATCGCCGTCGACGCGCACAAGAAGAATCCGGGTGATTTCGTGCTCTGGAAGCTGTCGAGCCACAACGAGCCCGGCTGGGAGAGCCCGTGGGGCCGCGGCCGGCCCGGTTGGCACATCGAATGCTCGGCGATGAGCAAGCGTTATCTCGGCGATGTCTTCGACATTCACGGCGGCGGGCTGGATCTGATCTTCCCGCATCATGAAAACGAGATCGCCCAGTCGCGCTGCGCCCACGGCACCGAGGTGATGGCGAACGTCTGGATGCATAACGGCTTCCTGCAGGTCGAAGGCCGCAAGATGTCGAAATCCGAAGGCAATTTCGTCACCATCCACGAGTTGCTGCACACGGACATCTTCGGCGGCCGCAGCTGGCCGGGCCAGGTGCTGCGCCTTGCCATGCTGATGACGCATTACCGCGAGCCGATCGATTTTTCGATCAAGCGGCTGGAAGAAGCCGAACGGCTGCTCGCCAAGTGGCCGGCGGCAGAAGCCGGCGATGCGGCGCCCGATGAAACCGTGCTGAACGCGCTTTCCGATGACCTCAATACTGTCGCGGCGGTGCAGGCATTGCATGCGCTGGCCCAGGCTGCCCATGCGGATCCCACAGCCCGTGCCGTCTTTGCCGCAACCGCCGACCTTCTGGGCCTGTTGCCGAAAAAGATGGAAATCGACGAAGCCGTCGCATCGGCAGTCGATGCGCTGATCGCGATGCGTCTCGAAATGCTGAAGGCGAAGAACTTCACCGAGGCCGACAAGATCCGTGACGAGTTGACGGCGAAGGGCATCCAGTTGAAGGACGGCAAGGATCCGGTGACCGGCGAGCGCGTGACGACGTGGGAGGTCAAGAGATGACGACCTATACCGGTGGCTGCCAATGCGGAGCGATCCGTTTCCGCGTCAGCGGCGACATCAAGGATTCGTCGATCTGTCATTGCCGCATGTGCCAGAAGGCGTTCGGGGCCTATTATGCGCCGCTGGTCTCGGTGCGCGGCGCCGATTTCGAATGGACACGCGGAGAGCGGAAAAAATTCCGCTCTTCCAATTTCGTCGAGCGCGGCTTCTGCGGCGATTGCGGCACGCCGCTCACCTATGAGGCGCCGGATGGAGTGGCGGTAGCTGCAGGCGCATTCGACGATCCGTCATCCCTTCCTCCGACCATTCAATGGGGCGTGGAAGGCAAGATCGGCTTCGTCGATCATCTGCACGAATTGCCCGGAGAGCGAACCGAGGCGGATCTGGCTGCAGGCTCCTTCCTCAGCGAACTCGTTTCCTATCAGCATCCCGACCACGATACGCCGGTCTGGCCGCCGGAGGATCGCACTTGACCGGCGTGGCGAAGCAGACGGGCGGATGCCAGTGCGGGGCGGTCCGTTATCGGGCCAGCGGCGAGCTCGGCTACCCACACATCTGCCACTGCCGCATGTGCCAGAAAGCCGCCGGCAATTATTTTCTGCCGCTTGCAGCAGCCATGCGTAAGGATTTTGAGCTGACGCGCGGCGCGCCGAAATGGTTTCAGTCCTCGGATCTGGTGCGGCGCGGTTTCTGCGGCGATTGCGGCACGCCGCTGTTCTACGATATTCCCGAAGCGGACTTCATCAACATCACTCTCGGCTCGCTCGACGAGCCCGATACGGTCAAGCCGGTGATGCAATCGAATACCGGCCGCAAGATGTCCTGGTTTCATGCGCTCGACGGCCTGCCGCTGGAGCCACAGCCTGAAACGTCCGACCGTGAAAACGCGATCACGGCAAGCAACCATCAGCATCCCGACCACGACACGCAAAAATGGCCCCTCGGAGAAACCTCATGACGGACACGATAAAGACAGGCGGATGCCAGTGCGGCGCTGTGCGCTTCCGCATCTCAGGCAGACTGGGGCGACCTTCGATCTGCCATTGCCGCATGTGCCAAAAGCAGTTCGGCGGCTTCTTCTCCGCGCTCGTTACCGCGCCTGAGGAAGGGATGGATTGGACGCGCGGCGAGCCGAGCTATTTCCAGTCCTCGGTCAATATCGAACGCGGCTTCTGCAGCAATTGCGGCACGCCGATGACCTATCGCCATCCAGGCGGGCTGGAGCTTGCGATCGGCACATTCGACGATCGCAGCGACCTCGCTCCGCTGATCCAGGTCAACTACGAGGCCCGCCTGCCCTGGGTCGAGAAAATCTTCGAGGCGCCGGTGCTGAAGGATCAGGATTTCTACGCACGACAGGAGGCTATCATCTCCTTCCAGCATCCCGACCACGACACAGAAGTCTGGCCCGCGAAAGGCGTGAAGATATGACCGAGATGTTGCGCACGCTCTATCCCGAAATCGAGCCCTATGCTTCCGGCCATCTCGATGTCGGCGACGGCCATGTGATCTATTGGGAGCGCTCGGGCACACCAGGCGCCAAGCCTGCCGTCTTCCTGCATGGCGGTCCGGGCGGCGGCATCTCACCCGCCCATCGCCGGCTTTTCGATCCCGCTCTCTACGACGTCATGCTGTTCGACCAGCGCGGTTGCGGCAGGTCGACGCCGCATGCGGAACTCCATGCCAACACGACCTGGCACCTCGTCGCCGATATCGAGCGGCTGCGCGAGATGGCCGGCGTCGACAGCTGGCAGGTGTTCGGCGGCTCCTGGGGTTCGACGCTGGCGCTCGCCTATGCCGAGACGCATCCGGAGCACGTGTCCGAGCTCATCCTGCGCGGTATCTACACACTGACCAAGGCCGAGCTCGACTGGTACTACCAATTCGGCGTCTCGGAAATGTTCCCTGACAAGTGGGAGCGGTTCATCGCCATTCCTAGGGAAGAGCGGCATGAGATGATGCATGCCTATCATCGTCGCCTGACGCATGAGGACAGGAACGTGCGCCTTGAGGCCGCGCAGGCCTGGAGCATCTGGGAAGGCGAAACGATCACACTGCTGCCGGAACCTTCGACGAGCGGCAAGTTCGAGGAGCCGGAATTCGCTTATGCATTTGCGCGCATCGAAAACCATTTCTTCGTCCATGCCGGCTGGATGGACGAGGGACAGTTGATCCGCGATGCCGGCAGGCTCAGGGATATTCCGGGCGTCATCGTACATGGACGCTACGATATGCCCTGTCCGGCCAAATATGCCTGGCTGCTGCACAAGGCCTGGCCGAAGGCAGAGTTCCACCTGATCGAGGGCGCGGGCCATGCCTATTCGGAGCCGGGGATTCTCGATCAGCTGATCCGGGCGACGGATAAGTTCGCCGGGAAGCAAGACTGATCGTTGGCATTGGGGGCAGCCCCTCACCCTAACCCTCTCCCCGCCCGCGGGGAGAGGGGACGTGCTCCGCGATACGGTGCGGCATGTTTCTTCTCCCCGTCATAACGGGGAGAAGGTGGCGGCAGCCGGATGAGGGGCAGCATCCGCACTTCATAACAACCCGCCTGGCGGGAGGAAACGACATGAAAGAACGCATCTATCTCTTCGACACGACACTCCGGGACGGGCAGCAGACGCCCGGCATCGATTTTTCCGTCGAGGACAAGATTGCGATCGCCGCCATGCTGGACGAATTCGGCCTCGATTACGTCGAGGGCGGATATCCCGGCGCCAACCCGACGGATACCGCTTTTTTCAGCGAGAAGCGCACCAGCCAGGCCAGTTTCGTCGCCTTCGGGATGACGAAGCGGGCCGGCGTTTCGGTCTCCAACGATCCCGGCATTGCCGGGCTGCTGCAGGCAAAATCCGACGCCATCTGTTTCGTCGCCAAGAGCTGGGATTATCACGTCGCGGTGGCGCTCGGCTGCACCAACGAGGAAAACCTCGAATGCATCGCCGAAAGCGTCAAGGCGGCGGTTGGCGCGGGCAAGGAGGCGATCGTCGATTGCGAGCATTTCTTCGACGGCTTCAAGGCCAATCCGGCCTATGCGCTCGCCTGCGCCAAGACGGCCTATGAGAGCGGCGCCCGCTGGGTCGTGCTCTGCGACACCAATGGCGGCACGCAGCCGCCCGAGGTGCGCGCCATCGTCGAGGCGGTGATCGCCTCAGGCGTTCCCGGCCACTGTCTTGGCATCCATGCGCATAACGACACCGGCCAGGCGGTCGCCAATTCGCTTGCCGCGGTCGACGCCGGCGTCCGGCAGATCCAGGGCACGCTCAACGGTATCGGCGAGCGCTGCGGCAATGCCAATCTGGTGACGCTGATCCCGACGCTGGCGCTGAAGAGCGCCTACAACACACGTTTCGAAACGACGATCGACGAGGAGCGGCTGCTCAACCTCACCCGGCTCTCGCATGCCTTCGACGAGCTCCTCAACCGCTCGCCCGACCACCAGATGCCCTATGTCGGCGCTTCCGCCTTTGCCACCAAGGCCGGCATTCATGCATCGGCGCTGCTCAAGGATCCGCGGACCTATGAACACGTGCCGCCGGAAACCGTCGGCAACTTCCGCAAGGTCATGGTCTCCGACCAGGGCGGCAAGGCAAACTTCATCAATGCGCTGAAACGGCGCGGCATCGCGGTCGCCAAGGACGATCCGAAGCTCGACCTGCTGATCTCGATCGTCAAGGAACGTGAATCCATCGGCTATGCCTATGAGGGCGCGGATGCGAGCTTCGAGCTGCTGGCGCGCCGCACGCTCGGCACGATCCCGGAATTCTTCACCATCGAAGGCTTCCGCGTGATGATAGAGCGCCGCTTCGACAGTCTCGGCCGAGTGAAGATCGTCTCGGAGGCGGTGGTCAAGATCACCATCGACGGCCAGACGCTGATGTCGGTTGCCGATGCCGAAGGCCCGGTCAACGCACTCGACCTCGCGCTGCGCAAGGATTTCGGCAAGTACCAGCACGAGATCGACGATCTGGTGCTCGCCGATTTTAAGGTGCGTATCCTCAATGGCGGCACGGAGGCGATCACCCGCGTGCTGATCGAATCCACCGACAGCGACGGTGTACGCTGGTGGACCGTCGGCGTCTCGGAGAACATCATCGACGCTTCGTTCCAGGCGCTGATGGATTCGGTCATCTACAAGCTGATGAAGAACCGGCAGCTGGCGGGCAAGATCGCGGCGGAATAAACCTATTCCGCGGCTCGGCGACGGGTCCCAGCCCTCGCCCGAATATTATTCGCTTCCTTCGGACTCCGCCTTCCAGCGCAGGGAGCCGGATCATCGCGTCGTCTCCCGATTCAAATCCTCTCACCCTTCATTCAACGAAATGAATTGGCCTATTCACGGCGCTTAAGTTAGGCCGGATCAGAAGAAGAACAAAGATGGAAACACCGATGTCGACCGATGCATCCGTTCCGTTGGCCAAGAACGAAGACAGTCCGCGCGGGTTCGCCTTCGCGCTGACGGCCTATCTGCTCTGGGGCTTCCTGCCGATCTACATGAAGGCGGTGGCGCATATCACGCCGGCCGAGGTGATCGCCCATCGCATCGTCTGGTCGCTGCCGCTGGCGGGCATCGTGCTGATCGTGCTCGGGCGCACGCAGGACATCCGCGCAGCACTCAGGTCGCCGCGCATGCTGGCGATGGCGGCGCTGACCGCGTCGCTGATCACCGTCAACTGGGGCACCTATGTCTGGGCGATCGGCGCCGGCCATTCGCTCGATGCAGCACTCGGTTATTTCATCAATCCGCTGTTCAGCATCTTCCTCGGCGCGGTGTTCCTCAAGGAAAAGCTGCAGCCGCTGCAGATCGCCGCGATCGCGCTTGCAGCACTTGCCGTCGCCATTCTCGCACTGGACAGCGGCGGCATCCCGTGGGTGGCGCTGACGCTGGCGGTCAGCTGGGGTTTTTACGCCCTGTTGCGCAAGACGCTGCCGCTCGGGCCGAACCAGGGATTTTTCCTCGAAGTGCTGATCCTCAGCGGGCCCGCCCTCCTCTACATCCTCTATCTCGAATTCGGCGGCCAGGGCCACCTCTACCGCACCGGTCTTGCAGATACGACCCTGCTGCTCGGCTGCGGCGTCATCACCGCCGTGCCGCTGATGATCTATGCAAACGGCGCCAAGCTCTTGAAACTCTCAACGATCGGCATCATGCAGTATATCGCGCCGACGATGATCTTCCTGATCGCGGTCTTCGTCTTCCACGAGCCATTCGGCACGGCGCGCATGATCGCCTTCCCGCTGATCTGGGCGGGGCTGTTCCTCTATAGCTGGTCGATGCTGAAGGGAAGCCGGGGGCGCTAAAGGCAACAGACCTACATCTTCGAAATCACCTCGTCCTCGCCGTCACGGTCGGCGGCGAGCTGGGCTGCCTGGGCCATGATCGCCGGAATGATGCCGGAGATCTCGTCGACGACGAGCGGCTGCACCCGGTGGGCGGTGTGCAGGAAGCCTTCTTCGGTCATATGGCGCATCAGTTCCATCATCGGATCCCAGAAACCGTTGACGTTGGCAAAGACCATCGGCTTCTCGTGGCGGCCGAGCTGCGCCCAGGTCATGATCTCGACGATCTCCTCCAGCGTACCGATGCCGCCGGGCAGCGCGACGAAGGCATCGGAGCGCTCGAACATGGTGTGTTTGCGCGCATGCATGTCAGGGGTTACAATGAGTTCGTTGAGCTGACCGAGCGAGTGGCGAGTCGCTTCCATATCGATCAGGAATTCGGGGATAATGCCCGTGACCTGACCGCCGCCTGAAAGCACGCCGCTGGCAACCGCGCCCATGATGCCTTTGGTCCCCCCGCCATAGACGAGGCGCAGGCCGTATTCGGCGATCTCTCTTCCGAGAGCACGCCCGGCCGCCATGTGGGAAGGATCGCCTCCCGGCCTGGAGCCGCAGTAAACGCAGATGGATCGAATCGATACAGATTGTTCGGTCATAGAGGCAAACAACTATTCCATTTCAATGCAGTCAAGAAAATTGACTGAAAAGCAGCGTGCCTAGCTTGCCGAATTGCTTTGAATGCTTGTGAAAAGCAACGGGAATCGCTAGCAATTTTGGTTACTACGGCAAATTGCCGCTCTGGGAGACATAATGATGAAGAACCGTGCCGGCTTGCTGGCTCTTGCAGTCCTCGCAATCGCAATCCTACTGATGGTGTTTGTCGTCATGCCGCGCATCGGCGGCGATGCAACCAAGGTCGGCGATGCCATCAACCAGGCGAGCACGGAGGTCAAGAACACGGTTAACGAGGCGGCAAAGACATCGCGCTCCGCCGTGGGCGACGCGGCTGCGGTCGCCGACCAGGTCGGTCGCCTTTCGGCCGATGCCGGCGTATCGCTCAGCGAGCTCAAGGCGCTGTTTGCCGACGGCAAAGGTCCGGCCATCGATGTCTTCACTGCCGCCAAGACCAAGGCCGTGAACGCGCTGACCGCGCTTGCCGATTTCACCATTCCCGAGGGCCTCGATCCCGCGACCCAGACCCTTGCCGCCAAGGCCAAGGTCGGTGGCGCGAAGGCACTCGCCATCGTCCGGTCGCTGCCCGAGAACATCGCCGATGCGCTTGCCGCAATCGCCAAGGCCGAGGTTGCGCTGACCGGTGCGCCGGAGACCGCCCCTGGGGCGAATACGGCAGCGGAAAATACCGGCCCGAAGCTTCCGGCCTTCGACGTATTGCGCGTCGAGCCCGACGGATCGACGGTGATTGCCGGTTCCGCCGAACCGAACGGCAAGCTCGAGGTGCTCGACGGCGAGAAGGTGGTGACGACGGCCAATGTCGATGCGAGCGGCGATTTTGCTGCCGTTCTCGACGATCCGCTTCCGGCCGGCGACCACCAGCTCGTGCTCAAGTTCACGGGCAAGGACGGCAAGAGCACGCTTTCCGAAGAAGTCGCGACCATTTCCGTGCCGAAGGACGGCAATGGTGCCAATCTGCTCGCCATGGTTTCCAAACCCGGCGCGGCGAGCCGCATCATCACCGCGCCGAAGGCCGGAACCGAAGTTGCCGATGCTTCCAACCCGATGGCGCCGCCTGCGGACAAGCCGGCAACCGGCGAAAGCTCGGCTACGCCTGCACCAACCGGCGAGCTGGCGCTGCAGACGCCGAACCTCACCGATACCCCCTCCGGTAGCGCTGATACGGCACCGGCCATTCCCGGCACCGCAGCACCGGATAAGACGAATGTGCCCGACGTGATGGTCAATGCCGTCGAGATCGAAGGCAACAAGATCTTCATTGCCGGCACGACGCGCTCCAATGCCAAGGTCATCGGTTATGCCGACGACAGCCTCGTCGGCCAGGACACAGCCGGCTCCGATGGCCATTTCGTCATCGACGGTGTGGTGGCGCTCTCGGTCGGCGACCATAAGATCCGCGTCGATGTCGTCGATCCCGCAGGCAAGGTGATCGTGCGCGCGGCGGTGAATTTCAATCGCCCGGCCGGCGATCAGGTGAGGGTCGCCGCGCAATCGGTCCCCGCCGACACCAACGGCGCTTCCTCGATGGTGCTGCTCGACGAAGGCGAACTCGGCAAACTCAAAGCCGAAGTCGGCAAGGCCTTTGGCCTGCTGAAGGGGCTGTTTGCCGATGGCAAGCTGCCCGGCGCCGAACAGCTTGCGGCGGCGCGCTCGGCAACGGAGTTCGCGCTACGCTCGGTCGCCGACTTCCGCCCGGCGCCCGATGCGCCCGGTGCCTTCAGGCAAACGTCCGGCTCGGCCTCGCAGGTCGCCGGCAATGCGCTGAAGCTGCTGCAGGGCCTGCCTGGGGATGCGAAGTCCGTCGGCGCCGCGCTCGAAAAACTGGGCGGGATGATCGCCGAACTCACCGCTGCACCCGCGCCGGCAACGCCATCTGCAAACGATGTCGGAAGCAACCAGCCGAAGACGATCGAACAGGCGCCGCTGACGGCAAACAATGCGGCGGTCATCATTCGCCGCGGCGACACGCTGTGGCAGATCTCGCGCCGCACCTATGGCCTCGGCGTTCGTTACACGACGATCTACATCGCCAACGAGGACAAGATCATCAATCCCGATCGCATCCGCCCTGGCCAGATTTTCGGCCTGCCGAAGGATGTCCTGCCGAATGCCGAAGAGCTGCACCGCAAGCGCATGTCCGGCCAGCATCTCTAAGCTGCAAAACAACGCGACGAGGCCGGGCGGGATAAGCGCCCGGCCTCGTCGTTTCCTTACGCCAGCAATTGTTGTATTCGTCCGCCCGGCACCCTATCTGGCGGTGGCGGCTACGGGATATGGGAAGCGCTTTCAGGTAGGTCCCGGTTCCGGGCTCCTGCCGCCATCGAATCGCCGCAATCGCGGCAAGCTCATCCGGGCTGGAGACAAGCATGGCAAACGGCAAGACAGTCTCGGAATCCAACCTGCCGCAGACGCTTCTCAACCTTTGGCCCTATATGTGGCCGGCCGGCCGGCCCGACCTGAAAATGCGCGTCGTCTGGGCTTCGGTCTACCTGCTGATCTCCAAATTCGTACTGCTGCTCGTTCCCTATTTCTTCAAATGGTCGACCGATGCGCTGAACGGCAGGATGGATCTTGCCGGCTCAGTGCCATCGCTGCTGGCCGGCGCCATCGCGCTGGTGATTGCCTATAACATCACCCGGCTGATCCAGCTCGGCCTCAACCAGCTGCGCGACGCGCTCTTTGCCAGCGTCGGACAACATGCGGTGCGCCAGCTCGCCTACAGGACCTTCGTGCACATGCACGAGCTGTCGCTGCGCTTCCATCTCGAGCGCAAGACCGGCGGGCTGTCGCGCATCATCGAGCGCGGTACCAAGGGTATCGAGACGATCGTGCGCTTCACGATCCTCAATTCGGTCCCGACCGTCATCGAATTCGTGCTGACGGCGGTGATCTTCTGGTGGGGCTACGGCTTCTCCTATCTCGCCGTTACCGCCTTTACTGTCTGGGCCTATATCTGGTTCACGATCCGGGCATCCGACTGGCGCATCGCCATCCGCCGGTCGATGAACGACAGCGATACCGACGCCAACACGAAGGCGATCGACTCTCTCCTCAATTTCGAGACCGTCAAATATTTCGGCAATGAGGAGATGGAGGCAAAGCGTTTCGACAAATCAATGGAACGCTACGAGAAGGCGGCGACCGATGTCTGGACCTCGCTCGGCTGGCTGAATTTCGGCCAGGGCGTCATCTTCGGCATCGGCACGACCATCATGCTGGTGCTGTCGGCGCTGGCCGTGCAGCGCGGCGAGCAGACGGTCGGCGATTTCGTCTTCGTCAATTCGATGCTGCTGCAGCTTTCCGTACCGCTCAACTTCATCGGCTTCGTCTACCGCGAAATCCGCCAGGGGCTGACCGATATCGAGCAGATGTTCGATTTGCTTGAGGTGCAGACCGAAGTCAAAGACGCGCCTGATGCGACGGAACTTCGGATCGGCAAGGGCGCGATCTCCTTCAAGGACGTGCACTTCGCCTATGATGCGGCCCGTCCGATCCTGAAGGGCATTTCCTTCGAGGTGCCGGCCGGTAAGACGGTCGCCGTCGTCGGCCCGTCCGGTGCGGGCAAATCGACGCTGTCGCGCCTGCTCTATCGTTTCTACGATATCCAGAGCGGCGCAATCACCGTCGACGGTCAGGATATCCGCACGGTGACGCAGAAGAGCCTGCGTACGGCGATCGGCATGGTGCCGCAGGATACCGTGCTCTTCAACGACACGGTCGCCTACAACATCCGCTATGGCCGCACATCGGCCAGCGACGGCGAGGTCTTTGCCGCCGCCGAGGTGGCGCAGATCGCGCATTTCATCGAAACGCTGCCCGAGGGCTTCGAAACCAAGGTCGGCGAGCGCGGGCTGAAGCTTTCGGGCGGCGAGAAGCAGCGGGTGGCTATCGCCCGCACCATCCTCAAGGCGCCACCGATCCTGATCCTCGACGAGGCGACATCGGCGCTCGACACGACAACGGAGCGGGAAATCCAGGAGGCACTCGACCTGGTTTCGAAGAACCGCACGACGCTTGTTATTGCCCACCGGCTTTCGACTGTCATCAGCGCCGATGAAATCATCGTGCTCAAAAGCGGCGAGATCGCCGAGCGCGGAACACATGCCGCCCTCCTCGAAATGAACGGCCTTTATGCCTCGATGTGGAACCGCCAGCGCGAGGCGACACAGGCGGAGGAACATCTGAAGCAGGTGCGCGAAAGCGACGACCTCGGCGTGATAACGCGGCTTGCTCCGGCAAGCTGACAGCGGAAGCCGACGCCGGCCGGCTTTTGTTGTTTAGAACCCCGGCGCGGGAACCAGGGCCGAGGCCACAGCATTGCCCCAGAGACGGTTTTTCGCTAACAGCAAAAATGAAAACGCAAGGAGACCGGCAGCCATGAGCCTGTTCAACACGGTTCGCAACACGATCGTCCCCGTGCACAAGGAGGGCTATCCCTTCGTTGCCGCCTTCTTCGTCGCGTCGCTTGTCCTGGGCTGGATCTTTAAGCCGCTCTTCTGGATCGGCATGATCTTCACACTTTGGTGCGCCTATTTCTTCCGCGATCCGGAGCGCGTGACCCCGCAGGATGACGACCTGGTGATCTCCCCCGCCGATGGCAAGGTCTCGGCGATCCAGATGGTGACCCCGCCGGCCGAGCTCAACCTCGGCTCCGAGCCGATGCTGCGCATCTCCGTTTTCATGAACGTCTTCAATTGCCATGTGAACCGGGCGCCGATGCGCGGGCGCATCGTCAGCATCAACTACCGCTCCGGCAGCTTCGTCAACGCCGAGCTCGACAAGGCGAGCGAAGACAATGAGCGCAACGGGCTGGTGATCGAAACCCAGCACGGCCAGATTGGCGTCGTGCAGATCGCCGGCCTCGTCGCGCGGCGCATCCTCTGCTGGGCAAACCCCAACGAGCCGGTGGATGCCGGCGAGCGCTTCGGGCTGATCCGTTTCGGCTCGCGGCTCGACGTGTTCCTGCCCGCCGGTGCTGCGCCACGCGTCTCGCTCGGCCAGACGGCGGTTGCGGGAGAAACCGTCATCGCCGAATTCGCCTCCGCCAAGGGTCCCGTCATCAGCCGCCGCAGCTAGAGCGGTTCAGCTTTTCACGGAAGTGCAGAAGCGCTACGCACTGTTGCAGGAATTGCCTTAGGAACGATTGGAACGCGATATGGAAACGCCTTTTCCGCCTTTCGAGCCCAATGGGCCAGATGATTCCGCCCGCGGCCCACGTCTGCGCGAAATCCCGCTCCGGCTCGTCTTTCCAAATCTCATCACCATTCTGGCGATCTGCGCCGGGTTGACCGGCATCCGGCTGGCTTTCGAGAACCGTTATGAGCTCGCCGTCTCCATGGTGCTGCTCGCCGCCTTCCTCGACGGCATCGACGGGCGCGTGGCACGGCTGATGAAAGCAACCTCAAAGTTCGGCGCGCAGATGGATTCGCTTGCCGACATCGTCAATTTCGGCGTCGCACCCGCCCTCGTCGTCTACGTCTTCGCGCTCGACCAGGCGCGCTCGCTCGGCTGGATCGCCGCCCTGATCTATGCGATCGCCGCCGGGCTTCGCCTTGCCCGCTTCAATGTCATGGCCGAACGCGAGAACAAGGCGAGCTGGCAATCGGAATATTTCGTCGGCGTGCCGGCGCCGGCCGGCGCCATGCTGGTGCTGCTGCCGGTCTATCTCGGCTTCCTCGGGCTGGCGACGGACCGCACCTTCGCCTATCTCTCGTCGATCTACACCGTGCTCATCGCCTTCCTGCTGATCAGCCGGCTGCCGGTCTGGTCGGGAAAAGCGGAAGGCAACCGCTTGCGGCGCGATCTCGTGCTGCCGATGATGCTCGGTGTCGTGCTCTATGTGGCTCTGCTGATGAGCTACACCTGGGAGGTGATGGTCTTCACCGTCGCCGCCTACCTCATATCGCTTCCCTTCGGCGCGCGGAAATGGCGGCGGAAATACGGGACATTAACGATCGAGGAACCCGGCATCGGCGACGACGATATCGGCCGGCACATCTGATCACCGAGCATTTCCGGATTTCTCCAAATGATGGAAATGCTTCTCTCTCTTCGTTCTGAGGGATACTTGGGAAAAGCGCAGGTTTTCCCCGGAGAAAACCGTGCGCTTATCCGGCTGTTCCGCATTTTGCCGAGAAAACCGCTTTCGCACTTTTATTGGAACTGCTCTCTTCAGTAAGTATTAACCAACGTAGGCTTCAGTTAAGCCTCGCGAATTATGGTGCGCGTTTACAAATCCTGATGAGCTACGCCCCCATTTTGTCGCTATTCGTGACGAAACATCAAACTATAAAATGCCCAGGGAAGAACCACGTAAGGAGAGTATCGTGACTTCGAAGACGAGCAGTACCGGCGAACAGCAAGCGGCCAAGCCAGACCTCGCCGCCAACTATCGCCCCGTCGGCCTGAAGGCTGTTGCCGCAGCATCGCTGATGGCGAAGCATAAGCCAACCAGCGTCAAAAAATCCGCTTGAAGAAGGCTTCAAATTGGAAGCATGCGTGCTCTCGGGTTACATCCGTCAGGCACCGCTGACCAAGTGAATGACGAGAGGCGATCGCCGGAATCTCCTGACAACGCTCCGGCGACATAAGCACAACCCGAAAAACCTGTTGGACGAAGCGATGCATGGCCACCGCCAATGTGACACGTCGGCGCCGATAGGTCGCCGACGGGCCGGCTGGTGCGGCGGACAGTGTTCAGAAGAAGCTGAGCTGGCCGTCGTCAGGCTTTTGCTTGTCGGGCGCCTTCAACGGCTTTTCGATGACAACCGGCTCCTGCAGGTCGGGACCCATGTTGGCAACCTTGTTGACTTTGTCGGAGACCGGCACGACCTCGAAGAAATCATCCTGAACCGGCTGCATCAGGTCGACCACCTCGCGTGGCTCTTGCGTCTTGCAGTCGAGCCAGCGCGTGAAATCCTCAGGTCTGATGACGACAGGCATGCGATCGTGGATCGCTGATATGGCTGAATTGGTCGATGTCGTCAGGATCGCGCCGGTATCGACCTCGGAGCCGTCGGCAGAAGACCATGTCTCCATCAGCCCGGCAAAGGCGATGATCCCACCCTGACGCGGCCTGATCCAGTAGGCCTGCGGCAGCTCGCGGCTTTCTTTCGACGGGCGATGCCATTCATAGAAACCGGAGGCCGGAATGAGCACGCGGCGATGCCGCATGGCGGCGCGGAAGGAGGCTTTACCGATTGCGGTTTCTGCGCGCGCGTTGATCAGCAGCGGGAAATCTCTCGGATCTTTGACCCAGCCCGGAGTGAGCCCCCAGCGCACGAGCACGGCGCGCCGGTCGGCCAAGTTGCTTCCCTGCTCCCTGCCCTCGCCTGATATGACGACGAGGATCGGCTGCGTCGGCGCGATGTTGTAGCGCGCCGGAAAATCGTCGAGATCGAGACCGGAGAAGACGTCGCTCAGGTCGACGCTGGAGACTGTCAGGGCGAAACGTCCACACATCGGCCTGTCTTTACACCCGGCTGGTACTCCGTCAAGACGCCTCAGCCTCTCGGCGCGAAGAGGATGAGGCTGGCGCCGGCAAGGCAGATCAGCGCACCGCCGATATCGTAACGATCCGGCACGCGGGCTTCGACCAGCCACAGCCAGAGCAGCGAAGCGAGGATGTAAATGCCGCCATAGGCTGCGAAGGTGCGGCCGGCGGCCTCGCTCGGCACCAGCGTCAGAAGCCAGGCGAAAAGCGCCAGGGAGATCATGCCCGGCGCCAGCCACCAGACTGACTTTTCGAGCTTCAGCCATGCCCAGAAGGCAAAGCAGCCGGCGATCTCGAAGAGGGCAGCAAACGCAAAAATGATGTAAGTCACGGAAGCACCTTTCGAATCCCCGTCGCACTATTCCTCCGATAAGATGGGCCATCACAGCAAGAGCAGCCTCCGATGATCTCCACCGCCAAAGCCGCCTCCTCCGCCATTCTCGAACGCGACGGCCGATTCCTCCTCGTGTTGCGGCGCAACCCGCCTTCCGCGGACATGTATGCCTTTCCCGGCGGACGGGCTGAACCCGGCGAAACTCCGGAGCAAACGGCATTGCGCGAACTCCATGAAGAGACCGGCATTTCGGCACGTAATCCGCGGCTGTTTTCGACCTACGACCTGAAAACGCATGCGGCCGACGGCAGCGTCAAGAGCCATTTCCTGCTGTCGGTCTTTCGCGTCGATGCGGATCGGGATGCAGTGGCGGAAGCTGCCGACGATGCGGCAGCCCTCGGCTGGTACACGGTCGAGGAAATCCGGCAATTGCCCGTACCGCAGAGCGTGCTCGAATGCGCGGAGCGGCTGGCGGGCGGCGAATAGACGTGGAAACTTTGAAGCACGCCTTGTTGCCGTCATGCTGAGCGTATCAACTGTGAGCATGATTCCCGTTCGACGCGTTTTTCTGTCCCTGCTCGTTCTCGCCGGCCCCACGATGGCGCAGGGCAAGAATACGCCGCCTCCACAGGAAGAGGAGATTGCCCCGCCGATCGTGAGCGTGCCCTATGACGACAAGCTGGCGCGGTTCGCCGAGGTGCTGGGCTCGGTCCATTATCTCAGAACGCTCTGCAAGGCGGCGGGCGGCGACGATTGGCGAAACGGCATGCAGCAGCTGCTCGATTCGGAGACCGGCAACGAGCCGCAGCGCAAGGAAAAGCTGACAGCAGCCTTCAATCGCGGCTATCGCGCCTTCGCCTCGGTCTATACGGATTGCACCCC
The DNA here is from genome assembly GCF_019778565.1 of Rhizobium laguerreae. Taxonomy (NCBI): domain Bacteria; kingdom Pseudomonadati; phylum Pseudomonadota; class Alphaproteobacteria; order Hyphomicrobiales; family Rhizobiaceae; genus Rhizobium; species Rhizobium laguerreae. Next base: position 406,048 of record NZ_JAAXQT010000003.1, on the reverse strand, counting down.
GGCGGCCATCGTGGCAGAAGAGCGCTACCGTAACGAAGGTGCAACACTTGCCACAGAAATTACCTCGCGCTTTGGAAATTGACGTTTAATTAACCTGTTTTCGCAAGCGGACGTGTCGTTTTGGGAAAAGGCTGTTAGTGTTGTTAACGGTGCAGTAAGACATGAGAAGTTCTGAGGAAAAGACAATGGAAGCAAGCCTCAACGACATCGACGACATGATCGTCCACGAAAAGATGCAGGCAGCTCTGGAGTACCAGAACGAGGCTTGGGCCGACGGCATGGCCGACGGGATCGAGCCTGAAATCATCGCTGATGCTGCCATTGCACATGCGCTACGCGAGACGATCAGATTGCATGGGGAAAAGAGCGCCGAAGCCCTGCTGGATTCGCTGCGTGAGCGCATGCTTGCCGGCGAATTCTCCGCGAACCGCACCCTGCAATAATTGTTGTCAGAGAGTTTGATGCACACCGGTAAAGAGAAAGTTTCGCGAATTTCGCTCGCGCCGGTGCTGCTTGCGTTCAGCCTCGCCGCCGGCAATGTTTTCCTTGCGCCGGCAGCCTACGCGCTTTCCGAACTGCACAAGATCCCTGGCCAGGCGGCCAACGAGACGCCTGCACAGGGAAGCGCTCAGGGACAGAGCCAGCCGCAGACCACTCCCGGCGTTCCCATGGCCGACCCGCTGGTCAACAGCCAGAGCAATCAGGGTGTCGACAAGACGCCGGGCGCTCAGGACAATTCCAAGCCCACCGAGGTGATCTACGATATCAGCAAGGTGCCAGAGCCGGTTCGCAAGATGCGCGAGCAGATCGTCGAGGCGGCCGCATCCGGCGATCTCGAGCGGCTGCGGCCGCTGATGGGCACTGGCGCCGACCAGACGCAGGTGACTGTGGGCGAACCGACCGACGATCCGATCGGCACGCTGAAGGATCTGTCGGGCGATCCTGATGGCGACGAGATCCTTGCCATCATGCTCGACATCATCTCGACCGGCTTCGTGCATGTCGGCCAGGGCACGCCCGACGACATGTATGTCTGGCCCTATTTTGCCGAGAAGGACCTGAAGTCGCTGACACCGCCGGAGCGCGTCGAGCTGCTGCGCATCGTCACGGCCGGCGATCTCTCCGACATGCAGGAATTCGGCGGATATAATTTCTATCGCCTCGGTATTACGCCCGAGGGTAAATGGAAATTCTTCACAGCGGGCGATTGATGCCCGTCTCGCCTGCGCTTTTCACGTTCGCATGGCGCTTGCGATCCACCTCATGAAGACATACCTCTGAGCGATAACCAACGCGACAGGTTCCGCCATGCCAGCCGTATTCCTGAAAGACCGCTCCTTGCTCTTCGTCAGCGGAGCGGAAGCCCAATCCTTCCTGCAGAACCTGATCACCACCGATATCGCCGCGCTCGGCGCCGACGAGGCGCGGCCCGGGGCATTGCTGACGCCGCAGGGCAAGATCCTGTTCGACTTCATGATCTGGCAGGACGGCGACGGTTACATGATCGAGACCGATGCCGGCCAGCGCGATGGCCTGCTGAAACGGCTGACGATGTACAAGCTGCGCGCCGCCGTCACACTTGCGCCAAGCACCGAAGAAGGCGTTACCGTTTCCTGGGGCGAGGATGCCGAGGGCGCCCGGGGCAGCCAGGGCGCCCGAGACAGCCGCTTCGCCAAGGCGGGCGTCACCCTGACCCGCCGGGCAGGAAGACAGGGCGATGGTGCAGAAGCGCTCTACGACGTGCTACGCATCCGCCACGGCATCGTCACATCAGGATCTGACTTCGCCCTGCAGGACGCTTTCCCGCATGATGTGTTGATGGATTTCAACGGCGGCCTCTCCTTCAGGAAAGGCTGCTATGTCGGCCAGGAGGTCGTCTCACGCATGCAGCATCGCGGCACTGCGCGCCGGCGCGTCGTGACGGTGTCCGCCGCAACGGATCTGCCGGGAACCGGGACGGAGATTACCGCCGCCGGCAAGCCTGTGGGAACCCTCGGTTCGGTTCACGGCGGCAATGGACTTGCGATCGTGCGCATCGACCGCGCCGGCGCGGCGATGGCAGCAGGCACGCCGCTGCTCGCCGGCGACACGCCTGTTTCCCTCGTCCTACCGGCATGGTCCGGTCTCGTCTTTCCAGCCAGCGCCGACGAGGCCAGCGCGTGACAACGACGAAAGCTCCGCGTGCCTGGCAACGCATGCTGTCCGGGCGCAGGCTCGACCTGCTGGACCCCTCGCCGCTCGACGTCGAACTCATCGACATCGCTCACGGGCTTGCGCGCGTGGCCCGCTGGAACGGCCAGACCTCAGGCGATCATGCTTTTTCGGTGGCCCAGCACAGTCTCGTCGTCGAGGATATCTTCCGTCGCTTCAACGATGCGCGGCCGCAGGAATGCCTGATGGCGCTGCTGCACGATGCACCCGAATATGTGATCGGCGACATGATCTCGCCGTTCAAATCGGTGGTCGGCGGCGGCTACAAGACGGTGGAAAAGCGGCTGGAGGCCGCCGTGCACCTGCGCTTCGGCCTGCCGCCGCATCCCTCGCGCGATCTCAAGGACCGGATCAAGAAGGCCGACACGATCGCCGCTTATTTCGAGGCGACCGTGCTGGCCGGTTTCACACCCGCCGAGGCACAGAAATTCTTCGGCCAGCCACGCGGAATCAGCAAGGACATGCTGATGATCGAGCCCCTGCCGGCGGTCGAAGCGCAGCGGTTGTTTTGCGAGCGCTTTGCGGCGATCGAGGTCGAACGGGAGATGGTATCGTGACCTTCATCGTCGTCTCGCCGCTGTCGCGCATCGCGGAAATGGCGGTGCGCCACAAGGCGCGCGACATGATCAGCCTGATCGCCAAGGAGCAGGCCTTTCACCGGCCGGGCGTGATCGCGGCCGAGCGCCATCTGACACTTGCTATGAACGATATCGTCTTCAAGGGCACCGGCGATCTCGTGGCGCCTGACGAGACGCATGTGCAGGGGATTATCGACTTTGCCGCTTCATGGCGGCAGGAGACGCCGCTGCTCATCCATTGCTGGATGGGCGTGTCGCGATCGCCGGCCGCAGCGCTCATTGCCGCGCTGTCGCTGGCACCCGATCAGAGCGAGGAAACGCTTGCCCGCCGGCTGCGGGCCGCCTCGCCCTTCGCGACGCCGAATGCCCGGCTGATCGAGATCGGTGACGCGCTGCTCGGCCGCAGCGGCCGGCTGGTCGCGGCGGTGCGGGCAATCGGACGCGGTGCCGATGCCGACGGCAATGCGCCCTTCGTGCTTGCGATCCGAGACGCCGCCTGCGGTTGACGCTGCCGCCGGCCGCTCCATCTAGGCCCCGACCACGAACAATCGACAGAGCCTGATCATGGAACAACAAGCAGCCGACGTCTTCCTCGCCACCCGCACGGCACTCAGCCAAGCAAGCGCGCTCGCAGTCCAATATTCCTTCTCAATCCTGGGGGCGTTAATCCTGCTGGTCATCGGCTGGACGCTCGCCGGCTTCGTCAGCCGCTGGGCTTATGAGGGCTTGTCGCGCATCCACGGCATCGACGAGACGTTGGCACGCTTCTTCACCAATGTCGTGCGCTATGCGCTGCTGATCCTGGTGTTCATCACCGTGCTCGGCCAATTCGGCGTTCAGACCGCCTCGATCATCGCGGCGCTCGGCGCAGCCGGCCTGGCGATCGGGCTGGCGCTGCAAGGGACGCTGCAGAATATCGCGGCCGGTATCATGTTGCTGATCCTCAGACCGTTCCGCGTTGGCGAATATATCGAGACCAGCAGCGTGGCCGGTACGGTGCGCGAAATCGGACTGTTTGCGACCGAACTCAGGACTGGCGACGGGCTCTACCGCTTGGCGCCGAATTCGACGCTCTGGAACACGCCGATTACCAATTTCAGCCGCGAGCCCACGCGGCGTGAAGAGCTGAAAATCAGCGTCGCCCATGAGGATGACATCGATCTGGCGATGGAGAGGCTGATGGGCCTTGCCAGAGCCGATTCCAGAGTGCTGACGTCGCCGGCACCGAGTGTCTTCATCGACAGCCTCGGCGACGGCGCGATCTCCGTAACGCTGCGCTATTGGGCAAAGACCGGTGATTGGTGGCTGGTCAGCCGTGACATGGTAAAGCGCGTGAAACTCGCCTTCGACAAGAAACCGGTCGCTGATGCGGATGCTTCAGATGCCGCGCCACCAAAAAAGTCCAACGGCAAGGCAACCGCCGAAAAGCCGACGCAGACGCGACAGTGAGACATTGCGGCGCCGCGGATCTTTTAAGACCAGCGGCGCTGTGCACAGGTTGAATTACTGCATGGCTTTGTCCCTCAATCGATCCCGATTAAAGGACTTGTGCCGAAGCTATTGGACGACGCCGCAGGAAAGTCTTTCGCCGGCATCTCCCGAAGGCTGGCTCCGATAATCATCCGAATTGGCGTGCACCATCAATGCGCGGCCACGAATGCCGTCGGTCTTGCCGTCGAGCGTGACCATGCCGTTGAAGATCTGTGCCCGCAACACGCCATCCTGTCCGACATATTGATTGGGCATGTCGCCAGCGTGCGAACCCTTGGCGGCAAGAATGCCATGCTCCGCCTTCTCAGGATCGAAATGACCGCCCGCCGATTCGTGATGGGTCGCGGCGTCGCAACGGCCGGTCTCATGCACATGGAAGGCCACCCATTTGTTCGCCGGCAGTCCCGATATCTCGACTTCGATCAGGACACCGCCATTGGCAGCAGCCGTCAGTTGCGCGCGACCGTCTTCCTTGCCGTCCTTGGTGACGAAATTGGCGACCGCCGTCTGCTTGTCCTGAGCGCCTGCCGGCAATGCAACCGCAAGCAGGCTCAAGGCGGCGATGGTGCGCATGGCTTTCATGGAGATCTCCTTCCGTCCGGTTGTCCTTCTGAACGTATCAAACCGGAAGGTGTTCCTGATTAGAGACCGTCGAACGAGAAAAGCCGGCCAAACGGCCGGCTTGCAGATCGCCCGAATCGAGACGCGGTTCAGGCGACGGCATCGAAATCAAACTGGCCGTAGGTCTTGCGGTAAAGATCGTCGGACTGATTATCGGTCGTCGGCGCGGCCTGCTGGAGTGGATAGGGAACGGCAATGCTGCTTGCCGTGCCGCTGTCACGCGTGTCCATCATCAGCGCAATCAGGCTGCCGGAAAATTTCGGCTGCGTGTCGCTGGCCTTATCGTCTTCCAGAAGTTCCTTGATGATGCCGGGCTTCTCATCGGCGGCACGTTCGCCGCGGCTGAGCACGCCATCGCCGTTGGCATCGAGCCGCGACAGTGTCGCCAGATATGCGTATGAGGTGTCTGAAACGGATGGGGTGCTGGTCATACAAACCTCCATTCACCGCCTTTTGCCGGTGGTGTTTGCACGCAATACCAAGGTGGAAAATCAGTGTTAACTCGGTGGTTAAACTGATTTGCGCAGTGCGTCAATAAGTTGTTAACTTCTCATTAACGATGATTGACAAAAGTTAACGGAACGCCGCGAGGTCGCCTGCCGCCAGCGCCAGCCAACCCGATTTCCCGCATATTTCAGCGGTTTTTCACATACAAAACAATTGTCTGAGGACGTGCCCGTCGCTGTTGCACTGCAACCGAATATTAATTCGGGGCATAGAAAATGGGCGTCACGCTTTGCCACCAGACAGTCCGGCTATAAGAAGCAATTTCTGTGTTCATCTGAGAAAGGTTATCATGTCCGGCGTAATGATGCACGTACGTCAATCGAAGGCATCTCCGCCCGAGGCCGGGGCAGCTGCTGCGCAAGACGCATCCACATGAAAGCCGAAGCGCTTTTCTGGCAGCAATGCACTCAGTCCGTCTCAGACGATGGATCGATAGATGCGCAGCGCCTGATGGATCTGGTGATCGCGACCTATCGCGTCCATGAAAGCGACTATGACGAAATCGAGAGAAGCGCAGAAACGCTGCTGAGGGAAAACCATGCACTGAGAGGCAATATATCGGCCCTCAGTCAGGCGTTCGACGGACAGACAAAACTCTTCGAAATCATTCTCAACAACCTGCCGCTCGGTCTCAGCGTCTTCGACGCCGACCAGCGGCTGACGCTTTCCAACATCCGTTTCCGTCAGCTCTTCGGCTTGACGGAGGACGATGTCACCGCGGGCGCGACAATCGCCAATCTCACGGCCAAAATGCGCGGCAGGGAGAACGCCGACGCTAAACCCGGCAGGCGGACCAGGCTGCAGTCCTCCGCAACCGCAAGACGCGGCAGTATCCGTCGGCGCGAATGGTTGATGGACGACGACCGCATCATACAGAGCATGGTGACCATCCTTTCCGACGGCAGCAGCATCGCCATCCATGCCGATGTCACCGAGGATCGGCGGGCAGCCGAGCGCATTGCCTTTCTCGCCCACCACGACCCGCTGACAGGTCTTCCCAACCGCATCCATTTTCGCGAGCAGGTGGATGCCGCGCTTGCCGAACGAAAGCCGGATGAGCAGATCGCCTTGGTTCACCTCAATCTCGACCGGTTCAAATCGATCAACAACATGATGGGCGTGTCGGCCGGCGACACGATCCTGCAGCAGGTCGCTGAGCGCATCCGCGCCTCGGCCGGTTCGGAAAACATCCTGTCGCGCCTCGGTTCGGACGAATTCGCCATTCTGCAGACGGGCAGGCAGCAGCCGTGGAACGTGACGGCGCTGGCGGACCAGATCCGCCGAGAGCTTTCCGAACCATTCCTCCACGGCGACAAACAGGTGGAGCTCAGCGTCTCGATGGGCATCGCGGTCGCGCCTGATGATGGCGAGGAAACCGATATCCTGCTGAAAAATGCCGGCGTGGCACTGTCGCATGCCAAGGCCGACGGGCGCAAACGTGAGCGCTTCTTCGCCAATGAGATGGAAGCGCAGATGCAGCTGCGTCACGCGCTGGAAGCTGATCTCAGGGCAGCCGTCGAGAAAGAGGAATTCGAGCTGCATTATCAGCCGCTCTACGACCTCACGCAGCGGCGCATCTGCGGCTTCGAAGCATTGATCCGCTGGAACCACCCGGTCCGAGGCCGCGTTCCGCCGATGGATTTTATTCCGCTTGCCGAAGAGGTCGGCCTCGTCGTCGATATCGGCCGCTGGGTTTTGCGTCGGGCCTGCGACGATGCAGCGCAATGGCCGGAGGGCATCAAGGTCGCCGTCAACGTTTCGGCGATCCAGTTCAGCAGCAGCGACCTGACACGGGATGTCAGCGAGGCGCTTGCCGCCGCGACGCTGTCGCCGTCGCGGCTTGAACTCGAAATCACAGAGAGCGTGCTGATGGAAAATCTGAGCGAGGTGCTGCCGATCCTGCATGCGCTGAAGGAGCGCGGCATCCACATCTCGATGGACGATTTCGGAACCGGCTATTCTTCACTGAGCTACCTCTCGAGCTTCCCCTTCGACAAGATCAAGATCGACAAATCCTTCGTCAACGACATCGTCGACAACAAGGAAGCGCATGCGATCATGCACGCGATCATCCTGCTCGGCGATGCGCTCGGCATGCGGGTCACCGTCGAGGGTGTCGAGACGGCCGAGCAGCTGGCGCTGCTCGAGTGCGAGGAATGCGACGAGATCCAGGGCTATCACATCAGCCCGCCGAGACCGGCGCGTGAGGTGCCTCATCTTCTCTCCCTGCCGCCGAAAAACGGCGGCGTGACGCGTCTTCCCAAAGCCAAGCGGTGAGATCACCCTCGATTGCGACTCGCACGGCAAGCCGTTAGAATAGGATGATTTCAGGCCGGGTCGGCCTAAAATCTGAATCCTATTCTACAATATATAGTTAGAGCATGATGTCGCCCGAAAACCGCTCACACTTTTCGGCATCATGCTCTAGAAAATCGGCTGCGATTCCTGAGATCTTCGTTGTCGCATCCTTTTATCACCCGCATTCAATACCGCGCCGATGCGCTATCGGCGGAAACGATCTTCCTCATGACAGGTGGCGCTATGTTCGCGGCTGAAGCGTTCTCCCCACACGAAACGCTTGCCGCAGCGCTGATTGCGCATGCGGCCGACGGCGACGACGGCTCGCACGACCTTGCCCATATCCTGCGCGTTTTCAGGAATGCCATGCGCATCCATGCGGGAGAAGGCGGCGACGGGCGGGTTCTTGTTGCTTCCGTGCTGCTGCACGACTGCGTCGCCATCGAGAAGAATTCGCCGCAGCGGGCAAAAGCATCGGCTTTGGCGGCCGAGAAGGCATCGGCGATCCTGGCGGAACTTGGCTGGAGCGGCGCGGATATCGAGGCCGCGGCCCACGCAATCACCGCGCATAGTTTCTCGGCCGGGGTGGCGCCGCAGACGCTGGAGGCGAAGATCCTGCAGGATGCCGACCGGCTGGACGCGATCGGCATGATCGGCGTCGCCCGCTGCTTCTATATCGCCGGGCGACTGGGATCCGGGCTCTACGATCCGTTCGACCCGGCAGCGGCAGACCGCCCGCTCGATGACAAGCGTTATGCCATTGACCATTTCCAGACGAAGCTGTTCAAACTGGCGGAAGGATTCCAGACCGAGACCGGCCGCAGGCTGGCGGCCGCGCGTGACAAGAGCTTGCGCGATTTTCTCTCGGAATTCATGGACGAAATCTAGGAGAACGGCATGCTTGTCAGCGACCTCTTCATCTATCCGCTCAAGAGCGCCCGTGGCATTGCGCTGCCCGCCGCCGACATCGACGCCTATGGGCTTCCAGGCGACCGGCGGGCGATGATCACCGATGCGCAGGGGCACTTCATCACCCAGCGCGAGTTGCCCGACCTCGCACGCATCGAGGTACGACCGGAAGCGAGTGCCTTTCGGCTGCTGATGCAGGGGAAAACGGACATATCGGTACCACCGCCTCAGCCTGAAGCCCGCATGGATGTGATCGTGTGGAAATCTGCCGTCAACGCGGCCGTCGCCGATCCGGAGAGCAACCGGCAGCTTTCGGAATGGCTTGGCCGCGAGGTGCGCCTGGTCTTCTTCGACGGGCAGGCACGGCGGACGGCGAATGCCGAATGGGCCGGCGAAGCCACGCCCGTCACCTTTACCGACGGCTACCAGATCCTGGTGACGACGACCGGCTCGCTGAAGGCATTGAATGCCGATCTCGCCGCCCATGGCGAAGGTAGTGTCGGCATGGAACGCTTCCGTCCGAACATCGTCATCGATACCGAGGAGGCCTGGCCGGAGGACCGCTGGGCGGCAATCGAGATCGCCGGCATCCGCTTCGATCTCGTCAAACCCTGCTCCCGCTGCATCATGACGACCCAGGACCAACTGACCGGGTCGCGCGAGGGACCAAGCCCGATGCCGGCCATGGGTCGCCTCCGTATGTCGGCCGATCGGCGCGTGCCAGGCCCGCTCTTCGGCTGGAACGTCACGCCGCGCGGCAGCGGCAGGATCACGATCGGTGACACCGTCCGCATCGTTGCAGAGAGGCCGGAAGGCTGGGCGCTCAAGCGTCGCGTCGCAGCATAAAGCAATTCCAGGAAAAGGGCGAAGCGGTTTTCCGTTCGGAATTGCGTAAAAACAAAGAGTTAGAGCGGCTCTGTGCTTCCGTGAAAAGCTGAACCGCTCTAGAAACGTTATACGCGCGCGAGTGCGGCATCGATGCCCGCCATCACATCGGCCGAAAGCGGTCCCTTCTCCAGCGCGCCGGCATTTTCCTCCACCTGGGCGACGGTGCGGAACCCCGGAATGGGAAGGGTGCGCGGCGAGCGTGCCCAGAGCCAGGCAAGCGCGCCCTGCGTCAGTGTGCGGCCGCCTGACGTCAGGAGATCGCGGACGGCATCGAGCCTTGCGGCGAATTCCGGGGCCATGCGCCCGTCCTTGAAATAGACCATCCAGTCAAGGGCCGCCCCACGGACATCCTTGGCGCCCACCGCCTTGTCGGCGGTGAACTTGCCGGTCAGCAGTCCCATCGCCAGCGGACCGCGATTGATGGAGATCAGACCCTTCCCCTCGATCACCGAGATCATCTCCGGCACCGGTTCGAAAACGTTCATCGTATGCTGGATCGAGACGTAGCCCTGGCGGCCGACATGACGGGCGGCACGATCGGGAAAATCGGTGCTCCAGCCGAACGCATCGATCTTGCCTTCGGCGCGCAGCGCCTCCAGCGTATCGAAGACGGCATCCGACTGTTCAAGCGGAAAATCATTGAGGTGGAACTGCAGGAGATCGAGGCGATCGCGCTTGAGGCGGCGCAGCGAGGTCTCGACCGAACGGCGGATGAAGGCCTCATCGGCGAAGGCGCCGGTTGCCTGCTTGGTTTCCGGGTCGGTGGCGAAGCCGAACTTGGTGGCGATGACAATATCGTCGCGATTGCCGATCGCCCGGCCGAGCACCTCCTCCGAGTGGCCGGCGCCGTAGTTCGAGGCCGTGTCGAAGAAGCGGATGCCGAGTTCGATGGCACGGTGGATCGCTTCCACGGATTCATCGTCGTCGACATCGCCCCAGCCGAGCGGCGTGTCGCCGGCGAAGAAGGGACCGCCGATCGCCCAGCATCCCATACCGAGGCGCGGAATTTCGCGGCCATTCCAGAGCGTGATCGTCGTCGGTGATGCGGTCTTGGTCAGCATGAGATCCTCCTTGATTGGCAATCCTGTGAAGACATAGGAAGCGCTCATAGGCAGGTAAACCGCCAAATCCGGAGGATGTTTTGCACCCGTAAAAAACGGAAGTCAGGCGGAAATACCATTCGGACCTGAAAGCGTCCGCAAGGCTGGATTGAGCGCCTTGAGTGCCGCCTGAACGAAGCCGTCGCGGGCTGCCACGGCTTCGATGCCGCGCGGCTCGTAGACATGGCGATGCAGAAAAAACCCTGTCAGACGGAATGCGGCTGAGAGACTATCGAAGTCGGCCGCATGATTGCCCTCGATGCTGAGGAACTGCGGCAGGAGCAGCATCTTGTCCGCCCAGGGGGCACCAGCGGCGCGGCTGACGGCGCGGCCGGATTTCGGCGAGACATAGACGAGATCGGAACGGGCGCCGGTCGCGGCGCATTCGGCAAGATCGAGGCCGAAGCCGAGGTCATTCAGCACCGCAAGCTCGAAACGCACAAAGAGTTCGCCGGCATCGGCCGGGTTGTGCAGGTGATCGAGGATGACCTCCAGCGCATCGAAGAGATGCGGATGCGGGTCACGCTCCGGCAGCAGCCGCAGCAGCGCGCCCATCGCCTGGACACCGTAGACGGCGGTTGCCGTTTCCATCAGCCGGGCAGCGCGCAGCGTCACCGGCTCGACGCGGAATTCGCCCAGATGCTCGTCAAGCCGGGCGCGCCAGATAACCTCCACCGCATTACCCGCCTGCAGCACCGGCTGCATGGCGCGCGAGCGGCCGGAGCGCACCAGGCCGAGATGGCGGCCGCGATCACGCGTCATTACCTCGGCGATGACGCTCGTCTCGCCGTGGCGCTTGACGCCCAGGATGATCGCATGGTCCTGCCACTGCATCGAAAGAAGTCCTTACGGCTGACGAATCCATCCTACTGCATAATTCAACGCGTTACAGCGTCCTTTGCGCGTCTGAAAGACACGCTGCAATGCAAGGCCCGGCTTCCGTCGGGGACTGCGTCAGGCGACAGCCGGGAAAAGCCTCTGCAGGAATTCCCGCATCGCCATTTCGTCGAAAGGCTTCACCAGAAGCGGTATCTGCTGCAGGTCGGGCGGGAAATCGCCGGTATCGGAATAGCCGCTGACGAAGCCGAACGGGATGCCGATGTCGAGAAGATGGCGGGCAAAACCGAAGCTCATGCCCTCGCCGAGATTGACGTCGAGAAGAGCGAAATCATATTTCTCCGCAGCAATGGCGGCCCTTGCCTGTTCGACGCTGCCGACGATATCGATGCTCTCGACGCCGGCCAGGCGTAGAATATCCTCCGCCTCCATCGCGATGATCAAACTGTCTTCAAGAACCAGAACACGGATTGCGCTCATGATTCGATGCCCCTCGTCGGGCGCCTGTCGCAGCGCCCCGGCCGTTTCGCCAACATCATTGCCCTCCGGTGCCCCGCATGGCACGCTATCGGTGAATTCCGCCACCTTTTCTGAATAAACCATTTTTCTGCCCGGTCGATAAGAATCAAAATCGGAGGAAGATGACAGCCGACCTTATTTTCCTTGCTGCTAATCTGCATTTAAAAAAGACATAACCAGGCTGCTTGACCAAAGCATGTCGCGCAGAACAAAGACCTAAGACGCGACGCGCTTTAGATGAACGGGCGTTTGCCCTCTCCCAGCCCTTCCCAGCCGGCGATCGCCATCAATTCCTCGCCGTTCAGCACCTCGCAGCCGCGCTCCTGCCAGCGGATCAACCCTCGTTCGCTGAGCTTTTTCAAAGTTTTATTGGTGTGAACGATGGAAAGACCGAGCGTGTCGGCGATGTGCTGCTGGGTGATGGGAATGAATTTGCGGCCGTTGAAGATATTGAGCTTCCGGCCACGCTCAAACAGGAAGGCGATCAGGTACGCTGCTCTTTCCAGCGCCGTGCGGCGGCCGATGCTCAAGAGATGCTCATCCAGGATGCGCTCCTCGCGCGCGGCGATCCAGGTGATGTCGAAGGCCAGCGAGGCGTGCTTGTTGTACAGCGTCATCAGCCTGTCACGCTCGAAGACACAAAGGGACACGGGCGAAAGCGCTTCGACGGAATGCTGCATCTCACCGGCGATCGTTCCCTGCAGGCCGACCAGGTCGCCCGGCATAATATAGTTCAGAATCTGGCGGCGTCCGTCCTCCAGCATCTTGTAGCGGAAGCCCCAGCCGGCGAGCACGGTGAAGAGGTGAGCGCTATGTGCGCCCTCGACGAGGATGGTGGAGCCGGCATCGACGGCAAGCTCTCCCCTCTTGAAGCTCGAGACGAATTCCAGCTCGTCGCGGCTGAACTCCCTGAAATGCGGCAGAGGCCGCAAGGGACATTGGTCGCAAGGGGTCTTGAAAGAATTGATGGGTCTCGCCGTCGCCATGCTTGCCCTTGCCGTCGCAAAATCGGCGCGCCAACATTGGCGCGCCGTTCGTCAGGAATGACGCAAGGCACGGATTTGTTCCATGAGCGAGGCCAATTTTTTATGCGGAAACAAAGGGCTGGCGCCAACCCGACGAAATCCTTGCCATGCTTATTTCGGGAAATCGAGACCCATTTCGCGGAACCGCTCGGGATCATCACCCCAATTCTCGCGAACCTTGACGAACAGGAAGAGATGGACCGGCTGTTCGAGGATCTGCGACAATTCCTTGCGGGAAGCAGTCGAGATCGCCTTGATGGTTTCACCACCCTTGCCGAGCGCGATCTTCTTCTGGCTGTCACGCTCGAGATAAATCACCTGCTCGATCCGCACCGAGCCGTCCTTGCGCTCTTCCCACGTCTCCGTCTCGACATGCGAGGCATAGGGGAGCTCTTGGTGCAGGCGCAGAAACAGCTTCTCGCGGGTGATCTCGGCAGCGAGCTGGCGCATCGGCAGATCGGAGATCTGGTCTTCCGGATAGTACCACGGCCCCTCCGGGAGCGTTTTCGCCAGATAGTCCATGAGATCGTCGCAGCCGGAGCCGTTTTCGGCGGAGATCATGAAGGTGCGATCGAAAGCGATCTTCTCGTTGGCGGCAGCGGCCAGCGCCAGCAGATCCTCGCGATTGACGCGGTCGATCTTGTTGAGCAGCAGGATCTTCGGCTGCCGGACTTCCTTGAGGCCTTCGAGGATGGCTTCGGCATCCCCGCGCAGGCCGCGCTCGCTGTCGATCAGCAGCACGATCAGATCGGCATCCCTCGCACCGCCCCAGGCCGAGGTCACCATGGCGCGGTCAAGCCGGCGGCGCGGCTTGAAGATACCAGGCGTATCCATGAAGACGATCTGGGCATTGTCGTGGATCGCGATGCCGCGGACGATGGCCCGCGTCGTCTGCACCTTATGGCTGACGATCGAGACCTTGGCGCCGACGAGGCGGTTGACCAGCGTCGACTTGCCGGCATTGGTCGGCCCGATCAGCGCGACAAAGCCCGAATGCGTCGGACCATTGGTTTCTGCGGCAGCTTCGGCCGCGATCTCTTCTTCTTGTGTCATTGTCCCGTCAGTTTCCGGCAGGCGATTGCTGCCAAATGCCTTCGCGCTCGAGCATCTTCGTTGCCGCCACCTGTTCGGCGGCACGCTTCGACCGCTCTACGCCGGTTTCGGGCTTAATGCCAGCAACTTCCACCGTCACCTTGAAGCGCGGATCATGATCCGGTCCGCTGCGTTCATCAACCCGGTAGATCGGCGTGACACCAAATTTCGCGTGCGACCATTCCTGCAGCTCGGTCTTGGCGTCGCGCTTGGCGCCATCGGCCCGCACCGCCCTGCCCTGCCAGTAACGCAGAATGAAGCGGCGGGCGACTTCGAGGCCGCCGTCGAGATAGATCGCGGCGATCAGGCTTTCGACGACATCGGCGCGCACATTCATCATGCGCTTGCCGGTCAGTTTTTTCACATCGGCGCCGGTGCGGATATAGAGGTGAAGATTGAGTTCGTCGGCGACCGCAGCACAGGTTTCGGCGCTGACGAGCTGGTTGAGGCGAACCGAGAGCTCGCCTTCTCCTGCCGTGCCAAAGGTGCGGAACAGAAGCTCGGCGATGCAGAGCCCGAGGACCCTGTCGCCGAGGAATTCCAGCCGTTCGTAATTGCCGCCCTTTTCGGTACGGGCGCTGGCATGGGTCAGCGCGCTATCCAGGCGTTCCTTTTCAGCGAAGTCATGACCGATCAGGCCCTCAAGCTTTGCGCGGTCCGCCGCAGAAAGCGTCTGCGCCTTACTCATTCAACAACCTTGAAGAGGCGGTCCCAACGCATGTTCGTCGGCCACTTCCAGATTTCGCGGAAGGAGGTGTCGTTGCCGAGCGAGAAGAAGATGACGCTGGCACGGCCGACAAGATTTTCAGCGGGCACGAAGCCGACGTCGAAGCGGCTGTCTAGCGAGTTGTCGCGATTGTCGCCCATCATGAAATAATGGCCTTCCGGCACGATGAACTCGCGGGTGTTATCACCACGCGACACCCGAGACTGATCGAGCGTGTCGTAGGACTTGCCGTCGTCAAGCGTTTCGCGGAATACCGGCACGTCCTCGCCCGGGTCGAGCTTGTAATCCGAAGTGAACGCACCGTCCGCCACCTTCGGAACCGGCTTGCCGTTGACGTAGAGCACGCCGTCGGTAACCTGGATACGGTCGCCCGGCAGGCCGATGCAGCGCTTGATGTAATCGATGTCGGGGTTCGGCGGGAAACGGAAGACGACAATGTCGCCACGCTTCGGATCGGCGCCGAACAGGCGGCCGCTGAAGATATCAGGCGAAAAGGGCAGCGAATATTTCGAATAGCCGTAAGCGAACTTGTTGACGAAGATGTAGTCGCCGACAAGCAGGGTCGGCATCATCGAACCGGACGGAATGGTAAAGGGCTGGAACAGCACCGTTCGGATCACCATCGCCAAAATCAGCGCCTGGATGATAACTTTGATATTTTCCCAGAGGGCGTTCGGCTTGGCTTCGACTTTTTCGGACACGCAGTCTTATTCCTTCAAGACGCCGCGGCGGCGCAATTCTTTCTGTCGTTCTCTCTAGCGGCTTCGGCCGGTTGCGGCAATGGCGACAACATCAAAAGCGACGAGAGGTCGCGATCAACAGCTCCCGAGGTCGCGCGATCAGAGGCTCAAGGGCAACGCTTCGATAATGACGAAAGCCTGCGCCAAGGGATAATCATCCGTTATTGTCAAATGAATGGCGGGCCTGTGGCCCGCAGGCAGCAGCGATTCGAGGATCAGGGCGGCGCCGCCTGATAAAAGCATGGCGGGTTTGCCGCTCGGCAGGTTGACGACGCCCATGTCCTTCCAGAAGACGCCCTGCGCCATGCCCGTGCCGAGCGCCTTGGAACAGGCCTCCTTGGCGGCAAAACGCTTGGCATAGGATGCGGCACGGTTTGCCCGCCTGTCGGAACGCGCGCGCTCGATCTCGGTGAAGCAGCGATGGGTGAAGCGCTCGCCGAAGCGCTCGATGGATTTCTCGACACGGCGAATGTCGATCAAATCACTGCCAATGCCGATGATCATGCCGGCCCCTTCCGTCGCTTAAGAATTCTTGATCGGGTTCATACGCTCGGCATGTCGCCGGCTGGAACGGCAAGACGCAGGCGCGCCCGCTCCATCAGCCGTATATGGCGGCGCGTCTGAAAAACCTTCACGGTGTATAATGTCAGCGCGTAGAGCGCAACGGAGGTGACGATCGCCGGCGGGATAGCGCCGACCAGCATCGGCTCCAGCACCGGCTTCCATAATTCGGTGAAGTTCAGCTTGTGGAAAAGGGCGGCGAGATCCACCGTCTGACCAGCCAGTTGATCCTCGCGGCTCAACAGCAGATGCCCGATTTCCCAGGTGATGCCCCAGATGAAGGGATAGGTCAGCGGATTGCCGAAGGCGGCGCAGCCGAGGGCGGCGGCCACCATACTACCGGAGAGGAAATAGGTGATGACGAAAGCCATGACGAAATGCACGCCGATGAACGGCGTCCACGAGACGAAGACACCCGCAGCGACGCCGGCGGCAACCGCATGCGGCGAAGCGCTCAGGCGCAGGACGCGCATTGTCAGATAACGGATCGGGCGAAGGAACCCTTTGCGAGGCCATAAAAGCTCCCGCATCTTTTCCTTGAATCCCGCAGGCTTGCGACGGCGAAACAACATGGCCGGTATTTAGTGCAGCGCAAACCACCATGACAAGAGCGGCAAATGATACCGCTCCAAAAACCGCCCCTCAATTCTCGCTGCGAAGAGGAGCTTCTTCATGCCGAGGGGCGTCCGTTATGCATAACGTCCCTCACTTACCTCAAGTATAAAGTCCATTATCAGCGATTACGGAACAGACCGCGATCGACCTGGCGCTGACGAAACTCGAGATCGATACGATCGAGCGAGCCATTCAAATATGCCATTTCACGTTCCTGCGTGGTCGGAGCGCGAAAGGCGCGAGCGAATTTCTTGATAGGGTCAAACATTATCTTGTCTCATCTTCTGTTTACGTTTCGATGACCAGAAGATAGGCCCGGCACAGGTTAATTACTACCGCCGCAATATGGAGACAGCCATGCGCTGAGTGCACCGCTTGCCCCTCTCATGCGCTGCTCCGATTATAAAATGTGCAATTTTTCGCCCAACCCTCTGGAGGGGCTTAACAAAAGCTTTAGTCGTAGAGGCGCCGGACCGTGGCGATGCAATCCAGTTCCTTCATCTGGGCGAGCAACTGGTTGAGCTGGCGCAGGTCCCAGACCTCGACCTCGAGCATCATTTCGGTGAAATCGGCCGCCACTCGCACCGTGTTCAGCAAGCGGATATTGACGTCGAGGCCTGCGACCGTCTGGGCGACCTTGGCAAGCGTGCCGGGCTCATTCAACCCATTCACCATGATGCGCGCCATGAAACGCGACTTGTTGGCTTCGTCGAGGTCCCAGCGCACGTCGATCCAGCGGTCGGGCTGATCGTCGAAGCGCTGCAGGCTCGGCGACTGGATCGGATAGATGGTGATGCCCTTGCCCTGATCCATGATACCGACGATGCGATCGCCGGGCACGGCGCCGGTCGGCGCGAACTTGACGTCGACATTGCCGGACAGGCCGCGGATCGGCCCGATATCGGCATCGGCGTCGATTTCCGAATGGCCGCCGTCGTGCCCTGTCTTGGTCTTGCCGGGGATCTTGAAGATCATGCCGGCGGCGCTGCGAACGTTGAACCAGCCATCATCGCCGGAGGGCTTCACGGTGACGCGCTCATCTTGATGATCGGGATAGACGGCGCGCAACACGTCGAGCGAGGACATCTCGCCGCGGCCGACGGCGGCGATCGCATCCTCGACATCCTTCTGGCCGAGACGGTGCAGCGCCGGCTTCATCGCCTCGCGCGAGAAGATCTTGCCGGCCCTGTTGAAGGTGCGCTCGAGAATGCGGTGGCCGAGGCCGGCATATTGCTTGCGGATCGCCATGCGGGTGGCGCGGCGGATGGCGGCGCGCGCCTTGCCGGTCACGACGATCTCCTCCCAGGCGGCGGGCGGAACCTGCACGCCGGAGCGGATGATCTCGACCTCGTCGCCATTTGCAAGTCGCGTCACCAGCGGCATGATGCGGCCGTTGATCTTGGCGCCGACTGTCGTATCTCCGATATTGGTGTGCACCGCATAGGCGAAATCGATCGGGGTGGCGCCGCGCGGCAGGGCGATCAACTTGCCCTTCGGCGTGAAGCAGAAGACCTGGTCCTGGAAGAGCTCGAGCTTGGTGTGTTCGAGGAATTCTTCCGGGCTGTCGCCCTCGGCCAGGGCCTCGATCGTATGACGCAGCCAAGAATAGGCATTGGATTCGCGGGAAAGAATATCGCCATCGGCATTGGTGGCGCCGTCCTTATAGAGCGTGTGGGCGGCGATGCCGAATTCGGCGATTTCGTGCATGCGCTTGGTGCGGATCTGCAGTTCGATGCGCTGGCTGGAGGGGCCGACGATAGTGGTGTGCAGCGAACGGTAATCGTTCTGCTTCGGCGTCGAGATATAATCCTTGAAGCGGCCGGGCACGACGCGCCAGCGCGTGTGGACAATGCCGAGTGCCCGGTAACAGGACGGGATGTCCTCGACGATCAGGCGGAAGCCGTAGACATCGGAAAGCTGTTCGAAGGAAAGCGACTTCGATTGCATCTTGCGGAAGACGGAATAGGGCTTCTTCTGCCGGCCCTTGACATAGGCGCTCGTCAGGCCGCTTGCGACCAGAAGGTCGCGCAGTTCGGCCTCGATCTTCTTGACGATGCCCTCGTTGCGCTTCGAAAGCTCTTCCAGCCTTTTGGTGACGGTCTCGTAGGCTTCCGGGTTCATATGGCGGAAGGAGAGTTCCTCGAGTTCCTCGCGCATGTCCTGCATGCCCATGCGGCCGGCGAGCGGCGCATAGATTTCCATCGTCTCCTCGGAAATGCGGGCACGCTTGTCGGCCGACATGTGATCGAGGGTACGCATATTGTGCAAGCGATCGGCAAGCTTGACGAGCAGCACGCGCACATCGTCGGAAATGGCGAGCAGCAGCTTGCGCAGATTTTCCGCCTGCTTGGCTTTCTTGGTGACGAGATCGAGCTTCTTGATCTTCGTCAGACCCTCGACCAGGCGACCGATATCCTCGCCGAAGAGTTCGTCGATCTCGGCGCGTGTCGCCGTCGTATCCTCGATCGTATCATGCAGAAGGGCGACAGCGATCGTCGATTCATCGAGATGCATGTCGGTGAGGATGGCGGCGACCTCGAGCGGATGGGAAATATAGGGATCGCCGCTCGCGCGCTTTTGCTGGCCATGTTTCTGCATGGCGTAAACATAGGCTTTGTTCAGCAGTGCTTCATTGGCATCGGGCTTGTATTGCTGAACCCGCTCCACGAGCTCGTACTGCCGCATCATTCCAAAGCCACTCCGATAAAAATAAAAGCGCGCCAATCAACGATTGGCGCACACATGGGCAATAATATGCCTAAGCAATAAAGGTGCAAGATTGACGATTGGTAATCGTCGCTCTTTTGCGTCGCATGCAGCTTTTTTCGGATCGCATCAATGCGACCGCGGGATTGCATCTGACCGATGCGACGGAGATCCGGCCGGTGCGCTTAGTAGTCGTCGCTCTTTTCCGGCGGCACAAGGCCTTCGATGCCGGCAAGCAGCTCTTCTTCCGACATCTGGTCGAAAGTGATCGTCTCCGGCACGTCGTCCTGCTCTTCGCTGTCGGCCGCAGTGGCACCGCCGGCGGCGATCATGCTTGCCGGGTCGGGCTCGGGCTCGTCGACTTCGACGTGCTTCTGCAGCGAATGGATCAGATCTTCCTTGAGGTCATCGGGCGAAAGCGTCTCGTCGGCGATTTCGCGCAGGGCCACGACAGGATTCTTGTCGTTGTCGCGATCGATGGTGATCGAGGCACCCTGGGAAATCAGCCGGGCGCGGTGGCTGGCGAGCAGAACCAGCTCGAAGCGGTTCTCCACCTTGTCGATGCAATCTTCAACTGTGACACGGGCCATTGCCTGTCCTTTACGGTCGTCATTTCGGGATTAACACGCCCGATACAATTAAAACCGGGCAAATACAAGTTTTTCGTTCCGGCTCCCCTCGTCTTTATCCGCGGCTGAGCTAGATTTCCATGGAGAATGTCATAATTCCACCGAAGGTTGCTTGGAATATGTCGAATCGTGCCCTAAATCTTTCATATATGAATAATTCATAAAGTAAAGGATCAGATCGAAATCGAAACACAAGCTATTGTTTTTATTGAAGTTTGACCCATACGGATTTCGATTGCTCTCATTGGATTGGTAAGCGATGTTTGACCCACGCGAAAAAATTGCACTCTTCATTGACGGCGCCAATCTCTACGCTGCATCCAAGAGCCTCGGCTTTGACATTGATTACCGCAAGCTCCTGAAAGCATTCCAGAAACGCGGATATCTGCTGCGCGCGTATTATTATACCGCTCTGATCGAAGATCAGGAATATTCGTCGATCCGGCCGCTGATCGACTGGCTCGACTACAACGGCTACAAAGTCGTCACCAAGCCCGCCAAGGAATTCACGGATTCCATGGGGCGCCGAAAGATCAAAGGCAACATGGACATCGAGCTTGCGATCGATGCCATGGAACAATCCGAAACGGTCGATCATCTCGTCATCTTCTCGGGCGACGGCGATTTCACCAACCTGGTCGAGGCATTGCAGCGCAGAGGCCGCAAGGTCTCGGTGATATCAACCATGGCGACCCAGCCACCAATGATTGCCGACGACCTGCGCCGCCAGGCCGATCATTTCATCGATCTCTTGTCTCTGAAGGCTGAGATCGGTCGCGATCCTTCCGAGCGGGCGCCACGCCCGGCCGAAGTCGCGCCGGCCAGCGATTTCGAGGACTGATCTCTCACTGTAACACTTTGAATTATGCAGGGCGCGGCGGCCAGCTCCTCGCGTGGCCACGCCTTTACATGGACGATACGCGACAGCGGCCGATTGCAGCGTGATCGGACCTAAAGCGCGCCGCGATCTTCCAGATTCGCTTCTTGCGCTTTAAGTCTTTGTTTTTACGCATGCCGTTGTCGCAAAACCGCCGCACACTTTTGCGCGACATGCTTTAGCGCGGTCAACCATGAGCCTTCAGCAGGCGGCTCTTCTGCCGGTTCCAATCGCGCTCCTTCTCGGATTCGCGCTTATCGTGCAATTTCTTACCCTTGGCGAGCGCCAGTTCCATCTTCGCCCGACCGCGATCATTGAAATAGATCTTCAGCGGGATCAGCGTCATGCCTTCACGGTTGATGGCAGAGCGCAGGCGATGGATTTCACGGCCCGACAGCAGCAGCTTGCGGCGGCGGCGCGGTTCGTGATTGAAGCGGTTGGCCTGCAGATATTCCGGTAGATAGGAATTGATCAGCCAGATCTCGCCGCCCTCATCCGAGGCGTAGGATTCGGCGATATTGGCCTTGCCTTCGCGCAGCGACTTGACCTCCGTGCCCATCAGCACGATGCCGGCCTCGTAAGTATCGATGATCTCGTAGTTAAAGCGGGCCTTGCGGTTTTCGGCCACGACCTTATTCACCACGCGCTGGCTGCCTTTGGGGGCCATGACGATATTCCAATTGCTTTTTAGGGCGCGAAAAGCCGCGCCCTCATTCCTTGCCCTCTATGTAAGGGAGAGACCCCGTCTTGTGAAGACGGCCGGTCTCGTCAGTTCAGCAGGCCTGCATGGCGCATCGCGGCGTCGATCGCCGATTCCGTTGCCGGCTCCAGCGTCGAAAGCAGCGGCGAACGAACGTTGCGGCTCATCCGGCCGAGCTTGGAGAGCCCGTATTTGGCGCCGCAAAGACCCGGCTCAAGGAAGATAGCCTTGTGCAGCGGCATCAGCCGATCCTGATATTCCAGGGCGCGGGCATAGTCGCCGGCCAGCGTCGCCGCCTGGAAGTCGGCACAGAGACGCGGGGCGACATTCGCCGTCACCGAAATACAGCCGACGCCGCCATGGGCGTTGAAGCCAAGCGCCGTCGCATCCTCGCCTGACAATTGCCTGAAATCCGCGCCGCAGCTGATGCGCTGTTCGGAGACGCGCTCGATCTTGCCCGTCGCATCCTTGACGCCGACGATATTCCTATGCGCCTTGGCGAGCGCACCCATCGTTTCGGGCGTCATGTCGACCACCGAGCGACCGGGGATATTGTAGATATAGATCGGCAGATCGACGGCCTCGGCGATCGCCGAAAAATGCGCGATCAAACCCTTCTGCGTCGGCTTGTTGTAATAGGGGGTGACGACCAGCACGGCGTTCGCACCGACCTTTTCGGCATGCTGGGCAAGTTCGATCGCCTCACGCGTATTGTTCGAGCCGGCACCGGCCATGACGGGAACGCGTTTTGCGGCAACTTCGATGCAGAGTTCCACCACCCGCTTGTGTTCGGCATGCGACAGCGTCGGGGATTCGCCGGTTGTGCCGACCGGAACGAGACCGCCGCTGCCTTCCTTGATCTGCCAGTCGACATGAGCGGCGAAGCTGTCTTCGTCGATCAGTCCGGCATCGGTGAAGGGGGTGACGAGGGCGGGAATGGACCCATTGAACATGCAAAGCTCCTCACGACCAAATCCTTGCTTCGGCCGCATTCCATGAATAAGAGTTGCGCACCATAGAGCGCCGAAATCATCGCGACAAGCGCGTAGAGTTCGGTTTAGGGCAAATTCCGATAGCAGATGTGAATGAATTTTACCTGGTACGGTAAGGTTTCGTTAAGATGCCTCTAGCCTAATGGCAAGGCGTGTTTTCATTGCGAGATCCCGGATGAAGAAAGCTGTCCTGATTCTGTCCGCCTTCGGCTTCATTGCCGCTGCGTGGGGCAGCGTTGCGTCGCCGCTTCCCGGCGAGAGCACTTCCATGCCTGAGGTCAAGCCGCTCGGCTTCATTCCCGAGACAGCCATACCGGAATCGATCACGACAGGCGCTATTCCGCGCAATCCGGCCATCGCGCCCGTCAATGGCGACCTGAAGGCCGGCCTCGACGCGCTTTCCGACAAGGATCCGCAGCTGGCACTTTCGATCCGTGACAGCATGCGCGACGGGACGCTCGACCGCCATATCCTCACCTGGGCGATCGCCGTTTCCGGATTGAAGGGCGTTCCTTCTTTTGAAATCGCCAGCGCCGCGCAAGAGCTCAAGGGCTGGCCGGGTCTTTCGCGGTTGCGCGCCTATTCCGAACGCGCGATCTATGATGAAAATCCCGCCCCTTCCGCCGTGCTCGCCGCCTTCGGCGATACCGCGCCCGAGACAATGCAGGGCGCCGTCATCCTCGGCCGGGCGCTGGTTGCGTCAGGCAAGCAGGCGCAGGCGGCGAAATATATCCGCAAGGTCTGGCGCGTAGAGGCGCTCGACAAGGCGACCGAGGACAAGATCCTCATCGAGTTTTCCGCGCTGTTGACGCCTGCCGACCATAAGGCGCGGATGGACTATCTGATGTATCGCGGCCGGGTGGCGCAGGCCAAGCGCTTCGGAGACATGGGCCAGGCGCAGTCGCTCTACACGGCCTGGGCTGCAGTCGACGCCAAAGCCGGCAATGCCGGCGCGCTGCTCAACGCCGTCGATGCGAAATGGCGCGGCGATGCCGGCCTGCTGTTTGCGCGGATCGAATATCTACGCAAGCAAGACAAATATGCCGAAGCGGCCGTGCTTCTGGAGCAGATGCCGCCCGAGCGTAGCGAACTCGTCAATTCCGGCGAATGGTGGAACGAGCAGCGCATCATCAGCCGTGGTCTCGTCGACCAGGGACAGTTCAAGCCTGCCTATCGCATCGTCGCAAACTACGCCGCAACGAGCCCGACGGATATCGTCGAGGCTGAATTCCATGCCGGATGGTACGCGCTTCGCGGCCTGCGGGACCCGGCAACGGCGGAAAAACATTTCCGCAAGATCCTCCAGACATCAAACGGACCGATCTCGGTTTCACGCGCCTGGTATTGGCTGGGACGAGCAGCGGAGGCCGGAGGCCCCGGCAAATCCAGCGAACTCTATGCGAAGGCCGCGAATTTTCCCGGCACCTTCTATGGACAGCTCGCGGCCGAAAGGCTGGGGCGAAAGACGCTTAACGTCACCTATCCCGCACCGAGCACGGCCGACCGGCAGCGCTTCCAGGCACGCGAAGCCGTGCAGGCGATCGCCCGGCTGGAGGCCGCCGGCCATGGATGGCGGGCCGCCATTCTCTATCTCGCGCTCGCCGATCAACTGCAAAGCCCCGGTGAATTGGCTGTCCTTGCGGCACGGGCCGAGCAATCCGGCGATCATCATCTCTCGCTGCAGATCGGAAAGATCGCCTATGGACGCGGCATCGATGTCGCAGCGCTTGCCTTTCCGGTCGGCGTAATCCCGGCGAACGCCAACATAACAGGCTCCGGCAAGGCGCTCGCCTATGCCATCGCCCGGCAGGAAAGCGCCTTCAACCCAGCCGCCGTATCGGCGGCGAACGCGCGCGGCCTGCTGCAGATTCTGCCGGGAACAGCCCAGGCGGTGGCCAAGCGCCACAACATCGCCTTTTCCAAAGACAAGCTGACGGCCGATGCCGGCTATAACGCGACACTCGGTGCTCATTATCTCGGCGAGCAGATCGACGCCTTCGGCGGCTCCTATATCCTCACCTTCATTGCCTATAATGCCGGGCCGAAGCGGGTGCCGGAATGGATCGGCCGCTACGGCGATCCGCGCGGCAGGCCGATCGACGAGATCGTCGACTGGATCGAGCGCATCCCCTTCCCCGAAACGCGCAACTACGTACAGCGGGTGATGGAGAACTACGAAGTTTATAAAGCCCGTCTCGGCCAACCCACCGATATCGAGCGCGACCTGATCGGCGGACGCAGCGCCTCCTGAAGCCGTTTGGCGCGACTTGAAAAGCAAGCTACATCTTCGGGATCAAACAGATCTCGAGGGATGCGATGCCGGATATGGATGCAGGCGGTTTCCAGGAACGATTTTACACGTCTTCTGATGGGTTAAGGCTTTATGCCCGCGACTACCGACCAGACCAGGCGGCAGCCGCCGGACGGCTGCCGGTGATCTGCTTGCCCGGCCTGACCCGCAATACGCGGGATTTTCATCCGCTTGCACTGCTTCTCTCCCGGGACACAACAATGCCTCGCAGAGTGATTGCGCTCGATTCGCGCGGACGGGGAAACTCGGCATGGGATGAGAACAAGGCGAACTACAATCTCGCCATCGAGGCCGGCGACGTCCTTGCCGCCTGCGCAGCACTCGGCATCGAGCGGGCGATCTTCATCGGCACGTCGCGGGGCGGGCTGATCCTGCATCTGATCGCGGCGACACGGCCGGATCTTCTCGAAGCCGTCATCCTCAACGACATCGGGCCTGTGCTCGAGGCTGAGGGGCTGGCGCGGATCCGCGATTACCTCAACGGCGGCAGGAAGCCGGCGGACTGGAACGAGGCGGCCGATATATTGAAGGAAAATCATGGCGCGTCGTTTGCCGCGCTTGCAGAGGAAGACTGGCGCGAGATGGCGCTTGCCCTTTATCGCGATATAGGTGGACGGCCGGTCGCCGACTTCGACCCGGCGATCGCAGAGGCACTGAAATCGATCGATTTCAGCCAGTCGTTGCCTGATCTCTGGGGACAATTCGAAAGCCTGAGCCGGTTGCCGGTCATGCTGATCCGCGGTGAAAGTACGTTGCTGCTTTCACAGGAAACCGCCGGCGAAATGGCACGGCGGCATTCGCGGTTGATCCTTCATGCTGCCGAAGGACAAGGACATGCCCCGCTCCTGCACCTCGGCAATATCCCCACGACAATTCGAGCTTTTCTCGCCACCCGCCGATAACCTCAGGAAATTGGTCAGCTGGTACAATGGGCCATTCGTCCAAATACAAAAAGCCCGGCTCGAGAGCCGGGCTTTCCTGATTGACCGAAGTCAGATCAGATTAGAACGAACGCTGCAGGCGGAAGTAGCCCGAAGTGGAGTCGTCATCATCTTCCGGATCGAGGTACTGAACCGAAGCCTTGGCATAGAAGTTGTCGACGATCTGGTAATCAACCGTCAGACCAGCCTTCCAGGCATCGCCATCAGCAAAGTCGTCGCCGACAACGCCGTAGTTGCTGTAGTACTGCACACCAGGGGTGATCTTGAGCTTGTCGGTTGCCTTGATAGCGTATTCGGCAGCGACAGCCCATTCAGCCGCGGTGTAGTAGGAGCTCGGGCCGGTAGCGTATACAACAGCGAGGCCGAGCGTACCAGGACCGATGTCAGCCGTACCCATTGCACGGACAGCACCTTCTTCATTGTCGACGTCGTAGCCGGCAGTGATCTGGTAGCTGAACGCACCAGCCTTGCCGCCGAGACCGACTGCAACGCCAACGTTGTTGGGTTCTTCGTCCGCCTTGTAGAAGCCGTCTTCGAGTTCATCGACGCTGATGCCAGCGTAGAAGGCGTCGGTTTCATACTGATAACGGATGGAGTTATGCAGCGTGACCGGCGAGCCGATGTCGTCGGTTTCGCCCGAGAGACCATCGTCCCACCAGCTGTAGAACAGACCAGCGCGGAAGCCGGCGATGTCAAGGTAAGCGGAGTCGAGGATGGCTTCCTGTTCCGAGGAGTTGTCAGCATTGAACTGCATGACGATGACGCCGGTCAGCGGACCATACTCGGTGTCGCTCTTGGCCGTGAACTGAACCTGGCCGCGAGTTCTTGCGTCCCAATCGGAGTCGTTGTCTGCCGAAAGGTTGAGCGGCTGGTCACCAATATCAACCTGGAAACGGATGTAACCTTCGATCTTGAGGCAGGTTTCAGTGCCCGGGATGTAGAAGTAGCCGGTGCCGTAAGCGTCGCAGACGCGAACATATTCAACCGGTTCCGGCTCGGCAGCAACGATAGCGTCAGCAGCCTGAGCACCGGAAACTACTGCGAGAGCAGCAGCGGAGCCGAGAAGAAGGCTCTTGATGTTCATAAATGACCTCCAATTCAAAGTTTCGATCGGGTTTGGGATCTTTCGCTGAGCAGCGTTCCCTGCCCCATCCCCGTGTTTCAAGAAGTGGACGATCAGTCGCCCTTGCTTCCGACGCTGAAAATACAAGACGGAAGCCGTCACGCAATCACCAACTTACTCGGACAGGGGATTTGAAGGAGCCTTCCCGACATTCTGTTGCTGAAAGGACACAAGTCGGGCAACCGGCCTCGATTTCCTTTATGCTTCGTTAAGAAAACCGTGATTTTGCGGAGGCTTAGGTCAAGCCAACAAAGATTTGGACATGCGCTTGGCGACACATTCGTGACACTTTTTTGACAAAGTGCGGCTCTTGCGAGGGATTCATGATTGCCGGAAGCGTAACCGGACGTGCACCGATCCGCTTTCGCCACCTGTCAGTGGCTTGAGCGCGGGAGGTGATTCCCGCAGGCGATTCTCTCACTTGGGGTAGAGAGATTTTTTCGGCGCCCGGCCTAGCCGACTAAGCGAACATGATTCCCAGCAGAAACTAACGATCGACGCACGCTCAGGAAATCGGAATGGCGGAGAAGATGGGATTCGAACCCACGATACGCTTTTGACGTATACTCCCTTAGCAGGGGAGCGCCTTCGACCACTCGGCCACCTCTCCGGTGCGGCCTAACTATGGTGACCGGTCTGTGAATGCAAGGGTTTTTTGAGTTTTCACCAGAAGAAATGCAGCGAGCTGGCAATTCAGCCGGTTGCGCAAACAAACCGCATTTCCTGGCGAAATCCGCGGAATTTGATCGCGCTTCGTTCTCTTCGATGAAGGAGCCGAACTCAACCGAGCAGGCTCTTGAGGTCGGCAGAAGGGTCGGCGAGAATCGATTTATCGGGATTGGTCCCGGATTCCAGCAGTTTTTTGCCGGTCACATAAGCCTTCGCGTCGTTGATCGCATCGACGGCAATCAGCCGGCCCTCCCTGAAGTACCAGACCGAATGCGCGCCTTCGCGGGCGCCGGAGCGCAGCAGCGTCTCGTCATAACCAAGATTGAAGCCGGCGATCTGCAGCTTGACGTCATACTGGTCGGACCAGAACCACGGCTTCGGATCATAGGGCTCGTTGCCGCCGGCGATGACGGCTGCCGCCGCTTCGGCCTGGTCGACAGCGTTCTGCACCGATTCGAGCCTGATGCGTCCGCCCTGCCAGGGAAGTTCGGCGCAATCGCCAGCCGCAAAGATCGCCGGATCGGAGGTGCGGGCGAATTCGTCGACGACAATGCCGTTGGCGACTTCGAGGCCGGCTTCCTTGGCAAGCTGATCGTTCGGGGCGACGCCGATGCCGACGACGGCGAAATCGATGTCGATGACCGATCCGTCGGAAAGTGCGGCGCCGGTGACGCGGCCATCCTTGCCGATCAGATGCTTGAGCCCTGTCTTCTCGCGGATCACCACGTCATGGGCCTCGTGGATCACGCGCATGATGTCGGCGGTCTCCTTCGCCGCGACGCGCTGCAGGATGCGGTCGGCCATCTCAATGACGGTGACTTCCAGGCCGCGATGGCGGGCAACGGCCGCCGCCTCGAGACCGATATAACCGCCACCGATGATGAGGACGCGGCGACCGGGGCGCATCTCGTCAGCGAGCAGATCGGCATCGCGCTTGTCGCGGGCGACATAAACGCCTTCGAGATCGCCGCCGATTGCGGCCGGCAGCCGGCGCGGCGTCGAGCCGGTGGCGAGCGCCAGCGTGCCGTAATCAAGAACGGAGCCGTCCTGCAGCAGAACCTGCTTACTGTCCGGCTTGATCTGCTCGGCCCAGGTCGAAAGGCGAAGATCGACGTCATTGTCCGCATACCAGTGCTCGGCGCGGAACAGAAGGCGGTCGAAAGCCATTTCGCCGAGCAGGTATTTTTTCGAAAGCGGCGGGCGCTGATAGGGAGCGACATCCTCTGCGCCGATGAGGGTGATCGGGCGCGTATCCTTCAACGCACGCAGCTTGGCTGCCAATGCGAAACCGGCC
This sequence comes from Rhizobium laguerreae, assembly GCF_019778565.1. NCBI lineage: Bacteria > Pseudomonadati > Pseudomonadota > Alphaproteobacteria > Hyphomicrobiales > Rhizobiaceae > Rhizobium > Rhizobium laguerreae. The sequence continues at coordinate 377,087 of NZ_JAAXQT010000003.1, read as the reverse complement.
TGTCCCGCGCCGATGATCACCAGTCTATCCGTCACGATCTCACTCCTGAAGCTGCGCCCGACGCCCACGCCAAGGCCTATTCCCTACCCCACGCCCCGTCAACGGAAAGCGGCCTCTTACATTCAGCCGATCTCGATCCAGCGGCGCTCGTGGAAGGACTGTGCCATGGCATGCACCGACTTCTCTATCCTGAGACCGTCTTCGAATGTCACGATCGACGACGGCTCGCCTGATATTGCCCGGATCAGCTCACGGCATTCGATGATCTTCAGATCGTTGAAGCCGAGGCCGTGGCCTGGTGCCGGGATAAACCGATCATAAGGCTGATGGGCGGGGGCCGCCAGTATCTTGCGGAAGCCCTGCTCGGAGCCACGGCCGTCGGCCTGATAGAGCTCGAATTCGTTCATCCGCTCCTGGTCGTAGACGATCGAGCCTGTCGAGCCAAAAATCTGCAGCGCAATGCGGCCCTTGCGACCCCAGGCGGCGCGATTCGCCATCAGCACGGCGGAGATGCCGCCGCCAAGCCGCATCAGCACGTTGGCGCCATCGTGGTTTTCGACGGCACGGCGACCGCCCTCGCTTAGCGGGCGGTCGGCATAGGGTTTGACCATATCCGTTATGACGGCCTCGACATGGCCGAAGAGATACCAGAGCAGCGACAGCGGGTGCACGGCGAAATCGTCGAGCGCGCCGTAGCCGGCGGAAAGCTCGCTCTTCCAATAAAAGAAGACATCCGGATCGGCCATGAAATCCTCGTCCATCTCGACGCGGATGTGGTTGACCGTGCCGATGGCGCCCTCGCCAATCAGCGTCCTGATATGCCGCATGACAGGATTCTGGATGTAATTATAACCAAGGACGGCAACCCTGCCTGATTTCTTCGCCGTCTCCAGCATGCGCTCGGCATCGGCATAGGCCGGCGCCATCGGTTTTTCGCACCAGACATGTTTGCCGGCTGCAAGGGCTGCAATCGCCATCTCGGCGTGGAACTGATTGGGCGTGGTGACGGAGACGACGTCGACCTCGGGGTCGGCAATCAGCGCCCGCCAGTCGGCCGTTGCCTTCTCGAAACCGAATTCACCGGCACGAGCCTCAGCAAGCCCGGCATTGGCTTCGGCCAGATGCACGAGACGCGGACGCTCGACATCGCCGAACACCGTCTTCACCGCATTCCACGCCAATGCATGGCACTTGCCCATATAACCGGTGCCGATCAAACCGATGCCGAGTGGCTTCATTTCCGTCTCCTCCAGAGCTGTGCGCGGATTTTTGGAATATTTGGATCATTTTGACAAGGGACCCAGCCACAGGCACTTTTGCGCCCATCCCGACCAGACTGTCCAAAAGCCTTCAATTACAGGGGATTAAAAACAATTAGCCGTGTCGTTTGAAATCGTTTATGTTCGATAATATGGAATATTTGTTTCATCTCGTGAGCCGTAAGCATGGATAACGATTCCCAGAGGCACGCGCGCGTGCCGCGCGATTTCGAAAGCCTGCGCAGCACCATCATCGAGCGCAAGGCGAGCATGCCGAAGCGGCTGGCGCAGGTCGCCGCCTTCGCGCTCGGCAATCCCGACGAAATCGCCTTCGGCACGACGGCGAGCATCGCGGCCGCCTCCGATGTCCAGCCGTCGACGCTGGTGCGCCTGGCGCATCATCTGGGTTACGGCGGCTTTTCCGACCTGCAGAGCATCTTTCGCGAAAGATTGCGGGACCGGACGCTAAGCTACGAAGAGCGCCTCGTCACGCTCGAGCAATCGAGCGGCGACGATGAGGACGCCAATCTGCTCTCCGGCTTCATTGCCGCGGCTAACCAGTCGGTCAACCGGCTGGCGGCGACGGTGCAGAGCGATACTTTTACGAAAGCCGTGAATATCCTTGCCAGCGCCGAGACGATCTATCTGATCGCCAAACGGCGCTCCTACCCGCTGACGGCGCACATGACCTACGCTTTTTCCAAGCTCAATATCCGCCACCAGATCGTCGCCTCGCCAAACGGCGTCGACCCTGAAATGGTGCAGTTCGCAACACCGAAAGACGCAGCGATCGCGGCAAGCTTCTCGCCCTATGCCGCCGACAGCCTTAATCAGAGCCAGGAGCTTGCCGACCGCGGCGTCCCCGTCATCGCGATCACCGATTCGGCCTTCTCGCCGCTTGCCGCCTGCGCCACGCACTGGTTCGAAGTGGCGGAAGCCGATTTCGCCGGCTTCCGCTCACTTTCGGCCTCGATGGCGCTCACCATGGCACTACCGGTTGCAATCGCCGAACGGCGGCGCAAGAGTCAGCAGTCAAAACCTGCAAAAGGCAAAATGGAATAAACATTCCGAATTGACAAAATATCGGAACCGATGTTTCATTATTGAAAATTCGCAGGCACTGGAAGCCGCGCAAAATCTAGCGGGAGGACATCATGGTACAATCGAATCCGGGTTCACAGCCGGAGCCGGCGCTTGATGTGATCACCATCGGCCGTTCCTCGGTCGATCTTTACGGCCAGCAGATCGGTTCGCGGCTTGAGGATATCGGCTCCTTCGCCAAGTCCGTCGGCGGCTGCCCGGCCAATATCGCCATCGGCACGGCACGGCTCGGCCTCAAATCCGGCCTCATCACCCGCGTCGGCGACGAGCAGATGGGACGCTTCATCCGCGAGCAGTCGGCGCACGAAGGTGTCGCGACAGACGGCATCGTCACCGACAAGGAGCGGCTGACGGCGCTGGTGCTGCTGGCAGTCGAAGCCGAGGGCGTGTCGCCGATGATCTTCTATCGGTCGGACTGCGCCGACATGGCGCTCGATGAAGGTGATATCGACGAAGATTTCATCAGATCGTCGCGCGCCGTTCTTGTTTCCGGCACGCATTTCTCGCGGCCGAATACCGAGGCCGCGCAGCGCAAAGCCATCCGCATCGCCAAGGCGAACGGCCGCAAGGTGATCTTCGACATCGATTACCGGCCGAACCTCTGGGGCCTTGCCGGCCATGCGGAAGGCTTCGAACGCTACGTGAAATCCGACCGGGTCTCCTCGAAGATGAAGGAGACGCTGCCGGATTGCGACCTCATCGTCGGCACCGAAGAGGAAATCCTGATCGCTTCCGGCGCCGACGACGTGCTCGGCGCGCTGAAGGAGATCCGTCGGCTGTCGCCGGCGACGATCGTGCTTAAGCGCGGCGCCATGGGCTGCATCGTCTATGACGGGCCGATCGCCGACGATCTCGAAGCCGGCATCATCGGCCAGGGTTTCCCGATCGAGGTCTTCAACGTGCTGGGCGCCGGCGATGCCTTCATGTCCGGCTTCCTGCGCGGTTTCCTGCGCGACGAGCCGCTGAAGACCTGCGCCACCTGGGCCAATGCCTGCGGCGCCTTCGCCGTCTCCCGCCTGCTCTGCTCGCCGGAATATCCGACCTGGGCGGAACTCGACTTCTTCCTGACGACCGGCAGCAAACAGCGGGCGCTGCGCAAGGACGAGGCGCTCAACCATATCCACTGGGCATCGACCCGGCGCGGCGAAATCCCGCTTTTGATGGCGCTGGCGATCGACCACCGTTCGCAGCTCGTCAGCGTCGCCGATGAGCTCGGCGTCGGCCATGAGAAGATCGTCGCCTTCAAGCGGCTGGCGGTGGCGGCAGCGGCGCGGGTTTCGAACGGCCGCGACGGCTACGGCATGCTGATCGACGAACGCTTCGGCCGCGACGCTTTCTTCGATGCGGCGACGAAGAATTTCTCCTGGATCGGACGGCCGGTGGAATTGCCGGGCTCGAAGCCGCTGCGCTTCGAATTCAGCCAGGATATCGGCTCGCAGCTCGTCGAATGGCCGCTCGGTCATTGCATCAAATGCCTGTGCTTCTATCATCCTGATGATCCGGCTGACTTGAAGACGGAGCAGCAGGAGAAGCTGCGGACGCTGTTCGAGGCCGCCCGCAAGGTCGGCCGCGAGCTGCTGGTGGAGATCATCGCCGGCAAGAACGGGCCGCTCACCGACGACACGATCGCAACCGCGCTGGAGGAACTCTATGCGCTCGGCATCAAGCCGGACTGGTGGAAGCTGGAACCGCAGGCATCCCGTGAAGCCTGGAAGAAGATCGATGCGGTGATCGCCAAAAATGATCCATGGTGCCGCGGTATCGTGCTCCTGGGGCTCGAGGCGCCCGCCGACGAGCTGATCTCCTGCTTCGAGGCGACGCTGGCAGCTCCCTCCGTGAAGGGTTTCGCCGTCGGCCGGACGATCTTTGCCGATCCGGCGCGCGCCTGGCTTTCAGGTGAAATGAACGACGAGGAAGCGATCGCCGATATGGCCGGCCGCTTCCGGCAACTGACAGAGGCGTGGCTGAAGACGCGCGGACATCAATAGACTTAGAATTGAGACCTCTCCTCAACCCCTCCCCACAAGGGGGAGGGACTTAACCCGGAGCACCGCCTCACGCCATCAGCAAGCTTCCCTTTGGAGGAGACATTGCGGCGAGAATGTAGAGAGCCCGGCAGGTTAGCCCCTCCCCCTTGTGGGGAGGAGTTGGGGAAGGAAAAATGCGAAAAGAAAGATTGCGGGAGGACCCGATGGGCAAGACGATACGGTTGACGATGGCGCAGGCCGTCGCGCATTTCCTGAAAGTACAGATGACGATCGTCGACGGCAAGAAAGTGCCGATCTTCGGCGGCGTCTGGGCGATCTTCGGTCACGGCAACGTCGCCGGTATCGGCGAAGCGCTCTATCAGGTGCGCGCGGAATTGACGACCTATCGCGCCCACAACGAACAGGGCATGGCGCATGCCGCGATCGCCTATGCCAAGGCGAATTTCCGCACGCGCTTCATGGCCTGCACCAGCTCGATCGGGCCCGGGGCGCTGAACATGGTGACGGCTGCCGGCGTGGCGCATGTCAATCGTATCCCCGTTCTCTTCCTGCCGGGCGACGTCTTCGCCAACCGCGCGCCGGATCCGGTGCTGCAGCAGATCGAGGATTTCGGGGACGGCACGGTTTCGGCCAATGACGCCTTCCGTCCGGTTTCGCGCTATTTTGACCGCATCACCCGGCCCGAGCAGATCATCACGGCGCTGAAGCGCGCCATGCAGGTCCTGACCGACCCGCTCGATTGCGGTCCGGTGACATTGTCGCTCTGCCAGGACGTTCAGGCGGAGGCCTATGATTATCCGGAAAGCCTGTTCGAGGAAAAAGTCTGGGCGACCCGCCGGCCGCAGCCGGATGCGGATGAGCTCGCAAATGCCATCGCGCTGATCAAGGGATCGCAGAAGCCGGTGATCATTGCCGGCGGCGGCGTGCTTTATTCGCAGGCGACGAAGGAGCTTGCCGCCTTTGCCGAGGCCCACGACATTCCGGTCGTCGTCAGCCAGGCCGGCAAATCGTCGATCAACGAGAGCCATCCGCTGGCGCTTGGTTCGGTCGGCGTCACCGGCACCTCGGCGGCGAATGCGATCGCCGAAGAGACGGACCTCGTCATCGCCGTCGGCACCCGCTGCCAGGATTTCACCACCGGCTCCTGGGCGCTGTTCAAGAACGACAGCCTGAAGATGATCGGCCTCAATATCGCCGCCTATGACGCGGTGAAGCACGACAGCCATCCGCTGGTGACTGACGCCCGCGAAGGGCTGAAGGCGCTTTCGGCAGGGCTTTCCGGCTGGAAGGCGCCGGCAGCCCTCGCCGAGAAGGCAGCGGCGGAGAAAAAGATCTGGATGGAGACCGCGGCCAGGGCGATGGCGACGACCAATGCCGCCCTGCCCTCCGATGCGCAGGTGATCGGCGCGGTGGCGCGCACGATCGGCGGCGAGAATACGACGGTGCTTTGCGCCGCAGGCGGCCTTCCCGGCGAATTGCACAAGCTGTGGCCGGCCACCACGCCCGGCAGCTATCACATGGAATACGGCTTTTCCTGCATGGGCTACGAGATCGCCGGCGGCCTCGGTGTCAAGATGGCGCGTCCGGAACGCGATGTCGTCGTCATGGTCGGCGACGGTTCCTACATGATGATGAATTCCGAGCTCGCCACCTCGGTCATGCTCGGCCTCAAGCTCAACATCGTCGTGCTCGATAATCGCGGTTACGGCTGCATCAACCGGCTGCAAATGGGGACCGGCGGCGCCAACTTCAACAATCTGCTGAAGGACTCCTATCACGAGGTGATGCCGGAGATTGATTTCCGCGCGCATGCCGAAAGCATGGGCGCCATCGCCGTCAAGGTCGCATCGATCATGGAGCTGGAGCAGGCGCTCGCCGCCTCGAAGAAGAACGACCGCACCTCGGTCTTCGTCATCGACACCGATCCGCTCATTACCACCGAGGCCGGCGGCCACTGGTGGGATGTCGCGGTACCTGAGGTCAGCCCCCGCGAAGAGGTCAACGAAGCGCGCAAGGGCTATGTCGAAGCACGCGCCGCCCAGCGCATCGGTTAATCTACTGCATAATTCCTTAAATCGGGACCGATTTAAGGACAAAATTATGCAGCAATTCGAGGTACTACAGCGTCCTTTGCGCGTCTGAAAAGACGCGCGGCGCTGTAGTGCTATGATTTCTCGGAAGAGCGTCCCGGCTCTTCCGCAATGCTTTTAAGGAGAATGTTGATGAAGGCCAAACTCGGCATGTCGCCCATCGCCTGGTGGAACGACGATCTTCCTGAGCTCAGCGACGATGTGTCCCTGGAGGAATGCCTGCGGCAATCGCGCAGTGCCGGTTTCACCGGCATGGAAAAGGGACGCCGCTTCCCCGACGATCCCGAGGTGATGCTGCCCATTCTGCGCGCCGCCGACGTGACGCTGTGCGGTGGCTGGTTCTCCGGCACGCTGGTCAATGAGGAGCTTGCCGCCAACAAGGACCGCATCGCGCCGATGATCGCGCTGTTCAAGGCGGTCAATGCACCTTGCATCGTTTATGGCGAAGTCGGTCGCTCCATCCAGGGCGACCGCTCCAAGCCGCTCGCGACCAAGCCGCGCCTCTCCGATGACGAGATGAAGGACTATGCGCGTCGCGTCACGGAATTCGGGGAATGGTGCGCCGAGCAGGGCATGCCGCTCTCCTACCACCATCACATGGCCGCCGTCGTCGAAACCGAGCCGGAACTGGACGCCTTCATGCGCCATTCGGGCGAAGGCATTCCGCTGCTGCTCGATGCCGGGCATTTGGCCTTTGCCGGCGGCGACGTGTTGCGTGCCATCGAGAACCACCACGCCCGTATCAACCATGTTCACGTCAAGGACATTCGCAAGCCTGTGGTGGATGGGCTGGACCGCAGCCGGCAGTCCTTCCTCGATGCGGTGGCACTTGGCGCCTTCACGGTGCCGGGCGACGGCTCGCTCGATTTCGGCGCCATCGTCCAGAGGCTGGCCGATCATTGCTATGAAGGCTGGTTCGTCGTCGAGGCCGAACAGGATCCGCGCAAGGCCCCGCCGCAGAAAATGGCCGAGATCGGCCACGCCGAGTTGATGCGCGTCATGACGGCTGCGGGCTATACCGTTGAAACGGAAGGCTTTCCTAAGGGATCGTAGAGAACTGTTTGCCCGGAGATTCCTCCCACAAGGAGTTGGTCTTTCCGGACTGCTGGAGCAAGTAGCCCCCTCATCCGCCCTTCGGGCACCTTCTCCCCGTGGGGAGAAGGGGGAATGGAACGGCGCGGCATGTCCCTTCTCCACTCGGGGAGAAGGTGGCGGCAGCCGGATGAGCAAGGGGGCCGCACACGCCAATTTACAAGGAAAACACCAATGCCAAATCTCAAGGTGAAACCATCAGGCACGCATGGCCGCGTCACGCATGTCACCCCGGAAAGCGCCGGCTGGACCTATGTCGGCTTCGATCTGCATCGGATGAAGCCGGGCGAAACCGTCTCGGGAGAGACGGGCGATCGCGAAGTCTGCCTCGTCTGGGTGACCGGCAAAGGCAAGGCATCGGCCGGCACCAAGGATTTCGGCACGCTCGGCGGCCGCATGAATCCGTTCGAAGGCGCGCCGCATGCCCTCTATATCCCGATGGAATCGACATGGTCGGTGACGGCAGAGACCGATCTGGAGCTCGCGGTCTGCTCCGCACCCGGCGGCGGCACCTATCAGGCAAAGGCCATCCCGCCCGGCACGCATCCGCAGGTGACGCGCGGCAAGGGCACGAATGTGCGCTATGTCAACAATATCATGCCGGAAGACGACAGCTCGGCGCATTCGCTGCTGGTCGTCGAGGTGATCACGCCAGGTGGACACACCTCTTCCTATCCGCCGCACAAACACGACCAGGACGACCTGCCGAACGAGAGCTTCCTGGAAGAGACCTATTACCATCGCCTCAACCCGCCGCAGGGCTTCGCTTTTCAGCGCGTCTATACCGACGATCGCTCGCTCGACGAGGCAATGGCGCTCGAGGACGGCGATGTGACGCTGGTGCCGAAGGGCTATCACCCCTGCGCCGCCTGCCATGGCTACGACCTCTACTACCTCAACGTCATGGCCGGACCGCAGCGGATCTGGAAATTCCACAATGCCGCCGAGCACGAGTGGCTGCTGAAAGCATAACCGTCGCCTCCGATCGCTAAATAATCTGACAGCGCGAAACCGCCGCTGATGGTTCACTGCCTCCATCCAAAACACGGATGGAGGATCACCATGCACAGCCCGAATTTCACGATACCGGCGCGAAATATTCGCTCTCTTACGCGACCAGGCCTGGTCCTTGCCGCAATCAGGGCGGCGCGCTGGCTGGCGCGCAAAATAAACGAACGACGCAACCTGAATGCGTTGATGGAGCTTTCCGACGAACAGCTGAAGGATGTCGGCCTTTCCAGGGGGCAGACGGAAAGCGATGTTCACGTCTACAGCCGTTACTAAAGTGCTGTTATAAGTACGGTCGGTTCTGGCCTGTCTGATACGGAATATGCAATGTCGCAGTTCTCAACGGCACCGCTTCTGAAAACGAAGATGGTCACTATTCGTGACATCGTCTGCAATGGCGAGTGCCGTCATAAGAGCGACGAGGAATGCGCCCACAGGACGAGCCTCGTCTATCCCTATCGCGGCGTCTTCATGCGGCATGTCGGCCGCAATGATACGGTGGCCGAAGCCAATCAGGTCTTGTTCTTCAATGCCGGCCAGGGATATCGGATCAGCCACCCTATCGAGGGTGGCGACGCCTGCATCGATCTGGCGATCGACGAATCCATGCTTGAAGAGCTTACGCCGAAGGAGCAGGCGCAGCCCGGCCCGCCCTTTTCCTTCCGCCGCCAGCGCCGGCGGATCGATCCGCGCGCACAGGCGCTGGTTGCGCTCCTGCGTCATGGTCTCAGCCGCAACGTCGCCGAAACGCTGGAAGCGGAAATATTGGCGCTGACGCTGGTGCGCCGCTCACTCGGCGAGCGCACATCGCATGCGGCGGGCGCCAGCGCCGGCCGGCAGAAACTCGTCGACCGGGCAAAGCTGGTGCTTTCCTCCGATCTCGCGCGGCGCTGGACGCTTTCGGAAATCGCCGCCGAAGTGGGCGTCTCGCCCGTTTATCTCACCCAGGTCTTCCAGCAGGTCGAGGCGACGCCACTTTACCGCTACCAGCTGCGGCTGCGGCTTGCCCGCGCGCTCGATCTGCTTGGCCAGTATGAGGATCTGACCGCGCTCGGTCTCGATCTCGGCTTCTCCAGCCATAGCCATTTCAGCGCTTCCTTCAAGCAGTCTTTCGGGCAGACTCCGGCCGAATTCCAGCGCGCGGCGCAGCTGCGACGCAGGTAAAAGCTTCCATCAATCGCTAAAGATTTCGACAGCGACGATGCGGTCTTCGATGATCTTATGAGCTTGTCCCGATCGCGGGACGATTAACGGAGGATCCTCAGATGAAGAAGACCACATGCGCCGCCTGCGACTGCGAACTCGGTGCGGAGACCATCACCGTCAAGCTTGGCGGCAAAGCTGTCGAGGTCTGCTGCCAGGAATGCGCCGAGGCGCTGAACGAGGCGGAAGCCGCAACATCGGCCGCTTCGGCAGGCAAGGAATGACGATTCCAGGCAAAAGCCGCGCTCCCTAGCGCGGCTTTTCCGTCTCAGGCGGGCAGAAGCCCGTAGCGCCAGCCGCGGCGTTTGGCGTTCTGCGACAGCACCAGGAAAGCAAGGATGAACATGCCTGCCTCGGCAAAGACCGGCACCATCCAGATCCCCTGCTCGCCGAAGACGAAGGGCAGCAGGAAGGTGAGCGGCAGGGTGAGCAGATAGGGCCGCGACAGGCCGAAGATCGCCGCGCGCGGGGCATCGCCGATCGACTGGAAATAGGACGACAGGATCAGCATCTGCCCGAAGAGAAAATAGGCGCCGATCGTCCAGGGCAGAATGCGCCTGACCTCGGCAATGATCGCCGGATCGGCAACGAAGACGGCGCCGATCCGGCCGGCCAGCAATTCGACGGTGATCTCCACCAGGGTGCAATAGACGAGCGCCATGGCGATCTGCAGGCTGCCGCCGACGCGGAGCCCGAGGCCGGCACCGTGATTGTTGCCGACGATCGTCTGCAGCGCGATGCTGAGGCCGAGCAGTGGCAGATAGGTGAAGGTCATGATCCGGGTGATGATGCCGTAGGCGGCAACAGTCGCGACGTAGTCATGCGTGCTCCAGAGCGAGACGTTGAGCAGAATGGCGGCCGAGGCCAGCGATATGCCGATGAAGCCGAGGCTCATCGGTGCGCCGAAGGCGACGATGCCGCGCCATTCTGCAAGAGCCAACCCCGGGGAAGGCCTCAGTGCCGCCGGCCGGCGCCAGCGATAGGCGAGCACGGCTGAGAGGCAGACGAATTGCGATGCGATGGAGCCAGCTGCCGAACCGAGCACGCCCCAATGCATCACCGCCATGAACAGCCAGTTGGCGAGGATGTTGAGCAGCGAGGCCGACAGCGTCACCAGTGTCATGAAGCCGATCTTGCCTTCGCAGCGCAGCCCATCGAGATGCAGCGACAGGAAGAAGCCGACCGGCGCACAGGCGATCATCGCGCCCATGAACAGCATGGCGCCATCGGCCACGGCAGCATTGCCGGCGGCACCGGCATCGATGATCTGCCTGCCCACCTTCCAGTGGACCAGATTGAGGATGAGGGTAACGGCGAACGCCAGCGCATGCGCGCCGGCAAACACCCGACGCGCGCCTTGACGATCGCCGGCGCCGAGCCGGCGGGCGAGGATGCTCGCCATGCCATTCGAGACCAGCGATTGCAGGGCGACCAGCAGCATCAGCCCCGGGAAAATCAAGCTGACGGCAGAGAGCGCGTCCGGGCCGACATAGGCACCGAGGAAATAGGCGTCGACGACGGTGAACAGGCCGTTGACGGTGGTGATCGTGACGATCGGTGCCGCCGTTTTGATGAAGACGCCCGGCAGCCAGCCGGTGAGAAAGGCATTGCCTTGAGAGAGATCGGTCATGGAGAAATCCGTGCAATAGCGGGCGAGGCCCGATCCGGCTTAAAAATCCTGCGTATCCGGACAGCCTCAAAAGGATGAGAGCAAATTAGAGATCGAGCACCAGATGCGGCACGCCGTTCGATGTCTTCCGCGGCGACACGCCGTCGGCGTCGATCTGCGCGTTCACACGCTGGCGAAAGGCGGAAAAACTCTCGAAGGTAACCACATCCACCGGCTCGCCGAAATGGATGGTGATCCTGTGGAGATCGCCGCCCGGCAGGGCCGAAAGCGCCAGTACTTCGCCGGTGAACGGCTGATTGAGATAACGGCCGCGAATATGCGCGCCGACGAAGAGCGGCGTCTTCGGGCTAGCATTGGGCTTTGCCGCAAGGGCCGCGAGCGTGTTCCAATCGCGCACGCCGTGCTGGCGGGCAATCATTTCCAACGCCGCACTGTGGGTCAGCGGGGTGCCGCGATCGTTCATCGCCTGGCGCAGGCGCCTGGCCTGGGCCTTCAATTCATCAATGGCAGGATAGGTCGTCGTCATGGCGTGAGCCTTCGCAAGGCATGCTCTTCGACTGCGGATGGTAGCTCGCTTTGCCGCCAGTCAGCATGCACAAAGGGCCGTGACCATGATCGCGAGGACTTCACCATGGATTTTCATCCGCGAGCGGCCGGTGCCTCGAACCGGCCTTTGTATGCGCGAACGCCACCGACATGTCAAGAATGACGCATCTGCTTCAGGAATGCGCAGCTTTGGAGCAAATCTGCACGAAATCGGTGCGATTTTCCCGCGGCTTTCACATAAGCATTCAATCTTAACGGTGTTCTTCAGCAAATGTCAGCATTCTTCGGCTAATATCCTGTCGTATTACAAGCGGAGGCTAAAAGGGCCTTTCAGATGCACCTCGACACAGAACACCCCAAGCCGGAACGTGCCTACAGGGAATTCAACCTCGACAGGCCCGGCAACATCATCTTCGTCGGCCATCACCTCAGCACCGGAACCCAGGTGCGCTGCCTGATCCGCACGATCACGCTTGCCGGCGCATTGCTTGAAGTCAGCCCGAACCTGGAAATACCGAGCCATTTCTTTCTCGAAATCCTAGGCATCCATGACGAGATCGGTGCGACCGTGGTCAAGCGCGAAGGCGAATCGGTGACGATCAGCTTCAACATGCTGATCAATCCGGAATTCCTGCACCACGTGTTGCGATTGAACTTCGAAACCTGAGGCTTTTTCCGATCCGTGAATCATCGCGGCGCGTCGCCTTTGTTTCGCCGCTCCGTCTTGCGGCGAGACGCGCGATGATCGAAACGGCCCAGAGAAATCCGCGCCATTCCGGACGCTCGAGTGGATCGGCCAAGGGATCATGGCGGATCCGGCGATTGCCGTTTTCGATTTCCTTAAAGAGAACAATCCAGTTGAGATCCATTGCTCGATCCTCCATCTATTTGGCTCAGGCACTTGAGCTAAGCCTTCGCGCCCCTCCGATGTAGAGGCGCTAGGGAAAGGGGGTTTTCATCCATGAAAGATGCGAGCTGGGACGACTTGCAGCTTTTCTTCCATGTTGCGACCGGCGGCGGGCTTTCGGCGGCGGCGACGCGCACCGGGCTCAGCGCACCGACGATCGGCCGGCGCATGCTGGCGCTCGAACGGGTGACCGGCCGCTCGCTGTTCAGCCGCGGCCCCACCGGTTATCTGCTCGCCAAGGACGGGCAGGAACTGCTCGATCGCGTCCGGCTGATGCAGGATGCGGCGCGTGCGATCTCCGACTGGCGCGGCGAGGTGCTGACACTGCCGATCGTCTCGACGGCCGCCGACAGCTGGACCTCGCGCTTCGTCGCCGACCATCTGGCAAGCGTCTGGACGCCGAAGGACAGCTTCCGCATGTGCTACAAGACCTGCGATGCGACCGTCGATTTCACCTATCGCGAGGCGCATATCGCCATTCGCCACAGCCGGCCAGAGAGCGGCAACGTCGCGATCCGCCGTTCGGTCAAGGTGGCGCATGCGGCTTATCAGGCGGCCGGCTATGACGACAAAAACTGCAACTGGATCTCGCTCGGCACAGATACCGCCATCACGCCGGCGGACAAATGGACGTTCGAACAGCCGGATTCCTGGATCACCAGCTGGACGAACACGCCGCATATGCTCTTTTACCTCATCCGCGGCGGTGCCGGCCGCGGCGTGCTCCCCTGTTTCATCGGCGATCAGGAGCGCAGGCTCGTCCGCGCCGGACCGGTCATCGACGAACTGACCTACGACATGTGGATCGTTGCGCATGACGACGAGCGGCAAAGGCCGGAGGTCAGGATCGTCATCGACCGCCTGGCGGCGCTCTTTGCCGATCATGAAGTCCTGTTTGCCGGGCAGAAACCGTCCGCGTGACGCGAAAACGCGGGCCTCTCGACCCGCGTTTCCTCAGGTTGTGCTAGAGCGGTTCAGCTTCACGGGAAGCGCATAACCGCTCTAGCCTTCTGTTCTTACGCAATGCCGGACGGAAAACCGCTTCACACTTTTCCTGGAATTGCTCTACTGGTTCTTCGCAATTCCGGACGGAAAACCGCTTCACACTTTTCCTGGAATTGCTCTACTGGTTCAGGCGGCGAGATGCCGCTCGATCTCATCGACCGGCATATTGGTATAGTCCTTCGCCAATTCCACGGAGATCGCTGCTTGCGTATCGGCGCTGAGCGCCGGCCGCAGCGCGCCGAGTGCTTTCGGCGGCGCAACGAGGACGATGCGGCGGACATCCTTTTCCTGCGACAGCTCATCCAGCCTTTCTGCGACTTGTTTCAAGAATTGGGCTTCGGCCTGATCCTGCCAGTTGGTCTCCTCCACAGCACTGCGGCTGAAGCCATCGGCGGCATGGCTGCGGCCGGGCTTGTCGGTGCCGATCTCGCGGTCTGGCTCGCTCGGCTGCGTTAGAGTTTCCAGCACCTTCAGCTTCATCAGCTGGGCATCGCCGGCATTCTGCATGATCAGAGCCTTGGCTCCGTTGCAGACCACGACCCATGATTTCCAAGGGATTTTGACGTCGGTCATCTTCAACTCCTCGCTGTCGTCATTCGAAGCGCGCCGTGCTTCATCGATCAAGGCACAACGCTCGGCCATTGAAAGAGTTCGGGAAAATTGCGCCGAAATCGAACGGGGCGGCGATCCGGTCGGCCTTGGCCGCGTAGAAAGGCTAAGCTCGGTAAATTGACGACGAAGACAGCGCTGTTTGCCTATGCCGGCACCTTTCTCACTCTTCTCATCTGCGACGGGATATGGCTCGGCCTCATCGCCCGCAACTTCTACCGCGACCAGTTGGGAGCGCTGATGCTGCCCTCGCCCAATCTGGCGGTCGGCGCACTGTTCTACCTGTTCTTCGCCGCCGCAGTGCCGTGCTGCCAGCGCTGTCGGCGGGCTCTATCGCCACGGCGTTCTCCACGGTGCCATTCTGGAACTGGCGGCCTATGGCACTTATGACATCACCAATCTCGCCACGCTTCGCAACTGGCCGCTCGCCATGAGCCTGGTCGACATGGCCTGGGGCACGGCTCTGACGGCGCTGACTGCCGCCGGTAGATATTTCGCGGTCAGATTTTTTGGCTGAAACGGGAGCCTGGAGATGCAAGCCCGCGTCCCGAAAATGGACATCGGGCGTCCCGCTTGGAAACAAAGTTTAAACTCGTTAAAATTGTAATTTTATATTTGACGAATGTGCAAAACATTCATGTGACCTTGGTTGGAGCAAGACCCCAGCTTGAATGAGATCAAGACCAGCTTGCTCGTGATCAAGACCAGCTTGCTCGTGATCAAGACCCCAAATGTGCACTGTCTGACGGAGAATGTGAATGACTATGCTCCGCGCTACACACCTTGCCACGGTCAAATCCGCTGTCTACGACCTGCGCTGGGAAGAGTTCAACGTCAAGCGACCCGCCCGCATCGTCGCCGTCCGCCCGTGCCTGACCGGTGTGTCGATGCGAAGCGCCGAGATCATCGATATCTCGCAGGGCGGCGCCACCTTCATCGTATCGACCACCGCCGGTCTGCCGAAGCATTATTATCTCAACATTCTCGGTCTCGCCTACCGGATCGGCTGCGCCGAGGTCTATCGCCACAAAGAACGCATCGGGGTGCGGTTCATCAACATCATGGACCCCGAGGTTCTGCGCCGCGTCGTCCGCACCGATTTCATGATCGGCAACATGGAAGCAATCGACGCCCGACGTGCGCCGATCTTCCGCGCGTGAACCGGCCCATAACAGGCTTATTGCAGAAATAATCTTGCTTGCGTTGGCCGTGCCCGGGCCTATTGTTGCGCCGATTGTCAATATGTCCGGGAAACCGCCTTCGCATGTCCGCCTTTTCGCGCTTCACACCTCTTGCCAGCGCCCTGCCCTCCACAGTTCCCTTCGTCGGTCCCGAGGCGATCGAGCGCCAGCGCGGGCTTGCCGTTTCGGCGCGTATCGGCGCCAATGAGAACGGCTTCGGCCCAGCCGCTTCCGTGTTTGCCGCGATGCGCGAGGAGGCCGGCAATATCTGGAAATACAATGATCCGGAGAATTTCGCGCTCCGGGAAGCGCTTGCCGCCCAACTCGGCGTCTCGGCCGCCAATATCGCCATCGGCAGCGGCATCGACGAATTGCTCGGCCAGATCGTCCGGCTGGTGATCGAGCCGGGGGCGCCCGTCGTTACCTCGCTCGGTGCCTATCCGACCTTCAATTTCCATGTCGCCGGTTTCGGCGGCCGGCTGGTAACCGTTCCCTACGCAAACGACCGCGAGGATCTCGACGGGCTGCTCGATGCGGTGAGGCGCGAGAATGCGCCGCTCGTCTATTTCGCCAATCCCGACAATCCGATGGGAAGCTGGTGGGATGCCGACAGCATCCTCGCTTTCGCCCGTGCGCTGCCCGAGACGACGCTGATGGTGCTCGACGAGGCCTATAGCGAGACGGGGCCGGCAGGTTCGCTGCCGTCGATCTCCTCGCTCATCGAGCTGCCGAACGTCGTTCGCACCCGCACCTTCTCCAAGGCCTACGGGCTTGCCGGCTCACGCACCGGCTACGCGATCTCGACGTTAGGCACGGCACAGGCCTTCGACAAGATCCGCAATCATTTCGGCATGAACCGGCTGGCGACTGCAGCAGCGCTCGCGGCGCTGAAGGACCAGGCCTATCTCGTCGAGGTGGTCGGGAAAATCCATGCGGCGCGGGAGCGGATCGGCGGCATCGCCCGGGCGAACGGCCTTCAACCGCTGCCCTCGGCGACGAATTTCGTGGCGATCGACGCCGGCCGCGACGGCGCTTATGCCAGGGCGATCGTCGACGGGCTGATGGATCTCGGGGTTTTCATCCGCATGCCTGGCGTGGCGCCGCTCAATCGCTGCATTCGCGTCAGCGTCGGGCCGGAGACGGATATGGCGCTGCTCGAAGAAGCGCTGCCGCAGGTGCTGAAACAGATCAGCCGATAAAACGAAGAACCGCGGCCGGTGGAGGATCCGGTCGCGGTTCCGTTCTCCCGGCGTCGGCCCCGTCCAAAGCGCCCCGCCAGCCCCTGTTTTTGAGGTTGTTATTGCTGCTCTTGTCAAATGCCTGATCGGAGACGGTGTTAGCTAGTGAACCGTCATCCACTCGCGGGCGGCGCGCAGCGCTGCTGCGAGCTGCATCTTGTCCATGGCGGCGGCCACGTCGGCGCGAAGCTCGGCGGCGCGGTCGTTGCCCTTGATTGCGGCGATGTTCAGCCATTTGTGGGCTGCGACGAGATCGACTTCGCAGCCGCGGCCGGTCGCATACATCAGACCCATCTCGCAGAAGACATCGGCGCTGTTGTTGTCGCCACCCATGGTGGCCGTTTCAGCATCGTGCATTTCAAAGCGTGCCATCGGTTTTATCCCTGTTAGCCTGTTTATGACTGACCCTGTTTTACCTCTAGGCCTTGCCGTCTATCGCGGCTTGCGGCCCTTTCGGTCCGGCGGGTTTGCCCCGCTCGTTTGATGGGTTCACTATGCCAAACGGCTTTCAAAAAACGCCTAAAATGCATGATTAATTTGAGACAAACAAAGTGCAAACACTTGGTAAAATTGGATTTTCGTTAAACATCGGACTCCCTGCGAATTAAGGATTTTCGAGCGAATTTTACGAAAGATTCAGATTTGAAAATAAACGGATCGTTCATCATGAAATCAGCAGGCGATCTCTTTCTAAGCTGGACGAATGGCTTTTTCTCGCATTTTTCAGCCGGTCAGCTTGATAGCGATTGACCCTGTTTACCTTTACGTTCGCGTCAGTTATTTTCGCGGAGATCAAGGACATCATGGAGGAAAAGATGATCCGCAGCTTCGTTCTCGCCGGCGTCATAACAGTCATCGCGGGTATCGCGCATGCCGAGGAGCCGATCGTCGGCAACTGGAAGACGGCCGCCGGTGATACGGCGGTGATCGCATCCTGCGGCGGCAGTTACTGCGTGACACTGAAGACCGGTAAATATGCCGGCCGGAAGATCGGCAGGCTGGCGGGAACCGGCGGCAGCTATGCCGGCGAGATCACCGACCCGGCCGCCGAGAAGACCTATAGCGGCTCGGGCAAGATTTCCGGCAATTCGCTGAGGATGCAGGGCTGCGTGATGAAGATCCTCTGCAAGTCTCAAACCTGGACGCGGCTCTGAGGCCATAGGGCACCTGCGCAACGATCCCAAATGCAGAAGCATGCCGACGAAGCGGCGGCATGCTTCGAAGCCCCTTGCGGCCTCCTCCGCTACGCCACCGGCGCAGTCGAATGGCGTCGAACTCCCCGGCGAATCCTTCCTGATCCTCTCTCCGCAACCTGGCCGAGCCTGTCCGGCAAGCTGAACGGCTGATGAACCGGCATCTCAGCACTCGTTCAGCCATCGCATGCCAAAACTCTTCTCACGATAGAGTTGCGTATCGGGGGCAAGGCAATGAACCACTATATTATGGCGAGACGCCTCAGCATCATCACGCTGTTTGCGGCGATCTTTGCGATCACGTTTTCGGCAGTCGTGGTGCATGAGGGCGGCGGCGGTGCGCAGTCGCATTTCGGGGCGAGCTATACCTGCCTGGAGAGAAACGGTACCTTCTGCGCGCCGACGGTGCGGTGACTGGCATCAGACACGGAAGGAGATAAAAAATCGAATTCCGCCGGCGCGCGTCGTTTGCTTGTCAAGAACAACTCTCTATAATGCGTCATGAACAAACGAATCTCTCTTTTGTCGCCCCTCGACACATCCTCTCCACCGCCTTTCCAGCCTCAGAGCTTCGATGATCCCGCCAAGGCGGTCGAGACGCTGACAGCGCTTTACGAGCGCAACACGGCGTTCCTGATCGAGAGTTTCAGCGAACTTGCGCAGGGCGCTCCGATCTCCTCGCGCTACCGCGCATTTTATCCACAGGTCAGCATCGAGACGACAAGCTACGGCCATGTCGATTCGCGGCTTTCCTACGGTCATGTCACGGCACCCGGCATCTACACGACGACCGTCACCCGGCCGAAGCTCTTCAAGCATTACCTCAAGGAGCAGCTGTCGCTGCTGATGAAGAGCCATAATGTTCCAATCGTCGTCTCAGAATCGTCGACGCCGATCCCGCTCCACTTCGCCTTCGGCGAAGGTGCACATGTGGAAGCATCGACCAACGCCTTCATCGACGTTCCGATGCGCGATATCTTCGACACGCCCGACCTCAACACCACTGACGACGAGATCGCCAACGGCGAATATATCCCGCCGCCGGGAGAGCCCTCGCCGCTGGCGCCGTTCACCGCGCAACGCATCGACTATTCGCTCGCCCGGCTGTCGCATTATACGGCGACGCATGCCGAGCATTTCCAGAATTTCGTGCTGTTCACTAACTACCAGTTCTATATCGACGAATTCTGCGGCTGGGCGCGCAAGCTGATGGCGGAGGGCGGCGACGGCTATACCGCCTTCGTCGAGCCCGGCAATGTCGTCACCCTTCCCGGCTCGAACGCGCCGGAAACGGATGCTACCCTCACCCGCCTGCCGCAAATGCCGGCCTACCATCTGAAGAAGAAGGGCCATGCCGGGATCACCATGATCAATATCGGCGTCGGCCCCTCCAACGCCAAGACGATCACCGACCATGTCGCCGTGCTGCGCCCGCATGCCTGGCTAATGCTCGGCCACTGCGCCGGTCTTCGCAACAGCCAGCGGCTCGGCGACTATGTTCTCGCCCATGCTTATATGCGTGAGGACCATGTCCTCGACGACGACCTGCCGGTCTGGGTACCGATCCCGGCGCTGGCCGAAGTGCAGGTGGCGCTCGAAGCAGCCGTGGCCGAAATCACCGGCTATGAAGGTTTCGAGCTGAAGCGCATCATGCGCACCGGTACCGTCGGCACGATCGACAACCGCAACTGGGAACTGCGCGACCAGCGCGGGCCGGTGAAGCGGCTCTCCCAGGCGCGAGCCATCGCGCTCGACATGGAATCGGCAACGATCGCCGCCAACGGCTTCCGGTTCCGCGTGCCCTATGGCACGCTGCTCTGCGTCTCCGACAAGCCGCTGCACGGCGAATTGAAGCTGCCGGGCATGGCAACGGCCTTCTACCGCACGCAGGTCAACCAGCACCTGCAGATCGGCATCCGCGCCGTCCAGAAGCTTGCCGCCATGCCGAAGGAAGCGCTGCATTCACGCAAGCTGCGCAGCTTCTTCGAAACGGCCTTCCAATAGGCCGTTTCCTCATCTGCCCGTCACGACAGGCGCCGAACCCTCGGCCAGCATCTGCGGCCTACCGGCGGCAAGATTCAGCCCTGATATCAGCAGGGTGAACGCCATCACGACGAAAGCGATGCGCAGGAGAACCTTCAGCACATCGGCATCGTCGAGTACTACCAGCTGACGCTTCTCGTTGCGACGTGCCCAGATCTGGCTTGCCAGAGCGATTTCAAGAATGCTCATTTCCATTCTCCTCGACGGGTTTCGATGAAGCCTTGTCGAGTGCTGCCTTGCGATTTCGACACCTCGTCCGCACATTTTTTTTCGCGGCGCTGTCGAAATGCATGCAGTTCGTTCGTCCATGTTTATGGGAACAGAGCAAGGAGGCTGCCGCGATGAAATATCTCTGTCAGGTCTGGTTCGATGGCGGGGTACTCGACGCCATGACGCAAGAGGAAAAGACCGAACTCGATACCAATTCCTTGAATTATGACAAGGACCTCGTCGATAGCGGGCATATGATCGTCGCCCAGGCGCTGCAGCCGCCGAAATCGGCGGTGACCGTACGGGTGCGTCATGGCGAGATGTCGGTGACGGACGGTCCCTTCGCCGAGACGAAGGAGGCGCTCGGCGGCTTCATCCTGATCGAGGCAAAGGATCTCAACGAAGCGATCCGCATTGCCGCCGGTATCCCGCTCGCCAGGCTCGGCGCGATCGAGGTACGGCCAATCCACGAATTCGGAGCTAAATGAGGAGAGACCAATGAAATTTCTATGCCAGATCTGGTTCGACACGGAAAAAAGCAAGCTGGTCCCTCAGACCGAATGGGATGCGCTGACACAGGAGTGCATCATCAGCGACAATCGCTGGCGCGAGAGCGGCCATCTGCTGGTGGCGCTCGCCTTGCATGACCCGTCAACGGCGATCACGGTCCGCCTGCGCAATGGCGAAGCCTTTGCGACCGATGGCCCATTTGCCGAAATCAAAGAGCACCTCGGCGGTTTTTTGCTGATCGAAGCCGAGACTATCGAGGAGGCGAGGACGATCGTGTCGAGTTTTCCGATCCTCAAATATTGCTCGATCGAAGTGCGCCCGACTTACTCCATTGAGGATGGGAAATAGCGATGCGCTACATCTGCCTGATTTATAACAGCACCGACACGGACGGAACGCTGACGCCTGATGAAACCGCCCAACTTATCAAAGCGCATTTCGTTTTCGATGAGGAGCTGAGCCGCGAAGGCATCATGATCCACTCCGATGCCTTGGAGATGCCTGACACGGCGACCGTGCTGCGCGTTCGCAACAACACGCTCTCCGCCACGGACGGTCCCTATGTCGAAACGAAGGAGCATCTGGCCGGCTTCTACGTCATCGAGGCGCCCGACATGGTCAAGGCCAAAGAGATCGCCGGGCGAATCCCGTCGGCCCGTTACGGCGCGGTCGAACTGAGGCCCGTGCGGACGCTGACCCTGCCAGACTGAGGAGCCCGATTGGAAAGCATCATCGAAGAAACCTACCGAACTCAGTCGCGCCGGGTGCTGGCGACGCTGATCCGTCTGCTCGGCGATTTCGACCGGGCGGAGGAGGCGCTTCACGACGCCTTTGCCGCCGCCGCCCGGACATGGCCGACGGACGGCATTCCCGGCAATCCCTTCGCCTGGCTCGTTTCGACAGGGCGTTTCAAGGCGATCGACACGATCCGACGGCGGGCGCGTTTCGATGCTTCGCAGCATCATATCGAAGACAGCCTCTACACGCCCGATGCAACGGAGATCGGCGACATGGAACCGATCGAGGACGACATGCTGCGGCTGATCTTCACCTGCTGCCATCCGCTCATCCCGGCCGATGCGCAGATGGCGATGGCGCTGAGGGAAATCTGCGAGCTGACCACTGAAGAGATCGCCCGTGCCTTCCTCATTCCGGCGCCGACGGTGGCCCAGCGGATCGTGCGCGCCAAAGGCAGGATTCGGGCGGCGAAGATCCCCTACGAGGTGCCGGGCCGCGAGGCGCTGCCGCCGCGACTCGACCGGGTGCTGCACGTCATCTACCTCGTCTTCAACGAGGGCTATTCCGCCTCTTCGGGCGAGGAGGTGGTCCGCGCCGACCTGACCGCAGAAGCGATCCGTCTGGCGCGACTGCTTCTGGCGCTGCTGCCGCATCCCGACGTCTCCGGCCTGCTGGCCTTGATGCTGCTGCAGGATTCCCGTCGCACCGCCCGCCGCGTCGGAGACGGATCGCTGGTGCTGCTTGCCGATCAGGACCGCTCGCTCTGGGATCATGCGAAGATTATGGAAGGCCTGGCGCTGCTCGCCGCGGCGATGGAAGCGGGAGAGATCGGCACCTATACGCTGCAGGCGGCGATCGCCGCCGAGCATGCCAGGGCGCCGGCTGCCGAAGAGACCGACTGGCGGCGGATCGCCTTCTATTACGATCTGCTGCTGGCGGCGCAGCCCTCTCCGATCGTCGAGCTCAACCGCGCCGTGGCGATCTCGATGGCCGAAGGACCGGCAGAGGGGCTGGATCTGGTCGACGCCATTCTGGGGCGCCAGGAGCTTGAGGCCTATCACCTTGCCCATTCGGCGCGTGCCGATTTCCTGCGCAGGCTCGGCCGCACCGAAGAGGCGATTGCGGCCTATCAAACAGCGCTGTCTCTCTGCCGGCAGGAGCCGGAGCAGGCGTTTCTGAGAAAGCGGATTTCAGAGCTTGCCACGACGTCCGAGCGGTAGTGAGATCGCCGTTCCCGTCAGCGCCGAGACAATGATCAGCAGGTGGGCATTGACGCTCGCCTGCGCCAGCGCGGCCAGGGCCAGCCGTTCGCTCGATGCGCCCAAGGCGATGGCGCCGGCGGTGATGCCGGCCGGATAAGTGCCGACGCCGCCCGGCGCATGCATCGGCAGCACGGAGGAGAGCTCGCCGCCGAGCGCGCCGCCGAAACTTGCCGCCATCGGCAGAACGCCCATCAGGCCGAGGGCCCAGGCGAGCACCATCACCTTCACCAGCCAGTTGACGATGGTCATCGCCCAGGCACGCGCAAAGGCGACGGCATCGAGCGGCAAGCCGTTTTCGATCTCGGCGACGAATTTCTGCGCCTTGTTCGGCAGCAGTCTGGCGGCTAGGCGCAGCAGCGGCTTGCGGGCGGCGAAGGCCGCGACCGGCAGCAGCAGGAAGACAGTCCAGAGCGACCAGGCAACGGCGGCATCGGCTGAAGCGACGGCAAAGCCGATGCCAGCGGCGGCCAGAAGCGCGTGCAGGTCGAGCAGTCGCATGACGAACAGCGCCGAGGTCCCGCGCGTCAGCGGAATGCCGAATTCGGTCCGCATCAACAGCGGAAAGCTGGTTTCGCCAGTTCGGAAAGGCAGCATGATGTTCAGGAGATTATGGATCTGCGTGACGCGGAAGAGGGTCGCAAACCGGCCGGCTGTCTCGTTCGGGAAATAATCATAGATGCGCCAGGTGCGCAGGAAATAGGTGCTCGTCAGCAGCACCAGCGCAGCGATCACCGGACCTGCGCCGACATCTGCCCACTGCCTGATGATGACGGGCCAACCCCAGAACCATTGGATGAAGAGGCCATAGGCTGCGACGATGACAGCCGTCAGAACGGTCATGCGATTGCGCATAAACCAGGATTGCCGGCTTTCAACGATCGAACTCTTCATGTAGTAGGCATTCCTCGCTTGGCGTCGGCATAGGTCTCGGTTCCGTCGCCAGGCGTTTTAGGAGAAATGAAGGTTGCGCACAACGGCGGAGTTGATGGCGGCGGCGAACACGCTTCTACTCTGCGAGCGCCGTGACGGCGCCTTGCCGGCTTGACGTGGAGACGATGTTGGAGCGGATTACCAAAAGCATTACGAGCGCAAGCATTTTTCTGGCAGCCTATTTCCTGCTGAACATCGCGCTTCGCATCGCCTTGCCGCATACACTCGATCTCGACGAGGCGGAGCAATCCTTCTACTCGCAATATCTGCTTGCCGGCTACGGTCCGCAACCGCCCTTCTACAACTGGATCCAATATGCCATCGTTTCGGTGACCGGCATATCGATGTGGGTGCTCTCGGTGCCGAAGAACATCATTCTCTTCGGCTGCTATCTCTTCTACGGGCTTGCTGCCCGCGAGGTGCTGAAGAGCCGTTCGCTCGCAGCGCTCGCTATGCTGAGCCTGATTACCCTGCCGCAGGTCGGCCTGATGGCGCAACGCGAACTGACCCATACGGTTGCTCTGCTGTTTGCGACCTCGCTCTTCCTCTTCGGTTTTTTCCGCACGCTGCGCCAGCCGACGATCGGGACCTATCTCCTCATCGGCATCGCCACCGGCATCGGGCTCATCTCGAAGTATAATTTCGCCATCCTGCCATTTGCCGCCCTCATCGCCGTGCTGCCGGAACGGAAATGGCGCAGCCGTCTCATCGACTGGCGTTTGCTGCCGGCGGCCGTTCTCGCCATTCTGATCGTGCTGCCGCATGCGCTCTGGCTGCCTGACAACCTCGTCAGCGCCTCCGCGCCGACGCTCGAGCGGATGACTGCCGAAGACCTGGCACCGGCCGGCCTCCCCCGCATCGGCCAAGGACTGCTGTCTCTTGTGATCGCCGTCCTCGGCTTCGTCGCTTTGCCGATCGTTCTGATCGCTGCCGCCTTCCGGCGCGACTTCTTTCGCGCGCTCTCCGCTTCCAGCCCGATGATCCGGGTGATCGAGCGGATGATGGTCATCAGCCTGCTCGCCTTCGTCGGCGTGGTCCTCTTCGCCGGCGCGAGCGACATCCACGAGCGCTGGCTCGACCCATGCCTGCTCGTCCTGCTGATCTATCTGTTCCTGAAACTGGAAACCGCAGGCTTCGATCTCTCCGCCGGCCTTGCCCGCTTCCGACCCGTGGTGCCGGTCTTCATGGTCGTCATCCTGTCGATCCTTCTCTTCCGGATCGTCGGCATTCAATATATCGGCACTTACACGAGAACGAACGTACCCTTTTCCGGCTATGTGGCTGAATTGACCGCGACCCGCAAGCCGGTTCTCATCGTGGCGGGAACCAAGTTCGTGGCCGGCAACATGCGGCTGAGATTTCCCGATATTCCCGTCGTGATCCCGTTCTTTCCCGGTCCCGGAGTTCCCCAATATGCTGACGCGAAGGGGCCGGTGCTGGTTATCTGGCGCGGCGAGACCGCAGATGATCCAACAATTTCCCCCGGCTTCGCCAATGACCTGGTGAGATCGGGCATTCATCTGCAAGAGTTGAAGACGCTGACGCTGCCCTATCTCTTCGGTGACGGCAAACGCAGCTTCTCCATTGGTTACTCCTGGGTGGAAGGCGGCGCGAAATAGCGCCCCGGCAGATCAGCCGATTGCGGGAAACCAGCATTGCCCGCTGGCAACCGGCGGACACTTCATGTAGTAGCCTTCCGCAAGTGCGGCGGCAGCATTAAAGATTGCTCGGCTGTCCGGCCTTTTGGAGATGAAAGTTGCAGACAACCGTAGAGCCCATTCGCGGTACGAATGATCCGGTACAATCGCTCGAACTGTCGCTGGTCGTGCCTATTTTCAACGAAGAGCAAAGCGTCGGCCCGCTCGTCGAACGCGTCGCGGCTGCGATGGTCAGCTACCCCCATCGCTGGGAGCTGATCCTCGTCGACGACGGCAGCACGGATGCGACGCTCGTCAACGCCCGCAAGTATGTCGGACGCGAGGGGCTGGCGCTCAGGATCGTCGAGCTGCAGCGCAACTTCGGCCAGACAGCCGCCATGCAGGCCGGCATCGATACCGCCCGTGGCCGCCTGATCGCGACGATGGACGGCGACCTGCAGAACGACCCGAAGGACATTCCTTCGATGGTCTCCGAGCTGGAACGGCGTGAACTCGACCTCTTGGTCGGCTGGCGCAAGAACCGCAAGGACGGCCTGTTCCTGCGCAAGATCCCCTCCTGGTGCGCCAACTACCTGATCGGCCGCATCACCGGCGTCAAGCTGCATGATTACGGCTGCAGCCTGAAGATCTACCGTGCCTCGATCATCAAGCAGGTGAAGCTGATGGGCGAGATGCACCGCTTCATCCCCGCATGGGTCGCCGGGGTCGTGCCGAGCTCGCGCATCGGCGAGATGGCCGTTACCCACCATGCCCGCGAGCACGGCGTCTCGAAATACGGTATTTCGCGCACCTTTCGCGTCATCCTCGACCTGCTGTCAGTGATGTTCTTCATGCGCTACAAGGCGCGGCCGGGGCATTTCTTTGGTTCGCTGGGTCTGGGCCTCGGCGCGCTCGCCATGCTGATCCTGCTCTATCTCAGCTTCGACAAGTTCATCCTGGGCAACGACATCGGCACGCGACCGATGCTGATGGTAGGCGTCGTGCTGCTGCTGTCGTCGGTGCAGATGATCACCACCGGCATCCTGGCGGAAATGATCGCGCGCACCTATTACCGCGACGATGCCTCTCCGAATTACATCGTGCGGCAGATCTTCGACGATCAAAGCCAAGCCTAAGCCGGCAGCACGATGCTGGAGCGCGCGACGAGGACGATCAAAACCGCGGGCCTGCTGCTTGCAGCCTATTTCGTGCTCAACATCGTGCTGCGCATCGGGCTCCCGCATTCGCTGGAGCTCGACGAGGCCGAGCAATCCTTCTTCTCGCAATATCTGCTGGCGGGCTACGGCCCGCAGCCGCCCTTCTACAACTGGATGCAATATGCCGTCGTTTCGGTGACGGGCATGTCGATCGGCGCGCTGATCGTTCCGAAGAACATCCTGCTGTTCCTGTCCTATCTCTTCTATGGCCTGGCCGGGCGGCGCGCGCTGAAGGACGAGGCGCTTGCCGCCGTCGGCATGCTGGCGCTGATCACCCTCCCCCAGGTCTCCTATATGGCCCAACAGGATCTGACCCACACGACGGCGCTGCTCTTTGCCAGTTCGCTGTTTCTCTACGGGCTCTTCCGCACACTCGACCAGCCCGATATGGCGAGCTACCTGCTGCTCGGGCTGGCGACCGGCATCGGGCTGATCTCGAAATATAATTTCGCGCTGATGCCTGTCGTCGCCTTGATCGCCATCCTACCCGATGCCGAATGGCGGCGCAGGGCGCTCGACTGGCGCATGCTGGCGGCGATCACTGTTGCGCTCCTCATCGTCCTGCCGCACGCGATCTGGCTGCAAGGTAATCTCGCATTCGCCTCCTCCGACACTCTGGTCAAGATGGCCGCCGGCAGCGAACCCGCCGGCGCCGTGCGGATCGGCAAAGGCCTTCTCGCCTTTTTCGTCGCCATCATCGCCTTTGCGGCGCTGCCGGTGGTGATCTTCGCTGCCACCTTCCGCCGGAATTTCGTCCGGGCACTTTCGGCGGGCAACCGCTGGACTGGGATGATGGAGCGGATGATGCTCGCAAGCCTCGCCGGCATCGCTTTGATCGTGCTGTTGACCGGCTCCACCACGGTGCGCGAGCGCTGGCTCGACCCCTTCCTGCTGGTGCTGCCGATCTATTTCCTGGCGAAAATGCAGGCCGCCGGGCTCGACCTTTCCGCCGGGCTGCGCCGCTTCCGGCCGGTGCTGCCGGTGCTGATGGCCTGCGTGCTGATCGCCCTCGGCTTTCGTGTCGTCGGCGCCGGGCTGATCGGCACTTACAGCCGGCCGAATGTGCCGATGGCGGGTTTTTCGCGCGAGATGACGCGACAGGCGGAACCGGCGCTGGTGATCGCTTCCGACACCTATATCGGCGGAAACATGCGGCTGCAGTTTCCCGATGTGCCGGTGGTGATCCCGGATTTTCCGACACCGGGCATTCCGGCCTATGCCGAGGCCAAGGGGCCGGTGCTGATCGTCTGGCGCGGCAAGAAGACCGCGACGGCTGCCGATGCGGTCATGGCGGAGCGTTTTTCCTCGGCGCTGACGGCGGCGGGTATCGCGCTGCAAGAGATCGGCTCGCTGTCGCTTCCTTATTATTTCGGCCGCCAGGGCGACAATTTCGCGCTCGGCTACGCCTGGGTTCGGCCGGAGACCAGATAGAATGACCGA
The DNA here is from genome assembly GCF_019778565.1 of Rhizobium laguerreae. NCBI lineage: Bacteria > Pseudomonadati > Pseudomonadota > Alphaproteobacteria > Hyphomicrobiales > Rhizobiaceae > Rhizobium > Rhizobium laguerreae. Next base: position 349,050 of record NZ_JAAXQT010000003.1, on the reverse strand, counting down.
GAGCAGCCGTCGCGACATCAGTTGGATCTTCGTTCTGCTGGCAGCCTATTTCGTGCTCCAGGTCGGCGTGCGGCTCGCAACCTCGCATTCACTCGATCTCGACGAGGCCGAACAGGCTTTCCGCTCGCAATGGCTTGCCGCCGGCTACGGCCCGCAGCCGCCGTTCTACAACTGGCTGCAATACACCGTCTTCCAGTTTGCCGGCGTCTCGCTGACCGCCCTTTCGGTGGTGAAGAACCTACTGCTGTTCAGCTCCTACGTGCTCTACGGCCTGACGGCGCGACTCGTGCTGCGCGACAAGGCGCTGGTGGCGATCGCCACGCTCGGGCTGCTGACGATCCCGCAAATGGCTTTCGAAATGCAGCGCGACCTGACGCACACGGTCGCGGTGTTCTTCTCGGCCAGCATCTTCTTCTACGGCTTCATCCGCAGCCTGAAGCAGCCGAGCCTTGCCTCCTACCTGATATCAGGCATCGGCATCGGTTTCGGCCTGCTTGCCAAATATAATTTCGCGATCCTGCCGGCGGCAGCCCTGATTGCCGCGCTTTCGGATGCGCGCCTGCGGCCGCGGATCTTCGATTGGCGGCTGGTGCTGACGGCGGCGGTGGCGCTCGTCATCACCCTGCCGCATCTCTTCTGGCTGAAGGACAATCTCGATTTCGCCACCGCACGCACGCTGGAGAAGATGACCGCGAGCGGCGATGCGAGCTATCTCACCCAGGTCGCCATGGGCGTCAGCTCGCTCGCTGTCGCCACCATCAGCTTTGCCGCATTGACCGTTGCTGTGTTCGCGATCGTCTTCGGCAAGAGCCTTCGCCCGGCGCTCGGCTCCGGCTCGGAATGGACGCGGCTTCTCGAGCGGATGATGCTCGTCTTCTTGGCCGGTATTCTGCTTCTGATCGTCTTCGGCGGTGCTGCCGGCATCAAGGATCGCTGGCTCGTGCCGATGCTCTTCATCCTGCCGCTCTATTTCTGCCTGAAGATCGAGGCCGCAGGCGTCACGACAGACAGAGCGTTCCGGCGTTTTATACCCATCCTCACCGTCATCATGATCGGCGTGCCGGCGGTCCTCTACGGGAGCGTTGCGACGGCGCGCTTTACCGGTCATTACGAGCGGCTGAACAGGCCTTATGCCGGCATGCTGGAAACCTTGCGCAAACAGGCCGAACCGGCCGCGATACTTGCCGGCGACAGCCTGCTTGCCGGCAATCTCAGGCAGGATATTCCCGGTGTGCCGATCCTCTCCGTGGACTATCCCGGCTTCAACCCGGATCTTACGGGCCGCCGACCGCTTCTCCTGGTGTGGCTCCTCCCGCAAAAAGGGGGTAACGAAGGGCTTCCGCCGGCCATGGCTCAATGGCTGCAGACCAATCTCGGCGTGTCCGCACCCGAGACGTCGGTGATCAACGTGCCCTATTTCTATGCGCGCGGCGACGACACCTATCGTTTCGGCTATGCCTGGGTCAACCAGCCAGGCTGAGCACAATCAGGATTTCAGCTCCTTCCAGGCCAAATCCAGCGCCAGCCTTGTAATCCTCGCCATCTCGTCCACCTCGGCGTGGCTGATTACGAGAGGCGGCGAGGCGAGCATGCGGTCGCCGGTGGCGCGCAGCACCAGACCGTTCGCCAGCGCGTGATTGCGCACCAGCGCACCGACTTGATCGGGCTTGGCATAACGGGTGCGCGTGCTCTTCTCGGCGGTAAGCTGCAGGCCGCCCATCAGGCCGATGCTGACGGCTTCGCCGGCGAGATCATGCTCTGCCAGCGCTGCCCAGGCCCTGCCGAAATAGGGGCCGATATCATCGCGCACGCGTTCGACCAGTCTTTCCTCTTCGATGATGCGCAGGTTTTCGAGGGCGGCGGCAGCGCAGACCGGGTGGCCGGAATAGGTGAAGCCGTGGTTGAAGTCGCCGACATCGTTGATCAGCACATCGGCGATGCGATCGCTGACGAGCACGCCGCCGATCGGCAGGTAGCCGGAGGAAAGTCCCTTGGCGATCGGCGCCAGATCGGGTTCGACGCCGAAATACTGGTGGCCGAACCAGGCGCCCAGCCGGCCGAAACCGCAGATTACCTCGTCGGTCACCAGCAGGATATTGCGCGCCTTGCAGATGCGGCCGATCTCCGGCCAGTAGGTCTCGGGCGGGATGATGACGCCGGCTGCGCCCTGCACCGGCTCGGCGACGAAGGCGGCGACATTCTCCTCGCCGAGTTCGTCGATCTTCGCTTCGAGTTCGCGGGCAACCTTGAGACCGAATTCATCAGGCGTGAGATCGCCGCCCTCGCAGTACCAATAGGGCTGGCCGATATGGACGATGCCCGGAATCGGCAGGTCGCCCTGCTCATGCATGTATTTCATGCCGCCGAGGCTGGCGCCGGCGACGGTCGAACCGTGATAGCCGTTCCTCCTCGATATGACGACCTTCTTGGACGGGTTGCCGACGGCGCTCCAGTAGACCCGGGCCATGCGGAACCAGGTGTCGTTCGCCTCCGAGCCGGAGCCGGTAAAGAAGATATGGTTGAAACGCTCGCCGGCATGGGATGTGACCTTCTGCGCCAACAGCGTCGCCGGCGTCGAGGTCGTGCCGAAGAAGGTGTTGTAATAGGGCAGTTCATTCATCTGCCTGGTAGCGGCATCGGCGATCTCCCGGCGGCCATAGCCAATATTGACGCACCAGAGGCCGGCGAAGCCATCGAGATATTTCCTGCCGTGATTGTCGAAGATGTAGACGCCCTCGCCGCGCTGGATGATGCGCGCGCCCTCGGCATTCAGCTTCTTCATGTCGGCGAAGGGGTGCAGGTGGTGCGCGGCGTCGATCGCGGCAAGATTCGAGGGCGGGTAAGTATCGGGCATGATTGGTAAAGACCCTCGCGGATTGAAAGGCTGATGTCGATGGGATAGGAGCTTCGCCTTGTCCCGGAGGATTTTCAAGGTCATGGCGAGCGACAGGGTGGACGGTAAGGCCGAGTGCGGCGACCCGCGTTTCGAAATCCTGATCGTCGGCATGAACGGCGACCTGCGTGGCAAGCAGCTTCCGCCCGGCGCCGAAGACAAGGTCTGGGCCGGTGACATCCGCCTTCCGACCTCGACGCAATCGCTCGACATCTGGGGCGACGACAATGACGATATCACCGGCCTGTCGCTAACGATCGGCGATCCCGACGGCAAGGTCATCCCCGACCGGCGCAGCCTGGCGCCGATGCCCTGGGCGCCCGAGGGCTCGATGCAGGTGCTCGCCACCATGCACGAATTCAACGGCAGCCCGAGCTTCATGGATCCGCGCGCCATCCTCGCTTCGGTGCTGGAGCGCTATGCGGCGCGCGGGCTGACGCCCGTCGTCGCCACCGAGCTGGAATTCTACGTGATGTCGGGAGACTGGCGCGAGACCGGGCGCCCTTCCCCGCCGGAAAGCCTCACCTATCGCGGCGAACCGAACGGTTTCCAGCTCTACGACATGAGCGCCGTCGACGCGCTCGATGGCTATTTGCAGACGCTGAGGGCCTATGCGAAGGCGCAGGACCTGCCGGCGGATGCGACGACGGCAGAATTCGGTCCGGGCCAGTTCGAGGTCAACCTGCTGCACCGCGCGGACGCGCTGGCTGCCGCCGACGATTGCCTCTATCTGAAGCGCATCGCCGAACAGGCGGCGCGCCGTCACGGGCTGAAATCGACCTGCATGGCCAAGCCCTATTCCGAACATGCCGGCTCCGGTCTGCATGTGCATGCGAGCATCATCGACGGGCAAGGCCGCAACATCCTCGATGCCAAGGGCGGCGAACCGAAGCTGCTCAAATCGGTGATATCAGGCCTGCTCGATACCATGCGCGCGGCGCAGCTGATCTTCGCTCCCTTCGCCAATTCCTACCGCCGCTTCCAGCCGGGCTCGTTTGCGCCTGTGGATCTGACCTGGGGCAGCGGCCATCGCGGCACGGCGATCCGCATCCCCGACAAGGATGGCCCGGCCGCACGCATCGAACACCGAGTCGCCGGCGCCGACGCCAATCCCTATCTGCTGCTGGCAGCGATCCTCGGCGGCATGCTCGCCGGTCTCGACGGCGAACTCGACCCCGGCGAAGAGACGACGCCCTCGTACATACCTGCGAATACGGCGCGACTGACGCATGATTTCCTCAGCGCCGTCGAGACCTTCCGCACCTCGCCCTTCATCACCGATATCTTCGGCGCGCGTTATCAGACGCTCTATGGCGACACCAAGCGCAAGGAAGCGCTTGCGCATCTGCGCACCGTCTCGGATTTCGACTACCGCACTTATCTGCCGCGGCTCTGAATTACGCGGCGGCCGACTTACGCAGCCGGCCGACTTACGCAGCGGGCTCGCGGCGTTCGTCCGCATTCACCTGAGCGGCGAGACCCTGCTTGACGAGAACCTTCAATTCGCCTGGATGCAGCCGGATCGAGACGTCGCGTTCGAGCGGCAGCAGCTCGCCGTCCATGACGCAATTGGCCTTGGAGCGCAGTTTCGGGAAATGCAGGTGCACTTCGGCCGGGTGCATCACCATGACATCGGCATTCTCGCGGACCTTGCCGCGCAGCATGTCGATGGCGAGACGGGCGACACCGAGGGGTTTCAGCGGATTTGCCGTGTAGAAGCCGAGTTCGCCGCTTCTCAAATTATCGGCGTAGAGCAGCGCGTTCTCACCGAAGGGATTGTTGGAGACTGAGATCGCCGACACCCTGCGGCGCTCGCGCATGCCGATCGCCTCGAACTCGACCTCGAATTCCGGCGGGTTGAAGATGACGCCCAAAGCCGCCTTCGTGCTCGCCCGTATCTTACCCAGCCGGGAACGATAGCTGTAGGCGTTGCGGTAGCGCACCATGCGGGCGTGCAGGCCGGCGGAAAACTGGTGGATGAAGGGCCGGCCGTTGGCGCTGGCGATATCGACATTGTCGACCTCGCCGGAGGCAAGCACATCGAGCGCCTGCCAGATATCGAGCGGCACACGTAGCGAGCGGGCAAAGAGGTTCATCGTGCCGGCGGGCACGACGCCGAGCGCAATTCCGTTCTTCCAGGCGATCGATGCCGCCGCCGAAATCGTGCCGTCGCCGCCGCCGGCGACGATGCCGTCGATATCGTCGCGCTTGGCGGCCCGCTCCATGGCAGGAACGATTTCCTTTCCTGAGAAGACGATGGCGTCGAAATCGTGCCCCGCTTCGCGGAAAGCCGCTTCCGCCCTTTTTTCATAGGCCGGCATGTCGGTGGTCTTGAAGGTCCCGCCGTCGCGATTGAAAAAGCCTACAAGCTTCATAAGAGCTCCCGTCCCTGGCGCGGAAATGCTCCTGCCTTGCCCCTGAGATGGTTGCGGTATCGCCGATTTCAAGCGCAACCTTCTTTCCTGACAAAGGGCAGAAATGCAAAAATTGCAATAGACGTATGCACATAGCAGGACGCTGCACTGCAAAAAATGCACTCGACGGCAGCCCGGACCTCACGGATAGATGCTCTATCGGAGACATCGTCTCCACCTCCCGCCATTTCCACCGATCGGCTTGCGGCCGCGCCTGCGCGCCAGGGCCATTGCCAAGCAGAAACCGCCTCGAGGAGCTCTCGTGAGTGAGATTGCCGCCAATATTTCAGTTGATAGCCAGGATGAAGAGCTGCCGTCGGCAATGACCGTGGCGCTGGTCCAGTTGGCGCTCGCCTGCGGCGGCTTCGGCATCGGCACCGGCGAATTCGCAATCATGGGATTGCTGCCCAATGTCGCCGAGACCTTCTCGGTCACGACGCCGCAGGCCGGTTACGTCATCAGCGCCTATGCGCTCGGCGTCGTCGTAGGCGCACCGGTCATTGCCGTGCTCGCCGCAAAGATGGCGCGCCGCACGCTGCTTTTGACCCTGATGCTGATCTTTGCCGCCGGCAATATATCGAGCGCCATGGCGCCGACCTTCGAAAGTTTCACGCTGCTGCGCTTCGTCAGCGGCCTGCCGCATGGCGCCTATTTCGGCGTCGCGGCCCTTGTCGCCGCCTCGATGGTGCCGGCGCATCGCCGCGCCCGCGCCGTTGGCCGCGTCATGCTCGGCCTGACCGTTGCGACACTTCTCGGCACGCCGTTGACGACCTTCTTCGGCCAGTCGCTCGACTGGCAGGTGGCGTTTTTCTCGGTCGGCGTGCTCGGCCTGCTGACCGTGGTGCTGATCTGGTTCTACGTTCCGAAGGACAGGGTTTCTGCGGAAGCGGGTTTCCTGCGCGAACTCGGCGCCTTCCGCCGGCCGCAGGTGTGGCTGACGCTCGGCATCGCCGCCGTCGGTTACGGCGGCATGTTCGCGATGTTCAGCTATATCGCCTCCACGACGACTGAGGTGGCGATGCTGCCGGAAACGGCCGTTCCGATCATGCTGGTCCTCTTCGGTGTCGGCATGAACGCGGGCAATTTCATCGGCTCGTGGCTCGCCGACAAATCGCTGCTCGGCACGATCGGCGGGTCGCTCGTCTATAATTTCGTCGTGCTGACCACCTTCTCGCTGACCGCCGCCAATCCCTATTTGCTCGGGCTTTCCGTCTTCCTCGTGGGCTGCGGCTTTGCCGCCGGCCCGGCGCTGCAGACGCGGCTGATGGATGTCGCCGCCGACGCGCAGACGCTTGCGGCCGCGTCCAACCATTCCGCCTTCAACATCGCCAATGCGATCGGCGCCTGGCTCGGCGGCCTCGTCATCGCCGGGGGTTACGGTTTTGCAGCGACCGGTTATGTCGGCGCAGCACTATCCTTCCTCGGCCTGTTCGTCTTTGCAGCCTCGCTACGCCTCGAGCGCCGCGACCGGAGCGCGCAGGCCATCTGAGGCCAGGCGCAGTTCGCGGCCTTCCGGGCTGCAGAAGACATAATCGTCACCCCAGGCGGCCAACGCCTGGATGACAGGCTTCAGCGTCATGCCGAGGGGCGTCATCGCATATTCGACCCTCGGCGGCACGACCGGATAGACGGTGCGTGATACCAGGCCGGACTCTTCCAGTTCACGCAGCTGCTTGGTCAGCATGCGCTGGGTCACGGCCGGCAGCTTACGCCGCAATTCGTTGAAGCGCAGGGTTCCCTCCATCAGATGAAAGAGGATCACGCCCTTCCATTTCCCGTCAAGGTAAGTCAGCGTCGCTTCGACCGGGCAGCCGGGGAAATTCTGGACGAGCTTGGCGCGCGGCAATGACATTTACAGTATCCTTTTGGGTACTACGTACAGAATTTGTGCATTCTTGCGTTGTCAGACCATAGTGCGCATCTAGCTTCCGTGCAACGAACACAGGAGTTTCCCATGCGCGCCGTCGCCTATAAAACGCCCCAACCGATCTCCGCCGAAACCTCGCTGATCGATGTCGAACTGCCGATGCCGGAGGCTGGGGGCCACGATCTGCTCGTCGAAATCAAAGCCGTTTCGGTCAATCCCGTCGACGTGAAGGTGCGCGCCCATTCCGCACCGCCCGCAGACGAACTCAAGGTGCTCGGCTGGGATGCCGCCGGCATCGTCAAGGCCGTCGGCGCTGATGTCACCCTGTTCAGGCCCGGCGACGAGGTGTTTTACTCCGGAGTCATCAGCCGCCCGGGCAGCAATGCCGAATTCCACCTCGTCGACGAACGCATCGTCGGCACCAAACCGAGGAGCCTCGATTTCGCTGCCGCGGCGGCCCTGCCGCTGACCTCGATCACTGCCTACGAAGCGCTGTTCGACCGGCTGAAGGTGCAGGACGCGGTTTCGGGGGCGGGACGCTCCATCCTGGTCATCGGCGGCGCCGGCGGCGTCGGCTCGATCGCCATTCAGATCGCCCGGGTATTGACCGATCTGACGGTGATCGCCACGGCCTCGCGGCCGGAAACGCAGGACTGGGTGAAGGAACTCGGCGCGCATCATGTCGTCGACCATTCCAGGCCGATCGCGCCGCAGGTGGCAGCGCTCGGCATCGGCGCGCCGGGATTCATATTCTCGACCACCAATACCGACAGCCATATCGGCGACATCGTCGAAGCGATTGCGCCGCAGGGCCGCTTCGTTTTGATCGACGATCCGAAGACGCTCGACATCATGCCCTTCAAGCGCAAGGCCGTCTCTGTTCATTGGGAGCTGATGTTCACCCGCCCGCTCTACGGCACGCCTGACATGATCGAGCAGCACAAGCTGCTGAACAGGATTTCCGAGCTCGTCGACGCCGGAAAGATCCGCACCACGCTTTCGGAGATCGTCGGCCCGATCAATGCGGCAAACCTCAAGACGGTTCATGCCATGGTCGAAAGCGGCAGAATGAAGGGCAAGGCGGTGCTTGCAGGATTCTGAGATCGCGGCCGGCAGCGCCGGTGTTTTTGGAAGCCCCGAGGTCTACATGCCATACCGCCGGCCATACCTGCCTGGAATGCCGCATCGCGGGGGTGCGGCATTCTGGCGTTAAGCATTTACCCCGCTTGACTTTTTTCGCGTCCGGGACCACCTAGCATCCATGTGGATGACACTCGTCAGCCACGGATTTCAACGGAGCCATCATAACGATGCCAAGCGACAGTAGCAGTCGATTGCCTTTGCCGTACGCTGCCCTCGTGCGCTGACCGACTCCTGTCGGCTCGCCCGATCGGACGCTACGGCGGATCGACGGAAAGGCGAGCCTCAAATGAATATCAATCGCTTCCCTCTTCGGGCAGGCCATGCCGCCCGTGCCTTCATCAACAACAGCCGCGGCGCAACAATCGCCGAACGCGTCGAATCATTGAACGCGCTGAGCGTCCAGGACGCCGGACGTGTTCTATGCGGCATGCCGCTGGACTATGCGGTCAACATTCTCGACCGGCCGGAGCTTCGCAACTCCGCACAGATCCTTGCGCTGATCAGTGCCGAGGATGCCGCACGGCTGCTGCACGGCATGTCGAACGACCGCGTCGCCGACGTGCTGCTCGAACTCGACGGCGAGACCCGCGCCCGGCTGTTCTCCAGCCTCGACGAACCGGTGCGCATCGCGATCCAGCACCTGATGGGATATCCGCCGCGCACGGCCGGCGGCATCATGACGACGGAGTTCGTCAGCGTGCTTGACAGCTGGACCGTCGCCCGCACACTCGACCATGTGCGCCAGGTCGAACGCTCGCGCGAGACCGTCTACGCCATCTATGTGCTCGACGAGGTCAGCCATACGCTGCTGCATGTGGTGACGCTGCGTCGCCTCATCACCGGCGAGCCGGAGGCTTCGATCCTCTCGGTGGCACAGAAGGGCGTGCCGGTTTCGGCCGGTCCGCTGATGAAGCAGGAGGATGTCGCGCGGCTGATCCGCAAGCACGACCTGCTCGCCCTGCCCGTCACCGACGAACATGGGCAGATGCTCGGCATCGTCACCGTCGACGACGTGATCGACACGATGATCTCAGACACGACGGAAGCGGCCCAGAGGTTCGGCGGCATGGAGGCGCTCGGCCAGCCCTACATGAAGATCAGCTTTGCCGGCATGATCCGCAAGCGCGCCGGCTGGCTCGCTGCGCTCTTCCTCGGCGAGATGCTGACGGCAAGCGCCATGCAGCATTTCGAAGGCGAGCTGGAAAAGGCCGTGGTGCTGACGCTGTTCATCCCGCTGATCATGAGCTCGGGCGGCAACTCGGGTTCGCAGGCGACGTCGCTGATCATCCGGGCGCTGGCGCTCGGCGAGCTGAAGCTCTCGGACTGGTGGAAGGTGCTTTTGCGCGAACTGCCAACGGGCATCGTGCTCGGCGCGATCCTCGGCCTGGTCGGCTTCATCCGCATCGTCTTCTGGCAGTCGGCCGGGCTCTACGATTACGGCCCGCACTGGCAGATGGTCGCCGTCACGGTGTTTGCCGCCCTGATCGGGATCGTCACCTTCGGCTCGATCTGCGGCTCGATGCTGCCCTTCGTGCTGCAGAAGCTCAGGCTCGATCCGGCCAGCGCGTCAGCTCCTTTCGTCGCCACGCTGGTCGACGTCACCGGGCTCGTCATCTACTTCTCGGTGGCGCTGCTCATCCTCAGCGGGACGCTGCTCTAACCCGCAAACAAGCCCGAGGGGAATTATTTTCCCTCGGGCAGCTTCAACGGCCCGTGCGTCTTGATGCTGCGGATGGCGAAGTTCGAGCGGATGTCGCTGACATTCGGCAAGGTCAACAGCGTTTCGGTCAGAAGCTGTTCGTAGGCGGCAAGATCTTCCACCACCACCTCGGCGAGGAAATCGGCCGTACCCGAAATCAGGAAGCAGGAGACGATCTCGGGGATGGCGAGCAGCGCCTTCTGCTGCGCCTCGGAATTCTCGCGGCTGTGATGGACGACCTTGAATTCGACGAAGACGGTGAGGCCGAGACCAACCTCCTTGCGGTCGATATCCGCCCTGTAGCCGCGAATGATGCCGGACCGTTCGAGATTGCGGATGCGGCGCAGGCAGGGCGACGGCGAAAGGTTCACCTTCTCGGCGATTTCGACATTGGTGGCGCGCGCATCCTCCTGCAGGCACTTCAGGATGGCGATATCGAATTTATCGAGATTTGGCATTTCTGCGATCCCAGTTGGCACTAATTGGCAGAAGATTGCGCATAGCATCATTTAAGAGCCATAGATAGCAAGGACATGCCTCGGCCTCTGGCGCTAATCTTTTCTTCAACCGGACAAACTCCGGACGGAAGAAAGGATTGAGACGATGACCACCATTGCATTTACAAACGACAAGTCGCCGTCGCAGCTACTGGGTTATGCTGGCGGCACCATTACCGTGCTGATCTGGGCAACATGGTTTCTCGTCACCCGCCACAGCGCCGCAACGCCGCTCGACTCGATCGATATTGGGCTGATCCGCTTCGGAGTTCCGGCGCTGGTGCTTTCGCCTGTCTGGCTGAAGACGGGGCTGCTGCCGAAGGCCCTGCCGCTTCACCTGCTGGCGATCATGGCGTCCGGTTCCGGCGCCGTCTTCTTCCTGCTGACGACGCTGGCAATCCATTCGACGCCGGCCGCCTCTTCGGGGATTCTGCTTGGTGGCTCGATGCCGCTCGCCACGGCGCTGATCGGCATTGTGCTGTTTCGCGAAAGACCTGACGGCACCCGCATCGCAGGGCTTATCGCAATCGTTGCCGGCGTGCTGATCCTGCTCACGCGCAGCCTTGCAGACGCCTCGCTGCCATGGACAAGCTTCGTGCTGCTGCCGGCTGGCGCCGTTCTCTGGGCAAGCTATACGCATGCCTTCCGCCGCTCCGGTCTGACGGCCGTGCAGGCAAGCGCCCTGATCGCCGTCTGGTCTTTCCTGATCATGGGCGGGCTTGCCCTCGTCTTCGGCATCTCGCTGCCAGAGGCTACTCTCCCGGAGATCGGCCTGCAGGTGCTGAGCCAGGGCGTTCTTTCCGGCCTCGTCGCTATGGTCGCCTACGGCACCGCCGTCAGAACACTCGGCGGAACACAGGCTGCCGCCTTTACGGCGCTGACGCCGGTGCTGGCGACGCTTGGCGGCGGCTTGCTGCTTGGCGAAGCGATCGGCATGACGGAAATCAGCGCCGCCGTGATCACCGGCATCGGCGTGGCGCTTTCGACAGGTATCGCCACGCCACGCCGCTGAAATCCAACACCAACAGCAGATGGAAAAGCCGCCTGCAGCCATCGCTGCGGCGGCTTTTTTCATCGGCAATGCTATCTGCGTATTGCCTAAGCCTGGATAACGACAACCCTGGCGCCGACTTCGACTCGGCTATAGAGGTCGATCACGTCGTGGTTCATCATGCGGACACAGCCGCTCGACATGGCAAGACCAATCGATTGCGGCTGGTTGGTGCCATGAATGCGAAAATGCGTGTCGTTGCCACCGCGATAGAGATACATCGCCCGCGCACCGAGCGGGTTGTTCGGGCCGCCCGGCATGCCGCCGGCGAGCTTGCGATAGCGCTCTTCGCGGCGCTGCATGTTTTCGGTGGGCGTCCAGCTTGGCCACTCGGCCTTGCGGCCGATATAGGCGTTACCGGCAAAGGCCAGCCCCTCGCGGCCGACGCCGACGCCATAACGCATCGCCCTGCCGCCGCCGAGAACGTAATAGGCGCGGCGCGCCGGTGTATCGACGATCACGGTGCCGGCAGCATGCGTGGTTTCGTACGTCACTTCCTGGCGGCGGAGTTCCGGCTTGATCTTGTCGATCGGCACCTGCTTCAACGGGAATTTTTCGTCCGGAAGTGCGGCATAATTCGTCTGGCTGTTCAGACCGGTCGAAGAGCAGCCGGCCACGAAAAGCGGCAGAGCGATCAGAAAGCCCCGGCGGGAGATCGTCATGAATGTGTCCTTAGTGCGTCAACTTGATGTCGCAAGCTAAGGAAATTATGGTTAACGAACGGCTAACAGCCTCCGGCAGAAGGCGATCACGAAGGCGTCAGCACGCAAGAATTGTCGCGGTGGGGATAATCCGCATCACATATTCGGATAGACCGGCCCCTCGCCGCCCTGCGGCGGCACCCAGTTGATGTTCTGGTTGGGGTCCTTGATGTCGCAGGTCTTGCAGTGCACGCAGTTCTGGGCGTTGATGACGAAGACCTCTTCGCCGTCCCTTTCCACCCATTCATAGACGCCGGCCGGACAGTAACGTGTCGACGGACCGGCATAGATGTCGTGTTCCGAACGCTTCTGCAGCGCCATGTCCTTGACCTGCAGATGCACCGGCTGGTCTTCCTCGTGATTCGTGTTCGACAGGAACACCGAGGAGAGGCGATCGAAGGTCAAGACGCCATCGGGTTTGGGATAGGCGATCGGCTTGTGCTGCGACGCCGGCTCCAGGCTCTCAGCATCGGTCTTGCCATGCTTCAGCGTGCCGAAGACGGAGAAGCCGAACAGCTGGTTGGTCCACATGTCGAAGCCGCCGAGCGCCACGCCGAGTGCGGTGCCGAACTTCGACCATAGCGGCTTGACGTTGCGCACCCGCTTCAAATCCTTGCCGATGTCGCCCTTGCGCCATTCATTCTCGATCTCGGCCACCTCGTCATGGCTGCGGCCGGTCGCGATCGCGGCGACGATCTTCTCGGCGGCCAGCATGCCCGACAGCACCGCATTGTGGCTGCCCTTGATGCGCGGCACGTTGACGAGACCGGCCGAACAGCCGATTAGCGCCCCGCCGGGGAAGGAGAGTTTCGGCACCGACTGGTAGCCGCCCTCGGTGATGGCACGCGCCCCATAGGACAGCCGCTTGCCGCCCTCGAAGGTGGTGCGGATCGCCGGGTGCGTCTTGAAGCGCTGGAATTCCTCGAAGGGATAGAGATAGGGGTTCTTGTAATTGAGGTGAACGACGAAGCCGACGGCGACCAGATTGTCTTCCAGGTGATAGAGGAAGGAGCCGCCGCCGGTCTTCATGCCGAGCGGCCAGCCGAAGGAGTGCTGCACCAGGCCCGGCCTGTGGTTTTCCGGCTTTACCTGCCAGAGTTCCTTGAGGCCGATGCCGAATTTCTGCGGTTCGCGGTCTTTCGAAAGATCGAACTTGGCAATCAGCTGCTTGGCGAGCGAGCCGCGCACGCCCTCGCCGATCAGCACATATTTGCCGAGCAGTTCCATGCCGCGGGTATAGTTCGGGCCGGGCTCGCCATTCTTCTCGATGCCCATATCGCCGGTGGCGACCCCGATGACCGCACCCTGGTCATTGTAGAGCACTTCGGTGGCGGCAAAGCCGGGATAGATCTCGACGCCGAGTTCTTCGGCCTTGGTCGCCAGCCAGCGACAGACATTTCCGAGCGAGACGATGTAGTTGCCGTGATTGTTCATCAATGGCGGCATCAGCACATTCGGCAGGCGAACAGAGCCGGCGGGACCGAGCAGCAGGAAGTGATCGGCCGTGACCTTGGTCTTAAACGGGTGGTCGGCCCCGTCGCGCCAGCCGGGCAACAGCCGGTCGATGCCGATCGGGTCAACCACGGCACCAGAGAGGATATGCGCGCCAACTTCCGCGCCCTTCTCCAGCACGACGACGGAGAGTTCCGGATTGACCTGCTTCAACCGGATCGCCGCCGCAAGACCAGCCGGACCGGCGCCGACGATCACAACGTCGAATTCCATGCTCTCGCGTTCGGGCAGCTCAGTCGTCTCGGTCATTCGCTCGTCTCCGCTTGGCGGCACGCGGCCGTCATCCCGTCATGGCACTTTCTTGTCAAAACGAGAAAGCATTGTCGAGCCGGGATACGACAGCCAATCTTCCAATTCGCACAATGATGAGGCCTGGTGGGAAAGAATTACATAACGCTTACGTCAACGTCAATTATCAAACGCTGCCGAACCGGTTACATGCCCTTTCCTTTTCCGCCGCTTGCGCCTTATACATCGCTCAAAGCTATCGGAGGACAATCATGGATCTCGGCATCAGGGGCAAACGGGCACTCGTCCTCGCCTCCTCGCGCGGCCTTGGCCTCGGCATCGCCGTGGCGCTGGCGCGTGAGGGCGCAAACGTGCTGCTCTGCGGGCGCAGCGGCGAACAGCTGGAGGCCAATTGCAAGGCGATCAATGGCGAAGGCCAAGGCCGGGCCGACTGGATCTGGGCCGATCTCGGGGACGAACGCTTCGTCGAGATGACGACGACGGCGGTGAAGGAGAAGTTCGGCGGTCTCGATATCCTCGTCAACAATACCGGCGGGCCGACGCCCGGTACGACGGAGGAGATGACGGGCGAAAAGCTCGAAAGCTATTTCCTCTCCATGGTCGCCCGCGTGATCACGCTCACCAATGCGCTGCTGCCCGGCATGAAGGCGCAGGGCTGGGGGCGCATCCTGACGGTTGCCTCATCCGGCGTGATCGAACCGATCGCCAATCTGGCGCTGTCGAATACGCTGCGCCCGGCCCTTGCCGGCTGGAGCAAGACGCTTGCCTCCGAAGTGGCGGGCTTCGGCGTCACCACCAACCTGCTGTTGCCGGGCAGCATCCTGACGGCGCGGCTCGACGATCTCGACGGAGCTGCGGCAAAGCGAACCGGCAAGAGCCTCGAGGAAATCCGCACCGACAAGGAAGCGCGCATTCCGGTCGGCCGCTACGGCAGGGTCGAGGAATTCGCCGCAACGGCTGCCTTCCTGTGCAGCCAGCCGGCAAGCTACATCACCGGCTCGCTCATCCGCTGCGATGGCGGCGCGGCGCGATCCGTCTGACATTCTCTCTCAGCCGACGCGGGCCGCCGCCGCCCATGTCGCCACACTTTGGATCATCTGTTCGACGTTGGCCGGATCGTCCGCAAGTTCGGCGAGTTCGGACAGACGATGGAAACCGGTCAGGATCGTAATGCGGCGCCGGTCGAGCCGGCGTCCGGTCAGCGTTTCATAGGCCGATATGATGCGCGCGGTCAGATCGGGCGAAATGAAGTTCGAGTAGATGAATTCCTGGTGCAGCGGGCCAAAGCCGGAATCGGCGAAATCGTAGATGCCGTTCAGCCGCCTTTGCGCATGGTCGAAGGCCATGTTCCAGCCGTGACCGTCGAAGAAGCCGTAGATGTTGCCGTAGGGATCGGGCGGCAAGGCTTCGAAATCCGAAATAATGGCCTGCGCAAAACTCCTGATGTCAGGCGGCAGCAGCGGCAAAGCCTTCGTTCGCACCGTCTCGGGAAATTGCCATGGTTGGATAGCCCCGGCACCCGCCGACCGTATGCGATCGGCATCGAGCACATGCAGCTCGGCGTAAAAACGCGCGAGATCTTCCGCGAGGCGCTGCCGATCGCTTTCGCCAAGGGCATCGTAATCTTCGGCAATGAGATGTTCGCCGTCGAGTTTGGCATGGCTGGAGAAGATCGGCGGCCCGTCGTGAATGCGCATGTCGGGAACCGCCATCGACAGCGACGGCCGAACAATATCGAGCAAGGCGGCTTCCTTCTGAAGCGCTCTTTCCGCGCCGAGATTACGGGGAAACTTGAAGATTAATGTGTCATCGACGTCGACGGCAAGCGAATCCCAGCCCTTCGCCGCCAGCTTGAAGACGGAGGCCGTGAGTTCAGGAAATAGGCTTACGATCAGAGAGCGAAATTCGCTGGCATCCAACTCAGTCATGACGACCTGCCTTCTCTCGTTTTTCCGTGTTTTTCCGCGCGATGGACGGCATACGGGTCGGCATCGTCATCTGTCGAACCGCCCTCGCCGCCGCCGTCGGACGGCATCGGACTACACTGGATCTATATTAGTATAATTTGAATATTACGGAATATTCATTACAAAATTTTAAGCCATTATAACCACTTAGTGATCGCACACCGGGAATTATGTCCTTTTTGCGCCGCAATATAAGCAGCTCAATCAGAGCATAAAGTTTGCAACCTTGCTCAAGACCGGTTCCCGCCCATGAAGAAATTTTGGATCACCGTCAGCGTTATCGCAATTGCCGCCATCGGCGTCTGGCAATTCGGGAATCTGGTCCCTTATGCCTCCCGCATTCCCTACCTCTCGCAGTTCATCAAGCAGCCGGCCGGCGGCAATGGCGGCGGGCAGCAGGCGCAAGCCGATCAAGGTCAGGCCACCAGTCAGGATGGCGGGCAACATCAGGGCGGCGGGCGCAGGCGCGGTGGCGGCGGCCCGACCGTCGTCAAGACCGTCGCAGCCGTGAAAACGACGCTGCCGATGGATGTGACGGCGACCGGCTGGGCCGATGCCGATGACAACACGACCATTGCCGCACAGGAACAGGGCTTGATCGTCAGAATCGATGCGCAGGATGGGGCGACCGTGAAAGCCGGCGACCTGATCGCCAAGCTGGACGACCGGACGGCCAAGGCAACCGTCGACAAGGACAATGCGATGATCGTGCGCGACAGGGCAACCCTTTCGGAAGCCGAGACCGCATTGACGCGCGCGCAGGATCTCTTCAACCAGAAGGCCGGCACCGAGCAGAGCCTCGACCAGGCGGTCGCCGCCCGCGATACCGCCGCAGCCACTGTTGACGCCGACAAGGCGTCGCTGGCCTCCGACCAAATCCTGCTCGAGCACACCGACATCCGTGCTCCCTTCGATGGCCGGCTTGGCGATATCGCCGTCAGCAAGGGCGCCTTCCTCAATGCCGGCTCGGCAATCGTCACCATTGCGAAATACGATCCGATCTATGTGAAATTCCACCTGCAGGAACGCTACCTGCGGGAGCTGAAGAGCGCTCTGGCAGGCGGTCCGGTCGAGGTCAGCACCGCTCCCAGTTCCACCAAGGGGCAAGTGCGAAAGGGCGAGATCAGCTTCTACGACAATACGGTCGATACCGCCTCGGGCACGATCCTCGCCAAGGCGAAATTCGAGAATTCCTCCGGCGCGCTCTGGCCCGGCCAGTCGGTCAACATCGTCGTGCATTTCAACAATGACGAACAGCAGGTGGTGGTGCCAACGGTCGCCGTCAGCCCCGGCCCGGAGGGTTTCTTCGCCTTCGTCGCCAAGGACGGCAAATCGCATCTGACGGCCGTCACCGTTGCCCGCGCAAATGGCGGCTTCACCGCCATCGCCTCGGGCCTTTCGGAAGGCGACCATGTCGTCGTCGAGGGCCAGGGCCAGCTCAGCGACCAGCAGGCGATCAAGGAGCAGTTCGACGATAAGGCGCTTGATGTCGCCTCCGCCGAAGAGCCTCGGCAACAGCAGCCCTCCGAGACAATCGCGGTGGGAGCTCAACAATGATCCCGAATTTCTGTATCCAGCGACCCGTCGCGACGACGCTGCTTGCGATCGGCGTCATTCTGGCCGGTCTTGCCGGTTATCAGCTCGTCGCCGTCGCAGCGCTACCGCAGGTCGATTTTCCCACCATCAACGTTTCGGCGCAGTTGAGCGGCGCCTCACCGCAGACGATGGCGACCTCGGTTTCGACGCCGCTGATCAAGCAGTTCGAGACCATTCCCGGGATCACCGAAATCAGCGCCTCCAGTTCGCTCGGCAGCACCAGCATCGTGCTGCAGTTCGACCTCAGTCGTAATATCGATGCGGCCGCAGCCGACGTGCAGGCGGCGATCTCGAATGCGACCCGGCAACTGCCCGACAATCTGACGACGCCGCCGAGTTATCGCAAGACGAACCCGGCCGATGCGCCTGTCATGCTGCTCTCGGTGCAGAGCAACACCATGCCGCGCAGCAAGCTTGACGACATCGCCGAGAACATCATCTCGCCGTCGCTTTCGACGCTTCCCGGCGTTGCCCAGGTCAGCGTCTACGGTGCGCAGACCTATGCCGTGCGCGTCGAGGTCGATCCCAACAAGCTTTTGACCCGCGGCATCGGCATCGATACCGTCAACAAGGCGCTTGCTGCCGCCAACAGCCAGCAGCCCGTGGGAACGCTGCAGAACAATTCGCAGAGCATGACCATCACGGCGAACACGCAGCGCACCAGCGCCGAACAATTCCGTTCGCTGGTCATTGCCAATCCGAACGGCGCGCCGATCCACCTCGGCGATATTGCCGATGTGCAGGACAGCGTCGAGAACCAGTATACCGGCAGCTGGTATGATGGCCAGCGTGGCATTATCCTCGCCATCCAGCGTCAACCCGATGCCAATACGGTGGATGTCGTCGATGCGATCAACGCCAAGCTGCCGCAGCTTCACGCCGAAATCCCGCCCTCGGTCAACACGGTCGTCATGAATGACGCCGCAAAACCGATTCGCGATGCCATCTCCGATGTCAAGTTCACGCTGCTGCTCACGATCGGCCTCGTCGTTCTCGTCATCTACCTGTTTACCGGCCATGCGACCGCAACGATCATTCCCGGGCTTGCCGTTCCGCTGTCGCTGATCTCGACTTTCGGCATGATGTATGTGCTCGGCTACAGTATCGACAACATCTCGCTGCTCGGGCTGACGCTCGCGGTGGGGCTCGTGGTGGACGACGCGATCGTCATGCTCGAGAACATTCTGCGCCATGTCGAGGACGGCATGCCCGCGCGGGAAGCGGCGATCAAGGGTGCGGGCGAAGTCAGCTACACCATCATTTCAATGTCGGTTTCGCTCATCGCGGTCTTCATCCCGATCCTGCTGATGGGCGGCGTTGTCGGCCGCGTGTTCAACGAATTCGGCATGGTGGTTGCGATTGCGATCATCTCCTCGGCAATCGTCTCGCTGACCGTGACGCCGATGCTCGCCTCGCGTCTGTCCAACCACCAGAGCCGCCCGCCGCTCATCATCCGCATCTTCGATGCCGGCTTCGAACGGACTCTCAACGGCTATGACAGGGCGGTCGGCTGGTGCCTTCGCCACCGCCCCACGATCCTCGGCGTTTTCCTCGCCTCGGTCGCGCTGACGATCTATTTCTTCATGACGCTGCCGACGAGCTTCTTCCCGCAGGAGGATATCGGCCGCCTGACGATCAGCACGCAGGCTCGCCAAGACATTTCCTATTCGGCCATGGAGGCGCTGCAGCAGCAGGCGGCAGCCGTCGTCAAGGCGAACCCGGCAGTCAACCATGTGATGTCGACGATCGGCGGCAACCCGAACAAACCGCAAAACAACGGCTCGATGTTCGTCGAACTCAGGGACAAGAAGGAACGTCCGCCGCTTGACCAGACGCTGCGTGAGCTGCGCGCGGAGATCAACAAGATCCCCGGATTGCAGGCCTTCGTGACGCCGAACCAGAGCCTGCGCTTCGGCGGTCGCCAGACGGCAAGCCAGTATCAGTTGGTGGTGCAGGCACTGAGTGCTGATCAAACCAACCTCTGGGCCGGCAAGATCCAGGCAGCGATGCGCAAGGACCGGCTGTTCACCGACGTGACCTCGGACGCCCAGAACAACGCGCTGCAGGCCAATATCGTCATCGATACGGAGCGGGCAGCCGCCTATGGGATCGACAACGACACACTGCGCACGACGCTGCAGGAATCCTTCAGCGGATATGCAGCGGCGGAAATCCAGTCTACCGGCGACAGCTACGACGTCATCGTCGAATATGACACGAGCAAGCCATGGGACGACCAGAAGCTCTCGGAAATCCGTGTCGCCTCGCCCAATGGCAGCCTGGTGCCGCTTTCAAACTTCGCGCATGTCGAGCGCACGGTCGGCCCTGTGACAATCAACCAGACGGGCCAGCTCGTCTCGACCACCGTTTCCTTCAACCTGCCGGAGGGCGTATCGCTCAGCAATGCCACGGCGGCAATCGACCAGATCAAGACGGAAATGAGCATGCCGGCCGACGTCTTCACCTCCTATGGCGGTACAGCTGAGATTTTCGAGCAGTCTCAGGGCAATACGCCATACCTCATCCTGGCGGCGGTGCTGACCATCTATGTCGTGCTCGGCGTGCTCTACGAGAGCTTCATCCACCCGCTCACCATTCTCTCCGGTTTGCCTGCGGCGGCATTCGGTGCGCTGCTGGCGCTAAAGATCATGGGCTTCGACCTGTCGATCATCGCCCTTATCGGCCTGCTGATGCTGATCGGCATCGTCAAGAAGAACGCGATCATGATGATCGACGTGGCGGTGGAGACCATGCGCACGACCGGCGAAAAGGCGACGGTGGCGATCCACGAGGCCTGCGTGCGACGCTTCCGGCCGATCATGATGACGACCTTCTGTGCCCTGCTCGGCGCCCTGCCGATCGCGCTCGGCACCGGCGCAAGCTCGGAACTGCGCCAGCCGCTAGGCATCGCCGTCGTCGGCGGCCTGATCGTCTCGCAGATGCTGACGCTCTTCATCACCCCGGTCATCTTCGTCGAGATGGACCGCTTCGGAAACTTCCTCGGCCGCCTGATCGGCCACAAGAAGGTCGAGGAGCCGCAGCTGGAAGAGGCAAGGGCAATGGCCGCCGAGTGATGACGGCCCTCTGAATTCGGCATTGCCGATTGACCCTTGCGGCGCACTTCTTCTTCTAACCGGGAGAAGAAGTGCGCCCGCGATCACATCAACTTCCGCTCCTCTTGAATGTGTCACGCCCCTGTGGCATCACCCGCCCTCCTGAATTCGGGGCGTCCTCACGTCCTTTTGCGGAGCGATGCTCCGTCTCCAATAACAATCGGCATGAAGAGGTGCGGGCATGGCTCAGGCGCTGGGTTTCGACTTCGGCACGACGAATACGGTTCTCGCCATGGCGGATGGCGGGGCGACGCGCTCGATGGCGTTCACGAGCACGGAGGGTACGGCAGACAGCATGCGCACGGCGCTTTCCTTCATGAAGGATGCCCAGCTCGGCGCTTCGGCGCTGAAGGTGGAAGCAGGCCATGCGGCGATCCGCCAATTCATCGACAATCCCGGCGAATGTCGCTTTCTGCAATCGATCAAGACCTTTGCGGCGAGTGCGCTGTTCCAGGGCACGCTAATTTTCGCCAAGCGGCATAATTTCGAGGATCTGATGGAGATCTTCGTGCGGCGGCTGCGCAACTATGCCGGCGACAACTGGCCTTCGGATGTCGGTCGCATCGTCACCGGCCGGCCGGTGCATTTTGCCGGCGCCAGCCCCGATCCGGCGCTGGCGACCGAGCGCTACAACGCGGCGCTGTCGCGCTTCGGCTTTCCCGAAATCCACTATGTCTACGAGCCGGTCGCCGCCGCCTTCTATTTCGCGCAGAACCTGAAGCAGGATGCCACCGTGCTGGTCGCCGATTTCGGCGGCGGTACCACCGACTATTCGCTGATCCGCTTCGAGACCGTCGCCGGCAAGCTGACGGCAACGCCTATCGGCCATTCAGGCGTCGGCGTCGCCGGCGACCATTTCGACTACAGGATGATCGACAACATCGTCGCGCCGCTGATCGGCAAGGGCAGCCACTTCAAAAGCTTCGACAAGATCCTCGAAGTGCCGTCCAACTACTATTCCAGCTTCGGCCGCTGGAACCAGCTGTCGATCTTCAAGACGACCCGCGAATTCGAGGATCTGAAGAAGCTGGTGCGCACCAGCCTGGAACCGGAAAAGCTCGAAATCTTCATCGACCTGATCGATCATGACGAGGGTTACCCGCTCTATCAGGCGGTGTCGGCGACGAAGATGGCGCTCTCGGCCGCAGAAGAGGCGCCTTTCGATTTCGCGCCGCTTGGCCGCAGTGGACATCGCAGCATCAAGCGCAGCGACTTCGAAGGCTGGATCGCCGATGATCTCGCTCGCATCGAAGGCGCGCTCGACGACGTGCTCGACAAGACCGAGACGAAACCATCGGAGATCGACAAGGTGTTCCTGACCGGCGGCACCTCCTTCGTGCCGGCGGTGCGCCGCATCTTTACCGAACGGTTCGAGCGCGACCGGATCGAAAGCGGCGGCGAGCTGTTGTCGATCGCCCATGGCCTGGCGCTGATCGGCGAACGCGACGACATCGCGCAATGGACTGTGCAATAGAGCCGGCAAGGGCGGGCAATCTGCCACCCGCCCTTTCAATGCCCCGGTCACTCCGCTAAGCTTGCCCTCATGATCTCCGCCAACGACCTTTCCCCAGCCGAGCTCGCAGCGCTTCTGCATTTCCATGCCGATGCCGGCGTGGAATGGTTGCTGGAGGAAGAGGCGATCGACCGCTTCGCCGAGTTCGAGGCAATGAAGGCCGCCCGCCGCCCGGCGACACAGGCGCAGCAGCAACGTCCCGTAGCTGGGGAAAGCCTCACACCTAAGGAACGATCTGTCCCCGGGGAACGCCAGACGCCGCCGCGTCCGGGCACGGCCTCGCTACGTTCGGCAGCGCCAGCCGAACGCGCAGCTTCCGGCCCGCAACCGGCGATCCCTGATGGCGAGGCGGTGCAGCAGGCACGGTTCGCTGCCGAAAGCGCGCGCTCGCTCAGTGAGCTCAAGACGGCGATCGAAGCCTTCAACGGCTGCAACCTCAAGCACAGTGCCCGCTCGACCATATTCGCGAGCGGCGATGCCGAAAGCGGCATCATGGTGATCGGCTCGGCGCCGGGCGCCGAAGACGATCGCGAAGGCGTGCCCTTCTCGGGAAAATCCGGCCAGCTGTTCGACAAGATGCTGGCGGCGATCGGGCTGAAGCGCTCAGCCATTCTGTTGACGCAGGTCATCCCCTGGCGACCACCTGGCAATCGTGCACCCTCGGCCGCGGAAATGGACATCTGCCGCCCCTTCATCGAGCGGCAGATCGCGCTTGCCGAACCGAAAGCGATCCTGCTGCTCGGCAATTTTTCGGCACGTTTCTTCTTCGGCGAAAACGATACGATTCACGGGTTGCGCGGCCGTTGGAAGGAGATTGCCGTTGCGGACTGTGTCATTCCTGCCATAGCCAGCCTGCATCCGCAGGATCTGTTAACCGCACCTGTAAACAAGCGGCTGGCCTGGAATGACCTGCTGGCTTTTCAGGCGAAGCTTAAGTCCCTATCTTTGCTTAGAAATTAGCCAAAGTTGAATAATTTATGAATCAATCTATGCGTTTTTCGCATGGCTGCATCCCGCCGTGACGCATTGCGGAATCTATGCTGCATCGCAATATCAGCTGTGTCTTGGGAGGAATCACAGGAACCAAGGCCATGAACAAGCGTTTTCGCCCTATCCATAGCGGGTTTGAAACCCTTCGCCTCGCCGGCGACCAGGTTCGTTCCACTCAAGGCTACAGCCGGTTCGGCTTTGCCACGAACGAACAGATGATTGCCCGCGGCACCGGCATCAACAGCCGTACGGCGCGCCCGAACGCCATTTTTTCGGACTTCCAGCAATATTGAGCGGCAGGCCCATCGCCTGCCCTTCGTATCAAGAGTACCCCAACATGTCGACGATCCTGATATCGCTTCTGCGCAACATCGAAACCTTCGAGCACATCCGCGTCGCGGTCTGCGCCGCGCGGGAATATGAGCGCGAGCTTTCGGTCAAGCCGGCCGATGCCAGCGCGCGCATTGGTGCAGGTGCTACAGCCATCGTTCTGTAGAACATTTCCGAGTCATGGAAATGCTCTATCTCTTTGGTTTCGCGCATTCCGGACGCAAAACCGCTGCGCACTTTTGCCGGAAATGCTCTGGTCAGATGGCCATTTCCTCGATCTGGGCCTTTGCCCATTCGAAGGCTTCGTCGACATAGGCGAACTTGACCGCCTGCCAGGCGCAATATTCCTCGACGAAATCCCGCGATATCCAAAGGTGCGTCTTGCGCGGCTCGTCCTGCCAGCCGACGCAGCCGCGTTGCGCCGCCTTTGCCAGCACCCGCTGCAGGTGCGTGCGCGACATCATGAAATCGGCAGCGAGCGCCCGGGTTTCGACGCGGCCGACGGAAAACCTGTCCGGTTCGCTGCTATCCATATCCATCCGGGCGATGAAGTTGTCGACGACGAGGCCGCCGGCTTCCGTCCAGAGGAACAGCGCCACCTGCTCCGGCGGTTCGCGCCAGGCGGCATCTTCGAGGCAATGGCGGGCAATGCGCGGCTGAACGAGCCGAATCAATGACGGGTTTTCCTGGAAAAAACCTGCCCTTCGACCGCCGTCGAGCAGGTCGAGCGCGCCGAGATTGCCGAGAATCCAGGCAAACATTCCCTGATGGCTGACGTCAGCCGGTTCGAAATGACGTGGCCGCCGCCGCTCGTCGCCGGGCGTGTGGGTTATGAAGCGGTAGGTATAGAGTTCTTCGATGAAAGCGAGCACGGTGTTGCGGCTCGCTACCTTGTGCGCGGTGATGCGCCCGGTCAGCCGAACGGCAGTGAAACCCGACGTCGGGTCGCGCGGATCATGTTCCAGGTGGAGGGCATAGGCAGTCTGGGTCAGAAGCCAGCGTTGATGGGAGGCGAGCAGTCGCGCCAGCCGCGGACCGGCATCGAACATGCCGCGCATCTGCCCAGCCAAAAAGCGAATGCTCATCAGAAAGGAAGGGTTCCCCACCAATTGCTCCGCTGTGAATGCCATTATGCTTTTCTCCACCCCCGCTCGCCGGCCAGCGTTCGGAGCAACGACACCGAGAGCTCCTCCGGCATCAGCGGCCATTCAGACATGCACAGCTTGGAATAAATGATACTCTCTCATGTTCAACAATCATATTCCACAGGCCAACGGTATCCCAAGAATTCACCATTCTTTTCACTCTTTGAGTGCAAGTTCCAAGCCACTGCAATCCCTGCGTTAAAACCTTGATGAACATACGCTTGCAGGCGTCAGGCTTGCGGCGTCGTGGCCTTGCGCGCCTCTCTCTGCTCGATGCCCAGCCGATGCTCGCGATAGATGATGAAGATGCCGGCGGCGACGACGATGACGGTGCCGATCAGCATGGTCACGCTCGGCACGTCACCGAAGACGAAGTAGGCGACAATGCCGCCGAGCAGGATCGAAGTATATTCGAACGGCGCGATGGTGGAGACGTCGGCATGGCGGTAACTTTCCGTCAGCAGGATCTGCGCGACGCCGCCGCAAAAACCGGCGGCGATCAGATAGAGCGCCGTCGGCCATGCCAGGATGAGCCAGCCGAAGGGAAGAGAAGCCAGCGAGAAGACCGAGGCGGTGATCGAGAAATAAAGCACGATCGTCGCCGTCTTCTCTTCCTCGACGAGGCGGCGCACCTGGATCATCGCCACGCCGCCGAGAACGGCCGAGAGCAGCACGCAGAGCGCACCGACGGCCTGTTCTGCTTCCATGCCGCCGTCGCGAAACAGCGTGAGTTTCGGCCAGGAAACGATGGCGACGCCGACGATACCGACCAGGACGGCGCTCCAGCGATAGATGCGCACGGTCTCGCCGAGAAAAACAGCAGCGAAGATGACGGCGGCGAGCGGCAGCGCATAGCCAAGCGCGATCGCCTCCGGCAGCGGCAGATGCAGCAGGCCGTAGAAACCGAAAGCCATCGACAAGATGCCGATCGTACCGCGCTTCAGGTGACCGATTGGATTGGCGGTGTAGAAGGCGGCGCGCAACTGCCTGTTATAGGCCAGATAGGCCATGATCGGGAACAGCGCGAAGAACGACCTGCAGAAGGTGACCTGCCCCGGCGGGATGTCTGAGCCCGCCAGCTTGATGAAGGTCTGCATGGCCAGGAAGACCACGACCGACGAGACCTTCAGCGCAATGCCTCTCATCGGGTTTCTGAGAACCGAGTGCATGATCCTGGCTCTTGATACTGACTTAACCGGAACGGGGAGACGCGTTCGACTCGGGAACGCAGCAGGTGACGTCGCCCACCGTAGCGAAAGAAAAGCCCGATTGGCGAAAAAACCGCAAGCAATATGAGAGAATCACAGAATCGCCGTCAGCCGCGGGCTCAACCGTGCTGCATGCGCGTCACCGCGCTGAAATTTCCCTATTTGAGCCATTTACCCCCAAAATGTTCATCTCCCGGCGCTCGGCGTTAACCAATTGAAAACCATAGGCAAGCATCGTTTTTATCGCTGATCTCGAAATTTTCTTCACCGCACAAACAATTGCCCGCTCCTTTCAGGATCCCATTTGATGAAGCCGCTTAGCGCCGAAACCATTGCCCAGTCGCAGAATGCGACACCGCGCTCCATGCGCGTCGTCACCGACGGCATCAGCACCGACCTCGAGCGCTTCAGCGCCGACAACACCCATATCGTCAAGCAGATCAAGCTGCTGGCGATCAATGCGCTGATCGAGGCGGCCAGGGCCGGCGAGACCGGAAAGGGCTTTGCCGTCGTTGCCAACGAGGTGCAGCGGCTGGCGCAGATCGCAACCGACATTACCGGCAGGTTCGAGAGCAACGTGCTCGGCCGCATCGGCCTCAGCCGCGCCATGGCCGATTCGCTGGTCGAGGAGATGGAGGGCGTTCGCCTCACGGATCTGGCGCAGACACTGGTGCAGCTCATCGTCCGCAACCTCTTCGAGCGCACGGCCGATGTGCGCTGGTGGGCGACGGATCCAGCGCTCTGGCAGGCGCTGCAGAACCCGGCTCGTGAATCCGTCGCCTTTGCGGCGGAGCGTCTCGGCGCCATCAACCGCTTCTACACGGTCTATCTCGATCTCGTCATGACCGATCTCTCGGGCAAGGTGATCGCATCCGCCAATCCCAAGTTCCAGCGCAAGATCGCAGGCACGAGCCTGGCCGGCGATCCATGGTTCCGCGCGGCATCGGCCTGCTCCTCCGGCGACGCTTATATCGTCGACGATGTCAAAGCGAGCCCGCTCCACGACGCCAGGCATGCGCTCGTTTATGCCACAGGCATCCGCGAAGAAGGCAAGCTCGACGGGCGGCTGGTCGGCACGCTCGGCGTCTATTTCGACTGGCAGAACCAGGGCCAGGCGATCGTCGAGAAGGAGGCGAACCTGCCACCGCAGCTGGCGGAAAAAACGACGGTCATGCTGCTCGACGGCAAGAGCCGGGTCATCGCTACCACCAATCCCGCCTTGCTCTTTTCCCATTTTGCGCTCGCCAATCCGTCCGGCCAGGGGAAAGGCAGCTACTACGACAATAACGGCTCGATCGTCGCCTTCGCGCGCACCCTCGGCTACGAGGATTACGACGGGCTCGGCTGGTACGGCGTCGTCGTGCAGCAGACGGAAAACGACGCGACGATCAAGGCCGCCCTCAATCTTAAGTAGCACTCATCTTGCGCCGGTGGCGTTCATCCATGTCCAATAAGATATTTTGCCCGCGAACTTGGTGTTCGCGGGCAATTTGCTTTAAGTTTAGTTCAGACTTTAATGTAATCATTCCCGGCAAAATTTATGGCAGAGTGCGCCCGCCTCTGTATTCCGCGGTTATCAAATAACGGTCTTCAGGAAACACCATGCGAACAGATACCGGCCAGGTCATTCATCTGGCAGATTACCGTCCCACCGACTTCGTGCTGGAACGTGTGGACCTGACCTTCGAACTCGACCCGACGGAGACAAAGGTCGAGGCGCGTCTGATCTTTCATCGTCGCCCGGGCACCGATCCTGCAGCGCCGATCGTTCTCGACGGCGACGAACTGACGCTGTCGGGGCTGCTGTTGGACCAGATGGAACTGGACGCTTCGCGTTACGACGCAACACCAGAAAGCCTGACGGTGCGCGACCTGCCGGAAAGCGCGCCCTTCGAACTGACGATCACCACCGTCATCAACCCTGAGGCCAACACCAAGCTGATGGGCCTTTACCGCACCGGCGGCATCTACTGCACGCAGTGCGAGGCGGAGGGTTTCCGCCGCATCACCTATTTCCCCGACCGGCCCGACGTGCTTGCGCCGTTCACGGTTAACATCATCGCCGATAAGGACGCCAACCCGCTGCTTTTGTCGAACGGCAACTTCCTCGGCGGCGCCGGCTACGGCCCCGGCAAGCATTTCGCCGCCTGGTTCGACCCGCATCCGAAGCCGAGCTATCTCTTTGCACTCGTCGCCGGCGATCTCGGCGTCGTCGAAGACACGTTCACGACCATGTCCGGCCGTGAGGTGGTGCTGAAAATCTATGTCGAGCACGGCAAGGAGCCGCGCGCAGCCTATGCCATGGACGCGCTGAAACGTTCGATGAAGTGGGACGAAGAGAGGTTCGGCCGCGAATACGATCTCGACATCTTCATGATCGTCGCCGTCTCCGATTTCAACATGGGCGCGATGGAGAACAAGGGCCTCAACGTCTTCAACGACAAATACGTGCTTGCCGATCCAGAGATCGCCACCGATGCCGATTATGCCAATATCGAGACGATCATCGCGCATGAATATTTCCACAATTGGACCGGCAACCGCATCACCTGCCGCGACTGGTTCCAGCTGTGTCTCAAGGAAGGCCTGACTGTTTATCGCGACCACGAATTCTCTTCCGACCAGCGCTCGCGCGCCGTCAAGCGCATCGCAGAAGTGCGCCACCTGAAATCGGAGCAGTTCCCGGAAGATGGCGGCCCGCTCGCCCATCCGGTGCGGCCGACGACATATCGTGAGATCAATAATTTCTACACGACGACCGTCTACGAAAAGGGCAGCGAAGTCACGCGCATGATCGCGACTCTGCTCGGCAAGGACGGCTTCAAGAAAGGCATGGACCTCTATTTCGACCGCCATGACGGTGAGGCCGTGACGATCGAGGATTTCGTCAAATGCTTCGAGGATGCAAGCGGACGCGACCTCACACAATTTTCGCTCTGGTACCATCAGGCCGGCACGCCGCTCGTCACCGCATCGGGCAGCTATGATGCGGCGGCCGGCAGCTTCACCCTGTCGCTCGAACAGATGATCCCGGCAACGCCCGGCCAGCCGAGCAAGGAGCCGATGCATATCCCGCTCAGCCTCGCGCTGTTTGGCGAAAACGGCGGCAGGATCGAGCCGACCTCGGTCGACGGCGCGGAATATGCCGGCGAGGTGCTGCATCTCACGGGCCGCACGCAGACGGCCGTGTTCCATGGCATTGGCTCGCGGCCGGTCGTTTCGATCAACCGCAGCTTCTCGGCGCCGATCAACCTGCATTTCGATCAGAGCCCGGCCGATCTTGCGCATCTCGCCCGCCATGAGACCGATCATTTCGCCCGCTGGCAGGCATTGACCGATCTGGCGCTACCGAACCTCCTGAAAGCGGCTCGCGACGCCCGCGAGGGCAAGCCTGTCGTCTGCGAGGCGACCTTCGTCGAGACGCTGATTGCCGCCGCCGCCGACGAGAGCCTCGAGCCCGCCTTCCGCGCCCAGGCGCTGGCTCTGCCGAGCGAATCCGATATCGCCCGCGAACTCGGTGGCAACAACGATCCCGATGCCATCCATGCCGGCCGGCAGGCGGTCCTGAAACAGATCGCCGATGCCGGAAAGGATGTCTTTGCCGGCCTCTACGCAGCGATGACGACAACGGGCGATTTCAATCCGGATGCGAAAAGCGCCGGCCTGCGGGCGCTGCGCAATAGCGCCCTCACCTACCTCTCGCATGCCGAACAGACGCCGGCCCGCTCCAAGGCCGCCTTCGATGCGGCCAACAATATGACCGATCTCAGCCATGCGCTGACGATCCTCGCCCATCGTTTTCCCGACAGCGCGGAGACGAGCGAGGCGCTCGCCACCTTCCGTGACCGCTTTGCGGAAAATGCGCTCGTCATCGACAAATGGTTCGCGATCCAGGCCGGCATTCCGGGCGCAAAAACCCTGGGACGGGTCCGCGCGCTGATGGACGATCCGCTCTTCAAGCGCACCAATCCGAACCGGATGCGGTCGCTGGTCGGCACCTTCGCCTTTGCCAACCCGACCGGATTCGGCCGCGCCGACGGCGAAGGCTATCGTTTCCTCGCGGATCAGATTCTCGATATCGACGGGCGCAACCCGCAGCTTGCCGCCCGCATCCTCACCTCGATGCGCTCCTGGCGGTCGCTCGAACCCGTGCGTGCCGATCACGCCCGTTCGGCGCTGATCGAGATCGAGCGGGCCGCCGATCTTTCGACCGACGTGCGCGATATCGTCGAGCGCACGCTTAAAGGGTAATTTGATTCGACCGGCCATCAGGAGAAATTCGGCGGCCGGTCGCCCGGAACCTCGAATCACCTGGAAAAACCCGAAATTATAAATAGTTAACGGATTTTTACCTTTGCCTCTGGACAAGGCGAATCACCCATGATTCTCTAGGTCAGGTTCGAGCGAGCGGCGCGCGAATCACATGAGGGACAAGGCGAAGAGATGATGGACGTGCGGCGGGCAACCGTGGCCGGTGGACGGCTGCGTGTCGATTTTGACGGGCTGAAAGCCTGGCGCGACAGCCTTTCGGGCCACGCGACATCGGAACCACTTCTCCGTTATCTGCCGAAGGCCGAGTTGGTCTTGAAGCGGGCCATCCCGGCGCTGATCGTCGCCTTCCTCTCCGTCGTCGCCGCCTCGCATTTCTTTGGCATGATGAGCGAATATGGGCGCCTGGAGGCCTCGGCACGCCATGCCACCGCACTTTCGGCGGCGACCGCCTCTGCGGTGTTTGCCGATGCGGCCGACATCTTCGACAGCGGCGATATCACCGGGGCGCAGGCCCGCCTCGCCAAATACCTGCCGCAGGACCGGCTGGACAGCGGCGCTTTCGTGCTGCTGGTGCAGGCAAGCGGCAAGGTTTTTGGCGCGACCACCGCCGGGCTTTCGCATGTGGGTAGCAATGTCGCTGACTTCTTCCCCGAGGTTTCGGCGATCCGCCGTTTCGGCGACCGCACCGGCGTCATCGAAACGACGATCGGCGGCGTGCCCTATTATGCCGAGATCACGCTGATGGGCAATGCCGGTGGTTATATCATCGCCGCCACCTCGCTCGACGAGGTCGGCCGGCTCTGGCGCGAGGAACTGGCCCTCAACGTCACGCTGTTTGCCGGCATCTCCTCGATCCTGCTCGTCATCCTCTATGCCTATTACACCCAGGTGAAGCGCGCCCGCGACGCCGACGACATCTTCGTGGAATCGAACCTGCGCGTGGAGACGGCGCTGTCGCGCGGCCGCTGCGGCCTCTGGGATTTCGATTTCGAGAGCCGCGAATTCTTCTGGTCGCGCTCAATGTACGACATGCTCGGCCTGCCGGGCTCCGACAAGACGATGGGCTTCGGCGACGCCGCGCGGCTGATGCATCCCGATGACGGCGGGCTCTACGAGATCGCGCGCGTCATCGGCAAGGGCGCTTCCGCCCAGGTCGACCAGATCTTCCGCATGCGCCATGCCGGCGGCCACTATGTCTGGATGCGGGCGCGCGCCCAGGTGATCCGCAGCAATTCCGGCCGTATGCACCTGATCGGCATCGCCATGGACGTGACCGAACAGCATCGGCTCGCCCAGCGCTACGCAGAAGCCGACCAACGCCTGGCCGACGCCATCGAATGCACCTCGGAAGCCTTCGTGCTCTGGGACAAGAACGATCGGCTGGTCATGTGCAACACGCATTTCCAGCAGGCCTATGGCCTGCCGGACAGCGTGCTCGTGCCCGGCACCGAGCGCTCGACCGTCAATGCCGCCGCCGCCCGGCCTGTCATCGAACGGCGGATTTCCGATGCCGACGGCTCCGGCTATTCGCGTACGACGGAGGTGCAGCTTGCCGACGAGCGCTGGCTGCAGATCAACGAGCGGCGCACCCGCGACGGCGGCAGGGTCTCGGTCGGAACCGACATCACGCTGATGAAACGTCATCAGGAGCGGCTGCGCGAATCCGAACGCCGGCTGATGGCGACGATCGGCGATCTTTCCGCCTCGCGCCAGACGCTGGAGATCCAGAAATCCGAGCTTTCGACGGCCAACGCCAACTACCAGGCGGAGAAGGAACGCGCCGAGGCTGCCAACAAGGCGAAATCGGAATTCCTCGCCAACATGTCGCATGAGCTGCGCACGCCGCTCAACGCCATCCTCGGCTTCTCGGAAATTCTGCAGAACCAGATGTTCGGGCCGCTCGGCTCGCTGAAATACGACGAATATGCCCGCGATATCCATGACAGCGGCAAACATCTGCTCAACGTCATCAACGACATTCTCGACATGTCGAAGATCGAAGCCGGCCATGTCAGGCTGCATTGCGAGCGCATCGATCTTGTGCCGCTGATCGAGGAAAGCCTGCGCTTCACCGCCATGCCCGCGGCTGAAAAGAACATCGTCATCGAACAGCGCATCTGCTCCGGCCTGACATTGATGGCCGACCGCCGCGCGATGAAACAGGTGCTGCTCAACCTGCTCTCCAATG
Source organism: Rhizobium laguerreae (assembly GCF_019778565.1). NCBI lineage: Bacteria > Pseudomonadati > Pseudomonadota > Alphaproteobacteria > Hyphomicrobiales > Rhizobiaceae > Rhizobium > Rhizobium laguerreae. Next base: position 316,702 of record NZ_JAAXQT010000003.1, on the reverse strand, counting down.
CGGTGAAGTTCACCGACAATGGCGGTCGCATCGCGGTGCGCACTCGCCGCGTCGACGGCGCTGTCGTCGTCACCATCGCCGACACTGGCATCGGCATTCCACGCTCGGCGCTGTCGAAGATCGGCCAGCCCTTCGAGCAGGTGCAGAGCCAATATGCCAAGAGCAAGGGTGGCTCCGGCCTCGGGCTCGCCATCTCCCGCTCGCTGACCTTGCTGCATGGCGGCCGCATGAAGATCCGCTCACGCGAAGCGGTCGGCACCGTGATCTCGCTGCGCATTCCCGACGATATTTAGGTGTCGGACAAAGGGCCCGAATGATGCGCTCATCCCGGCCCCTAACTGGTCTTCACAGCTAGCTGGCAGCCACAGCCCTTCATTGCGGCTCGACGCCGAGTGATGCCGTCAAACGGCAATCTTGCCATCGCCCACTTTGGTGATGGCAACGACAGCAGGTTGCACTGGCATGTAGACTTCAAGTCCGGCCAGCGGTTGACGCGGACCGCTTCTCAGAAAAGCAGCGCAAAAACGGCGATCACGCCCTCCTCACTTTTCATTGCTACCCCTTGATCTCGTGAATTTGTCTTTTTTAAACAAAAGCTTATCGTCCCTCAAGTGATTGTCAACAAATGTCGAACAGTTCGTCGCTGTTTCGGGAGGGCTGAGCACCCGCTAGGGAAATGCTGCACGCAATGTGCTGTCAAAACAATTCAAGGATCAGCGATGTTTTCCATTAAGTCCGCCCTCGTTGCCGGTGTCCTGGCACTTGCGTCCTCCACTGCATATGCGCAGACGATCGATGTTCCTGCCGGCACCTACCGGGCGGATGTGACCCATACCAACGTTCTGTGGAGCGTCGTCCATTTCGGCCTTTCCAACTATATCGGCCGCTTCGACAAGATCTCTGCGACGCTCGAGCTCGCCCCTGCGGACGTTACGAAGTCGAAACTCACGGCAACCATCGATCCGGCTTCGGTCAGCACGAACTATCCGGCAAGCGACAAGAGCTTTGATGCAGAGATTGCCGGTGAAATGTTCTTTGATGCGGCCAAGTTCAACCAGATCACTTTCGTTTCCACGGCCATCGACGTCAAGGACGGCAAGACCGGAACCGTCACCGGTGACTTGACGTTCCACGGCGTCACCAAGCCCGTTACGCTCGACGTTACCCTGAACGCAGCGCTCAACCCGCACCCGATGTCCAAGAAGCCGACCGTCGGCTTTTCAGCAACCGGCGTGATCAAGCGCTCCGATTTCGGCGTTGCCGCTTTGGTCGGTCCTGTCAGCGACGACGTCAAACTGACGATCGAAACCGAATTCGTCGCTCAGTAGATGTTCGTTGCCGGTGCAGCCCCGACATCGTCGGGTTGCGCCGGCTCTTTTGCGTTCCCATTGAGACGACCGGAAGTCATCCATGTCAGCTACACATTCGGTACGGGCCTACAGTATGGGTGCTATGATCCTGCACTGGCTCATCGCTGCGCTCATCCTGACTCAGCTGGCCATGGGTTTTCTGATGAGCCGCGTGGAGAGCGTCCCAGATACGCTGCGTTTTGCGATGTTCCAGTGGCACAAGACTTTCGGCATCGCGATCCTAACCTTGACGATCGCCCGCATCGCCTGGCGCCTGTTCCACACGCCGCCCGCGCATGCGCCGATGAGACGGGAAGAACAGGTCGCGGCCGGCATCGTCCATGCACTATTCTATGCGCTGATGCTGGTCGTGCCTTTGACCGGCTGGCTGCTGGTGTCGGCGTCCTCTACAGGGATTCCCACCCTTCTGTTTCTCTCCGATACTCTGGTCTGGCCACATCTGCCCATTCCGGTCTGGATGCGCGCAACGGTTGAGGCCGCGTCCGAGAATGCGCATGTCATTCTGGCCTATGGTTTCGGGTTGCTTCTGGTTCTGCATGTGGCCGGGGCGCTCAAGCATTCGGTGATCGATCGGATGCCGTCCTTTTCGCGAATGATGCCTGTTGGCTGGCTGCGCCGGATGCCCTCCTCCGCAATCGGCGTGCTGGTCTCCGTCGTTCTGGCACTGTGCTTTATCGCCGGCGGACTGTTGATCTCCAGAACGGGCGGCACCGCATCCGTCAATGCCGCGGACCTTGGATCGACTGAAGCATCGCCATCCGGCTGGGTGATCGATAAAACGAAGTCTGCACTGACCTACACGATCAATTTTTCCGGAACGCCGACTGCCGGCACGATCGGAAAATGGGACGCATTCATCGAATTCGATCCGGACAATCTTGGCGCCGCCAAGGCGCGGATTGCCATAGACGCCGCCTCCATCGATTTCGATAATTCATTCGTCAGGCCCAATATCGGCGGCGACGACGGCCTGCAGACGACCACCCATCCGCTGGTGGAGGTTGTGCTCGACCATTTCGAAACTGCGGGCGAGGCCTATTTCGGCAAGGGCAATGCCCTTGTCCGCGGTGTGACGGTGCCTGTGTCGGTCCCGTTTACGATGCAGCGCGATGGGGCGGGACGGGCCATCGTTGCCGGCACGGCGGAGCTGGATCGTCTGGCCCTTGGACTTGGCGTGCAGAATGACGGAAAGGGTGAATGGCTCGACAAGGTTATCCGCGTAACCTTCAAGCTCGAAGCGACGCCGTCAGCGCCGACGAGCTAAGCCGGAAAGTCGTTCGTCAGCCGGCCGATGCGGCGGTAAAAACGGCCAGCTGAGCGGCGAAAGCACGCTTGTATGCCGGCCGCGCTTCGCCGCGGGCGACATAGGCGGAGAGGTTCGGATATTCCTCCAGTATAGCAGATCCCTTCAACCTGAGCAGCACCGACACCATCAGCAGGTCACCGGCGCTGAACGCACCATCGAGCCAGTCGGCATCGCCAAGACGGCGGGAGAGGTCGGTCAGCCGTTTCCGGATGCTGTCCTCAACGGCGGAAAGGCGATGGTCGTACCAAGGCTTGTCGCGCTCGAGGATCATGGCGAGCGCGCGGTCGAAGATCGGTGGTTCCACGGTGTTGAGCGCGGCAAACATCCATGTAAGCGCGCGTGCCCGGGCATTCGCGTCGTCCGGCAGCAGGCCCGCATGGCGCTCGCCAATATGGAAGACGATGGCGCCGGACTCGAATAAAGCGAGATCGCCTTCTTCATAGGTCGGGATCTGCCCGAAAGGCTGAAGTGCGAGATGCGCGGGTTCTCTCATCGTCTTGAACGAAACAAGACGAACGTCGTAAGGTTGGCCCACTTCCTCGAGCGCCCAGCGAACGCGCATGTCACGCGCCAGACCCTTGCCGCGATCGGGCGACCGTTCAAAGGCGGTAATGGTAATCGGCATTGGTGTTCTCCATAGCTTTGTCCTGAAGACGACCGGCTAAACGAGAATCCGACAGGCCATGCTCGAGATAATCCTGCGGTCGTTCCATCTGATGTGAGATCAGGCTTTCACGACATTCAGGAATATTTTCCGAACCGCTTTCGACAGCCGCTTCACCTCCGCTTCCAGCGTCTTGATGTCAGGGCAGTCGCCGGCGCGGCAGACGAGTTCGACGAGGCCCGCCGGTGCTTCTTTCGGATCGAACAGGCCGTCGATGGAGAGGCGGATCAGCTGCGAAAGTCCGGTATAAAGCGCGAAGGCCTCGAGACATATGTCGAGATCGGACGTCACCATCAGCGGGTCGCCAAGCACCTTCAGGGCCTCGCCGGTGCTCATCCCATTGACGGCAATGCCGACGCCCCTGGTCGGCGCGATCAGTGCGAGATACTGGGCGATGAATTCGAGGTCGATGACGCCGCCGGGAATGAGCTTCAGGTCCCACGGGCCGGAGGGCGGCTTTTCCGTGTCGATCAATGCGCGCATCTCGGCGACATCATGCGCCACCTTGGCAATATCGCGATCGGCCGACAGCACCTCGCGGACGATATGTTCCGCTTCGGCGATCAGGCTCTCATTGCCGCAAATCAGCCGGGCGCGGCTGAGCGCCATATGTTCCCAGGTCCATGCCTCTTCGCGCTGATACTTGCCGAAGGCATTGATGCGGGTGGCGACCGGCCCCTTGTTGCCGGATGGGCGCAGCCGCATGTCGACCTCATAGAGCACGCCTTCGGCGGTCGGCGCCGACAAGGCGGCCATCAGTCTCTGGGTGATGCGGGTGAAGTAACGCGTCGCATCGAGCGGCTTCGGCCCGTCGGATTCGGAAGCCGCATCGTCATAATCATAGAGCAGGATCAGATCGACGTCGGAACCGGCCGTCAGCTCGAAGCTGCCGAGCTTGCCCATGCCGGCGACCGCGATGCGCCCGCCAGGATAGTCGCCGTGTGCTGCCCGCATCTCGCCGACCACGGCATCGAGTGCCGCCGCAATGACGAGGTCGGCGAGATGCGTAAAGGCGCGTGCGGCCATCACGCCGTTGATCGCGCCTGTAAGCAGGCGGATGCCGATCAGGAAGCGCTGCTCGGCGGCGAAGATGCGCAGCCGGTCGAGCACCTCTTCATAGTGGCGCGCCTGGGCAAGCGAGCCCTTCAGCCGTTCGCCGAGATAATCACGCGTCGGCAGCTCGGCCATCAGGCCCGGATCGAGCATGCCGTCGAAGACATGCGGCTTGGCGGCGATCACCTCGGCAAGCCGGGGTGCCGAGGACATGATGTTGACGATCAGCGACAGCAGCGCCGGGTTGCTGCCGAGCAGCGAGAACAGCTGGATGCCGGAGGGAAGGCCGGAGATGAAACTGTCGAAGCGCAGCAGCGCCTCGTCGGCGCGCTTGCTTTCGCCGAAGACCCGCAGGAGCTCCGGCGCCAGCTCCGTCAGCCTTTCACGCGCCTCGACCGATTGCGTCGCGCGGTAGCGGCCGTAGTGCCAGGTGCGGATGATGCGGGAAATATCGGACGGCCTGGTAAAACCGAGCCTCTTCAACGTCTCCAGCGTATCCGGGTCGTCGCCTTGACCGGTGAAGACGAGATTTCCGGTGTCGGTGGAAAGCCTGCTCTCCTGCTCGAAGAGGTGGGCATAACGCCGCTCGACCGTCTTCAGCACGCCGACCAGCCGTTCGGAGAAGCTCGGCGTGTCGGAAAAGCCCATCATGAAGGCGATGCGCTTCAGGTCGGCATCCGTTTCCGGCAACAGGTGGGTCTGCTCGTCGCGCACCATCTGGATGCGATGCTCGACATCGCGCAGGAACCAGTAGGCCTCCGTCAGTTCGTCGCGGGTCTCCGCGTCGATCCATTTCGCCTTGGTGAGCTCACCGAGCGTCCCCTCCGTCGCCCTGCCACGCAATGCCGGCATGCGGCCGCCGGCAATCAGCTGCTGCGTCTGGACGAAGAATTCGATCTCGCGAATGCCGCCGCGGCCGAGCTTGACGTTGTGACCCTTGACCGCAATGGCGCCGTGGCCCTTATGCGCATGGATCTGCCGCTTGATCGAATGGATATCGGCAATCGCCGCGTAATCGAGATATTTGCGGAAGACGAAAGGGGCGAGCCCGCGCAGGAAATCGCCGCCAGCCTTGAGGTCGCCGGCAACGGCGCGCGCCTTGATGAAAGCCGCCCGTTCCCAGTTCTGGCCCCTGCCCTCGTAATAGATCATCGCCGCATCGACCGGGATCGCCAGCGGCGTCGAACCGGGATCGGGTCGCAATCTGAGATCGGTGCGGAAGACGTAGCCATCGGCTGTCCGCTCCTGCAGGATGCGCACCAACCGCCGCATCATCCTCGGGAAGACCTCGATCGCATCATCCGGGTCGGGCACGATGCCTACCTGTTCGTCGAAGAAGACGACGAGGTCGATATCGGAGGAATAGTTGAGTTCGCTTGCGCCGAGTTTGCCCATGCCGAGCACGATCAGCCCGGACCCTTCGCTCGGCGCCGCCAGATCCCGCAGCCTGAGTTTTCCACCCTCATGCGCCGCCAGCAGCAGATGGTCGATCGCGGCGGCAACCGACGCTTCGGCGAGCTCGCTCAGCCAGGCCGTCGTCGCCCGGCCGTCGAAGATGCGCGCGAGATCGGCGAATGCAACGAGGAAGGCCATCTTGCGCTTGATGATGCGCAGCCTGCTCATCACTACGGATTCGGCAGGTGCAGCACCCTCCTCGTCTGGCCGCCAGCAGCGCCGCGCCTCGGCGACCAGCGCCTCGATCTGCGGCTCCAGCGGCTGGGTGATGGCACCAGCGAGGATAGCGGGATCGAGATTGACGATTTCGCGCAGATAGGGCGACAGCGTCAGCACGGCCGCAATGAAATCGCGAAGCGGGCCTTCCGTCTTCAGCATCGCCGCCACCGACGGCTCGTGTCCGCCGGCCTCCTGGAGGTCGGCCAACGCCAGCTTCAACTCCGTCTGGTTCAGCGGACGTAGCAGCCCTTCGGCCACATCCTTCAGGCCATGCGTCGATTTCGTCAGCATGCGCTCTCCCTGCTTTAGCGCCTAAGGAACGGTCCCGCAGAATCGCGGAAACGCCTCCTTCGACCGGCATTAAACTAGGGTCTTGGCGGCAAACCGCCAATATACGATTCAACCCATCGTATTTCGGCGGAAAAGCTCAGGCAGCCTTGGCGGGGAAGATCATGCTGACGGTCAATCCGCGCTTTTCAGGTTTGTCGGGATCGGTATCGGAGAGTTCCAACCGGCCGTTGTGCAGCTCCATCACCGCTTCCACCAGCGAAAGCCCGAGCCCCGTTCCCGGCTTCGAGCGGCTTTCATCGAGGCGGACGAAGCGCTTCACCACGTCGTCGCGCCTGTCGGCCGGAACGCCCGGCCCATGGTCGGCGACCGAAAGGCAGATGCCATCCGGGCGGCGGGAAAGCTTCAGCGATACCTTGCCCGCCCCTTCCGTATCGGAGGAATATTTGATGGCATTGTCGAGCAGATTGAAGATTGCCTGGCCGATCAGCTCTCGATTGCCCTGCACCTCGACATCCGGCTCGATGCTGGAGCTGAGGCCGAGCCCGGCCTCCTCCGCCGCCGGCTCGTAAAGCTCGGCGCTGTCGGCGACGATGGCCGAAAGCTCCACCGGCGACATCTCGGCGGCGACCGATCCGGCCTCGACGCGGGAGATCATCAACAGCGCGTTGAAGGTGCGGATCAACTGGTCCGATTCGGAAATGATGCCTTCCAGCGCGGTGCGCCGCGCCTCGCCATCGGCGACACCGAGCGCATCGGCCGCCTTGTTGCGCAGCCGCGTCAACGGCGTCTTGAGATCGTGGGCGATGTTGTCGGAGACCTGCCGCAGTCCCTCGTTCAGCTTCTCGATGCGCTCCAGCATGGTATTCAGCGACATCGACAAGCGGTCGAATTCATCGCCGGATCCGCCCACCGGCAGGCGCTGCGACAGGTCGCCGGCCATGATCTTCTTGCTGGCATCCGACATGCGGTCAATGCGTTTCAGCGCGTTGCGGCCGATGCCGAACCAGATGATGATGGCGCCGAGCCCCATGATCGCCAAGGCCACCATCAGCGCCTGGCGCACCAGCAGACGGAAACGCTCGGGGTCGCCGAGGTCGCGGCCGATCAGGATTCTGAGGCCATTGTCGAGCACGAAAATATTGGCGATTGCCTTGTGGCGGCGCTCGACACCCCCGCCGTCAGTATAGCGTTGGTAGCCGAAGGGCGCGGAGGTCCAGCCGATCTCCTCGAAGACACCCGGCTGCACCGAGGCGACGTTGCCGGCGAGAATATCGCCGGAGGGACCGGCGATGATGTAGAGGTTGGCTCCAGGCTGGCGTGCACGCCGCTCCATCGTGCGCAGGAGAAGGTTCATGCCGCCGGTGTCATAGGCGCGCTGCACCTGCTCCACCTCCTGCCTGACGGCGTCGCGGATCTGGCCCGTCAGCAGCCGCTCCGACATCGCCGTCACATAGAAGACGAGCGTCGCGGCGCAGATGGCGAAAAGGAGAATGTAGAGTGCCGAAAGGCGGACTGCTGTGGACTTGAAGAGAACCCTGAAACGGCTCATCCCTCATCCTTGATCATGTACCCCGCGCCGCGAATGGTCTTCAGGAGCGGCTGGTTGTAGTCCTTTTCAATCTTCGAGCGCAGGCGCGAGACATGAACGTCGATGACGTTGGTCTGCGGGTCGAAGTGATAGTCCCAGACATTTTCGAGCAGCATGGTGCGGGTCACCACCTGGCCCGCATTCTTCATCAGATATTCCAGCAGGCGGAATTCGCGCGGCTGCAGCGGGATCTCCTTGCCGCCGCGGCGCACCTCATGGGAGAGCCGGTCGAGTTCGAGATCGCCGACGCGATAGACGACGTCCTGATCCGGCGTGCCCTTGCGGCGGCCGAGCACCTCGACGCGTGCCAGCAACTCGCTGAAGGCATAGGGCTTCGGCAGGTAATCGTCGCCGCCGGCACGAAGACCGGTCACGCGGTCATCGACCTGGCCGAGCGCCGAGAGGATGAGGACCGGCGTATGGATGGCCTTGCGGCGCAACTCGCTGATGACGGAAAGCCCGTCCCGGCGCGGCAGCATGCGGTCGATGACGATGACGTCGTAGGTATTTTCCGACCCCATGAACAGGCCGCTCTCGCCGTCGCTGGCGTGATCGGCAACGATACCCGCCTCGCGAAAGGCTTTCGTGAGGTAGGCGGCAGCCTCGAGATCATCTTCGATGATGAGAATCTTCATGCGGCCGACATTACCCGCCGGCTGCGTTTCGGCAAGGCTCAAAGCATCTTCCTGCGGGGCGGCGCTCATCGTGATCATCCTTCAAAAGGCAGAAGAATCGAGCCGCGCGGAGTTTCGTCCGCACGGCTCCAAGTTGTCTTAGGGATCAGCCCTGGCCGTTGATCGGAAGCGCTACGAAACGGCTTCCTTCATTGGACTGTATCTGGAAGAGCGCGCGGGTGCGCCCGTCCTTCTTTGCCTGGTTCAGCACCTTGACGATATCGTCGGCGCTGGAGACCTCCTGGTTGTTGACCGAGGTGATCTTTTCGCCTTCCTTGATGCCCTTGTCAGCGGCGTCGGAGTTCGGATCGATGTCTGTTATCGCCAGGCCCTTGCCGTCGTCAGACGGGCCGACCGTCAGGCCGAGATCGGCAAGCGCCTTTTCGGAAGCCGGTGCCTCAGGCTGCTGCGGCTGATTGCTGTCATCGGCGGACGCATCCTTCTGGTCGATCGGCAACGTGCCGAGTTCGACGGTGAGAGGCTGGGCCTTGCCGGCGCGCCAGACCGAAAGCTCGACCTTGCTGCCCGGCTGCATCGCGCCGATGCGGCGGCTGAGATCACGCGCATCCTTGATCGTCTCACCGTTCAGCGCGGTGACGACGTCGCCGGCCTTCATGCCGGCCTTGTCACCCGGCGATCCGGCCTGCGGGGCGACGACAAGGGCGCCGCTCGGCTCGGAGAGACCGATGGATTCGGCGATATCCTTGGTCACCGGCTGGATCTGCACACCCAGCCAGCCGCGCGAGACCTGGCCGTCCTTCATCAGATCGGCGACGACATCCTTGGCGGTCGAGGCGGGAATGGCGAAGGCGATGCCGACGCTGCCGCCCGACGGCGAGAAGATTGCGGTGTTGATGCCGACGACTTCGCCGCTGAGATTGAAGGTCGGGCCGCCGGAGTTGCCGCGGTTTACCGCGGCATCGACCTGCAGGTAATCGTCATAAGGACCGGAGCCGATATCGCGGCCGCGGGCCGAGACAATGCCGGCCGTGACCGTGCCGCCGAGGCCGAAGGGGTTGCCGACGGCAACGACCCAGTCGCCGACGCGGACGTTGTTGTCGTCTGCCCAGTTGACGTAGGTGAACTTCTTGCCCTTGCCGTCGACCTTCAGCACGGCGAGGTCGGTGCGCGGATCCTTGCCGATCAGCTTGGCATCGAGCTCGGTGCCGTCATTCGTGACAGCGACGAAGGCCTGGCCATCAGAAACGACGTGGTTGTTGGTGACGATATAGCCGTCCTCGGAGATGAAGAAGCCGGAACCCTGGGCGACGGGGCGGAGGCGACCCTTGCCGCCCGGACCACCATTCGGGCCGTTCTGGCCGAAGCGCCTGGAATGGCCCTGCTGATCATTCGGATCCTGGCCGAACTGCTTGAAGAACCGCTTCAGCGGATGATCATCGGGAAGGTCGTCGAAGCCGCGGCCGTTGAAATCGAAGGAGAAGCCGTCATTGTTGTTGTCGGAGACGGGATTGACGCGGTTTTCGACCCGGACGGAAACGACGGCCGGCGAAACGGCGTCGACGACATTGGCGAAGCTCGGAACGGCAGGCGCCTGAACCTTGACAGCTTCGGCATAAGACCGGGTGATTTCGAGCGGAACGCCGGTTGCGAGCACAGCGGCTGTGATACCGGCGACGGTAGAAGCCTTGAGCACAGTAGCGAGGGACGGACGTCCGTTGAAATTCTTGAGCATTGGAGCACCTTCTCTTGTTCTTAGATCTTCAGACCGGCGACGCCGGATCAGTCGATGACGAAAGATATAGGACGCCGCACCTTACTGCGAACTGTCCGGCCAATGAAAAGTTCGTAATGTTTGCAAGGTTTGTTTTCGGCCAAACGTGCCGCCGGCCTCTCTGGCGGCTAGAAATGCTCGCCTGCCGGCCAGCCTGGTCGATTATTTCTTGAGAAGCTCGCTCAACTTCGCCTGCTCGTCTGCCGTCAGCTTGCTGCCGGTCGGCTTGCCGGCCCTCTTGCGCGCAAAGACCAGCAGTGACATCCCGCCGGCGAGCACCAGCAGCACCGGTGCGCCCCAGAGCAGCACCGTCTTCATGCTGACACGCGGCTTCAGCAGCACGAACTCGCCGTAGCGCGAGACGATATAGCTCAGCACCGCCTCGTCACTGTCGCCATCGGCGATGCGCTCGCGCACCAGCAGGCGCAGGTCCTTGGCCAGATCGGCGTTGGAATCGTCGATCGACTGGTTCTGGCAGACCATGCAGCGCAGTTCCGCCGAAAGGGCGCGGGCGCGCGCTTCGAGCGCCGGATCGGCCAGCACCTCGTCCGGATTGACGGCAAAGGCGGGGGCCGCCATCAGCAGCAAAACGACAGCGAGGAGCAGACGCCGCATCATTCCGCCGGCTCCATTGCGGGAGCTGCCGGCCTTGCCGGCTTCGCCTTGCGGCGCGGCGCACCGACACGCAGGCGCCTGTCGCTGAGCGAGACGAGGCCGCCGAAGGCCATGAACACCGCTCCGCCCCAGATGCAAAGAATGAACGGCTTCCACCAGATGCGCACGACGATGCCACCGTCCTTGGTGGCGTCACCGAGCGATACATAGAGCTGACTGAGCCGGAAGGTCAGGATGCCGGCCTCCGTCGTCGGCATCTGGCGAGCAGTGTAAAGGCGCTTGGCCGACCAGGTATCGGCAACTGCGACACCGGCGCGGCGGATGGTGAAGTGGCCGCGGTCCTCGGTATAGTTCGGCCCGGTCCCCGGCTGCATGCCGTCGAAATGCAGGCTGTAACCGCCGGCCTCGGTCACCTGCCCCGGCTTCATCTCGATGACGTGCTCCGTCTCAAACGTCGTAACCGCGACGATGCCGAGCACGGTGACGCCGAGCCCGGCATGGGCAAGGGCCGTGCCGAAGGCCGAACGCGGCAGGCCGGAAAGCCGGCGCCAGGCAAGGCTTGCCGCGACCTTACCGATGCCGGCCCGATACCAGAGATCGGCGATCGCACCGAAGATGAGGAACAGCCCGGCAGCGAGGCCGAGCACCGAAAGCACCGGCCCGCCATGTTCGATATAGAAGAAGGCCAGCGCGGCAAGGAAGGCCAGACCTGCGACGACATAGAGCCGCTGCAGGGCGCCGAGCAGATCGCCGCGCTTCCAGGCCAGCATCGGCCCGAAGGGCACGATGACGATCAGCGGCGCCATCAGCAGGCCGAAGGTCAGGTTGAAAAAGGGCGCTCCGACGGAAATCTTGTCGCCGGTCAGCGTTTCCAACAGCAGCGGATAGAGCGTGCCCGTCAGCACCGTGCCGCAGGCAACCGTCAGGATCAGATTGTTGACGACGAGCGCGCCCTCACGCGAAATCGGCGCAAACAGCCCACCTGCCGACAGCTTCGGCGCGCGGAAGGCAAACAGCGACAGCGCCCCGCCAATGAAGATCAGCAGAATGCAAAGAATGAAGACGCCGCGGGAGGGGTCGCTGGCAAAGGCATGCACCGAAGTCAGCACGCCGGAGCGCACCAGGAAGGTGCCCATCAGCGACAGCGAGAAAGTGAGGATGGCAAGCAGCACCGTCCAGATCTTCAGCGCCTCGCGCTTTTCCATGACGAGCGCCGAATGCAGCAGTGCGGTGCCGGCGAGCCACGGCATGAAGGAGGCGTTTTCCACCGGATCCCAGAACCACCAGCCGCCCCAGCCGAGCTCGTAGTAGGCCCAGTAGGAGCCCATGGCGATGCCAAGCGTCAGAAAGGTCCAGGCCGCCAGCGTCCAGGGCCGCACCCAGCGCGCCCAGGCGGCGTCGATACGTCCTTCCAGGAGGGCAGCGACGGCAAAGGAGAAGCAGACGGAGAAGCCGACATAACCGAGATAAAGCAGCGGCGGGTGGATCGCGAGGCCGACATCCTGAAGAACCGGATTGAGATCGCGGCCCTCGGCCGGCGCCGGATCGAGACGGAGGAAGGGATTGGAGGTCAAAAGAATGAACAGCGTGAAGGCGACCGAAATCCAGGCCTGCACGGCCAATACATTGGCCTTGAGCGTCTCCGGCAGATTGCGGCCGAAGACGGCGACGAGCGCGCTGAACAGTGTCAGGATCAACAGCCAGAGCATCATCGATCCCTCGTGATTGCCCCAGACACCGGAATATTTATAGAGCAGCGGCACCAGCGAATGCGAATTCTCCCAGACGTTCTCGACCGAGAAATCCGAGACGACATGGGCATAGGTCAGCACGGCGAAGGAGAAGGCCACGAGCGCAAACATTGCCAGCGAGCCGATCGTCGCCACATCCATCATCGCCCGGTCGTGACGACGGGCTCCGATTACCGGCACGATGGAAAGGATGAGCGCCGTGGCGAGCGCCAGCACCAGCGCGTAATGGCCGATCTCGATGATCATGGCGTCGCCTTCACTTCCTGCGCTTGGCTTTCCTTTCCTGGGCCTTGCTTCCCAGGACCTTCCTGGCCTTGGCCTTCCTTCCACAGCCCCTGGGATTTCAGCCTGTCGGCCACATCCTTCGGCATATAGGTCTCGTCATGCTTGGCAAGCACGGTGTCGGCGACGAAAACGTTCGTGCCAGTGGCAAACATGCCTTCGGTGACGACACCCTGGCCCTCGCGGAAGAGATCGGGGAGAATACCGGTATATTTGACCTTCACGGCATTGGTGCTGCCGTCGGTGACGGCAAATTCCACCGTCGAGCCTGTGCCGCGCACGACGCTGCCCTCGCCGACCAGCCCGCCGAGGCGGATGCGGGTTTCCGGCGCCACCGGCGTCTTGGCGAGATCGGCCGGCATGTAGAAATAGGCGACCGATTGGGCGAAGGCGAACATGACCAGCAGCACGGCGGCGATGATGAAGCCCATGCCGCCGCCGATCACCGCAAGGCGCTTCTGCTTGCGCGTCATTGCGTCGCTCCCTCCGTGGCTATGCCGAGTTCCCTGGCAAGCGCCAGCAATTGCCTGCCCTGTTCGCCGGGCGGCGGAAAGGCCGCAAGCCCGCGCTTCAGGGCGCCTGCCGCGCGATCCTTGTCGTTCAATACGGCATAAGAGCGGACGAGCCGCACCCATCCTTCGAAATTGTTCGGTTCCTCGCTAAGCTTGGCATCGAGGCTCTCGACCATGCCGCGGATCATCTGCTGCCGGTCGCCCGCGCTCATAGTCTCGGCCGCCGCCACATCTTGCTGCGTGGGATTGCCCGGGGCAGCCGGATCAACCCTCGCCTTCGCGCCGCCGTTCATGGCGATATGCTCGTTGACCAACGGCAGCCAGGGCGCATCGGCGGGCGATTGTTTTGCCAGAGTCTCAAAAGCCTGGCGCGCCTCTTTTGACCGTCCCGCCTGCTCCATGCTGAGGGCTATGTAGAAGCGGGCACGCGGATTGTCAGGTTCCAGCGTCAGCGATTGTTCCAGCACTTGCCGCGCCTCCTCCGTCACCACGCCGTCCGAGACCGCCATCAACGTCTCGGCAAGCCCGTCGAGCCGGGCCGGGCTCGGACCGAGAAGCCGGATCGCGTTGCGATAGGCCAGTTGCGCATCGTTGACGCGCATCGTGCGGAAATAGATCGGCGCCAGCACGTCCCAGCCCTTGCCGTCATCGGGCTTCTCAGCCAGGTGCCGTTCCGCCTTGGTGATCAGCACCGCCACGTCGTTGCCGGGATTTTCCAGCCGCGCTTCCAGCGGCTGCGAGGGCAGGTCCGGCCTGCCCGTCGTCAAATAAAGACAGAGCCCGAGAACCGGCAGGACCAGGAGCACGACGGCCTCGGTGAAACGGTGATGCCCTGGGGGTTTCGCCGTCTCAGCCGGCTCATCGGCAGAGACGGCGATCAGCCGCCGGCCGATTTCCGCCCTGGCGTAATCGGCTTCCTCCGGGGTGATCAGCCCGCCGTTGAGATCGCGGTCAAGTTCGCGCAACTGGTCGCGATAGACCGCCGCCTCGCCCGCGCGGATATTCTCCGCCGCCTTCGCTCCGCGCAGAAGGGGGTAGAGCAGGATAACGGCGAGGGCTGCCGTCATAACGGCAACGAGAATCCAGAACAGCATGTCGCCCAAATACGTGAAGCGCGCCGTCATTCCAACTGCCAAAGCCGGAATGACGAAGATTTGAGGCTAGCGCATAACCCCGAGAATCGGAATCGATTTTCGGAAAGGATCATGCGCCATTTAAAGTGATAGAGCGTCTTTAGCGTGTCCTGTCGGACGCGCGGCGCTCTATTGGCCGCAATTCAGAGCGGCGACCAGCTGCCGTCGTCGTTGCGACAGGCAGCGCCGCGCACCACGGTGTCCTTGCCGTCGACGGTGAGCGTATGGGTATATTGCCGGCAGTTCTGCGAACCGACCTGATAGGGTGCCGCCGCGACCACCTTGCCGGTCACGTCCTTACCGGTCCAGAGCATCGGCTGGCCGACTGCCGCCCCTTCCAGCGCCCGATATTCCGCCTCGAGCGCCCGCTGCTTGTCGCTGTCGGTCAAGCTCACGCTGCTGCGGCCGACGATGCCGCCCTGGAGCGCGGTGATGAAGGCGGCCGATGCCGAGGGCTTGCTCGAAAAAATGCCGCGCGAAGCGGCACTCTTCGTCGTCGTGCAGCCGGACAGCGCGACGGCGACGAGAAGAGCGGAAACGATCATGCCTTGCGAGCGTAAAATCATTGCGTCGAACCACGATCAGGGGTCAATTTCAGCCGATCGAAGTGCAGCGTCCCCGTGTCAGCATTAAGGCAAAGCATGCTATACATTTGCCAGTATCTTTGTGACATCAAGCAGTTGCTCATGCAACATCCTTTGTGACGCCGGGCAGGATAAGCTTCGCCTTCAGCCCGCCCCATTCACCGCGGGAAAGCTCGAGCCGTCCCTGGTACTCGTTGGAAATCTCGGTGACGATCGAAAGGCCGAGTCCGGTTCCGGGTTTGCTTTCATCGAGCCTGCGGCCGCGCTTCAGCGCCTCGCGGATCTGGTCCGGCTCCAGGCCCGGCCCGTCATCCTCGACGGCGAGCTCCACCCAGTGGCGGCGCGCGCTCGCCTCTACCCCCTTCACATCCTCGCCGGCCTCGACGGCCGAAAGCCGCACCCTGCTCTTGGCAAAACGCGCCGCATTTTCCAGGAGATTGCCGACGGTCTCCTCGAGATCCTGCTGCTCCATGGCAACGGCCAGATGCGGTGGCGAGACGACCAGATCGAATTCGGTATCGACGTTCAGCCGGCGCATGACGCGCACCAGCCGTTCAAGCGCCGGCTCGGCATCGGTGCGGGCGAGCACGGATTCGCGCTGCGCGGCGATGCGCGCCCGATTGAGATAGGACTGCACCTGCCCCTGCATCGATTCCGCCTGGCTGCGCACCAGCTCGCCATGGGATTTTTCGAGCACGCGCGCCTCGTTGAGGAGCACGGCGATCGGCGTCTTCAGCGAATGCGCGAGATTGCCGACCTGCATGCGGGCTCGCTCGACGATGCGGCGATTGCTGTCGATCAGCGCGTTCACCTCGTTGGCGAGCGGCAGGATTTCGCGCGGGAAGTCGCCTTTCAGCTGTTCGCTCTCGCCGGCGCGGATGCGCTCCAGCGCGGCGCGTGCCTTGTCGAGCGGCTTAAGGCCGTAGAGAATCGCCAGCGCGTTGACGATCAGGCTGCCGACGCCGAAACCGGCGAGCGCCAGATAGAGGCTGTGGGAAAAGGTGCGCACGTCGTCTTCGACGACATCGACGTTGCCGGTGACGCGGAAGCGCGCCGCGCGCCCGTCGGTATCGAGCACCACTTCGGTTTCGGCTACCTGCACGCGGTTCCCGGAAGCATCCGTCACCTGGTAGTAGCGCTCGTAATTCTTGTCGAAGGGCGCCTCGACCACGGAGGGAACCGCAATGAGCGCCGAGCCGAGCGAAGGCGACACCAGCGGTGCGGTCGTATAGGTGCCGAGCGGCTCCACCACCCAGTACCAGCCGGTCTTCGGCTGGGCAAAACGCAGGTCGCCGAGCTGCGGGCTGCCGCTGAGCGCGCCCTGATCGCCGATCGTCACCGAATTGATGACATTGTAGAGCTGCGCCCGCAACAGATCCTGGAAACCGCGTTCGGCGCTCTTGCGGTAGAGGGTGGAGATCAGCAGACCGATCACCACCAGCGCCACCGTCGACCAGACCGTGGTCAGCAACAACACACGTGCGGTGAGCGACTTAATTCGCATGTTTCGGCGCTTGGATACGGTAACCAAGACCGCGCACCGTTTCGATCAGGTCGACCCCCATTTTCTTGCGCAGGCGGCCGACGAAGACCTCGATCGTGTTGGAATCGCGGTCGAAATCCTGATCGTACATATGCTCGACCAGTTCCGTGCGCGAGACGACCTCGCCCATGTGATGCATGAGATAGGAAAGCAGGCGATATTCGTGCGAGGTCAGCTTCAGCGTCGTGCCGTTGACCGTCGCCTTCGAGGATTTAGTATCGAGCCGCACCGGCCCGCAGATGATCTCGGATGAGGAATGCCCGGCTGCGCGCCGGATAAGCGCCCGAATGCGGGCCAGCACTTCCTCGACATGGAAGGGCTTGGTGACGTAGTCGTCGGCACCGGCGTCGATGCCGGCGACCTTGTCGCTCCAGCGGTCGCGCGCCGTCAGGATCAGCACCGGCACACCGCGGCCGGCGCCGCGCCATTTTTCAAGAACGGTAACCCCGTCCATCTCCGGCAGGCCGATATCGAGGATGATGGCGTCATAGGGTTCGGTGTCGCCGAGGAAATGGCCTTCCTCGCCGTCGAACGCCTGGTCGACGACATAGCCCGCCTCTTTCAGCGTGTCGGCCAGCTGCCGGTTCAGATTAACGTCGTCTTCGACTACCAGGATGCGCATCGGTCCGCCTTCGTCCGCTTCAAATCGTTCAATGTCCTGAATAAGCCGATTCCGCCTACATCGGAACCTTTACCGTCACCTTGCGTGGACGCTGGCCATTGCCGGACACGAGAACGGTGATGATGCAGGTATCGCCCACCGGTTGCACGGACAGGAGCTGGCCGCCCGTCTGCTCGACGACCTGGGCTGCGGCGGCGCTGCAATCGCCTCCGATACGCACGACAAAAGTGCCCGCGGCGTCCGGTGAGGGCGCCGATACCACCAGTCCGGCGGCCAATGCTGCGACGCTCAGAGGAAAGGCCATGTGTTATGCTTCCAAGGTAATGCCAACTTGCCCCGAATATGTACTCACGCGACCTGAATGGCAAATGAATGCGCTGTAATGCAGGGCGTTTAGAACTGTTCTCGATTGTTCGGGACACCCTGTTTCAGCACCTGGAAACCGCTGCCGCGGCAAGCTCCGGCGGCCGCCGTAGCGCTCAAAACGATTCCCTCCAGCCTTGGGATCCACGCGTTCTTCATGACCTCCCGAAAGGTGGGGAGCCGGCAGCACCGGCACCATAATCTCTGTCTGCGAATCGGCCGCAATCTTCTGATTCCGGCCGACCGCAGCTTTCACCGGTCGGTTGAAACTGTTATGTCTTGCTGCCCCACATTTCAGACCGTTTCAGCACCAATGCCAAAATCCTCCCGCTTCCGCTCGGCGCAGACGGTCACCGTCCTTGCCGTTACCCAGCTGATCGGCTGGGGCACGACTTTCGACATGCTCGGTGTCATGGGCCGCGTTGTGGCGCCCGATCTCGGCCTGCCGAACGAGGCGGTGTTTGCCGGCCTGACGATCATGATGGTGGTCAGCGCCATCGTTGGTCCGGCAACCGGCCGCTGGCTCGACCGCTATGGTGCTGCTCGGGTGCTTTCGGCCGCCTCGCTGACCTTTGCGCTTGGCCTGCTTCTGCTGGCTGCCGCAAACGGCATCGTGCTCTATGCCGGCGCCTGGATCATCATCGGCATCGGCGGCGCGTTCGGTCTCTCGGCACCAGCCTATACCGCCGTCGTCGAGCGCGAAGGAGCGAACGGCAAACGCGTAATCGCCATCCTGATGCTGTTTACCGGGCTTTCGAGCGCCATCTTCTGGCCGATCCTCAGCCTGCTCAACGAGGCGGTCGGCTGGCGCCTCACCTTCCTGGTTTGTGCGGCGCTGCAATTCTTCGTCTGCCTGCCGCTGCATCTTTTCGCCCTGCCGAAGGCGATCGCAACACATGTCGACGGCGGCACAGCCGAAATCGCTCCGGTGCCGCTGTCGAAGGCCAAGCAGCGCAAAGCCTTTCTGCTGATCGCCGCGGCGACGACGATCTCGACCTTCGTCACCTTCGGCATCTCGCCATCACTGCTCGAAATCTTCCGCCAGTCCGGCGCTTCGCCGGCCTTTGCGCTGCAGCTCGGCTCGGCACGCGGCATCCTCGGCATCTCGGCACGTTTCCTCGATATGCTGCTTGGCCGGCGCGGCAACCCCATGCTCAGCGCGGTCATGGGCATCAGTCTGATGATGATGAGCTTCGTTATTATGCTGATTGCCAGCCCGTCGACGCCGTTGCTCGTCACCTTTGTCCTGTTTTACGGGTTCGGCACCGGCGTCATGACCGTCGCCCGCGCGCTGCTGCCGCTGGCGCTGTTCTCACCGCGCGAATTCGGACTGCAATCGGCCAGACTATCGCTGCCGCAGAACCTCGCCAATGCCGTCGCCCCGGTCATCTTCACCGCCATCCTCGACCGCGCCGGCACCGGCCCGGCGCTCGCCGCCTGCGCCGTTCTGGCGGCATTGTCGCTCATCTTCGTGCTGATGCTGATGGCGCTGGTGCGCGGCGCCCGTGCGTCGGAATCAGCCGTTCTTAATATTTCCTGATTATCATCCACGCCTGGACGAGAGCGGCTCTCCGTCCACGCCGCAACCGCTGGGGCAATCTGACCATGAACCAACAGCCGGTTTGGCGAATCTTTAGAATCGCTTGCCGCCGCTTTTTCGAAAGTTGAGTCCGGTGGTTCGGAAGTTGAGCCAGCTTCAGAGCGATCCGAATCCGGACAATCATTCATCCATTTGAAATTTCAATGGAATACAGCGTGGCCCAACGCTTCCGCAAGTCAGAGCGGCCGCGTCACCGCCGTGCGGCTGTCGTAATCGGCGGCGATGCGCTTTTCGCGGAGCGGCCGCACGCGATCGATCGAGAGCTGATAATCGGGATGCGCCTTGTAGGCGGCAAGGGCCGCCTCGTCGTCGAATTCGCCATAGACCACGAGATCGATCTCGGTGCCCAACTGATCGGTCTTCACATTGGTGCCGATTTCAAGCAGCCGCGCATGCGGAATGCCGGTCAGTATAGAAAGCCCGGCCCTCACCTCCTGCAGATGTTCCTCCTGCACGGTGAAGAATACGATATGACGGATCACGCGGAAGCTCCTGTCAGATTTATCAAAATGATGGAGCGACCTTGGCGCATCCTATCGGACGCGCCGCACTCCAGCTGTCAGCCGGGCGATAACATGCGCGCCCCAGGCCTTCAACCGCGCGAGCATGCCACGGGCCGCATCGGGACGTATCGCCGCATCGAAGACCATGGCATAGGCGGCGAGCTTTTCCGCCCGGTCTGTGCCATTGACGATGCGGCGCGCATTCACCCAGTCCGCGGTCGTCGCGTTCAGGTGATCGGCGAGCCTGTGGCCGGTAAAGCTGCCCTGCAGCATGCCCTCGATCAGGATCGTCACTGCCGCATCCATCTCCATCGCCCGGTCGGGATCGGCAACGAGATCGATCCCCGTCAGCACACTCATCGCCTCGTAGTTCCGCTTGTGGGTGAGCTGCACCAGGCCGCGTCCGAGCCAGCTGCGACCATCCTCGTCCGGCCGCCAGTAGGGCGTCTTCACCCAGGAGAGCCGGCCTGCGGCAAAGGCCGTCTCGAGGATCTCGACCGCGCGCATATCGCTTTGCGCCAGCGTCTCGCGCACCGGCTGCATCGTATAAGCGGTCTCGTGGTAAGCGGTTGCGAGGACATAGGCGAGCCACCGCCGGTCGGCATCGGCAAACCGTTCTTCCCAGGCGTCGAGGATCGCCGTGATACCCACTACCTGAGGCTGCGTCAGATCTCCCTTGAAGAGTCCGTGCCGCACAACATCGAAAAAGAATGCCCGGTCCATGTGGACAACCATTCCGCGCTTCCCTCGAATATCATCGTTAAAACCCTCTTAATCGATTAAATTCGATTTAATCGTTTAAAGTGTTTAAGCCACTGATTTACACGCCTTTTGTCTTATGCAATGCATCTTCTTGCCCCGAAGCCTTACCACGAACAGAGGAGACTTCCGATGCAGACGCCCGCCAATAGCCAAACCACCATTCCCCAGCATGTCGTCGACCAGATGGAAAACGAATGGCGCCAGGTTCGCCCTGAACGGGAAAATACGCGCCCGGCCCAGCAGCCTCAACAACAACGCTGAAATAGACGCAAAACGCTACCGATGTAAGCTCGAGCGCCGCGCAGCGCCCGATCAATGCCCCGGCCAGTCACTCGTGGCCGGGTGAATTTTTTCATAGTTACAATAAACGTCCCAGCGGTTTGCCCCCTCATCACATCACCACCCCCTCATCGCATAACAGCATCAAGCCGTTTCGCCAGCGTGTCCAAGGCCCGGGTGAAAACCATCCTGTCGTCCAGCGCACGCGATAGCACCAGCGCGCCCTGAATACCCGCGACGCCCTCCTCGGCGAGCGTTTGCGCCTCCCCCTCAGGGCAGCCTGCCCGCATCAGCGCTGACCGCAAGGCGTCGATCCAGCGGATGAAATAATCGCCGATCTCTGCCGAAAACCGTTCGCGGGTCTCGTCAAGCGCGAAGGCACCGACGAGGCAGATGCGACGGCCGGAGCAGAAGTAGTCGTTCACATTCGTCCACATCGCCGCAATCGCCTGATCGGCGTCGTCCTTTCTCAGCGGCTGATAGATCGCATGTTCGAACCAGCCATCGACATCGGCGAGTACCGCGCCCGCCATCTCCTCCTTGCCGCCGGGAAAGAAGTGGTAAAGGCTGCCCTTGCCGATGCCGGTGCGTTCGGTGATGCGGCTGAGCGACGTGCCCTCATAGCCGAGCTCGCGGAAGATTTCGGCGAGCAGCGGCACGATGTCGGCACGTTCGTAGACAGTTTTCACCCGCGAACTTCCTTGATCAGAGACCGAGCTCGGTCAGGCCGGGATGCTCGTCCGGCCGCCGGCCGAGCGGCCAATGGTACTTGCGCTCCGATTCCCGGATCGGCAGGTCGTTGATGCAAGCGAAGCGGCGCTGCATCAAACCGGCGACGTCGAATTCCCAGTTCTCGTTGCCATAGGAGCGGAACCAGTTGCCGCTGTCATCGTGCCATTCATAGGCGAAGCGCACGGCGATGCGATGATCGGTGAAGGCCCAGATCTCTTTGATCAGCCGGTAATCCAGCTCCTTTGCCCATTTGCGGGTGAGGAAGGCGACGATCTCGGCACGGCCGGTGATGAATTCGGCGCGGTTCCGCCAGCGGCTGTCCGGCGTATAGACGAGCGAGACGCGCTCGGGATCACGGCTGTTCCAGCCGTCCTCGGCAAGACGGACTTTCTGGGTGGCGGTCTCAAGGGTGAAAGGCGGGACGAGGCTGGACATGGGTTCTCCGGGGCGCTCCTGTACTGAGCAGTTATCATTGTACCGATCGGTACAATGATTGACAAGCCGCTTCGAGGCGGCATTTCTCAAAGGCCGGGAGGCCGGCTCCACCGCAGCGGCAGGGCATCCGGGCGAAGCACGATCTCTTCCGGCGTGAAACGCCACAGCCGTTCCGCCCGTTGAAAGCTGGCGACCTCGGGCGAATCCAGCAGCACCTCGATCTTTCCGGTCATCTGCAGCATGTCGCCGCTTTCGAAATCGATGAAGACCAGCCCCGCCTTCGGATTGACGAGGAAATTGCCCAGCGTGTTGAAAAACCGATTGCCGGGAAAGTCTGGAACGGTCAGCACGCCGTCGGCGCCGACACGCACGAAGCCGGCATTGCCGCCGCGATGGGACACGTCCACCTGCCGCTCGCCGTTCTCCCGGTCGACATAGGAGGCGACAAAGAAGGTATCCGCACCCTCAATCATCCCTAGCGCCCGATCGTCGAGTTGGCCAGAGTGTAGCGGCGGCATCGCTGTGGGCACATCGGGATCGCGGACGAAGGCGGAAGAGCGAAGCTGGATATATTGCGGGCAATTGCCGAAGCTCTGGCCGACGTGCACCTGGAAAGCTCCAGGATCCGTCCTGCGGATCACGCCGTTCAGCCGGTTGCGCCGCCGCGTCTCGAGCTGGATGCCGAGCATTCCGATTGCGTCGCCATCCTCCATGCCGGCATCGGCAGGATCGGCCGCGTCGCGCGGCAGGCGGACATCGAGAATCTCCGGCTCCGGTGAGACCATGAAACCCGGGCGCTCGGCCCTGACCGTTGCCCAGACATCGCCCTTCGCATCGACGGCGCCGAGCACGACGAAAGGCAGCATCGGAAAGAAGGCGCGATGCTGCTCCGGCATGGCCTTGCGGACGAAATTACGGCCCGGCCCGTCCATGCGTTCGGCGACACCGACGCTGCGCTGCATGGCGAGTTCACCCTTATGCCAGGGCGATGTGGCGTCCTGTCTTGTCTGTTCCAGCATCACGGCCTCCTTCAGGGCAGCATTTGGGGGAACCGGGGCAGCGTCCCTGCCCCGGTGGTTTCTCACGCGGCAAGGCCGATCTTGGTCTTGCGAAAGCCGACGAAACCCGGCAGCGCCTCGATGCGCGCAAGCCAGGCACGAACGCTTGGATAGGCCGAGATATCGACATTGCCCTCCGGCGCATTGGCGATGTAGCTGTAGAGTGCCACGTCGGCGATCACAGGATTGTCGCCGAGCAGGAAGCTGCGGTTGTCCAGTTCTGCCTCGATCAGCGCCAGAATGCGGTGCGCCCGGGCGATCACCTCGTCGGTGCGGAAATCGGCGCCGAAGACGGTGACCAGGCGCGCAGCACAAGGCCCATAGGCGATCTCGCCCGCTGCGACCGAAAGCCATTTCTGTATCCGCGCCGCGGCCACCGCCTCTTCCGGCAGCCAGTCGGTGCGGCCGTATTTGCGCGCGAGATAGACGAGGATGGCGGAGGAATCGGCAATGACCGTGCCATTGTCGTCGAGCACCGGCACCTGGCCAAAGGGATTGAGCTTCAGAAAGTCCGGCGCCTTGTGAGCGCCAGCCGCCAGGTCGACCTCGACCAGTTCATAGGGTACGCCAAGCAGCGACAGGAACAGGTGAGCCCGGTGGGCATGGCCGGAAAGCGGGTGGTGATAGAGTTTCATGATGGTTCCTCTGGTCTTCGAATCGACGGGACGCGGTTGGCGATGGCCGCTTCGAACCATCTGCGGTGTAATTTACTGCCTTCCATATGACTGCAGTAGAATGCTAATCTGGAAGGCATGCTACCAATTCATGGAAGGATAGAATGGACCGCCTCGACGCCATGACCGTGCTTCTTGCCGTTGTCGAACAGGGCAGCCTGTCGGCCGCCTCACGGCATCTGCGATCGCCGCTCGCAACCGTCAGCCGCAAGGTTTCGGAACTGGAAGCACATCTCAACGCTCAGCTGCTGCAACGGAGCAACCGGAAGATCACGCTGACGGAAGCCGGCCGCTCCTACGTCGAGGCGGCGCGGGAGATTCTCGATCGGGTGGAAGAGGCGGAACGGACGGCAGCCGGTGAATACAGCGCCCCGAAGGGCGAGTTGACGATGACCGCACCGATCGTCTTCGGTCGGCTGCATGTCCTGCCCGTCGTGGTGGATTTCCTGAAAGCCTATCCCGATATCAATCTGCGGCTGATGCTTGGCGACCGGCTGTCGAACCTCATCGAGGATCACATCGACGTGGCGCTGAGGATCGGCAACCTGCCGGACAGCAACCTGATCGCCACAAGGCTCGGCGCGATCCGCCGTACGGTCTATGCCAGCCCGGATTATCTGACGCGGCACGCCCTGCCCCGGCATCCAGGCGATATTGCCGGGCATGACTGCGTCACCTTCGAGGGTATGGCCTCGATGCTGAGTTGGACATTCATCGAGGGGAAACATGATCTCGCCGTGCCGATCCGCTCGCGGCTCGCGGTCAACACAGCCGAGGCCGCGGTCGATGCGGCCGTCGCCGGCCTCGGCATCACCCGGGTGCTTTCCTACCAGGCCGCACGCGCCGAGATGGCCGGGTTGCTGGTGCCGCTGCTCCAAGATTTCGAACCGCCGCCGGCCCCGGTGCATCTCGTCTATCCCGCGCAGGGACTGGTGCCCCTGAAACTGCGGGCGCTGCTCGATTTCGCGACGCCGCGCCTGCGCGCGACGCTAAACAAGTCCTAAAGCGCGTGGCGATCTTTCAGATTCGCCCTCGCGCTTTAGGTCTTTGTTTTTACGCATGTCGTTTGCGCAAAACCGCTGCACAGTTTTGCGCGACATGCTTTAGGCAAGCTTACCCTCTTCCGCCTTGTAGAAATACTGGCTGGCCACCAGCCAGCCCTTCAGCGGCCGCAGCGGCGGAATGCAGGTGGCGAGCATGAAGGGACCGGTGACCAGAAGCTGCACCCAGATCGGCGCCGAAAAGGCCACCTCCAGCCAGACGCCGAGCAGCACGCTCGGGATGCAGGCGAAGCAGATGACGAAGAAGGCCGGACCGTCGGCCGGATCGGCGAAGGAATAATCCAGACCGCAGACCTCGCATTCCGGCTGCAACGTCAGGAAGCCCTTGAACATATGGCCCTGGCCGCAGCGCGGGCAGCGTCCCTTGATGCCGGTCTGCATCGGAGGAAGTGGGGGATATTCTGTGTCCATGACGATCTCGCTTTCTTGCTCCGCAAATATTGATACGATCAATAGCTGCAATGACTGCATGCAATATAATTACATTATAGGGAAATTACCAGTCAATTCGCCAGAATGCCGCAGAGCTCCCCAGCGCATGCCGGCAGCAAGCTGACTGCAGATTTTCAAGCAGCATTTGGGGGCGCAGCCAGGGCGGATCAGACGTGAACGTGACGGTTACGCTTCGCCCATGCCCGGATAGATCTGGGCACGACCGATCTGATCTCGACCGCCTCCGGCTTTCGTCCGTGTCTGATCAGCCCGGAGCTGGGTTCCGCGTCAGAAGAACGACGCCGCCATTTCCGGCGGGCCTTCCAGCGCATGGGCCATGAATTCCAGTGCGCCCTGCAGTTTCTCCCGGGTGATCGGTCCGCCAAGGCAGACACGCACGGCCTCGGGTGCCGTGCCCTCGACCGTGAAGGCATCGCTTGCGACGACGCCGATGCCGGAAGAGCGGGTATGGCTGCCGAAGGTGGAGCGGGTCCAGCCGTTGGAGAGCGGCAGCCAGATGTTGAAACTGATCGGATCGGCGCGGTAGCTGCCGGCCGGCAGAATGGCGGCGACCATTTGCTGGCGGGCGGCGGCCTCGGCACGGATGAAACGCAGGATCGTATCGGCGGTGCCGTCCTCGATCCAGCGGGTGGCGAGCGCCACGGTCAGTGGCGAGGCCATGACATTGTTGGCGCGCATGGCGCTGACGAAGGGCCACACGGCCTTGCTATCAGGCGCTACGACATAGGCAAGTCGCAGACCCGCGCCGATGCATTTCGCCAGTCCACCGATATGCCAGGTCAGATCGGGCGCTGTTGCGGCGAGCGGCGCCGGGCCATGCTGCGGAATGAAGCCATAGGCATCGTCCTCGACGATCGGCACGTGATATTTGCGGGCAACGGCGCAGATCTCCTCGCGGCGCCTGGCCGGAATGGTCAGCGTCGTCGGGTTCTGCAGCGTCGGATTGAGATAGAGCGCCTTCGGCTTCAATCTCTCGCAGGCCTCGGCAAAGGCGTCCGGCAGGATACCGTCCTCGTCCATCGGCAGGCCGGCCAGATTGAGCCGCAGCTGGGCGGCGATCGAGCGCATGCCGGGATAAGTGATGATTTCCGAAAGCACGGTTTCGCCCGGCTTTGCCAGCAGGCCGAAGATCGCCAGCAGGGCCGGATGGGCGCCGGGTGTGACGAAGATGCGTTCCTGCGAGGGCACCAGCCCGCGACGGCTGAGCCAGGAGGCGGCAGCCTCCTTGTCCATGCTGGAGCCGCCGAAGCCCTGGTAGCGCAGAAGCGGAATGAGGTTCGCCGTCACCGCCGACATGCCCTCGCGCATGCGGGCGATCAGCTCCGGGTCGTCCGTTTCCGGCGGCATGTTCATCGAGAAATCGACGATGGAGGCGCGGCGGGGATCGGGCGCGGCGTCGGGCGCGAATCCCTGGCGCTCCTTGTCCGCGCCACCGGTGACGAAGGTGCCTCGACCGACATGCGAATCGACAAGCCCGCGCTTCTGCGCCTCGACATAACCTCTCGCCACCGTCGTGAAATCGACATTCAGCCGCTTGGCGAGTTCACGTTGCGGCGGCAGCCGGTCCCCAACCACCAGATGCCCGCTGCGCAGATCCATTTCGATCACATCGGCGATCGCCATATAACGCGGACTGCTGCTGCGGCTGAGATCGGGATGCCAGTCTTTCATGTCGTGATCCGTGTCGGTCTGATTCCTGATGAGATTGACCGTATATTGTTGCACACTGCCGCTGTCACGAAAAATGTCGCGCGCCAAGTCCGGAGAACGACGCAGGACGGATTGTCGCCGGACGTGACTGCTATCTGCGCAAATACATCCGGCACGGCGACCGCGCTGTCGCAGGCCGATTTCGGCAGCGTGTGCGCCAATGACGTGCTGACGATCCGCTCGGCTTGCCGATCGGGCTTTCACCCGCCCGGGTGAGGCGTGAGGACGGCAAGACATCAGCAGCGTCTTCATCGCGCATTGACGACGGTTTGCCGCGCGCTATGGCTTCAGGCGTAGGCCGCGAAAGCGTCAATCCCGGTCAGCCTTGCCGACAAGATCCACAGGCGTGCCGCCTCCTCGGCGTCGGCTGCATGGTCGCTGACGCCGCCGGGTTCTCCAGCCGTTGCGCGGATGGCGATATCGCAGTCCTCGCAATAGAGGCCTCCCATACCGTCGAGTTGCGGCGAGGTCGCCGCCCAAACCTGCGTGGCGGCCCCCTGGGCTGGTGTCTTGAATGTCGGATCAATCGGATTGCCGTCTGCATCGATCCAGCCGGCACTGACCATTTCCTCCTGTGCGAGATAGCGCTGCAAGGGGGTAAGGATCTTGCCCGGGTGCAGCGAGAAGGCGCGGATGCCGGTGTCGCGCCCGAGCCTGTCCAGATGCACGGCGAAAAGTGCGTTGGCGGTCTTCGACTGGCCGTAGGCCCGCCATTTGTCGTAACCGGTGTCGAATTGCACATCCTCCCATCGTATGGCCGAGTTGTGATGGCCACCGGAGGAAACCGAAACGATGCGAGTGCCGCGCGAGATCGCCGGCCAAAGGCGGTTGACCAAGGCGAAATGGCCGAGATGATTGGTCGCGAACTGTGCCTCCCATCCGTCGCCGACACGCGTTTCCGGGCAGGCCATGATGCCGGCGCTGTTGATCAGAATGTCGATGCTGCGGCCAGATGCG
This sequence comes from Rhizobium laguerreae, assembly GCF_019778565.1. Classification (NCBI taxonomy): domain Bacteria; kingdom Pseudomonadati; phylum Pseudomonadota; class Alphaproteobacteria; order Hyphomicrobiales; family Rhizobiaceae; genus Rhizobium; species Rhizobium laguerreae. The sequence goes on along the minus strand of NZ_JAAXQT010000003.1, from coordinate 288,721 downwards.
ACGAACCGCTCGGCAAAGGCGCGAACGCTTTCGAGGTCGGAAAGGTCGAGCCGATCGATCTCTACTCCATCGATACCGGCGACCGCGCTACGCGCCGGCTCGATGCTCCTTGCGCCGATGGTCACCTTGGCGCCGGCGCCCGCCAGAGCGCGCGTGGTCTCGAGCCCGAGGCCGGAATGGCCGCCGGTGACGATGGCGCGCTTGCCGGAAAGATCGAGACCGGCCAGAACCTCGCCGGCCGTCGTGTGGGCTCCAAATCCGGAGCGGATGGGGACTTGTTTGTCACTCATGATAATTACCTTTGTTCTGCGGCGCGTTGCCGTCGCTCGGGATGACGGTCGCGAGAATAAGGCGTGGCCTCCAGACGATCCATGCGCTAAAGTCCGGCATCTCTTCGCCATCGTCCGGATTTCTACATGGACCCGTTATCCGATGTTCTCGCATTGCTCAAACCGCGCAGCTATGTTTCCGCGGGGCTTGACGCTGGCGGTGCTTGGGCGATCGATTTTCCGCCCCCTGATGGCATCAAGTTCAACGCGGTGATTTCAGGCGCCTGCTGGCTGAGCGTCGATGGCGTTGCCGAAGCTGTCCGCCTGGAGGAAAGCGACTGCTTTCTGCTGACCAGCCGCCGAGCCTTTCGTCTCGCCAGCGATCCGGCTCTTGAAGCGATCCCGTCCGATGCGATCTATTCGATCGCCCGCGACGGCATTGCGACTTGCAACGGCGGCGGCGATTTCTTCCTGATCGGCAGCCGTTTTTCCTTTTCGGGAGGAAATTCGGACATCCTTCTCGGAATCCTGCCGCCGATCGTCCATGTGAAGAGGGATTCCGATCACGCCACCGTGCTGCGCTGGTGCCTCGATCGGATGACGCGCGAATTGCGCGACCAGCAGCCGGGTGGCTTTCTGATGGCGGAGCATTTTGCTCATGTCATGCTCATGCAGGTGTTGCGCCTCCATATCGCATCGCCGAATGCGCGCGGCGTCGGCTGGCTTTTCGCGCTTACCGACCGGCGGATCGGCGCGGCTATCGGTGCCCTGCATGCCGATCCAGCCCGCAAGTGGACCTTGCAGTCGCTAGCTGAACGGGCCTCGATGTCCCGGTCCAGTTTTGCTCTCCACTTCAAGGAAAAGGTCGGGCTTGCGCCGATGGATTATCTGACGCGCTGGCGCATGCTTCTCGCAGGTGACCGATTGACAAATTCGGCCGAAGCAATTGCCGGTGTCGCCCTGTCGCTCGGTTATGAATCCGAAAGCGCATTCAGCACCGCTTTCAAGAGAGTGATGGGATGCTCGCCGCGGCAATATGGTCGCGCTCAGCCGCCCGCCGGTGCCATGCGAGATAGTCTCGGCGCTCAGTGAAACCTTGATTGGTGCAGGCATCGGAGGGAGGTCGCGCGTTGGCCTGCCAAAATTCCGTCCGATACGGTCTTGCACCCGCCGTCCATTCTCTTACCTATTCAAGGAAGAATGCGCCGGCTTTCGGCCTTTCGCGCCGGCGTCTATCGGGATGAAAGTATGAATATCGATCCGATTTTACGGTCAGTCGTGGCCGTCCGTTCCTCTATTCCGGAAGATGCCTTCACGGCGGAGACGCTGGGCACTGTCCGGGAAGGCAGCGGCGTGGTCATTCGCGACAACGGGCTGGTGCTGACCATCGGTTATCTCATCACCGAGGCCGAAGAGGTCTGGCTGACGACCCATGACGGGCGCGTGGTTCCCGCGCATGCGCTTGCCTATGATCAGGAAAGCGGCTTCGGCCTAGTCCAGGCGCTTGGGGCCCTGAATGCGCCGGCGGTGGATCTCGGCGACGCGGCCACGGCCAAGCCCGGCGATCCCGTGGTGCTGGCCGATGGCATCGGAGAATTCGTCGAGGCAAATATCGTCGCACGGCAGGAATTTGCCGGCTATTGGGAATATCTGCTCGACGAGGCGATTTTTACGGCACCGGCCCATCCCTCATGGGGCGGCGCGGCCCTGATCGGTTCGGACGGCAAGCTTCTCGGCATCGGTTCGCTTCGCCTGCAAATGAGCCATGGCGACGAGGTTGCCGATATCAACATGGTCGTGCCGATCGACCTTTTGCCGCCGATCCTCGACGATCTCTTGAACCGGGGCCAGGTCAACAAGCCGCCGCGGCCCTGGCTCGGCGCCTTCTCCGCCGAGAGCAATGGGGGCGTGGTAGTCATGAGCGTGGCCGAAGACGGCCCGGCCGCCCAGGCGGGCCTGCGTCAAGGCGATATCATTTCGGAGATCCGCGACGAAGAGGTCGATGGCCTGGCCGATTTCTATCGCAAGCTCTGGAGCAGCGGCCCCGCCGGCGCCGAGATCCCCATGCGGATCCTCAGGAACGGCCGGGAAGCCTGGCTGCGCATCAAATCCGCCGACCGCAACAGCTTTCTTAAGAAACCGCAGCTGCAGTAAGGTTACGCCGGTGTCGTGAAACCCGCTGGGCGCCCATTCGAGCGGATTGTCCGGGCATCCTCATCCCGTCTCAGAGATTTTCCGGTGTGATCGTCAGGAAACGCACCGGTTCGGCGCTGACCTCCACCTCGATGAGACCCAGCCTGTTCAGGGCAAGATCTATCGATCGCCTCGCCTGCACCTCCGGCGCCTGGTCGAGCACGATCGACATGATGCCGCGGCGGAGATAGTCCTGCGTCTCTCCCGTCAATTCGTGGCCGACCCAGAACGACCGCCCAGCCTTATTTGCCTCGAGCACCCTGGCAACACCCTTGTTGTCGCCGCCTGCACTATAGACGCCGATGATGCCGGGCTCCCGCCGAAGTGCCGCTTGCAGCAGTTCGATTGCATTGTGCTCGTCATCAAGGTCGAACATGACCTCGATGAAACGATGTTCGTTTGAACGGTGGTCTGAGAGATAGGCGGAGAAGCCGCGGATCCTCTCCTTATGGTTCTCATAGGCGCCGCTGTGGCAGAGAGCGACGAACGAACCGGGGCGCTGCGCCAGCATGCCCGACATGTAGTGAGCCGCAGTGCGTCCGGCAGCGTAGTTGTCGATGCCGACATAGGGCAGTTCGGGGGCCGGACGGGTCATGATTTGGACGACGGGAATGCCGAGACCGGCCGCCTCGCGCACGCTGGTGACGACGTCGGCATGGTCGGGCGCAACCACGATCAGCGCCGAACGGCGTGCCGTCGGGTTGGCGATGTAGTGGGCGAATTGCGCCGGCTCGTCCTCGCGGACGAAGGTGCGGTGAACGACAATGCTGTCGTCGAGCGAGGCTGCAATGCGCTCGAACGCCCGGTTCAGACGCGAATAAAAACTGGTCTCCGGGCGAACGAGGATCACCTCTATCCGGATCACGCCGCGATGGGCGAACGGCAGGCTTTGCCGGTATTCAAGGCGTCTTGCCGCCAGGAAGACTTTCTCAACCGTCTCCGGCCGCACGCCGCCGCGGCCGTTGAGTGCGCGCTCGACGGTCGCGGTGCCAACGCCGGCCTGCGTCGCGACATCCTTCAAAGTCACCTTCATCAGGGCTCATCCACTCCCAAAGCTGACACAACAGAGCATCGGTCTGCTGTGCGGTCAATGATCAAATTTGATCAAGGAAGCATTGGAGCATGGGGCACTGCAGCAGTATCGTGCCAGCAATCCGGGAGGAGCACCGGAAGCACGAAACGAATGAGATCAACGATCATCCACCGGCGCGAAGCCGCTGGGGGATAACGGAGGAACCAGATGAAGATCGCACTCGACCCGCATATGCACCGTCACCTGAACCTGCGCGACCTCTGCCGCAAGGCGGCGGAACTCGGCTACGAGCATATCGAGCTCTCACCGCGCGATGATTTTCTGCCTTGGTGGGTGCGCCCGCGGGCACACAAGGAACGCATCGCGGAATTCAAGGCCGCTCTGAAGGATCACGGCCTCCAGCTCGCCTCGATCCTGCCGATGTACCGCTGGGCGAGCCCGCATGAGGACGAGCGGCAGGCGGCAGTACGCTACTGGAAGGAAGCGATCGCGATTTCTGCCGAGATGGGCTGCGATACGATGAATTCGGAATTCGGCCGCGGACCGTCGCCGGATCGCAGCCACCGCGCCAGCTGCTGCGGCGGCATGCATACCCACGAGCACAGCGAGGCTGCCTGGTGGCGCTCGATCGAAGAGCTCGTTCCGGTGTTCGAGCGCGAGGGCGTCACGCTCAACATGGAACCGCATCCGGAAGACTGGTGCGAGACGCTGCATCCGGCGATCGACATGCTGAAGACCATCGGCTCGAAGAACGTCAAATTCCTCTACTGCGCGCCGCATACCTTCTATTTCGGTGACGACATGGCGCGGATGATCCGCGATGCCGGTCCGCTGATCGCCCATGTGCATGTGGCCGATACCTATAACCACAAGGCATCGTCAGGGCTGCGCTACATCATCAATCCGCCGGGCGCGAAGGTCACCATCCATCAGCACATGGATATGTACCAGGGCGAGATCAATTGGGATGTCTTCTTCTCCTCACTCGCCGCGGTCGGGTTCGACGGGATCATCACCGCCTGCGTCTTCGGCTGGGAGGAGCGTGCCGATGATTCCGGCCGCTTCATGCGCTCCGAAATCCAGAAATATGTCGACAAATACTGGCCCGGGAAACTTGGTTGATCGTCAACATCTTCCCGGCCCCCACTTTTCAGGAATAAAACCGTGACCATCACGATTACGACAGCCCCCTGCTGCTGGGGCGTTGATGACGTCAACAATCCAAACCTTCCCGTCTGGAAGCGCGTCTTCGACGAGGCGACGGCGGCTGGTTATGGCGGCCTCGAACTCGGGCCGTACGGCTATGTGCCACTCGATGATGGGCTCGTCGCAAAGGCGCTTGCCGAGCGCAATCTCTTCATCGTCGCCGGCACGATCTTCGACGATCTCGTCTCGCCTGAAAATCGGGAGACATTGCTGCGGCAGACGGAGGAAATCTGCGCCGTCATCACCAGTCTGCCGCAGCCGGAACAGATGGAAGGCCAGCGGTTCAAGACTCCCTATCTCACGGTCATGGACTGGGGGCACGACGAGCGGGACTATGCCGCCGGCCATTCCGATCGCGCGCCGCGTCTCGACGACAAGGCCTGGGCCGGGATGATCGCCAATATCAGGGCGATCGCCGAACTCGCCCAGCGCAAATACGGCGTGCGCGCCGTCATCCACCCGCATGCGGGCGGCTATATCGAATTCGCCGATGAGATCGAGCGGGTGGCAGGCGCCATTCCGCAGGAGATCGCAGGCTTCTGCCTCGACACCGGCCACAGTTATTATGCCGGAATGGATCCCGTGGAGATGCTCCGCCGCTATGCCGACAGGCTCGACTACGTCCACTTCAAGGACATCGACCAGGCCGTCTTCGACCGTGTGCTTGGCGAGAAGATCCGCTTCTTCGAGGCCTGCGGACAGGGCGTCATGTGCCCGATCGGCCGCGGCGTCATCGATTATCCCGCCGTCAGGCGGACGCTCGAGGAGATCGGCTATCACGGCTTCATCACCGTCGAGCAGGAGCGCGATCCACTCAATGTCGCCGGCAGCCTCGAAGATGTGAAGCAAAGCCGCGATTACCTCAGGTCGGTTGGTTTTTAGGGAAAAGATGATGACGAATGACAGGAAAAAGCCGATCCGCTGGGGCATGGTCGGCGGCGGCAGAGGCAGCCAGATCGGCTATATTCATCGCTCGGCAGCGCATCGCGACGACGTTTTTGCCCTTGCGGCGGGCGCCTTCGATATCGATCCGGAACGCGGGCGCGCCTTCGGCATCGATCTCGGGCTCGACGAAGCCAGGAGCTACCGGGACTATGCGGCGATGTTTGCGGCTGAGGCCCGGCGGGCCGACGGCATCGAGGCCGTGTCGATCGCGACACCCAACAACACCCATTTCGCGATCTGCAAGGCAGCACTCGAACATGATCTGCACGTGATCTGCGAAAAGCCGCTCTGCTTCACGACCGCCGAAGCCGAGGAGCTGAAGGCGCTTTCTGAAGTGCGCGACCGGATCGTCGGCGTGACCTATGGTTATGCCGGCCACCAGATGATCGAGCAGGCGCGCGCGATGGTCAGGAATGGCGATCTCGGCGAAATCCGCATCGTCAACCTGCAATTTGCCCATGGCTTCCATAGTGCTGCGGTGGAGGAGCAGAACCCCGCGACGCGCTGGCGCGTCGATCCGAAATTCGCAGGTCCCAGCTGTGTGCTCGGCGATGTCGGGACCCACCCGCTTTATATCGCCAAGGTCATCCTGCCGCATCTGAAGATCAGGCGGCTGCTCTGCACCCGCCAGAGCTTCGTCAAAAGCCGCGTGCCGCTGGAAGACAATGCGGTGACCCTGATGGAATATGACAATGGCGCGATCGCCACCATCTGGTCGAGCGCCGTCAATGCCGGCTCCATGCACGGCCAGAAGATCCGCATCGTCGGCTCGAAGGCCAGTATCGAATGGTGGGACGAGCGGCCGAACCAGCTGTCATACGAGATCCAGGGCGAACCGGCCCGCATTCTCGAGCGCGGCATGGACTATCTCTACCCCGAGGCCAGGATCGACGACCGGATCGGCGGCGGCCATCCGGAAGGTCTCTTCGAAGCCTGGGCGAACCTCTATCGCCGCTTCGGCTTTGCCATCAACAGAGAGCGCGGCCTCGCTCCTGCGGGGATCGAAGAGCTGGTCTTTCCGGATGTCGATGCGGGACTGGAAGGAGTGCGCTGGGTGGAAACCTGCGTGCGTTCCGCCGATGCCGGAGGGATCTGGCTGGACTATCGCTAGGTCGTCAACAGCGGTGCGGCGCTGTGCTCAGATAAGCGGATCGTCGTCTTCCGGCGCCTGCGGCGCGCGGCGACGCGTGCTGTCGTTGGCGGCTTTCTTAGGCCCGTCGGCGGCTGCCTCAGGGACTTTCTTGACGCTTTCGCCGCCGGCGTCTTCTGCGGCTGGCTTTGGGTCGCTCTTTTTCACGAAACGGATCATAGGTCATTTCCTGCTTCAACAGTGGGAGCGCTCCGCACGTATATCGGAGCGCTCTGGAAAACGGTGTCAGATGGCAAGCGCCGTGGCGCAGCCTTGAACACTTCGGCTATCGGCTGAAGTCTGCCCAGGCATGGTCGCCCAACCGCCCGCCTCAACGAACTGACGCTGCTTGTAGCCTTCGGTAATCGCCTTGAACTCGATCAGTTTAGCGCTCGCATCCGGCGCCGCCTTGAATCGCTCGACGCAAATGGCCGACGCCAGTTCTCCGCGCGCGGTCTCGCCGGCGGCGGCTGCCGCTTTGCTTGATGTGCCGCCGGTTACCCAACCTCCCCAGCTGAAGCCGATGATCATCGTGGCGATCGCCGTGACGACGCATGCCCAGGCGAGAAGCGTCTTGGATGGCTGGTAACTGTCGAAACGCTGGGTAATCGATGTCTTGCTGCTGCTCTGCACGGACATTGGAATTCTCCCTGTCTGTTGTTCGGATTGTGCCGTCCGGCGACGCCGGACCGGTTCAAGCTGGCCTTAGAACAGGATGATTTTAGGCCGGGTCTAAAATCTGAATCCTGTTCTACATTAAATAGTTAGAGCATGGTGTCGTCCGAAAACCGCTGACACTTTTCGGCATCATGCTCTAGTATCCCATAGCGCCCATGCCGCCATTTCCGGCCGCAGGCGCAGAATTTTTTGCGGGAATGTCGGCGATCATCACCTCGGCGGTGATCAGCAGCGCAGCGATCGAGCCGGCGTCCTGCAGAGCGGTGCGCACGACCTTGGCAGGATCGACGATGCCGGCCTCGATCATATCGACATAGGTCTCCGTCTGTGCGTCGAAGCCCTGATTGTGATCATTGCTGCCGGCGAGTTTTCCGACCACGATGGAACCCTCGAACCCGGCATTGTCGGCGATCTGCCGGATCGGGGCTTCGAGCGCCCTGAGCACGATCGAGATGCCCGCCGTCACGTCGGCGTTCTCACCCGTCAGTCCCGTGAGCGCCGACTTCGCGCGCAACAGTGCCACGCCGCCGCCGGGCACGATGCCCTCTTCGACCGCCGCACGGGTGGCGTTCAGCGCATCGTCGATGCGGTCCTTCTTTTCCTTGACCTCCGTCTCGGTCGCGCCGCCGACGCGGATGACCGCGACGCCGCCGGCGAGTTTCGCCAGGCGTTCCTGCAGTTTTTCCTTGTCATAGTCGGAGGTGGTGTCTTCGATCTGCGCCTTGATCTGCTGGATGCGCGCCTGGATGGCCGCTTTCTCACCAGAGCCGTCGATGATCGTGGTGCTTTCCTTGTCGATCAGCACGCGTTTGGCGTGGCCGAGCATATCGAGCGTGACGTTCTCGAGCTTGATGCCGAGATCCTCGGAAATCATCTGGCCGGCGGTCAGCACGGCAATATCCTCCAGCATCGCCTTGCGGCGATCGCCGAAGCCCGGCGCCTTGACGGCTGCGACCTTCAGGCCGCCGCGCAGCTTGTTGACGACAAGCGTCGCCAACGCCTCGCCTTCGACATCCTCCGAGATGAGGAGCAGCGGTTTGCCGGTCTGTACGACGGCTTCCAGGATCGGCAGCATTGCCTGCAGGCTGCCGAGTTTCTTCTCGTGAACGAGGATATAGGGCTCCTCCAGTTCCACGCGCATCTTCTCGGCATTGGTGACGAAATAGGGTGAGAGATAGCCACGATCGAACTGCATGCCCTCGACGACATCGAGTTCGGTTTCGGCGGTTCGCGCCTCTTCGACGGTTATGACGCCCTCATTGCCGACCTTGTCCATCGCCTTGGCGATCATCTCACCGATGGCGGCGTCGCCATTGGCGGCAATGGTGCCAACCTGGGCGATCTCGCCTGACGATTTGACCTTCATCGCCCGCGCCTTGATTTCCTTGACGACGGCTGTAACGCCGAGATCGATGCCGCGCCTCAGATCCATGGGGTTCATGCCGGCAGCGACGAGCTTTGCACCTTCGCGGAAGATGGAGGCGGCGAGCACCGTTGCCGTCGTCGTGCCGTCGCCGGCAAGATCATTGGTCTTCGAAGCCACCTCGCGCACCATTTGCGCGCCCATGTTCTCGAACTTGTCTTCGAGCTCGATCTCCTTGGCGACGCTGACGCCATCCTTGGTAATGCGCGGTGCGCCATAGGCCTTGTCGATGACGACGTTGCGACCTTTCGGGCCAAGCGTCACCTTGACGGCATTGTTGAGCAATTCGACGCCGCGCAGCAGGCGGTCGCGCGCGTCGGTGGAGAACCTGATTTCCTTGGCAGACATGATATTTCTTCCCAGTTCGGTCTTGAGTTGCGGGTCACAAATTTTCTACCCTCAGGCGGCTTTGCCGGCAGCCGCTTCGGTCTTTTCGACGATGCCCATGATGTCGGTCTCCTTCATGATCAGAAGGGTTTCGCTATCGATCGTGACCTCGGTCCCCGACCATTTTCCAAACAGAATGAGATCGCCGACCTCGACATCGAGCGGGACGAGATTACCGCCTTTGTCGCGCAGGCCCGGGCCGACTGCGACCACTTCGCCTTGCTGCGGCTTCTCCTTGGCGGTGTCTGGAATGATGATCCCGTCCTTGGATTTGACATCGCCTTCCGCACGCCGAATGACGACGCGGTCGTGAAGTGAACGGAATTTCATAGAGGTCTTTCTGCTGCCGGCGCGTAGGGCGGCTGCAATTCATAAATAGCACCCGTGGCACTCGATTGATAGGAGTGCCAAGAAATATTGTTCACGCAGGGAATTTCTTTAAAAATTCAGGAAATCAACTTGAGCGAATATTTTGCAATAATCAGCAAATGAATAGAATTTTTAGGCCATCACGTTCGATTTTATTTAAATGGCCGTCGAGTTAATTTGGCGTTTTTCATAGATAAATCCGAATTATCTTGATTTAAACTCAATCAAGGCGCAATGATGGGCCTCGTCGATTTGGCCGACTTGGCTTCGCGGTGTCAGAGACCTACGACCCGCCATCACCACTGAATTTTCGATAGCAATCTATGACGTCGTTCGGGCGTTGATTTCGCCTATTGCGATCCGGAATGAGCTTGGCGCTGACCGCGGATGTACCGGCAGCATCGAGTTCGTCCGGTTCGGAACTAAACGACACAGGAAACGCATCGGTGTCTTCCTGCGGGGGCCTCAGCCGTGACCAGTCGCACCACACAAACCGTCGTCCGCTTTTCATTCCCGTTCCGCCTGCCCGGTTTCGACGGGGCGCAGCCAGCCGGAGAATACCGCGTCGATTATGACGAGGAATTGATCGATAGCGTTTCCAGGCTTGCCTGGCTAAGGGTCGGCGCCTTCATCCACCTGCCGGCAATCGCCGCGCAGAGTTCGACGCAGCAGATGATGCCTATCCACCTGTCAGATCTCGAAACCGCGCTCGAAGAGGACCACAAACCGTCATGACCGCTACGCGCATCCCGCAACGCAATGGACGCTCGATCCGGCGCGAGGCAGCAACACATATCTTCAAGGTTGGACAGACTGTCCGGGTGAAGGACGGGTTCCTGGTCGTTCCCTCCAAGCTCCCCGAGACATACCGCATTACCGCCACGCTGCCTCTGAGAGGAAATGTGCTGCAATACCGCATCCGCAGTGACGATGAACGTCATGAGCGGGTCGCGACGGAAGACAGCCTGGAACTGGTAGACCTAACGCCCGCCGGCAGCGGCGCAACACTGATCGAGAGGACGTTTGGCCATGGCCACGGCCCGAATGACGAAAGGTTGACATCGTGAACAGCCATGAAGACGAAGCCGAACGAAGGAATGCCTTTGCCGTCGGCACATGGGAAAACAAATGTAGCGCTTCCGGCCGCTACTCCATGGAGATCGAACACGACCGCCGGATCGAATCCGCCCGTTCGTCGACCGTCTATCGTGTCTCAGCAAACGTTCCAGTGCACGCCGACCATGCCGTGACCGGGAAGAGCCGTCCAGAGGCCGGGAAAGACATGATGTCCTTCAATCTTCTCAACATAGGATACCGGAAGGAATGGCTGAGGCTGTCGGACGCCGCCCGGAGCGCTCGTCAGACCCCGCCGGTTCAACCATGGCGCTAGCCTTTCTGAATCAAAGCCGCAGCTTCGATGCGGCGAGAAATGCGGTGCGCTTCGTCGGCCACGACGGCATGTTCCAGGTGTTGTTCTTCATCGAGGTTGACGCGCTGGCGAAATCCGACACCACATTGCAAAGAACCGAGCCTTCGGAAACGAGGTGGCTTTCGGCGTTCGACGCCCTGCGCAACTCCATTCAGGACGTGGCACACAAAGCCTATTCCTACCGCCGCCGCGCCTTTTATACTCTAACTGCGGCGGATTTCCGCTAGCGGGATCCGGACGCGCGAGAAAACGCTCATGTTGATCCGTTACGGCTATGAAATCACGCTGACCTGCCCGCAGCCGACCGCATTGGTGTGCCTGTTGTCGGTTCATGATGATCGTGCCGCCGACATCAGAATTCCGGAAACGGTCTTCACCACCCCCGATGTTCCCACATCGACTTATCGCGACCTCTTCGGCAACCGCTGTCTTCGGCTGGTTGCCCCAGCGGGCGACCTGACCATATGGGGCGATGCGACGATCGAAGACGATGGCCAACCGGACAGGTCGCTGCCAGGCGCCAGGGAACTCCCGGTTTCGGAGTTGCCGGATGATTGCCTCGTCTACCTGATGGGCAGCCGCTATTGCGAGACGGATCGTCTTAGTCAAATTGCATGGGATATGTTCGGCACCGTCTCACCCGGCTGGGGCCGCGTTCAGGCGATCTGCGACTTCGTTCACGGCCACATCCAATTCGACTACATGCAGGCGCGATCGACGCGGACAGCCTTCGAGGCGTTTCACGAACGTGTCGGCGTCTGTCGCGACTTTGCGCATCTCGCGGTGGCGCTGTGCCGTTGCCTCAACATTCCTGCCCGATATATCAATGGCCATCTCGGCGACATCGGTATTCCGGTCGTCGACCCGATGGACTTCAGCGCCTGGATCGAGGTCTTCCTCGACGGTGCATGGCATACATTCGATCCGCGCAACAATACGCCGCGGATCGGTCGTATCATCGTCGCACGCGGGCGCGACGCCGCCGATATACCGCTCATCAATTCCTTCGGACCGCATGTGCTGAAGGCGTTTCGAGTCTGGACCTATGAGGTGACGAACCTGCAGCAGATGCAAAGCGTCGCCGAGGGTGCTGGTTAGAACCAGACCTGGGCAGGATGCGGCATGCCCAGCCTCAGGCTGCCGCAGGTAGAACTGCTTGTCCGTTCCCGGTTCATCGCAGCCGCCCGCAGCAGCACCGAGCCGAACTGCGCCCTCCCCCCAAAATCACGTGACAGCGTCGCTCGCCTTGTCTTAACTGAGACATTGCCGGTTCGGGGCCGACTCGCGCCCGGAAGTCGGCGTCGATGTCTTCGAGTGGAGGGCCGCTTCAGATGAAAATCCTTGTCATAGGCGCGGCCGGAATGGCCGGCCGCAAGCTGGTGGCTGCGCCGGGCAATTCCGATGCGAGCCGGGCGCAGGCGCTCGGCTTCGGCGCTGAAACATCCTTCGACGAGATCATTCACGTACCTATCGAGGACGAGCTCGAAGGCCGCCTGCCGGAGCTTTCCTGACATGCTGCTTGGGGCGATTGCCGATGATTTCACCGGCGCCAGCGATCTTGCCAACACGCTTGCGAGAGGCGGCATGTCGACCGTTCAGTTCGTCGGCACCGGCCGCGGCAAGACGGATTGCGAGGCCGGCGTCGTCGCGCTGAAGACGCGCTCAGCGCCGGTCGACGATGCGGTGCGCCAGTCGCTGGAGGCGGCGCGCTGGCTGCTCGAGCAGGGCTGCGAGCAGATCGTCTTCAAATATTGCTCGACCTTCGATTCGACGCCTTCAGGCAATATCGGGCCGGTGGCTGAAGCGCTGCTGCGCCTCACCGGCACCGGCGTCGCCGTCGTCTGCCCGGCCTTTCCGGCGACCGGCCGAAGGCTTTTCATGGGACATCTCTTCGTCGGCGACCGGCTGCTTAGCGAATCCGGCATGCAGAACCATCCGTTGACGCCGATGACCGATCCCGACATCCGCCGCTGGCTGCAGCAGCAGACGAAAGGCGAAATCGGCAGCATTGCGCTCGACGTGGTGCGCTCGGGCGCTGCGGCCTTGCGCAACGGCCTGCGCGCCGAACTCACCGCCGGCCACCGCCTCGTCGTCGTCGACGCCATCGAGGACGACGACCTGGCGACGATCGCGGCCGCGGTCGCCGACCACAAGCTGGTGACCGGCGGCTCTGGCATTGCGCAGGGCTTGCCGCAGAATTTCCGCAACCAGGGCAAGCTCTCAGGTACGGCGGCCGAAGTGCCTCTGGTCGAGGGTCCTGGTGTCGTGATCTGCGGCTCCTGCTCCACGACCTCGCAGAACCAGGTCGCCTGCCACCTGCAGAACCATCCGGGGCTTGCGATCGATCCGGCGGTGCTGATGCGCGGATCAATGTCGGTGGAGCGCGCGGCACGCTGGGTGGAAGCGAATGCCGCCGAAAATCCGATCGTCTATTCGACAGCCGCTCCTGAAGTGGTGAGCTTCGTGCAGCAGCGTTTCGGGCGCGAGGACGTGGCTGAAAAAATCGAGACCTTCTTTGGCGGGCTGGCGCGGCGGCTCGCCGATGCCGGCATGCGGCAGATCGTCGTCGGCGGCGGAGAAACTTCCGGCGCGGTGGTGGAAGCGCTCGGTCTCAAGAACATGATGATCGGGCCGGAGATCGATCCCGGCGTACCGGTTCTCGTGGCCGACCGCTCCGGACCGCTCGGGCTTGCGCTGAAGAGCGGCATTTTCGGAGCCCCCGATTTCTTCGCCAAGGCGCTGGACAGAATCGCCGGCCATGAATGAGCGCGCAGGCCGCTGACGATGCGCCCGTTCGCTGACTTAGAACGACGGTTGAAAGATGTTGTCATCGTGCCATCTTGGGGGTGAGAGAGCTCACACCGGTGATGAGAGAGCTCACACCGGGGATGAGCAGAGAAGGAGTTCGCAGTCCATGTTCGATCATATCTCCATCGGCGTAAAAGACTTGGAAAGAGCCCGCCGTTTCTACGATGCGGCGCTGGCGCCACTCGGATATGAGCGCCTGTCTAATTCCGACACCATGATCGGCTACGGCCCGGAAACGGTCGGGCTCTGGGTGATGCAGGTCGAGCAGCCTGTTGTTGCCGACATGCGATCCGGGCTGCATTTCTGCTTCGTCGCGCCTGATGAGGCCGCGGTCGATGCCTTTCACGCGGCGGCGGTCGCATCCGGCGGCACGGATAATGGTGAACCGGGTGTGCGGCCGGATTACGGGCGCTTCTATTATGCCGCCTTCATCATCGACCCGGACGGCTACCGCCTCGAAGCTTATTTTCACAAGGGCGAACTTTAAGGCTCAGGCCGCAACTCTCGATATCGATACGCGGCAGCCCGAGGCTTCGAGCGCCTCGCTGGCGACATCGAGAAACAGGCGACGGAACCAGCGCGCCCGGCCGTCCGCCTGGTCGACGCGGCGATAGAGCATGGTCACGGGATCGGCCGGTAGCGCAAGCGGCGGCGCGCAGATCGTCAGTCCATGCAGTTGCGCCATGCAGCGGCCGATCGATTCCGGCACGGTGGCGATGGCGGGCATCGCCCGCAGTGCCGTCGGCAAGGCGGAAAAACGCGGCACCGTCGCGACCACCTGTCTGACGTGGCCGGTGCGGCCGAGCGCGATGTCGATGCTGGTCGCGGCATTGCCTTCGAACGAGACGGTGAGATGGGCGGCATTGGCGAAATCTTCAAGGCTCAGCGGCGCCTTCAGCCGGAGCTGGGCGGCATCGTAAATGCAGATCGAGGCCTGATCGAACAGCGGCGCGCGGATGTGCCAGGAGGCCGGTTGGTCATGCACGGAGACGCTGAAGTCGAAGACGCCCTCGTCCAGCCGGCGCGCGGCATCGCGCTTTTCGGAAGCGATGCCGATCAACCGGGCGCCGGGTGAAAGCTGGAGAAGACGGGCGGCAAGCGGGCCGAAGAAGGCCGATTCGAGATTGTCGCACATGCCGATGCGGAACTCGCCCTGCCAGCTTGCCGGATCGAACTCGGCCTGCGGGCGGATGGCGCGCTCGATGCCCGACAGCGCATCCTCGATCGCCGGGGCGATGGAAAGGGCGCGCGGGGTCGGCTGCAGGCCGCGGCCGACACGTACGAACAGTTCGTCGTCCAGCGCCTCGCGCAGGCGCCGCAAAGCAGCCGACAGACCCGGCTGGCCGAGCAGCAGCCGCTCGGCGGCGCGACTGACATTGCGCTCCTGCATCAGCACCGAAAAGGCCAACAGGAGATTGAGGTCGATCTTGCGAAGAGTGGCATCATTCATCATCGTTAGTAATACCTGGCATGGCTACTATCAATTTGCAATAGGAAAGGAAGCTGTACATTTTCTCGTTCCCTGCCGCCCGGCAACCTCCCCCGATGAGGCGGCAGCAACGAAGGAACGATTTCGATGACTCTTTCCAAATCGCGAAGCGGGGCGGGGCTGGCATTGCTGCTGCTCTGCACCGCCAACTTCCTCGACGCCATGGACGTCTCCACCATTGGTGTCGCGCTTCCTGCCATCCAGGCCGAACTCGGCATGGAGGCGACATCGCTGCAATGGGCCGTCAGCGCCTATGTGCTCGGTTATGGCGGCTTCCTGCTGCTCGGTGGCCGGGTCGCCGACGTCTTCGGCCATCGCCGCGTCTTTCTCTGGTCGCTGGCGATCTTTGCAGCCGCCAGCATCGCCGGCGGCTTCGTCGATAGCGGGCCGACGCTGATTGCCGCCCGCTTGATCAAGGGCATTGCCGCCGCCTTCACTGCGCCTGCCGCCCTTGCGCTGCTGCTCTCGGTCTTCGGCGAGGGAACCGCACGGGCAAAGGCGCTCGGGGTCTTCGCCTCGACCGGCGCCACCGGCTTCGTGCTCGGCATGGTGCTCGGCGGTGCCGCGACGATCTTCAGCTGGCGGGCGACCCTTGTCATGGGCGCGCCTGTCGCCATACTGACGCTCCTTCTTGCGCCGCTGGCGCTGCCGGCCGACCCGAAAAGGACGGGACCGCGGCCGAGCTTCGACTGGGCCGGCGCGCTGACGGTCACGCCCGGACTGCTGCTCTTCGTCTTCGGCATCACCAATGCCGCAGCCGCCGGCTGGCGGGCCTTCCCGACCTGGGGTTCGCTCGCCGCGTCGCTGGTGCTGATCCTGCTCTTCCTCGTGGTCGAAGCGCGCCATGCCGATCCGATGGTTCCGCTCGGCATGTTCCGCCGAGCCAAGCTCCGGCATGCAAATGCCATCGCCGCCCTCTTCCAGGGCGCCTATGTCGGCTTCCAGTTCCTGGCGACGCTCTATTATCAAAACGTCATCGGCTGGTCGGCCTTCACCACCGGCTTCTGTTTTGCGCTTGGCGGCGTCTTCGTCATGTTCCTGGCGCCACGTTTTGCGACGCTCGCGCAAAATCGCGGCGCCACCGGGCTGATGGCGGCGGGTGTCGGCCTGCAAGCATTCAGCTATATCTTCTGGGTGACCGCACTCGGACATGTCGACCCGATCCTGCTCGTGCTGTTTTCGCAGATCCCACTCGGCCTCGGTTACGCCATGACCTACCCCTCAGTGCAGGTCGCGGCCCTTTCGGACGTTGAGGACGATAAGTCGGGGCTCGCCTCCGGACTGCTCTTCGCCTCCTTCCAGATCGGCGGCGGCATCGTGCTTGCGGCGGCCTCGGCAGTCTTCGGCGCCGCACCGCACTTCGGCTGGGACCCCTATGTCGCCGGCATCGCCTTCGTGGCGCTGCTTGCGGTGGCGATTACCTTGCTTGCAGCCGCCGGTCCGCGGACATCGGCCGCCCGGAGACCCAGCTATCAGGCGGCGGAATGACCGTCATCAGCCCGCACCCTGACCGGTGCGGGCTACTCATCAACCGGAGCGATATCTGCAGCAAGAATCCCGTTGCGTTGCCTGGGTGAAAGGCGCATGGTCGCAACTTCGGCAGCCAGTGTACGGGCGCTGCCGACTGAGGGTTTTTATACCCTTGCCCCGATGAAAGGAGGACCGATGTCTTCCACTTTCGAAAAGTCGCATCTGACTTCGTCCGATCTCGACATGCTGCAAGGCGTGCTCGACGACGCCGGCTACGACGCCAAAATCCTGATCGGCAACGAACGCGTCTTCAACGTCGCGGCCATACTGTTGATCAGGCTGTTCGAAGAGGGTGTCACCTCGCCGGCCATGCTCTCACAAGCGCTCGAACACCATTTCGGCAAGCTGAAGACGCCGCCGAAACCGATAACCCCCGTCTTCAATCGATATGCGATACAGGGATTGCCCCGCGAAAGACGCGTCGCCGGCTAGAGCATGATGCCGAAAAGTGTGAGCGGTTTTCGGACGACATCATGCTCTCACTGATGTTCTAAAGCGCGTCGCGATCTTTCAGATTCACTCCTCGCGCTTTAGGTTTTTGTTTTACGCATGCCGTTAGCGCAAAACCGCTTCACACTTTTGCGCGACATGCTTTAGCGGCAAGCGAGCCGCCCGGCTCCGAAGGAATATTGTGCGAAAAACCCTCCTGCTTTGTATCTGCGTCGCAGCGGCCGGTTATTTCGGATGGGTGCAATTCGGGGCTTACCAACAACGGCAACAGGATAGCGATCTTGCCGACATCGATAGGGAGCGCCGGGTGGCGCTCCTGGAAAGCGATGGCTGCCAGGCGAAAGTGGATATGCTTCTGTCGATGACAGACCGCCTGCTCAAGGCCGGCGGCATGCTGGTGCCGCTCGATATCGGACGGGACATAGAACTCTGTTTGGCCCGCGGCATCATGTCTGCATCAGGCCGTGCGGAGATGGAAAGAACAAAGCTGATCCGCCTGTTTCCCGTGAATGACTAAGCGCGTCGGAAGATTCATCTCTCGCTTTAGTCCTATTGTTTCGAATGTCGTTATCGCAAAACCGCCGCCCCCTTTGCGCGGCACGCTTTATCCCCTGTGGAAATATGGCTTTCCTGCGGCGGCGGCCTTAATGGCACCTCAATTTTACTCTATAAGGAGGGCTCGCTGATTTGGCCGATGCGGCATTTGCGGTGACCGGATTTCCGGCCCCGCCATTTTCCCGATCGCGAAAGCATGGTGACGTCCCGTCTCAACGTCGGGTTTGGCTTTCGGTGACCTCTCCGGTCATCCGCCTCCAGACTGCGATGCGGTTTCAGCAGGCATCATTTTCATTCCATCCCTGCGGCCCGGTGTTGTCGGGTTGCCCCTCATGACGATCCCGCGATCTCCGATCGCGACCGACAAGCGGGGCGAATACCACGCAGGCTGCGGCTTTCAATTTCGATCTAAAGGGAGATTTTATCGATGGCAAAAGGACAAGTAAGAAGCAATCGCGAGGTCCGGAAGCCGAAGAAGGACAAGCAGGCAGCGAAGGTGGAAAGCACATTCGCCAATCAGATGAAGACGGCGACCAAAACTGCCCCGCAGGGCAGTGCTCCAAAGAAATAGAACCTCTTATCGAGCCCCCGCTCCGCCCCCGTGCGCATAACAGCGCCAGTGATAGCGCGTCTTGTCGGACGCGCCGCGCTCCGGCGCGACACCATCACCCATTGACATGTTTTCGGAAAAACAGGAATTGCTGCAACCATGACAACTCTTAATACAATGTACTACTTCGACTATCCGCTCTTCCTCATTCGCTCGGCCGTGGTGATTGCACTCGGCTTTTCGGCGATCGCCGCCTTTCACGGCGTCACTCTATGATCGAATCTGCGCGCCGCAGCGATTGCGAGGAAATCCAAGTGGCCCCTTTGGGAGAGCCCGACGACAACCCGGAGCGATCCGCACTTTTCGCAGAAAAGCGCTGGCTGAAGATCCTTGCCGGATATCGCCAGCCGCGGGCCGGACGCAGCGCCTTCGAGCTTGCCGTCACAGTCGTCCCCTTCGCGCTGTTCTGGGCTGCCGCTTGGGCAGCGGTTCATTACAGTTTCTGGCCCGGCCTGATCCTCATCCTTCCCGCCGCTGCTTTCCTGCTCCGGCTGTTCATGATCCAGCATGATTGCGGCCACGGCTCGTTTTTCGCTCGTCGCCGCGTCGACGACTGGGTTGGACGCACGATCGGCATCCTGACGCTGACGCCCTACGACTACTGGCGCCGGGCGCATGCGGAACACCACGCCTCGGCCGGAAACCTGGACGAGCGCGGCGTTGGCGATATCGAAACGCTGACGATCGCCGAATACAACGCGCTGTCGCGCTGGGGCCGGCTTGGCTACCGGCTCTACCGGCACCCGATCGTGATGTTCGGGATCGGACCGGCATGGCTGTTCCTCTTCAAGCAGCGCCTGCCTTTCGGCATGATGCGCTCCGGCGCCCTGCCCTGGATCTCGACCATGGCGACCAATCTTGCCATCGCGGTGGTCGCCGCGCTGCTGATCTGGGCGGTCGGGATCGTCCCCTTTTTACTGGTGCATCTGCCGACCGTGCTTCTGGCAGGTGCTGCCGGCGTTTGGTTGTTCTACGTGCAGCATCAATTCGAGGAAACACATTGGTCGAAGGAGCCGGACTGGCAGTTCCAGCATGCGGCCCTGCACGGCGCCTCGCATTACGACCTGCCGCCAGTGCTGCGGTGGATCACCGGCAATATCGGCATCCACCACGTGCATCATCTGTCGAGCCGGGTGCCTTACTACCGGCTGCCGGAGGTGCTGCGAGATCATCCTGAGCTTGCCGATCTGGGCCGCATCACGCTCATGGAAAGCCTGCGCTGCGTCAAGCTGGTGCTGTGGGACGAGCAGACGAAGCGACTGGTCTCGTTTCGCGAGGCGGCGCGGCATACCACAGCATGATAACGGGGCGTTAGAGCGGTTTAGCTTTCACGGAAGCGCAGAGCCGCTCTAACCTTTTGTTCCTGGAATTGCTCCAGTAAAATCATCCTGTTCTAAATTAAACAGTTAGAGCATGTTGTCGTCCGAAAACCGCTCACACTTTTCGGCATCATGCTCTAGCGATAGCCTGTCACATCCGCCGGTCCGCCCGGCTCCTGCACTTCCACCATGTAGCGCCAGCAATCCGGCCGCGAACCGTCGATATCGTCGAAGCCATAGGTCTTGGCCACTCCGCCGCTCGACAGCGACTGGCCGTTCCAGCGGGCGCGGTCGGGATCGGCGGCGATGGCCGCAACGGCCCGGCCGACGAAGCGCGGGGTTTCGGAAATGGCGAAATGCGGCTGTACTTTCGTCGCCTCGCTCCAGTTCTCCTCGCGAACACCATAAGCATCCAGCATCATTTCCGAACGCAGCCAGCCGGGCGTGATCGAAACGGCGGTGGCGCCGTGTTTCGCCAGATCTTGCGCATGCGCCCAGGCCATGCGGGTGACGCCTGTCTTGACGAGGTCGTAAAAGGGCGACAGCCGGTAATGGGTGGCATTGTATTCGGCCGTGCCGTCGGTCATCTCCACCAGCAGCCCGCCGGGCCGCTCGATCATCAGCGGCAGGGCGTAATGTGCGGTGATCAGATGCGTCTCGATGCCGAGCTGCAGCATGCGCAGGCCCTTATCCAGCGAATGCTCCCAGACGGCCTTGTCCCATTCGAACAGTTTCTCGCAGCCCCAGATGTCGTTGACGAGAATATCGAGTCGGCCGGCCTCCTCGCGGATGCGGGCGACCAGCGCCTCGACCTGTTGCTTGACGAGATGGTCCACCTGCACGGCGATACCCTTACCGCCTGCGGCGGTTACCAGTTCGGCCGTCTCTTCGATCGTCTCCGGCCTGGCATACTCGGATTGCTGAGCGCGCGTCGTGCGCCCGGTCACGTAGACGGTGGCGCCGGCGGCGCCGAGTTCCACCGCGATGCCGCGGCCGGCGCCACGCGTAGCACCCGCCACCAAGGCCACTTTCTCCCGCAAGTTCGCTGTCACTTCTCCATCCTCCACGCTAGAACGCCTCATGCCGTAATGAAGCGCCAAGTATTAGCCAGCGCTGCTTGTTTATAAACGAATGATCGTTTATATATGACCTGAATGCAAGAGGAATTTCATGCCGCGCCGCCGCACACTGTCCGACGAACAGCTTCTCGCCATGGTGCTGGCGCTGATTCATGCCGAGGGGCCGGATGCAGCGACCTTTGCGGCGGTGGCGAAAGCCAGCGGACTTTCCGGTTCGACGCTGGTGCAGCGTTTCGCCACGAAAGCGGCGATGCTGCGCGCAGCGCTGCTTTATGCCTGGGACAGGCTGGATTCGGAAACGGCGCGGCTTGCCGAGACCGTGCCGAAAACGCCGGACGGCGCCGTCGTGCTGCTCGTCGGTCTGTCGCAGGATTACGGCGACAATGCCGCTGCCTATGGCGAGGGACTGCTGGTGCTTCGCGAGGATTTCCGCGATCCGGTGCTGCGCGCCCGGGGTGCGGCCTGGGGAACGGCACTGACGGCGGCAATCGCTCGATGTTTCGGCTCGGCGAAGGCGCCGGAGACGATCGCCCGGCTGATGCTGTCGCAATGGCAGGGTTCGCTCATCTGGTGGGGTTTTGGCGCCGAGGGGCCGGTGGCCGCCTATGTGGAGACGGAGCTTCGGCGCTTCCTCGCCGCGGTACCTGTCCATTCAGCCTAGGAGACTGTGAAGATCATCGCCTTGATAAAATAAAGAAAAGCGGCGGTCGCGACGATGGTCGCCAATGTGAGCAGCAGTCCGATCAGGGTGACGAGACCATCCCGCTCCATCAGGGCGACGGCGAGCACCACCAGCGAGAACACCGGCAGAATATTGCCGAAAGGGATCGGCAGCGCGATCACCACGGCGAGCAGGAAGACAGGAATGCCGAGAAGCGCCTGCACCGTCGGGCCGGTGAGGGCCTCCAGCCGGCCGGCGCGCACGACCTTCTCCACCCGGGCGATCACCGGGACCGCGTGCCCCACGACGAGATCGAGTGCCGCGGACGAAACCCGGCGATCCCTGACGATGGCGGGCAGCCAGACCTTCCGGCCGCCCGAAACGATCTGGAGGGAAACCAGCGCGAGCGCGGTACCGAAAACCATTCCGAACGGCCCGGGAATCGGGGTCAGCGCCGGGATTGCCAGGAACAGGATGGTGAAGGCGATGCTCGTCGAGCCCATCGCCTCCAGAGCCTCACCGATGGAGAGGCCGCCCTTCACCCGGGCGAGTTCCAGCATCTCCCGGAGCCGCGCGGTGGCCACACCGCGCGGCCGCCGTCTATTTCCGTCTTGATCAGACATCACGCAGTCCATTTTTCAGCTGGCAGCCGTCACGCACCCTCGTCGGCTCCCTTCAGGGCGCCGACGAGGGCTGCGCATTGTGGGTCGCTGCCGTCGAGAAGTTCGGCCGGCGCGGTATGGCCGATCGCTATGTTGACGACTGTGGCCGCCGCCCAGCCGTAGTCGCCGGCGGCGCGCTCTATGAGCTTCGGCCCCTGAGATGTCAGGCAGGCCTGGGATTGGCGGACGATCTCCACGGGAAGCCGGGCGCGCTCAGCCTGTTGCTGTATCTCAGCCTGCAACGGATCGACGACGAGCAGGGCAAAAATCCAGCCGATGAAATTCGAAATCATATCTGTTTCCTTCCTTTGTTAACGTATTCCCTCGCAGAGCCCGCTCAGGCGGGCTGCTGCGGATCCCGCTTTTTGAGGAGGCTCCAGACCGCTCCGGCAGCGATGATCGCGAAAGCGATGCTGAGCGAGAGCGCGGCCGGGAATTTTTCAAGGCCCAGCAGATCGGCGAGAAAGATCTTCGAGCCGATGAAGATCAGCACGATGGCAAGCGCCGGCTTCAGGTAACGGAAGCGGGGCGAAAAAGCTCGACCACATCCAGAGCGGCGTTCCCAGCCGCTCGACGAACAAAAAAGAGAGATTCAAGGATAGTCCCCTGTCGGCACTGGTTGTCGGAGAAGAGGTCCGACATCGCAAGAGTGCCGAAGCTCTCGCCAGAGGGGCCCGGACCAGCGGGTCGCACTGCAGGTAGGGTCTCACTCTTCAATAATCAAGCAGCGGCCAGTGCCGATTTTACGCATCACGCGGAGGTAAGGCGTGCGCTGTGCGAATGCGTCATTCGCCCCGCAAGAGAAAGCCTTCGCCAGCCGTATCAGGCGTCCTCTTCGTCCTTCTCCTCGCCCACGGTCAGCGGCCAATCGACGACGTAATCTTCGAGGTCGTCGAGATCGATCTCATTTTCGTTGATCGCGCGGCCTCTCGCGGAAATGCCGGCTGCATGGACGGTCTCCGGGTCGCCGGAGACGAGCGGATGCCACCAGTAGAGGTCGCGGCCTTCATTGACCAGCCGGTAGCCGCAGGTGGGCGGCAGCCAGGCGATATCGGGCACATTCTCCTTCGTCAGCTGCACGCAGTCCGGCACGAAATCCCAGCGGTTCTCATAGCTGGAGCAGCGACAGCTTTCGCCATCGAGCAGCTTGCAGCTGACCGAGGTGAAATAGATATCGCCGCTATCCCATTCCTCGATCTTGTTGAGACAACAGAGGCCGCAGCCGTCGCAAAGGCTTTCCCACTCGGCGACGGTCATTTCGGCAAGCGTCTTGCTCTTCCAGAAAGGCAGATCGTTCATCGTTCGTTTCTTGCAACAGCGACCCGCAAATTCGCGTGACCCTGATGCATCTCTCTTGTTATCAGCCGCAAAATCAATCAATCCTTCAGTATACTCCTGGTACTCGGAGAATTCTCTCCCGGTATCGGAGAGCTTTGCGGCCATATGCGGGCCTCGCGCTTTCGTCGGATATGACCGAAGTGAGATCAGGCGGGAATACAGGACGTGCAGGATCCGGACAACCCAGGAAATGGGCCAGGAAATGGCCCAGAAAACGGGCAAAAAAAAAGGCCCGGAAAAGCGGCGAACGAGGCAGCGGAAAAGCGGCCGGCGAAGAGCCGTCACATTCTGCTGCGCATCGATTCCTGGATCGATTCTACCGTCTGGAACGCCGGCTTCCGCGCCGCCGAGATCTGGGAAGACATTACCATCTTCTTCCGCCGTTTCCGCGTGCGCGGCTGGAAGCGCATGGTCTTCGAACTTGCCGGCGAAGGACTGACGCTCGGAGCGGCCGGCTCGGTGTTGATGCTGCTGCTTGCCCAGCCCGCCTTCGAGGCGACCAAGGAAGACTGGCGCAACCGGGGCGATTTCGCCGTCACCTTTACCGACCGCTACGGCAATGTCATCGGCCATCGCGGCGTCATCCACCAGAATTCCGTGCCGATCGACGAGCTGCCGGATTCGCTGATCAAATCGGTGCTCGCCACCGAAGACCGGCGATTCTTCGACCATTTCGGCATCGATTTCATCGGCCTCTTCCGCGCCATGAGTGAGAATGCACGCGCCGGCGAAGTCGTGCAGGGCGGCTCGACGCTGACGCAGCAGCTCGCCAAGAACCTGTTCCTGTCGAACGAACGCTCGATCGACCGCAAGGTCACCGAGGCGTTCCTGGCGCTTTGGCTCGAGGCGAACCTTTCCAAGAAGGAAATCCTCTCCACCTATCTCGACCGCGCCTATATGGGCGGCGGCACTTTTGGCGCCGCGGCGGCGGCGCAGTTCTATTTCGGCAAGAACATCACCGATGTGAACCTTGCCGAATCCGCCATGCTTGCCGGCCTGTTCAAGGCGCCGGCGAAATACGCACCGCATGTCAACCTGCCGGCGGCGCGTGCGCGCGCCAACGAAGTGCTGACCAATCTGGTGCAAAGCGGGCTGATGACCGAGGGCCAGGTGATCGCCGCCAGGCGCAATCCGGCCACCGTCGTCGACCGCAACGAGGTGGAATCGCCCGATTTCTTCCTCGATTGGGCTTTCGACGAGGTGCAGCGGCTTTCGTCGCGCTTCCACCAGCATTCGCTGATCGTGCGCACGACGATCGATATGGGCATCCAGCAGGCGGCGGAGGATTCGGTCGAGACGTCGCTGCGCGAATATGGCGAAGCCTATCACGCCAAGCAGGGCGCGATGGTGATGATCGAAAACGGCGGCGCCGTCCGCGCCATGGTCGGCGGCCGGGATTACGGCGAGAGCCAGTTCAACCGCGCCAGCAGGGCGCTGCGCCAGCCAGGCTCGTCCTTCAAGGTCTACACCTATGCGGTGGCGATGGAGAGCGGCATGACACCGCAGACGACGATCGTCGATGCGCCGATCTACTGGGGCAACTGGAGCCCGCACAATTACGCAAACCGCTATGCCGGCCGCATCACGCTTGAGACCGCGATCGCCCAGTCGATCAACACCGTGCCGGTGCGGCTCGCCAAGGAAAAACTCGGTATTCAGCCGATCCGGGCGATGGCGAAGAACCTCGGCGTCGAAACGCCGATCCGCGACGACGTCACCATCCCGATCGGCACCTCCGAGGTGACGGTCCTCGACCAGGCGACGGCCTACGCCACCTTCCCGGCCGGCGGCTACCAGTCGCGCCGCCACGGCATCACCCAGATCCTCGATTACGACGGCGACGTTCTATATGATTTCGACCGCGACGAACCGGCGCCGAAGCGTGTGCTCTCCGAACAGGCCGACGCCTATATGAACCAGATGCTGTCGCGCGTTCCCTATGTCGGCACGGCGCGCAAGGCGGCCCTCGACAACGGCATCCTGACGGCCGGCAAGACCGGCACGACCCAGGCCTATCGCGACGCCTGGTTCGTCGGCTTCACCGGCAATTACACCTGCGCCGTCTGGTTCGGCAATGACGACTACACCTCGACCAACGAGATGACCGGCGGTTCGCTGCCGGCGATGACCTTCAAGCGCGCCATGGATTACGCCCATCAGGGTGTCACGCTGCGCGCCATCCCCGGCGTCGAAAACCCCCTGCCCTCGGAAAAGGACCTCGCCAAGACTGCCGCCGCCAAGCCGCAGGACGGATTGCCGCAGCTCATCCGGCCGCGCATGCTCTCGGTTCAATCGACTGGCATCCTCAAGAAGCTCGGCGAGAAGCTGAAGGATGCCGCCCCGCTCGCGCCGGCGAAGGTGGCGAGCGCGGAGTAGTTGGCGGGATCTTACGCGCGGGTTCCGAAATCTCCGGCCTGGGAGATTGCCGACGCCGGCCCCTCATCCGCCTGCCGGCACCTTCTCCCCGTAAACGGGGCGAAGGGGACACGCCGCAACCTCTCCGTTCCTCGCCCACATCTCGCAAGGCACGTCCCCTCTCCCCGTTTTACGGGGAGAGGGCTAGGGTGAGGGGCAGCCATCGGCCAGAACCGGACAGCCCTACATGACGGCTTTGCCGCACGTGGCAGACGGCTTTGCCGCATGGACATAAGCTGGGATCAATCGGCGCCTATGTCACGGCCCGGCATTCCACCCTGCCAGAATCAGTGGTAACCCTTTCATCCGATATGGTTTCCAAGGTCATGACGTGTTTCGATTCCCCCTCTTTATCGCGATCACGCTGATCGTCGCCTTCGGCGGCGGGATCATGATTTCGCTTTATGCGCTGGACGCGACACAGGGTTTCGGGGCGATCAAGCTCGGTGCCTGGGAGGCCTTTCCGGCGTTGCAGACAGTCGAGGCCGATCCTTACGCCAAATCGCATCGCGCGCGTGCCGGCAAGCTTCTCTATGGCAGCGCCGAGGGCCTGACCTTCACGGCGAGCGTCGACGACGAGGGCGCGCGGCTGAATGCCAATTGCCGCTACCGCATCAGCGGGCAGACGCCGCCTGCCCGGCTCTGGACGCTCTTTACCGCCGACAATGGCGGCAATCCGGCAGCGGTGAAGACCGGGCATCCCTCAGCGCTCAATTCCTGGACGGTGCTGCGCAATCAAGACAGCAGTTTCTCGATCGAGATCTCAGCCGTCGCGCAGCCGGGCAACTGGCTGGCCCTGCCGGAGGCCGGCACCTTCCGGCTGGTGCTGACGCTGTTCGACACCCCGACAGCCGGCAGTTCCGGCGTGATCGACCTCGCTATGCCGAAGCTCACCAAGACCGGATGCGGCAATGCTTAGGATATTTTTCGCCGTCCTGACCGGCCTTTTCGGCGCAGCCCTGCTGCATCTCGTCATCATCCTGTCGCTGCCGCATTTCACCGGCAGGGATGCGGCGACCCGCGTGGAGGCAGAGGGCGACCTCAATAATTTCTACCTGCTCGGCGACCAATATGACGAGGCTGGCCTTGCCAATGGCGACCCCTTCCTGCGCACCGCCGTCTGCTCCTTCGACGTCGAGGATGCGCCGGTACATTTCACCGCCAAGGGCAACGTGCCCTTCTGGTCGATCGCGATCTATGACAGTGCCTCCAACGAGGTCTTCAGCATGAACGACAGAACATCGGTCGGCGGCGCGCTCGACGTGCTGGCCGGCAGTCCCATCCAGCTGACCGACCTGCGCAAGAACTTGCCGCAGGAGCTGCAGCAGGCGATCCTGGTGGAAATGGCACGGCCGGACGGCTATGCCGTGCTGCGGACGCTGGCGCCGCAGGCAAGCTTCGATGAGGCTGCGCGCAACTTCCTGACGGAAGCCGGCTGCGAGCAATTCGCCGCTCGCTGAGGTTGAAGAGCGGTTACTTCTTGTTGACGCGCGGCGCGGGCGCCGGACGATGTTTCGGGCTCTCGGCCAACCGCTCGTAGCGGACGCCGGTGAACCAAAGGATCTTGGCTTCGCGGGGCTCCTTGTCCGGGCGCCGCGGCGCCCGCGGCCGCCGATCCGCCAATGCAATTACTATTGCCATTCTCGTCTCCATGCACTGCCCGAGACGGATGAAGTTGCGATGGATTTCACCCTGCCCGCCAATGTGCGGGCCGGCGCGTCCTGCAGTGCCGGGATGACCGGACCGAGGGCATTCGCGCCTTTCCCACGGCACCTGATTGAAATACCGTGATGCGGAGTTTCAACGATCCAAATACTCAAATCGCGTCGTTCCTATCCGAATTGAGACAGATGACAGTTAACAGTTTACTAATACTCGGCCGATGCCGAACACAGTTCACGTTACTTCCCCTTTAACGCTCGAAGAGTTGATTTGGTTTCACCCCGCCTGCGCAAACGGCCGGCTGGAGATCAACGGATAAAATTAGAAACAATTCATATAGTTGACATCAGCGCTGCAATCCGCCGGCCGGGAAAAAGGGCGATGTTGCAAAAAAACATCATGAAAATATTTAATTGCGAGGCGCACAGATGCGCGTATGTTCGCTCATGTCGATCACACGTTTCCGGCTTCCGATCGATCGGGATTTCCACGTTCTTGCCGGAATGCGGAGGGCAAGCGGTGTCTTTGCTGGTGAATTCATCTTTCTCGCCTGAAGATCTCGACGTGCTGCGCAGTGCGCTTGATGCCTGGTGCGCAGAACGGCGCATCGACATCAAAAGCGTCGACGCGCAATTCGCGGCATCCGCAGCACTCGACCTTTATCAGGCCGGTTACGACAGCCGCGAAAAGCTGCTGCACGCGCTGCGCGATCACAGGATCGCCTGATTTTTCCTCTATCTCGGCAGCGATGCGCGATCGTCTCAACGCGCCTTCCAAACCACCCATTTTTATATTGCCGGCTGACAATGCCGCGACACGTTAGGCGTGTATATTTCTGTTGCATATTAATAAAATCTTCAGCATGCATTAACCGTACCGGTGTAGGATTTGTTCATAACCGTATGGCCTGACATGCGTTCCGCCAGCGCATATCGGCCCTTGGTCCCCTTATTCTGCGTTTTCGGGGTGTTTTTGTGCGTGACCGGTTTCGAGACCTAGAAGGCCCCTTGGCCGTCAGGAAAAAGGACGTGGTATTGATGGCGACTGTCAGCAGTTTCGAGAACCTGTCTCATCCGACACGGTCCGAACTGCGCCAATTCGCCGAGCTTTTCATGCCGCTATTCCAGGCCTCCTCCGACGAGGCCAAGCGCCAAGCGGTCGCGGCGCTATCCCAATGCGAGAACATGCCGGCCGCAGTGGCGCTGTTCATCGGCAACCAGCCGATCGAGATCGCAGCCCCTTTTCTTGCCGCCTCAAAGGCCGTCGCCGACGATACGCTGATCACCATCGCACGCATGCAGGGTGCAGCGCATGTCAAGGCGATCGTCAGCCGCGATTCACTCTCGCCGAAGGTCATCGATGCTTTGGTGGCGCTGCGCCAGAGCCAGCCGCGGTCGACGACCACATCGGCGCCGGTCATGGAATCGCCGGCGGTGCCGCTTTCGCCGGCGCCTACCGAGACCAACGAGGCAGATGCGCTGGAGGAACAGCGGGTTTCCAATGAAGAGGCATTGCGCGAGCGTATCCTCGGGCTTGCCGGCCATCTCGGCCGTGCCGACGAGGACAGGCTCGGTCTGCGCACGCTCACCGACATTCAGGAGGCGCTGCTGGTGCGCTTTGCCCGCTCGCGTGAGGCGACGCATTTCGCGACCGCACTTGCCGATGCGCTTTCCGCCAGCCGCTGGCTTGCCGAGCGCATCATGCTCGATCTTTCCGGCCAGCAGCTCGCCACGACGCTGACGAGCCTCGGCATGGGCTTTCTCGATGCCGTCTTCGTGCTCGAAAGGCTCTATCCGCACCTTGCCGAACAGCAGCACAACGTCACGCGCGGCTGGATGGTGCTCGATGCGCTCGACCCGGAAGAATGCCACGAACGCGTCGAAGCCTGGCGGCGTGCCGATCGCTACACCTATAGGCACGACGTACCCAATGTGCCCGCACCTCAGGAAACGCCCAACCACCGCTTCATCCGCCAAGCGCCGCCGCAGCGCGACATGCGCGTCATGGGGCGGCGATCTCGCTGAGCTGGAATGACTAACCTCACCGCATGGTGAGCTGTTTGAAATTAGGAACTGACGAGCGCCTTGGCTCAGCCGCCCTTCGCAAGCGGGATCATGTCCCCCAGTTCCTCCGCCTCCAGCTCAACGATCCAGAGATCGGGGTCGAATTTACGTTCGCGCTCCAGCATCGCCCGCACCGCTTCCGGATCGCTGCGCGACAGGCGGACCTCGAACAGACGGTCGCCGGCCTGACCTTCGTCGAAGGCGGTCTGCGGCGCGGGCGCGTAGAGCGTTTCCAGGCCGTTGCAGAAGTGCTGGCGGATAAAGATCGCCCCGGCTTCCTCGGCGCCCTTCTTCTCCACGGCGGCGAAGTCGCCGCTGGTGAAGACGCGGCGCAGGAGGGCTGAAACGAAGATGTCGGCGCGTAATCTCATCGGCGCGGTATAGACCGGCGCGCCGGTGGCGGCAATGCGGAGCCAGAGTTTGACCTCAGGGGTCAGACCTTGACCGCCAGCCGCAATCCGCCCCAATGCCGTCCGCGCACTGTGATCGGAGCGGAGATATCCTTCATCATCACGAAATTGCCGCCGCCCATGTCGCGCCTGTAGGTCTGGACGAGGAAGGGCGCGGTGCTGCGGCCGGCGGCAAGACCGACGCGATCGGCGAAGATGCGGCGATTGCGGCAATTGGCGGTGTTCCAGACGCTGTCGCCAGACCGCTGGGCTTGCGAGAATTTTCGGTTGTGGGTCGGCAGATAGCCGTTCTCGTCGATCGCCGCGCAGAAGGCGATGCGCTCGTCCAAAGCTGTGACGGGCTCCTGGATCGGCGGCAGCAGGCGGTCGGTGAGCTCGGTGAAGGCCGCCATCATCTGCGCCGGATCGGAACCTGGTATCGGCCGATAGCGTCGGTCGAAGAGCGCATCGAGCCCGATCTGACCCTCGATGACGGCGCGCTCGAAGGCGCCGGAAATCTGCCTTGCCACCGACTGCGCTTCCTCGATCCAACGGCTGTCGGCGGTCTTGACGCCGGCGCTCGCCGTCAGCTGGATCAGGGTTTCCGAGAGGCCGACGACGCTGTCGACGCGTTTTGCCGCCTGCTGCAGCCTGACATTCGAGCCGGCGACCTCGGCCGACATCTCGCCGAGTTTCTCGACGAAACCGGCGCATTGCTGATCGACCGCCTCGGTGGTGTTGGCCATGACAGTCGAACTGTCGAGGATGCGGGTGATGACATGTTCCATGCTTTCGAAGGCGCCGCGCATCGCCTCCGACTTGTCACGCACGCCGGCTGCACTGTCGCGCGCATCGCTGCCGGCGGCCGACAGCCGGTCGATCTTCACGCGCAGTTCGTCCAGCGTCTGCTGGATGGAGCCGGTCGCCTTCGAGGTCTGCAGCGAAAGCGCCCGGACCTCGGTGGCGACGACCGCAAAACCCTTGCCCGCATCGCCGGCGCGCGCCGCCTCGATCGCGGCGTTCAGCGCCAGCAGGTTGGTCTGGCGGGCGATGGTGCTGATCTCCTCGGCGATATTGTCGACATCGGCAAGCGACTTCGAGAAGCCGGCGATCTCAGCGCCGATCTCGTTGGAGGACTGGACCATGTGACCGATCTCGGCGACGGAGCCCGTCAGGCGGTCGGCCGATTCTTTCAGCATGTGGCGGGCCTCGGTCGCCGTGCGGTCGGTCTCGCGCAGCGACACGGCGACCGAGCGGTTGGTCTCTGCAATCGAAAGCGCGGTGCGGGTGACATGATCGAAGGCGGAGGCATGCCGGGCCGACATTCCCGCCATGTCCTGGATGGCGCCGGCGATATCGACGAGATCGATGCCAAGGGTGGAGGCTTCTTCGGCAAGACGCAGCAGGATGCGGCGCAGCGCCTCGCGATCAGGCCCTCCCGCTTCGACCGCCGGCTCTCCGGCCAGATCGTCTATCGCCTTCAGCGCATGCATGTCCGACGCTCCTCCGCCCAATCAGAAAAGCTTCCGTCAACATGGTTAATTAGTTGCAAACAGCAGCCTCGCCTTAGACTTAGGTTGTAGGGCGAAGCCAACCGTGCGGCATCATGGCGGTTAGATCGCGCCGATTTCCTTAAGTTTCTTCAGCACCGCCTGGTTCGGCTCGCCGTCTTCGGGCAGGTTGTAGTGCTTCTGAAAATGGCGGATGGCCGCGCGGGTCTGCTCGCCGGCGACGCCGTCGACGCCGACATTGGCATAGGCCATGTTGGAAAGACCCTTCTGGATCTTCAACACCAGGTCGACATTGGTGATTTGGCTCGATGGAACCTGCTTTGCCGCCGACGGAACCGTTTTGACGGTCTTCTCGGCGCTGCGGATCGCCGCTGCCACCGGGTCTTCCGCCGCTGCCTTCGAGCTCACATCTTCGGGCGGCTTTTCGGCGGGTACGGCCGAGGGGCCGGCAGCATCGGTCTTCAGCGCCACGAGCACCTCCGGCGTCGGATCGCCGGTCTGAGTCATGCCGACTGTCTCCTCGAAGAAGAGAATGGCCGCACTGGTGCGGGGGCCGATGATGCCGTCGGGTATGCCGTTATAGAGGCCGCGGCGCACCAGCTGCTGCTGGATGTCCATGACGAGTTGGCTCGGCTGCTGGCCGGGTGCGGCAGGCGCCGGTGTCGCGTTGGTGGCGGCGGTATCCTGCGGCCGTTCGATCCGGAAGGTGGTGACGTCACCCTGTTGCTCCTCGGCCGGACGGCGGGCGCCGAGCACGGTTGGGGACTGCGGATCGCGGGTGCGGAAGATCGGATGCGGATGCAGGCCCGGCTGATACCAGAGCGCATTGGCGGCGACGAAGGAGAAGATGACGGCGAAGGTGATCGTGCCGCCGGCGACCGACGGATTGCGGCCGATGACGCCGCCGAGCACGGAGGCGCCCTGCAGGCCGAGCCCGCCGAGGGCGGCGGCGCCTGACATCAGAAGGCCCGGCTGCTGGCGCTTCCCCTTAGGCGATTTTCGCTTGCGCGCGGCCATCGAAACGCCCCTCTTCTAATTCTGCACCTGTGTTGACCGCGCCCTTCAGCCGCGGCGGAAACTCGACAGTCGCGCCATGGCCGGCGTCTTCGGCGTGCTGGGCACCCGAGCCGTCCATTGCGATCTCAATGGTAATGATCGTGCCTTCGCCCGGCTGGCTGGCGATGGCGAAATACCCGCCATGCAGCGCCACCAAGCCCTTGACCAGGGAGAGACCGAGGCCGGAGCCTTCGAACTGTCGGGTATAGTCGTTCTGGATCTGGACGAAGGGCTGGCCGAGCAATGCCAGCTTGTCGGCCGGGATGCCGATGCCGGTGTCGCTGACCGTCAGCTTGAGGATGCCGTCGCGCGCTGCCGCATCGACCGAGACCACGCCGCCGGCCTCGGTGAACTTTATGGCATTGCCGACGAGATTGATGAGGATCTGCTGGATGGCCCGCTGATCGGCGACGACCTCGCCGAGGCCGCGCTGGATACGGCTCGTCAGGGTGAGGCCCTTGGTCTTCGCCTGCAATGCCAGCATCGATTCGCAGGATTTGACGGAGCTTGATATGTCGAAGGCTTCGAGGATCAGCTCGTAGCGGCCGGCTTCGATCTTGCTCATGTCGAGCATGGTGTTGACGACGGAGAGCAGATGCGCCCCGGATTCGCGGACCAGGCCGACATATTCGCGCTGACGGTCGTTTTCGAACTTGCCGAAATATTCGCCGATCAGGATGTCGGAAAAACCGAGAATGGCGTTCAGCGGCGTGCGCAGCTCATGGCTGACGGCGGCGAGGAAGCGCGATTTGGCATCATTTGCGGATTCGGCATCGGCCGCGCGATTCTGGGCTTCGTCACGCAGCTGTTGCTCGACGGAGACATCGCGCAGCTGGGCAATGATGGCGGCAAGTTCGCCGTCGGCATCGCGCCGGGCCGTCATGTCCATTCTCAGATAGGCAAACTGGCGTTGATCACGCGAGACCGAGGGCCGGTCGAGGCGCAGGTCGACGCTCTGAGCATCCTCGCCCCGGCGCAGGCCATCGAGCGCCTGCAGGAAAAGAATGCGGTCGGAGACATGCACCTGCTCGAGGAAGCCCCTGCCCTTCGGATCGCGCATCCAGGCGAGGAAGTCGCGTCGGTCGCGACCGCCGACGGTCGCCACACTGCCGTGCGGGTCGAGGAAGAAGACGAGGCCCGGGGTGGCGGCAAGGAAGAAATCCTCGGCCGACTGCGTGGCGATACCGGCAGACGAACCCTGACGGGCTAGCGCGATGCTGCCGACGGCGGAAAAGAGAAAGGCGGCGCAGACCATGGCGACACCTGCCGGCAGCGCCACGGCCGGACTGGTGACCGCCGAAAGGCCGACAGGAGCGGCAACGAGAGCAGCCGACGAGAGCAGCACGAGGCGGCGCAGGATCGCGAGCTCGCGTTGGCGCACGGCTTCACCGCCGCCCGTCCGGGAGAGCCAGCTTGTCGCTGCACGGTCTACGAGGGCCGTCATCCAGCCGCCAATGTTACTCAATACACGCACGCAATACCCGCCCGAAAGGCTGTCTATCGATCCGGACAATAGGCCTTGGCGACTTAAAGAAAGGATAAGGCAAAAGCGCTGTTCACAGCCTGAAACGGCCGAAATTCTCGTTTTGAAGCATCTGGAAGGCTCTTTGCCTTTTGTGGTTAATAGGGGGTAAGCGACGGATTTTCCTCATATTTCAGCATTGCGTTAACTCCTGTGGCAAGGCGAGCCGGCAAAAGTCCTGCAATTGCAAGCAGGTGCTGCCCTGATGCTTAACGGCGATCGGTCGCATTCGACTAAAAATACGGGCCAAATACCGTTCGCTAAAATTTGAACTAAATTTGCCGCAAATGCGCGTGAGTTTCGAAAAGCGGCATTCGCAACTTGGCGGTAGGGTGAAAACACACCGGACAACCGGCCTGATTCGGCAACAAGAACCGGACGGGAAAACAGGATGGGCAACGACAATGTGGTTTCTGATCAAAGGATCCTTCTGGTTTGGCCTCGTGCTCGTGCTTCTTTCCGTCTTCAGCACGGAGAGTTCCGACAAGCTCGCCAACGGCCCGCAATTGCAGCTTTCCGACGCGTTCACGGCGGCAAGCGGCGCCTACGACTATTTGACCGGCATGTGCTCGGAGAAGCCCGAGGTCTGCGCCAAGGGCACCGAGACCCTCACCGCACTCGGCTACCGGGCCCGCGAGGGAGCCCACGTCGCCTACCAACTGCTCGACAGCCAATTCAAGGATGAGGCGCCGGCAACCGCAAAGCTTGCCGAACCGCAGATGCCGGTGGCGCTCAACATGCCTTCCCTCACCACGCCTGCCATTCAGGAAAAGGTGCGCGAGGCAAAGGCCGCGCTCAACCAGCCGATGCCTTACCGTCCGCCGGTCGAGGACGATGCCTCCCCTGAGGCGGTGGTGACCGGCGCCATTCCGCTGCCGACGCCGAAACCGGCGACCTGACCCTTAACCAGCTTGCATCGGTGGTCCGCATGACGCGGAGATGCCCCATGCCTGAAGTGCCTGCCCTGTTTAATTCAGCATGTTGCTGCGCCGTGAGGATGCTCATCCCTCACGGCGTTTCTTTTTAACGGTTCAAATCTGCCGGTCTTTCACCTATATGCAGTCTTAGAGCAGTTCCTGACGCATTCCGGACGCAAAACCGCTGCGCACTTTTGCTGGAACTGCTTTAATAGTGAAAGGCTACCATGGCATCCCTCGACCAGATCATCGACGACTTCGCCTTCCTGGACGATTGGGAAGACCGCTACCGCTATGTCATCGAACTCGGCAAGGCGCTGCCCGACTTGGCGGAAGAAAAGCGTACCTCCGAGAATAAGGTGATGGGTTGCGCCAGCCAGGTGTGGCTGGTGAGCCATACGGCAGGCGATCCCGACAATCCCGTCATGAGCTTCGAGGGTGATTCCGACGCCCATATCGTGCGCGGCCTCGTCGCCATCGTGCTTGCCACCTATTCCGGCAAGACGGCCTCCGAGATCGCCGGGCTCGATGCCTTCGAGATATTCTCGAAGATCGGCCTGGTGGAGAACCTGTCATCGCAGCGTTCGAACGGACTGCGGTCGATGGTGAACAGGATCCGCGAAGAGGCGAGAGTCCGCGCTGCGGCTTGACCGTGCTCGTGGCTGCTGGCCTGTTTTGAAAGCTACAGGACGGGCGAGTGGGGCGGTGCCGGCTCTGCAATCGAGTATATTAACACTTACTCATAGTATAGGAAAACATTCTAAGCCCGTCGGCAAAGCATAAGACGGGACCGCTTACGCTGTCGTGGCGTCCGGCCGAAACGGGCCGGCCGGTCGACCAGCCGACTCCGTTTGAGCCAACAGAA
Source organism: Rhizobium laguerreae (assembly GCF_019778565.1). Lineage (NCBI taxonomy): Bacteria > Pseudomonadati > Pseudomonadota > Alphaproteobacteria > Hyphomicrobiales > Rhizobiaceae > Rhizobium > Rhizobium laguerreae. The sequence goes on along the minus strand of NZ_JAAXQT010000003.1, from coordinate 252,759 downwards.
TGCTTCAATCTAACCCGGAAAGGCTCTAAATATCGGAATGAGTATTTCTTCGTCTTGAAAAAGCACACAAAAAGCCGGGCACAAGACCCGGCTTTTTGTCGTCGATGCTTTCGAAAAAGCTCAGCCGCGGCCGCGCTTGCGGCGCTGCCCGAGGCCCATTTCCTTTGCCAGGCGCGAACGCGCTTCGGCATAAGCGGGCGCTACCATCGGGTAATCGGTCGGCAGATCCCACTTCTCGCGGTATTCTTCCGGCGAGAGGCTGTGATGCGTCATCAGGTGACGCTTCAGGGACTTGAAGTTGCCGCCGCATTCCAAACACGTGATCTGCTCGTCCTGTACGGACTTGCGGACAGAAACTGCAGGCTTCTGTTTTTCGACGATCGCCGCAGCAGGCTGCGGTACGGACGTGTTGCTCAGTGCCGAATGCACGTCGGAAATCAGATTGGCCAGGTCGCTGACCGGTACAACATGGTTGCTGACATAGGCCGCGACGATGTCGGCTGTCAGTTCCACAAGCAGCTCCGGCGCATTGCCGGTCGCTATATCCGTCATATTCTTTCTCCTGTTAGCATGCTCAAACGGTCTTTGACTGACACGCCAAAGACCCGCCTCGTAGAAGCGAACAGCAAAAGCACAGGAAGCGACCTTCTGTTTCGAAAAACGCGAAATCCACCCCTAGATTCCGAAGAGCGTAACCTGTTCTTATACTGCCTGACTGGAAACCACTACGTCATGCCCCAGGCGATGGCCTCAGTTTAGACATTAAAAATCAAAACTGAGGGACTTGGAAGCAGTACGATTGCAATCCACAATCAGAACTCTACTTGCATTTTCAAATACCATCGTTTGGTCGAAAGGCCAATTATTATTTGTCGTTTTTCTTGAGAAAAAATGACAGATGAAGAATTGAGGGTCTCTTCGGCAAGCTTTACTCACAGCTTCCTGTGCATAAGTTTTGCATAAATCTGGTAAAGTCGCCGAACAGCATAGGCTCAACGATTCCTGATATCGTCACGGACCGAGAGTGCACCGAGATCATATCCCGAACGATGGGCAGCTCTGGCAAGCAGGTGGGCAGACACCGGCGCCGTCAGCAGGAAGAAGACGAAACCGGCAAGGGCGCGGGCGAGAATCGCCGGGTCCTCTGAATAGAGACCGGCGGCAAGGAGCAACAGCCCGGAGCCGACGGTCCCCGCCTTCGAGGCCGAATGCATGCGCGTATAGAGATCGGGCAGCCGGACCAGGCCGATCGCCGCCGCAAGCGCAAAGAGCGCACCGACGATCAAAAGCAGGGCGGTGACGGCAGCCACGATATAACCGATCATCGCTTCTTTCCCCCTGCCCGGCGCTTCTGCGTGTTGCTATTTGCCGTAGCGGCGGGCGGCTTCGATTTGATGTTGCCGCGCGACAGCACGAATCGGGCGAAGGCGACGGTCGCCAGGAAACCGACGAGGCCGAGCGAAATGGCGATATCGATATAGAGCGAAAAACCGGTCTTGACCGCGATGACGGCGATGAAGCCGATGGCGATGCCGGTCAGCATGTCGAGGGCGAGGATCCGATCCGGCAATGTCGGGCCGGCAACGACGCGCCACACGGTCAGAATCAGCGCCAGGCCGAGGATGACGAGTGCGGCCGAGGATGCGACCGCGACGATGGCGGCAGGTGTGATCACCGGAAGGCCTCCATGATCTTGCGTTCGAAACCGTTGGCGATATCACGCTTGGTCGTCTCGGGATCGGAACAATCGAGCGCGTGCACAAAGAGCGTGCGGCGATCGGGCGAGACGTCGACCGAAAGCGTGCCGGGTGTCAGCGTGATGAGGTTTGCGAGCAAAGTGATCTCGAAATCGCTTGTCACCGTCAGCGGGAAGGCGAAGATGCCGGGCTTCAGCTTCATATCGGGCGAGAGGACGGTGACCGTGACCTTCCAGGCCGACAGCGACAATTCCTTCAGGAACAGAGCGGCGAGCGAGAGCACCGGGAGGACGCGGGGGATATGTCCCTTGCCGCCGAAGGATTCACGGATGATGACCAGCGCCAAGGCCCCAAGCAGCAAGCCGAGGACGAGATTGTGCAGCGAGCCGCTGCCGGTAACGGCGATCCAGGCAATGGCAAGCAACAGGTTGAAGAGGAAGAAGATCACGGCGCGCGCCCTTCCGGGAAGACCGAACGAAGATAGGCCTGGGGATCGGCCAGGCCGGCAGCGGCCGATTGCGACAGCGCCAGCAACTGTTCCGGCAGGATGCCAAAACCGACGACCAGCGCTGTCAGTGCCGCGAGCGGCAGACTCGTGTGCCACCTGGCACGGGGAGACCTCAGGGTTGTCGACGACAATGCTATCGGCGTCGGGGCTATCGGCGCCGGGCGCCAATAGGCGAGCAGGAAGAGACGGCCGAAGGCAATCGTCGTCAGAAAACCGCCAACGAGGATCGAGGCCGCCAGCCACCAGGCACCGAGATCGAGCGAGGCCTTGACGAGAATGACTTTCGGCCAGAAGCCGGAAAAGGGCGGCAGGCCGCAGGCGGCAAGGAAGAGCGCGAGGGAGAGCGCGGTGAAGCCGCCGCTTTGCCTGTAGAGCCCGCCGAGGGCCGACAGTGAAAAGCCGCCGCCGCGCCGGGCGATCTCGCCGGCGGCAAGATAAAGCGCCGTCATCAGCACCATGGAATGGAGCGCATAGAAGACCGCGCCGCTGATGCCGCCAAGACCGCCGAGGGCGACGCCCGCCACCATATTGCCGATGCCCGATATGACGACATAGCCGAACAGCCTGCGGATATCGTTTTCGGCGAGCGCGCCGAGAGCGCCGACGAGAATGGTCGCGGCGGCGGCGAGCGCGATCACCAGGCTCAATTCCTGGCGCTCCATCGGCAACAGCATGACCATCACCCGGATCAGCGCGTAGATGCCGACCTTGGTGAGCAGGCCTGCAAACAGCGCCGAGACCACAATGCGCGGCGTATGGTAGGCGGCGGGCAGCCAGAAGTTGACCGGGAAGGCTGCCGCCTTCATGCCGAAGGCGAGCAGGAAGAGGCTTGCCAGCGTCATCAGCGGCGCCGTGCCGCGTAAATCCCCAGCTTTTGCGGCGATATCGGCCATATTGAGCGTGCCGAAGGCGGCATAGAGGATGCCGACGCCGACCAGGAACAGGGTCGTGGCAATCAGATTGAGCATCGCATATTTCAGCGCGCCGTCGATCTGCTCACGTTCGGAACCAAGGATGATCAGCCCGAAGGAGGAGATCAGCAGCACCTCGAACCAGACATAGAGATTGAAAATATCGCCGGTTAGAAAAGCGCCGGTGACGCCGGCCATCAGCAGCATGAGCAGCGGGAAGAAGCCGTATCGCCGGCCGCTTTCGCCGATATCGGCCAGCGCATAGATGCCGCCGGCGAGCGCAGCCAGAGCTGCGGTGAAGGCCATCAGCGCACCGAAGAGATCGACGGTGAAGGCGATGCCGAAGGGCGGCAGCCAGCGGCCCATGACCATGGTCAGCGGCCCGTCGGCAGCGACCTTGGCGAGCAGTGCCGCATCGATCAGCGCCAGCGCCGCTAGGCCGGGAATGGCCAGCCAGGCCTGCAGGCGGGGATAGGCGCGCAGCATCAGCAGGACGGCACCGAGCGTGATGCAATGGGCGACCGGCAGGATGGCAAGCCAATGACCGATCGGCACCGGATCGGTGATCAGGGCGGCGGAGAGATCGACGGTGGAGGTGGGGGCGGCCATCAGATGGCGCCTCCGCTATCGCGAGAGAGGGCTTGGGTCAGCATCCGCACCAACATCCTCAATACTCCAATGGCGGCAGCGGCCGGTCGTCGGGCTCGGCGGCGCGCATGTCGCTGGTGTTGTCGGTGCCGAGGTCCTGATAGGCGCGGTAGGTCAGCACCAGCAGGAAGGCGAGGAAGGAGAAGGAGATGACGATCGCGGTCAGGATGAGGGCCTGCGGCAGCGGGTTGGCCGTGCCTGCGGGCAAGCTGTCGAGACCCACCGGGATGATCGGCGGCACCTCGCGCGTCAGCCGGCCGCCGGTAAAGAGCAGCAGATTGACGGCGTTGCCGAGGATGGCGATGCCGAGCATGATCCGGATGGAGAATTTCGACAGCATCAGATAGATGGCGGCGGCGAAGAACAGGCCAACGAGGATCGCCAGAAGCGGCTCCATCATTCCACCTCCTTTTCTTCCAATGCCAACGCGATCGAGGTGATGGCGCCGAGCACGACAAGATAGACGCCGATATCGAAGAGCATGACGCTCGACAGCGGAACCTCGGCGCCGAAAAGCGTCGGATAGATCCAGAGGCCGGTCATGAAGGGAACGGCAAACAAGATGGAGAGGAGACCGGCCGCGGTGGACAGGAGCAGGCCGAAGCCGGCTATCGACAGCGGATGGAAAAACAGTGCCCGGCGAACGGCGCCAACGCCGCGGGCAATGCCGTAGATCGCCAGTCCCGAGGCGGCGATCAGCCCGCCGATGAAGCCGCCGCCCGGCTCGTTATGGCCGCGCAGCAGCACGAAGACGGAAAAAAGCAGCATCAGCGCGGTGAGAAACGGGGCGACGGTGCGGAAAATGAGGGTGTTCACGCGATCAGCCCTCCGCCGTGGGATCATTGGCGGCAAGCTTGCGCTCGCTGCCGGCGCGAATGCGGATCAGCGCCAGGATGGCAAGGCCGGTGACCGCAACGACGGCGATTTCGCCGAGCGTGTCGGTGCCGCGGAAATCGACGATGATGACGTTGACGACATTGGCGCCGTGGGCGATCGATTTGGAATAGGCGTTGAAGAAGGCCGTCAGCGCGTCGTTGAACGGCTCCTGCGTCGCCCGCATCAGCAGAAGCGTGAAGCCAAGGCCGCAGACAAGCGCCAGCGCACCGTCGAACAGCCGGCCGCGGAGCGGCCGATGATCGGCGGGAGAAAGGCGAAGCCTGGTCATGACCAGGGCAAGGATCACCACCGAAAGGGTTTCGACCATGAACTGGGTGAAGGACAGATCCGGCGCGCCGAACAGCAGGAAGATGATGGCGACGGCGAAACCCTGGATGCCGAGCGAGACGATCGCCGTCAGCCGATCGCGGGCGACGAGCACGGCGGCAAGGCCGAAGGCGGCGATCAGGAAAACCGCCCATTCATAGAGTCTCACATCGGCCGGCCAAGCGGGAAAGCGCGGCAGTTCGCCATAGACGACTAGGGGAATGAGGAGGATGGCGGCGACGCAGAGGAAGGTGCAGGTGACATAGATTTCGAGCCGTCCCGGCTGCAGGACACGTATGACGCGGCTAGAGAAGCGTACAAGGCCCGAAATGGCGACATCAAAGCCATGGTCCGGGCCATGGCCGATCGAACGCAGGAAGACGGCCATCAGGAAACGGGCGCGATCGAGCTGCCAGTAGACGCCGATGCCCAGCAGCACGGTCAGGGCGGAGAGCGCCAAGGGCAGACCGAGATGCGGCGTCAGCGAAATGTCGATGTCGGCAGGTGTCTGGCGGATGGCCGACGCGATCGGCGAGGACAGGACGGTATGCGTGAAGGTTGAAAAGATCGCAGCGAGCAGGCCGAGGGCAGCAAGAACGGCCGGACCGAGCCAGAGCAGAACCGGTGCTTCGTGCGGCGGTTTCGGTGTCTCCACCGGCCGGCCGAGAAAGGGTTTCAGCGCCACCGCGAAAGCGACTGCGAACATCAGCGCATTGCCGAAGACAGCGATAGACGTAAAGGTTACCGCGCGGACATTGCCGCCGATCAGCGCCGTGTAGATCTCTTCCTTGGCGAGGAAGCCGAAGAAGGGCGGCAGGCCGGCCATGGAGAAGGCCGCCGCAAGCGCGATGATCCATGTCAGCGGCATCGCCCGCATCAGGCCGCTGAGCCTGGTGATATCGCGCGTGCCGGCCTCATGATCGATGATGCCGGCGACCATGAAGAGCGCGCCTTTGAAGAGGGAATGCGCCACCAGATAAAGTGCTGCCGCCTCGACTGCATGGTCCGAGCCGAAGCCGATCAGCATGACAAGCAGGCCGAGCGAGGAGACGGTGGTATAGGCGAGCTTGAGCTTCAGGTCGGTCTGGCGGATGGCGAGCGCGGTGCCGACCACCAACGTCAGCCCGCCAAAGAAGGGCAGAAGGATTTCCCAGGCAGGCGTTGCCCCCATGACGGGGTTGAGCCGCATCAGCAGATAGACGCCTGCCTTCACCATCGTCGCCGAATGCAGGTAGGCCGAAACCGGCGTCGGCGCTTCCATGGCGTTCGGCAGCCAGAAATGAAAGGGAAACTGCGCCGACTTGGTGAAGGCGCCGCCCAGGACCAGGATGAGGGCAGCCAGATAGAACGGGCTTTCGCGCACGATATCGCCGGCGCCGATGAGCCGCGACATCTCGGTGACCCCAGAGATGTTCCAGAGCAGCAGCAGGCCGGCCAACAGGCAGAGCCCTCCCCCGCCGGTCACAACAAGCGCCTGCAGGGCGGCGCGGCGAGCCGCCGCACGCTCGTGATCGAAACCGATCAGCAGGAAGGACGTGATCGATGTCAGTTCCCAGAAGACGAAGAGCATCAGGAAACTATCGGAAACGACGACCCCGAGCATCGCGCCCATGAACAGGAAGATGAAGGAGAAGAAGCGGCCCTGATGCTTGTGTCCTTTGAGATAGCCGCCGGCATAAAGCACGATCAGGGTGCCGATGCCGGTGATCAGCAGCGCGAAAGCCAGCGACAGGCCGTCGAGGAACCAGGAGAAGGAGAGATGATAGCTCGGCACCCAGGAATAGCCGCCGGTGACGACCTCGCCTCGCGCGATCTGAGGAATGAACCGCAGGAAATGCAGGAAGGCGAGCAAGGGAGCGATCGCCAGGAGCCAAGCACCACTGGCGCCGAAGATGCGGATGACGAAAGGAGCGACAAGAGCGCCGGCGAGTGGCAGACACAGGGCCAGAAATGTCAAAGCCGTGACATCGGCCATGTCTCCTCCTCTACCGAGATATTTCCTTGGATCGGGATCAATCCAACGATGAAATCATGCAGCAATTCAAAGTGCTACAGCATCTTTTGCGCATCTGACAAGACGCGCGGCGCTGTAAAGGCAACGGACGAAAAGCCGGCGAAAACCGGCCTGTCTTCTGACTTAGGCGAAACGAGGGAGTGTCTCAAGCGATTTCGGCCCGTCCTGCGAAGCACGCGATGTTCGAAGCCGATCAGGCCGTCGATCTGGAAAGGCGCGTCAGCAGCCGGGCGATGCAACCGTGCAGGATGAACACCAGAAGCGTCAACGGCCAGAGCAGGCAAGCAAGGAGCCCGGCGAGACGATGAAGCGTCAAGCCGTCATGGTTGGCCCAGCCTTCCAACAGGGTGACCGCCATGGCTGCCACGGCCACAAGGCCGTAGAGCAGGACGATTGCTGCCTCAAACACCAGTGATTCTCCAATGCACGCAACATTAACCCTAACAGAAAACCCCTAACGGATGTAAAAGCAAGCCTCTTCCCCCAATTGGGTATGCGGCCAATCTCATAGCGCGCCGCGGGAGACTTGATGAAGTGAATGCGGCGCACCACATTTTCTCGCGAAACGGAACCCGCCCCTCGGCGAAAGGAGCACCTCATGTCCGAAACTGCGACCACCGCCAAGATCCACAAGACCGACGCCGAATGGAAAGAGCAGCTCACCCCCGAGCAATACCGCATCACGCGCCAGCACGGCACCGAACGCGCCTTCACCGGCCCCTACTGGGATTCGTTCGAGACAGGGCTTTACCGCTGCGTCGGCTGCAACGCGCCACTTTTCCGCTCCGACACGAAATTCGATGCCGGCTGCGGCTGGCCAAGCTATTTCGAAGCGGTGTCGCCCGAAGCGGTGATCGAGCATCGCGACACGACCCACGGCATGGTGCGCACCGAAATCCGCTGCGGCAGCTGCGACGCCCATCTCGGCCACGTCTTTCCGGACGGCCCACCGCCGACCGGCCTGCGCTACTGCATCAACGGCCACTCCATGGTGTTCGAGCCTGGGAAATAGGCCTGAACCTGCGATCGGCATCTGCCGATCCCGCGGCCATGAGGAGACTAAGCGCGACAGAAATTTCCGTGCCATCATGGACGACATGGTAGCGGCGGCGGCCAAGTGGTCGGCCGCCGCCCTCGTTTCGATCAGCTTTTGATGGCGATGCGCCTGACCTGTGACTGCGCCTTTTCGGTCTTGGGCAAGGTGACGGTCAGGACGCCGTTCTTGAAGGTGGCGTCGACCTGATCTTCCTTGACCTCGGTCCCGAGGGGGATGCGTCGCTCGAAGCGGCCATAGTAGCGCTCCGAGAACTGCTTCTCCTTGTCTTCCGTCTCCGAACGCTTTTCACCCTTCAGCGTCAGAACGCCATCATCGAGAATGACCTCGATGTCCTTTTCCTCAAGGCCGGGGACTTCGGCCGTCACCTTGATATCCTTATCGGTGTCGGAGATCTCGACACTCGGCCAGCCGGCACCGAAACCGCTGGCGCCCCGCAGTGACGGCAGGCCAGAGCCGAAGCTGCGGAAAGCATCGTCGAACAGCCTGTTGACCTCGCGATGGAGCGACAGGAAAGGATCATGGTCGTCCTCGCGGAGGAGACTCGGAACTTGGTGGCCGTTGCTGCGGCCCCATGGAATCAAATCACGAACACTCATGGCTTACTCCTTTCTGGTGGTTCTTGGGCATTCCTGACGGTTCAGGCTGCCTGCGTCTCGGCCTTGATCTGCTTGGTCTCGGCCTTCGGCATTGCATTCCCAGTTCCGATCTCGATCTGGCGCGGCTTCATCTCTTCAGGAATTTCACGCTTGAGATCGATAGTCAGCAGACCGTTGACGAGGCCGGCATCCACGACCTTGACGTGGTCGGCCAATTCGAACCGACGCTGGAAGCTTCGACCAGCAATGCCGCGATGCAGGTATTGAACATCTTCGCCGTTCGCCTTCTGCCCTGAGACGACGAGCATGTTCTGCTCTTGGATGATCGCCAGTTCGTCCTGCGAGAAGCCCGCCACTGCCATGGCGATGCGGTATTCGTCCTCGCCGGTTTTGACGATATCGTAAGGCGGCCAGTTGTCGATTGTCTCGGCGCGGCTTGCAGCCTCGAGTGCGTTCAACATCCGCTCGAAGCCGACGCTCGACCGGATCAGGGGGGAGAAATCGAGGTTTGTCCTCATAGCCATATCCTCCTTACAAGCAACATGGATACAAGAGACGCCAAGAGCGACAGGCGTCTCCTGGACCTGTCGATCCCTGCTCGGCGATCGACAATACTGATATAATTCAGCAGTTTACCGTTTCAAGAGGAGAGAATTTCTCAGCGAAAAATTGCTTTCTTCGAAGGCACCACCATATCTGAGCTGAGCTTGAGAGAGGAGAAATGGTTATGACAATGACTTCAAAGGACGTCATCGCCGTCCTCGGGCCCGCCGATGAAACGCTCGTGGCCGAGGTCATCGCGACAGGCGCCACCCAGGCTGAACTCGCCGAGGCATTTGCGTGGGCCAGCAACGACGAAGCCTTGATGGGTGAAGGCCGGCCTCTGCCAACAGGCAGGGTTGCTGCGCTTGTTGATCTGCTGAGTTCGGATGAAGAGGAACCGGAATAGGAAAGGCGGATGACCCGCCTCCCCACTGATCCGTCATGCTGTCGTGAACACCTGAACATTGCCGTGGCGATCCATCACATCGACCCCGACCGGCGAATGGCGACGCCAGCCGAGCCATTACCGATCAACAGGCCGCTGCATTCCGTTCGCTATAGCCACCAGCGGCTAATCGGACCGAACGAATGGCGAGTTGCGATTGCACTAAATCGAATCCGACAGTCCCAGCAGATCGTTGCGTGCCCGCCAGCCATTGTTGCCCATAGGGTCTTACCAACCGCTCGGCATCGCGCGAAACCCGCAATCAATCGTGATCGGCGGGGCATGGCCAAGTGGTGGGTGCCGAAAGGCCTGCCGGCAGCTTGGTCGAGGCATCGCCGCAGGCAAGGTCGATCTGCGCCTGTTCGAGCCCGGCGGCGCCCGAGAGGTCGAGGCCTTCGATGCGGGTCAGGAACATGAAGGCGCGCTCGAAGGTCGCCGGGCCTTCGAAGGTGGCCTTGGAGAGATCCGCGCGGGAGAGGTTGGCGAAAGAGAATTTCACCCCCGTCAGCACCGCCTTGTCGAAATCGGCGCGGCCGAGTTCAGCCTTTTCGAAGCTCGCGCCGGAGAGCTGGGCGCCGGCGAAATTGGCGCGCTGCAGCTCGGCGCCAGCAAAGGACGCGCCCTCGGCGGCGACATTGGCGAAGCTGGATCGGTAGGCCTCGATCTTGGCGAAATTGGCGCCCTCGGCGTGTGCGCCCTCGAGAGAGGCGCGCACCAGCGTCGCTTTCTCCAGATTGGCGGATTTGACGTTGGCGCCGGCGAGATCGGTCAGCGAAAAATCGGTGCCGACGAGATTGGCGCCTTCGAGATCACTGCCCTGCAACATCAGGTTTTTCTTGGTGCATTCCTGCCAGTCGAGCTTCGGCTCGGCCAGACTGCTGCAATCGGCGGCCCGTGCGGCAATTGGCGAAAATGCCAGAAGCACGAGGGCAAGGAGACCGAGCGACGATCCGTGCATTGCCATTGAACAGTTCACCCCCATCACGCTTACATGACGCTTTCAGGCCGCCTTTCGCGAAGCAGCCTTCCATTTTCTTACACAGCTCAGACTACAATAAAAAGATGGCCCGCGCCGTTCACAATGGATTGCGGTCCGGCTTTTCCTGGCAGGTGGATCAATCCGCCTTGCCGGGCAGGCGAAGTTCCATGCAGGTGAGGTCCAGCCAGCGGCCGAACTTGGTGCCGACTTCGGAAAATCTGCCGACGATGCGGAAGCCGAGCTTTTCGTGCAGCCTGATCGAGGCAACGTTCTCAGCCTCGATACCGGCAATCATCACATGGATATTGCCGGCCGCAGCACGCGCGATCAGTTCCCGCATCAGGCGCCGGCCGATGCCCGCACCGCGGCAATCCTTGTCGACATAGACGGAATGCTCGACCGTGTGGCGGTAGCCGTCGAAAGGCCGCCAGTCGCCATAGGAGGCATAGCCTGCGACCTTGCCCGATAGTTCGGCGACGATGATGGGAAAGCCGCGCGCCTTGCGCGCCCTCATCCATTCCTGCCGATTTTCGAGATCGACCAGGGTGTCGTTCCAGATTGCCGTGGTGTGCTCGACCGCATGATTGTAGATATCGCGGATGGCGGAAAGATCGGCTTCGGTGGCGTCGCGGAGGAGGACAGCGTCTGTCATGATGCTCGGGTTCATATTGTTTGCGAAGGTGGGCATACGCCGCGCCTGCACACATGTAAACGGCGGATGCGAAAGACCGACGACCTCCGGCACATCAGTCGTTCAGAGGCCCGGCGCCGACAGGCTGAAACAGGTGAAGACGGCCGAATAATGCACCGCCGCGGCGGTGACGACGAAGCCGTGCCAGATGGCGTTCTGGAAGCGCAGCTTCTCCCAGACATGGAAGATGACGCCGAGCGAATAGATGACGCCGCCGATGACGATCAGCAGCATGGACGCGGCGGGAATGCGCGAGGCAACCGGCTCGGCCACCAGCACGCCGCTCCAGCCCATAGCGAGATAAAGCAGGATGGCAAGACGGTCGAAACGCCCGGGAAAGACGCATTTCAGGAGAATGCCGACAGCGGCAAACAGCCAGATCGCGACCAGCATGAACAAGAGCAGCGGGTCGTCGGCGCCGCGTTCGAGAAACGGCGTATAGGTGGCGGCGATCAGCAGGAAGATCGCCGAATGATCGAAGCGGCGCAGATACCACTTCGTGCGCGAGACCGGCCAGGCGTTGTAGGAAAAGGAAATGGCAAGTGTCAGCACCAGCCCGACGCCATAGATCCAGGCGGCGGCGAGCGCGCCGTAGGAGCTCCAGACTGTGGCGTAGAAGATGAGCACGGTAGCCCCGATCAGCGCCAGCACGAGACCGACGCCATGAACGATACCGTCGGCGATCAGTTCGTATCTATCATAAGCCCAGCGAATGCCGTTGAACTCGCCCATGCACGCCAATCCATTTCATACCCGATTGCAATCGTCGCATCGAACGGACGGGCGCGCAACTGCGGCAAAGCGCACAGGCGGTAAATCTTCGTGACAGGCAGCAGGGCGCAAAGTCAAACCTTCTGACGGTCAACCAGCACCGAGCATTTGGCATGGCGCACGACCCGATCAGCGGTGGCGCCGATGAAGTAGTTGGAAAAGTCGGGAACGTGCGAGGCGACGATAATCAGGTCGGCGCCGTGGCTTTCGGCGGCCGAGATGATCGCTTTGGCAGGCGGGCCGTTGCGGATCTCGACAGTTGCTGCAACACCGGCTGCGGCGAGCAGCGCTTCCAGCTGCCCGCGGCTGTCCTTCATGACGTCCTCGACCATATTGGCCGGCAGTTCGATCGCGACATAACTCGGCACATCCTCGACGACATTGAGCGCGATGATCTCGCCGCCTGCGTCGAGCAGAGACGCGGCCTTGCGAAGGATTTTTTCTCCCTTGTCGATGCCGCCGAGCGCGATCGCTACGATGATCTTCCTGTACATGGCTTCCCTCCATGACTGAGATATAAGTTTTCCTCTAATGGAGATATGGGCGCATTGATCGCAATCAAGTGGGCGCAAGTCATCGTCAACATCTGCTCAACGCTTCATCCTCAAAAACAGGTCTTCTGTGAACAATTGGAATGCGCCATATAGGGATCAAGTACGGCAGCCGACGGGAGATCAGAGGCGAATGAACCGGCGAAACTTCCTCGGGCTTGCCACGGGCGGCATGTTTGCCGCCACCGCCGGTACGCCTTCTATCCTACGGGCCAATTCAGAGGCAGGAGAACAAGCCATGACGACCGAAACTTGCTATGCGCTGACACGGCCCGCCTATATCGACCAGTCGCATCTGGTCGTGACCGACCTCGGTCTAGTTTCCGGCTTCTACCAATCGATGCTCGGCCTGAAGGTGATCGAGAAGACGGCGAGCGGCGAAGTGCTGGGTGTCGGCGACCTGCCTTTGCTGACGCTGACGACCGCAAAGAATGCGACCATCGCGCCGCGCAATGCCGCCGGCCTTTTCCACACCGCCTTCCTGATGCCGGACCGGACGGAGCTCGCACGCTGGCTGCGCCATGCGGCACAGAATAACGTCGCGCTGGACGGCGCCTCGGACCATCTCGTCAGCGAGGCGATCTATCTTTCCGATCCCGAAGGCAACGGCATCGAGATCTATGCCGACCGGCCGCACGAACAATGGAAATTCCATGAGGACGGCATGGTGGAGATGGCGACGCTACGCCTCGACCTGCAGGCGCTCTACAACAGCGCGCCTGATGAGCGCTGGGACGGCATGGCTGCGGGGACGGCGATCGGCCACCTGCATCTGCAGGTCGGCGACATCCCGCAGGCCGACGCCTTCTACCGCGACGTCCTCGGCCTCAAGCTGATGGCGCGCTATCCGGGCGCGAGTTTCTTTGCGAGCGGCGGCTACCACCACCATCTCGGCGCCAATATCTGGAACAGCCGCGGCGCCATGGCACGCGCCGGCAACATGACCGGGCTGTCCGACTACAAGATTCGTTTCAACGACAAGGGCACGCTGGATGCGGCCGTCTCCAAACTGGATAATCTCGAGATCAAAAGCGAGAAGCGCGACGGCGGCATCTTCCTGAAAGATCCGTGGGGCATTGGCCTAACGCTGTCGGCTTGATCCAAAGAGGCTATCGGACCTTCTCGGCGCCCGATGGTGTCGTCACCTGCGTCGGCCCACCACCATTTCCGCTCGGCGATGGTGAACGGTCCACTGCTTCCGGAGGCCTTGCCGGGGCGGAGACGGGATCGTCGTTGAAGGTGCCGGGGCCGGATGGTTGCGCATTGATCGGGTCCGGCTTGGTCGAGGCTGTCGCCGTTGGATCATTGCTGCTGGGGTCGGGCCAGATCGCGACACTGACGCCAGCGATGATGAAGACCGTCAAGCCCGCCCCAAGTATCCCCCAGACCCACCATCGCCGTTGGTCGGAGGCGTCAAGCGCCGCCTTGTCCGCATAAGGCGGCTCGGTGCCGTAGGTCTCGGTCGTATTGATCTGATCTCGATCTGCAGTCATAGCTGTAACTCCTTCCGAGGCCGAACTCCCGTGACCGAAAACTTGTTCCAGCGCTAAGGCCCAATATGCACATGTCCGGTACGGACACAGGCGCTGGAGTGCCGGGGGAACCGGAACCGCATCGGCGCGTTTCCGTCACGAAGCAATGGGCTTCGGGGGGACCTCACCGCAATGGGCATCGCAAATGGCATCCGCAAACAAGCAAAGAAGATCGCCATCGGCGAACGCCACACCAGCGCTTGGGCACAGTCGCTGAAGGAGGCTGCGGAAGAACTGCCGCCGCCGCCGCTGCACCGGCTGGAAAAAGACGGGCTCGATGTCAGCATGGCCTGGGCGATCATCGGCATCTTCGGCATTCTCTTCCTTGCCGCCGTCTATCTGATGTCGCTGATCCTCATTCCAATCACGCTTGCCGTCGTCGTCGGCATGATCCTTGGCATGGCGGCGGAAAAGCTCAGCAAGATGGGCGTGCCGCGGCTTGCCAACGCCTTCATCCTTTCAAGCAGCGTGGCGCTGGTGATCTTCCTGTTGATCAACTCACTCGCCGACCCGCTGATGACGCTTGCCAATGAAGGCCCCGCCTTCGCCGAGCGAACCATCAACCGCATCATGCCTTATCTGGAGCGCATCACATGGCTGCATATCACGCCGGCGACATTCGAAAGCGGGTCGATGTCGATCGGTGCGCTGCTCGAAAACACTGGCAACGTGCTGCACGTGGTGACAAGTAGCCTGACGCCGGCGCTGGTGCAGGGACTGATCTTCTTTGCGGCGCTGCTGTTTTTCCTCGCTGGTCGGGTCAACCTGCGCAAGACGATCATCATGACCTTCCGCACCCGCACGCAGCGCCTGGCGGCCATCCGCGTCATCAATGCCGTCGAGCAGGTACTCGGATTTTATTTCGCAACGGCCTCGCTGATCTATGTCGGGCTCGGCGTCGTCATGACCGTCATCGCCTATGCCGGCGGGCTGTCGGCCCCGGTGCTCTGGGGCTTCTTTGCCTTCCTGTCGAGCTTCATCCCCTATCTCGGCATCACTCTAATGACGCTTGCTGTCGCCATCGCCGGCATCCTGACTCATGATGGCATCCTCATCGGCCTAATGCCGGCCGCAGCCTTCTTCACAGTGCATCTCCTCATGGAGAACCTGATCTTCCCCGCAGTGATGGGACGGCGGCTGGAAATCAATCCCTTCGTCGTCTTCATCGCCATCCTGTTCTGGACATGGATGTGGGGCGCCGTCGGCGCCATGCTGGCGCTGCCGCTCTCGCTGATCGTCATGACTGTCATCGACGAACTGCTGATCGAGGAAAAGCCGCAGCCGCAATTGCCGAAATGATCAACCGGGGGAACGTCCGTGGCATCTGATCTCGATCTTACCGAATCCGATCACGACCAGATGGTGAGCGGCCGTTCTCTCTGGGGGAAGAGCGGCATACGGCCGGAATGGCGGCCGATCGAGCAGAGCTTTTCCACCGACGTCGCGGTAGTCGGCGGCGGCATCACCGGTGCCCTGGTTGCCGAACATTTGACGGCGCGCGGTTTTTCCGTTGCGGTCATCGACCGGGAGGAGCCCGGCTTTGGCAGCACCGCGGCGAGTACGGCGATGCTGCAATGGGAAATCGACAGCACGCTCAGCGAACTCGAGGATTATTACGGCTTCGAGCGCGCGGCCGGCATTTACCGCCGCAGTGGTGCTGCGGTCGCCGGCCTTTCCAAGCTCATCGCCGCAAACGGCATCGCCTGCGGCTTCCGGCCGCGCAACACACTCTATCTCGCCGCCAACTGCGAAGGCGCGCGCAACCTCAGGGAGGAGCGCCAGCTTCGCCGCCGGGCCGGCCTGCCCGGCGTCTATCTCGAACATCCCGATCTCTTCACACAGTTCGAGCTCGACCGGGATGGCGCGATCTATTCGCCGGGTTCGGCGGAGGCCGATCCGCTGCTTCTGACCTGGGCCTTGATCGAGATGGCGGTGCGGCGCGGCGCGCTGCTGGTCAACGCTTCCGTGACCACGCTTCACAGCGAAGGCGATCATGTCACGGCAGTGACCGATGGAGGCCACGTCATCGAGGCGCGGCATGTCGTGCTGGCGACCGGCTATTCGATGCCGGGTCTCGAGATGCCGAAGCTGCACCGCTCGAGTTCTAGCTGGGCGTTCGCCACCGTGCCGCAAGACCCGGCAAATTTCTGGCGCGACAGGGCGCTGATCTGGGAGGACAGCCATCCCTATCTCTACATGCGAACGACGGCGGACAATCGCATCGTCGCCGGCGGCGAGGATGACGAGACCATCGATGCCGAGGTACGGGATCGGAAGCTGCCGGCCAAGATCAAGGCAATCCAGGAGAAGATGAAGCGGCTGTGGCCGAAGGCGGATACGCGGGTGGAACACGCCTGGTGCGGCACTTTCGGCGAGACGGCCGACGGTCTGCCGCTGATCGGCCCGGTGCCGGAGATACCGCATGTGTTCGCAGCCTATGGCTACGGCGGCAACGGCATCACCTTTTCCTATCTCGCCGCGCAGATGATCGGCGCCATGCTCGCCGGCATGCATCGCGACTGGTTCGAGGATTTCGCGCTCGACCGCGACGGACCGGGTTCCAGAACGCTGCATGAGCGCTTTCGACCGCCGGAGATAGCGCTGCGTTAAACGAAAAAGCGCTTCTGGCCGTTACTGCGTCGTCTTGTCGTCACCAGTGTCCTCGACATCCTCGAGGCGAACGAATTGCGTACCCTTCGTCTTGAGATCGACCAGTGCCTTGGCCACCCCCTCGCCGGCCGCATGGGTCGGCTGGTTGATGTGGGAGATGACGACGTCGCCGTCCCTGGCCGAGGCGATACGCTTTTCGGTGATCACAGCCCCGAGCAGCGAGCCGCCGTCGCCATTCACGGAGTAACCGGCGATGCGATAGCCCATGGCGCGAATCTCGCCGATGGCGGAAAGATCATATTTGGCGGTCGAGCCCCGAAACCAGTGCGGCGCCGGGATGCCGGCCGCGACCATGGCGGCGGCACCGCCTTCGACTTCCTGCCGCACCGCCTGCGGCGAGCCGGCGGACGCGATCCCATAGATCAGCGTCGGCCTGTCGACGGCGGGAATATGGTTCTGACCGTGGTTTTCGAGTTCGAAGAGATCGGGGTTTTGCAGGAACACGGCAAGCGCTGCGGGATTGCGCTTCAGCCAGCGGGCGGTGACGAAGATCGTTGCCGGGATGCGTTCCCGCACCAACGTGGAAAGGATGCGCTCGTCCGCCTGGCCCATGCAGGCATCGAAGGTCAGCGCAATGCGGGCATGGCCGGCGATATTGGAACGGGTGATATGCAGATGCGGCTCGACGAGTTTTAGCGCCGGCGCCTTCGGGGCCGGACTGACTGCAGCCGGGACCGGACTGACTGCAGCCGGGACCGGACTGACTGCAGCCGGGACCGGACTGACTGCAGCCGGGACCGGACTGACCACGGCCGAAGCAGGCTGCGCTGACGGAGTTTCGTCGGCGAATACAGCCGAGATGCTGACGAGAAGGAACGCCGAAGCGAGCAGGATGCGGTTCATATAGTGGATTTCTATGATTCGAGCTGCCAAATTTTCGCGGTGGCTCTCCCCCGGCGCCATGCGGCCGGATGTCACCGCAGCCGCTTGGGCGGACAGGCCGTATCAATCATAGAGATAATACTTGTTCCACTTCTCGCGCGGCACCTTCTCGCCGATCTCGTAATTGAGCTCGCGCACGTTGATATGCTGCGGACCGGTGATGCAATTGTAGGAGAGATGGTACCAGTCGCCCTTGCTGCGGAAGACGGCACCCGGCGCCTCTAGCGAATTGTCGCCAGGGATCGGGTCCTTGAAGGTGTAAGCGATCACCTTGTCGGGCTTGAAGCCGGTGCTGTCTTGGTTGATGCGGCTCATCGCCTCGGTGTCGCAGCTCTGTTCCAGGCGGGTCGCGGGATCGAGTTTTTCCAGCTGCTTCTTGATAGCGGGATCGACGGCAAAGGCGGGGGCAGCAAGACTTGCGAGGGATAGAAACAGGACCAGACGTTTCGGCATTGCGGAAAAAATTCCTTACTGTTCTGCAATTTTTGCCCTACCCCCGACAGCTTGCGGCGGGCTTGGCACCTGCAAATTCACTGAGATAGCGGATTTTCTTAAATATTGTGGTGACATCAAGGCAAGGTGGCTTGGGTGTCCTCCTTGTCTGTGGAAGGGCACCTCTACCCTTGGCGCAGCCTTGCCGCTTGATCCGGGACCAGTGCACCTCTATCTCTTGCCAACCCGTCATTCCGACCCGGAGCCAATCCTTGTCCGCTTTCAAGAGCCTGCCGACCCCGCCTGCCGCACCGAAGAAGCCGATCTCCAATACGCGCCACGGCATCACCCGCACGGACGACTATGCCTGGCTGCGCGCCGACAACTGGCAGGCGATGTTCAAGGATCCATCGATCCTCGACCCTGAGATCCGCCGCCATCTCGAAGCCGAAAACGCCTATATGAACGCGGCGATGGAGGACACCAAGCCGCTTCAGAAGGTGCTGTTTGCCGAAATGCGCGGCCGCATCAA
This sequence comes from Rhizobium laguerreae, assembly GCF_019778565.1. Lineage (NCBI taxonomy): Bacteria > Pseudomonadati > Pseudomonadota > Alphaproteobacteria > Hyphomicrobiales > Rhizobiaceae > Rhizobium > Rhizobium laguerreae. The sequence goes on along the minus strand of NZ_JAAXQT010000003.1, from coordinate 234,097 downwards.
GGAAGACGACAGCTCGGTGCCGATGAAAGACGGGGCCTATGCCTACGGCACCTTCTACGTCACCGGCGGCGAACAGCCGCGCTTTTTCCGCATCGCCCGCGACGGCAACGTCGCTGACGAGACGATCCGCGCGGTGCTGCTCGACGGCGACAAGGAGGCATCAGGCAAGGCCTATTTCCGCCTCGCCGGCCTCGACCATTCGAGCGACCACAGCCGCGGCATCTGGGGTTACGACGACAAGGGTTCGGAATTCTTCACGCTGCAGGTGCGCGACCTCCAGATCGGGCAAGACCTTACCGACCGGATCGAAAATACCGGCGGCGGCGGCGTCTGGGCGCCCGATGGCAAGAGCTTCTTCTATTCGGCGCTCGACGAGAATCATCGGCCCTCGAAGGTGTTCCACCACATTCTCGGCCAGCCGCAGTCGGAAGACCGGCTGGTCTATGAGGAAGCGGATGCCGGCTTCTTCATGGGCGTCGGCGGCTCACTGCTTGACGATTTCATCTATATCGACATTCACGACCACGAGACCAGCGAATACCGCCTGCTGTCGACCGCGGACCTGACGGCCGAGCCGAAGCTGGTGGCGGCGCGCGAGGAAGGCATCGAATATTCGCTGACCGAGGGCGGCGACGTCTTCTACATCCTGACGAATGACGGCGACGCCAAGGATTTCAAGATCATGGAAGCGCCGGTTGATAAGCCCGGCAAGGAAAACTGGCGCGAGGTCGTGCCGCATAAGCCCGGCACGCTCATCATCAGCCACATGGCCTATGCCCGCCACCTCCTGTGGCTGGAGCGCAAGGACGGCCTGCCGCAGATCATGATCCGCGATCGGGCGACCGGCGAGGAACATGCGATCGCCTTTGCCGAGGAAGCCTATTCGCTGGGGCTGCAGGGTGCTGCGGAATACGACACGGATATCATCCGCTTCTCCTATTCCTCGATGACGACGCCGTCGCAGCTCTACGATTACAACATGGTGACGCGCGAGCGCACGCTGTTAAAGACGCAGGAAGTGCCGTCCGGCCATAATCCCGACGACTACATCACCCGCCGCGTCTTTGCGCCGGCGTGGGATGGCGAGAAGGTGCCGGTCACCCTACTCTACCGCAAGGATACCCCCCTCGACGGCAGCGCGCCCTGCCTGCTCTACGGCTACGGCGCCTACGGCATCACCATTCCGGCCGGCTTCAACACCAACTGCCTGTCGCTCGCCGATCGCGGCTTCGTCTATGCGATTGCCCATATCCGCGGCGGCAAGGACAAGGGATTTTCCTGGTATGAAGACGGCAAGATGGACAAGAAGACCAACACCTTCAAGGACTTCGTCGCGGCGGCCGATTATCTGAATCAACAGAGGTTCACGTCTTACGCGAAGATCATCGCCGAGGGCGGATCGGCCGGCGGCATGCTGATGGGTGCGGTTGCCAACATGGCGCCGGAGAAGTTCGCCGGCCTCATCGCCGCCGTACCCTTCGTCGACGTGCTCAACACAATGCTCGACGACACTTTGCCGCTCACTCCGCCGGAATGGCCGGAATGGGGCAACCCGATCGACAGCAAGGAAGAATACGAGCAGATCGCCTCCTACTCCCCCTATGACAATGTCGACACGAAAGCTTACCCGCCAATCCTGGCGCTCGGTGGCCTGACGGACCCGCGCGTCACCTATTGGGAGCCGGCAAAGTGGGTGGCGAAGCTGCGCGACAAGACGACGGGCAACGCGCCGATCCTGCTCAAGACCAACATGGACGCCGGCCACGGCGGCGCCTCGGGCCGCTTCCAGCGGCTGGAAGAGATCGCGTTTGAATATGCGTTTGCGATCAAGGTTGCTGGGAAGATGTGAAGGGCTGGGTTGGGGGTGCCACACGGTACCAAGGGAGAAAAAATGGCCGTCTATATCGCCCTCCTCCGCGCCGTGAACGTCGGCGGTACCGGCGCGCTGCCGATGGCCGAACTGAAGGCGATCTGCGAAGACCTGGGCTTTTCCGACGTCAAGACCTACATCCAGAGCGGCAACGTGCTTTTCCGCGCGGATGAAGCGGAAAAGGCGGTGGAGGAGCGGCTCGACGAGGCAATCGGCAAGAAGCTCGGAAAGCGGCCAGGCGTGATGGTGCGCAGCCGCAAGGAACTCGACGGCATAGTCGACGACGCACCCTTTCCCGATGCCAAGCCGAACTTCCTGCTCGTGTACTTCCTGCCCGAAAAGCCGCCCGGCGATGCGCTGGAAAAGATGGTGGCGCCCGACGGCGAGGAGGCCAAGCTCGCCGGCAGGGAAATCTATGTGCACTATCCCAATGGTTCCGGCCGCTCGAAGCTGAAGCTGCCGGCGCTGAAACCGGGCACGTCGCGCAATCTCAACACCGTACGCAAGCTCGCGGAGATGGCGGCGGCGTTGGAGGACGGGGACTGAGGATGTCAGCCGCAATTCCAGCAAAGCCGCTTCGCACTTTTGCTGGAGTTGCTTTAGGCCCTCGGCATTTCCACTACCGGCAGGAAGAGCATTTTCACGAAGGTGCGGAGCATCAGCACCTGCTCGGCCAGCGTGTTCGGCTCCTTCAGCGTCTTCGACAAAACGATGCCGCCTTCCAGGACGGAGGACACCATGTCGGCGAGCTGGTTGACATCGACGGGTTCGCGCAGCGGATAGACGGCCACGATGTCGCGGAGCATGCGGCCGAAACGGCGGCGCCAGGCAAGCACCGCATTCCGGTTGGTCTCCTGTATCTCCCGGTCGAACAGCCGCTCGTAATAGCAGACGGTCGCCACCAGGCAGCCGGGATGGCCGTTCGGCAGGTCGGAGAGCAATTCGGAAAGTAACTTCAGGCCGAGCAGAAAGGATTGCAGCGGATCGCCGGTCAGCTCGCGCGCGCGGCTGAAGATCTCGTCATAGATGCGCTCGTCATTTTCGATGTAGCGGTTGAGCAAGGCCTTGGCGAGCTCGTTCTTGTCCCTGAAATGATAGAAGAAGCCGCTCTTGGTGATGCCGGTCTCGGCAATCAGTTCCTCAATAGAGGTGCCGCCGAAACCCTTCTGCAAGACTGCCGCTTCGGCCACATCGAGGATGCGGGTCCGCGTTTCCTCGCCCTTTCGCATGTCCCCTCCTGTACCGGCGGTACAGTTTTCAGTGTTGCATGATAAGATCTGCCTCCGCCCCGGGCAGGATCGGTCGAAGCAAGCGATTGAAATCAATCGGCAAAACCCAAAACCGCCTGGAGTATACCGCAAGTCGCCTAGTTTGGCAGCCAATTAAACGCCAGAACATCATTCATCGACGGCAGCCAATCGGGTGTCGCGAGGAGAGGCTTCAACAATGGCAAAGTACAGAAACGGGTTGCCGCAGCTCAAAGGCGGCACCTTCATTACCGATGGCGGCATGGAAACGACGATGATCTTCCAGGAAGGGATCGAACTTCCGCATTTCGCTGCCTTCATATTGCTGGCTTCCGAAGACGGGCGGCAGCGGATGCGGAATTACTATCGCCGTTATCTCGATGTCGCCCGGCGGCACGGCACGGGCTTCGTGCTCGATACTGCCACATGGCGGGCCAATCCGGACTGGGGGCAGAAGCTCGGCTATAGCACCGAAGCGCTGAAAGCAGTCAACGAGGAAGCCGTCGACCTGCTCGTCGGCTTGCGCAGCGACTATGAGCGGCCGGAGCAGCCGGTCGTCATCAGCGGCGCCATCGGCCCGCGCGGCGACGGCTACAAGGCGGGCATCATGGATGCCGCCGAAGCGGAAGACTACCACGCTTTCCAGATCGGGGCTTTCGCCGGCACGGAAGCCGACATGGTGAGCGCCTTCACGCTGACCAATATCGACGAGGCGATCGGGGTGGCGCGGGCGGCACAGGCGCTCGGCATGCCCTCGGCCATCTCCTTCACGCTGGAGACGGATGGCCGGTTGGTGACGGGCCGCAGCCTTCAGGAGGCCATCGAGACGACCGATGCGATGACCGGCGGGGCGCCGGCCTATTACATGATCAATTGCGCCCACCCGACACATTTCGAAACGGCGCTCGATCACGGAAGCGCCTGGGTGAAACGTATATCCGGCATCCGCGCCAATGCCTCGACCATGAGCCATGAGCAGCTCGACAATAGCGAGACGCTGGATGCGGGCGATCCCGAAGATCTGGGCCGCCACTATCGCAAGCTCATCGACCGCATGCCAGCGCTCAGCGTGCTCGGCGGCTGCTGCGGCACCGACCACCGCCATGTCGCGGCGATCTGCGAGGCATGCCTGCCGCAGGCGGCGTGACGACCTGAGAGGGAGGAGAGAATGACGATTGGGGGGACGATGATGCGAGAGCGCCGCTGGCACGATCTGTGGCTTGTGATCACGGGACGGCAGAGGCGCGCCGAGCCGGAGGCGGCCGTGGAGGTGGCTCTACGGGATAATGATCTCGCCTTCGGGGGCTTGCCCGGCCCGATAACCTACGGGCTCGAGGCGGACCGGCGCGAGGGCCGGCCCTTGCGACGCAGGCGGCTGCGGGAGCCGGTCGGCTTCTGACGAAGGGAAAGGCGGCGTCAGCCTTCGGCGACGGCGCCTTTCCTCTGTTTGGCCTTGTAGCCGGTGATCTCCTCGCCGGCGGTCGGCGAGAAGCGCAGGTTCCAGAAGGTGGCAGTGATCGAGATGATGGTGACGACGATGAAAGCGGCGGAGAAATCGCCGAGGGCCGGCGTCTCAGTGCCCGACAAGGCCATGGAGCCGTGCAGCGCCAAGGCGCCGATGCAGATGCCGAGCGACAGCATGAGCTGCTGGAAGGTGGTGTAGAAGCTGGTGGCCGAGCTCATCCGCTCCTTGCTGATCTCGTCATAGGCGATGGTGTTATAGGCGGTGAACTGGAACGAGAGGAAGAAGGCGCTGAGCACCAGGACTACGAAGATGAGTGGCATCGGCCAATCCGGCCGGAAGGCGGCACAGAGGCCATAGCCGATCGTACCGAGGATGCCGTTGAGGATGAGGCTCCTGCGGAAGCCCAGCCGGCGGAAGACAAACTTCGCCATCGGCTTCATGGCGAGAGCGCCAAGCGCGGTCGCGATGATGATCTGGCCGGCCGCCGCCGCAGACAGGCCGAAGCCGATCTGGAAGAGCAGCGGAAGCAGGAAGGGCTGCGCCCCTTGCGTGATGCGGGTCAGCGAACCGGCAATAACAGACGTGCCGAAGCTCGGCACCTTCATCAGCGAGAAATCCATGATCGGCGACGGATGCTTGCGAGCATGTCTGAGATAGCCGATGCCGAAAAGCAGGCCGATGGCGATCAGGAAGATCGAAAACGCGCCCTCGCCCTTATGGCTCGACATTTCGAAGCCGAAGAGCAGCGAGCCGAGCGAGATGCCCGAGAGGATGAAGCCGATCGTATCGAACGGACCGCTTGCCTTGCCCTTCACCTCGTCGATGTAGATCGAGACGAGGATCATGCCGATGATGCCGATCGGCACGTTGATATAAAAGATCCAGCGCCAGTCGAGATAGGTGACGATGAAGCCGCCGAGCGGCGGGCCGACGATCGGGCCGATCAGCGCCGGCACGAGCAGCCAGGACATGGCGCTGACCATATCCTTGCGGTCGACGCTGCGCATCAGCACCAGGCGCCCGACCGGCATCATCATCGCGCCGCCGATACCCTGCAGCAGCCGCGCCAGCACCAGGAAGGACAGCGTCGGCGCCAGGGCGCAGAGGATGGAGCCGACGACGAAAACGGCGATGGCCGAGCGGAAAACGGTGCGGGAGCCGAAACTGTCGGCCATCCGGCCGCTTGCCGGAATGAAGATCGCAAGGCTCAGGAGATAGGAGGTCAGGGCGATCGACATGGCCGGAGCGCCGACGCCGAAATCGCGTGCCATAGTGGGCAGCGCGGTCGCAAGCACGGTCGCATCGATGTTTTCCATCAGCATCGCACTCGCGACAATCATTGCGATCACCCGGAAATTGGGCGCGGCGCGCCGAACCATCGGCGCTTGGTAAATCTGATCCGACATCGTCCGGGATCACTCGCGGTGGCGCGGCGGAGCACACAAGGCAGCAAGGCCGCGGGGGATGACATGGCGCAAAGCCAAGGGGAGACGATTTGCTATACGCCCGCGATCATCGCGGCGCTATGTCGTTTATGGCAAAGCTGCTTTGACGAGAGGTAAAGGCAGATCACAATTCCTTGCATGGGTCTGTTCTTCGTGAAGGTCTTCATACCCCGGCTTGTGCGGCAGGCATCCTAGCCCTACCTATGAACCATGACCTCCGCCCTGCAGAAAAACCGGCCCGGTGCGGCCTTTCCGTTCGACAACAGCTATGTCGGCTTGCCCCCACGCTTCTTTGCGGCGCAAGCGCCGACCGCGGTGGCGGAGCCCTGGCTGATCAAGCTCAACGAGCCGCTCGCTGCCGAACTCGGGCTCGACGTCGAGGCCTTGCGCCGCGATGGCGCGGCGATCTTCTCCGGCAATCTCGTTCCCGAAGGGGCCGAACCGCTGGCGATGGCCTATGCCGGGCATCAGTTCGGCGGCTTCTCGCCGCAGCTCGGCGACGGGCGGGCGATCCTGCTCGGCGAGGTTATCGACCGCAGCGGCAAGCGCTATGATATCCAGCTGAAGGGCGCAGGGCCGACACCGTTTTCGCGCCGCGGCGACGGGCGGGCGGCAGTCGGGCCGGTTTTGCGGGAATATATCATCAGCGAGGCGATGTTTGCGCTCGGCATTCCGGCCACACGGGCGCTGGCGGCGGTGACGACAGGCGAGCCGGTCTATCGCGAAGAGGTGCTGCCTGGCGCGGTCTTCACCCGCGTCGCGGCCAGCCATATCCGCGTCGGCACCTTCCAGTACTTCGCGGCTAGAGGCGACACCGACGGCGTGCGGGCTCTGACCGATTATGTGATCGACCGGCACTATCCGGCATTGAAAGAGGCCGAAAACCCCTATCTCTCGCTGTTCGAAGCGGTCTGCGAACGCCAGGCGGCGCTGATTGCCCGCTGGCTGCATGTCGGCTTCATCCATGGCGTGATGAACACGGACAATATGACCGTCTCCGGCGAAACGATCGATTTCGGCCCCTGCGCCTTCATCGATGCCTATGATCCGGCGACCGTCTTCTCGTCGATCGACCAGCACGGGCGCTACGCCTATGCCAACCAGCCCGCCATCGGTCAATGGAACCTCGCAAGGCTCGGCGAAACGCTGCTGCCGCTGATCGACGCCGAGCCTGACAGCGCGGTCGACAAGGCGAATATCGTGATAAAGAGTTACGGCGAACGGTTCCAGGCGCATTGGCTGGCCGGCATGCGGGATAAGATCGGCCTTGCCGGCGAAGAGGACGGCGATCTCGACCTGGTGCAGGCGTTGCTGTCGCTGATGCAGGCGCAGGACGCGGATTTCACCCTGACCTTCCGGCGACTGTCGGATCTTGCCGGCGATGACGCCGCAGAGCCTGAATTTGCGGCGAGTTTCCGCGACCCGGATGCCGGCGGCGCGTGGCTTGCGCAGTGGCGCGAGAGGCTGTCACGCGATCCGCAGACGGCGGCGGAGCGCGCCGTCGCCATGCGCCGCGTCAATCCGGCCTTCATTCCGCGCAATCACCGGGTCGAACAGGCGATCGAAGCTGCCGTCGAGAACGGCGATTTTTCGCTGTTCGAGGCGCTGCTGAGCGTGCTTTCGAAACCCTATGAGGACCAGCCGGGCTTTGCCGCCTATAGGGAACCGCCGAAGCCCAGCGAACGGGTGCTTGCGACCTTCTGCGGAACGTGACGGGCGCTTCGATCGATTTCGGTGCGGGCAGCTGCGCCGCAGCGATCCGCTTCCATTCGGCCCAGCGCCCCGTTCGACGCATCGGCACCCTGCGGCAATTATGGCCGTTGAAAGGCATCTCCTTCGCGCTATCTGGCTGATCGGCGGGACTTTTCCGCCGATCCCTCAGCCCGGCTAACCTCAGCGGGAGACTGCCTTATGGCGATCATCGTCACCTCCATCTTCTTCATCATCATCGGACTCACACTCGGCGGCGGCGGCCTCTGGCTCGTCACGCTCGGCGGCAGCGTCTTCTATCTATTCGCCGGGCTGATGTTCCTGATCACCGCCGGGCTGCTGTTGATGCGCAAGGCGGTGGCGCTCTGGGTCTATGCGGTGCTCGTCGTCGCAGCACTTGCCTGGGCGATTTGGGAGGTCGGCTTCGACTGGTGGCAGCTGGGGCCGCGCGGCGGCATGATTATCCTGCTCGGGCTCTGGCTGCTGACGCCATGGATCCGCCGGCCGCTCGGCCTGCGCAGTCCGACGGGCATCACCTATGCCGCGAACCCCTGGCCGCTCGCCGTGCCTGTCATTCTCGCCATCCTGGTCGCCCTTTATTCGATGACGACAGACCCGCATGATCTTGCCGGCGACCTGCCGAAGGATCAGGTCACCGCCAACCCCGCCGTCGGCGGCAGCGTGCCTGATGGCGAATGGCATCAATACGGCCGCACGTCCTTCGGCCAGCGCTACTCGCCACTCGACCAGATCACCGCCGAAAACGTCTCCACCCTCAAGGAAGCGTGGCGATACCAGACCGGCGACGTCAAGCGGCCGGACGATGTCGGCGAGACGACCTATCAGGTGACGCCGCTCAAGGTGAAGGACACGCTCTATCTCTGCACGCCGCATAACTGGGCGATTGCGCTCGACGCCAAGACCGGCAAGGAAAAATGGAAATACGACTCGAACTCCGGCATGAATCCCAACCGGCAGCATCAGACCTGCCGCGGCGTCACCTATTATGCCGATCCTGCCGTTGCCGCCGGCCAGCCCTGCGCCGAGCGTGTCTACCTGCCGACCTCCGACGCCCGGCTGATCGCGCTCGATGCGGCGGACGGAAAGGTCTGCACCAGCTTTGCCGACCAGGGCGTGCTGCATCTGGAAACCGGCATGCGCTTCAATCCGGCCGGCTATTATTATTCCACCTCGCCACCGGTCGCGGTGGCGGGCAAGATCATCGTCGGCGGGGCGGTGAACGACAATTATTCGACCGAGGAACAATCCGGCGTCATCCGCGCCTTTGACATCAATAGCGGCGCGCTGGTCTGGAACTGGGATTCCGGCAATCCCGACGTGACGACGCCGATCGCCGAGGGCCAGACCTATACGACCAACTCGCCGAACAGCTGGTCGGTCTTCAGCGTCGACGAGGCGCTCGGCATGGTCTACATACCGCTCGGCAACCAGGTGCCCGACCAGATCGGTATCAACCGCAGCGAGAATGTCGAGAAATTCTCCTCCTCGATCGTCGCGCTCGATATCGCCACCGGCCAGCTGCGCTGGGTGCGCCAGACGGTGCATCACGATCTCTGGGACATGGACGTCCCCGCCCAGCCGGCGCTGATCGACCTGACCAAGCAGGACGGCACCGTGGTTCCTGCCCTGGTCGGCCCCACCAAACAGGGTGATATCTATGTGCTCGACCGGCGCAGCGGCGAGCCGATCATCCCGGTCAAGGAAATCCCGGCGCCTGGTGGCGCAGTCACCGGCGATCATACCTCGCCGACGCAGCCGATCTCGGACCTCACCTTTTCGCCCGAGCCTCTCCAGGAAAAGGACATGTGGGGCGTGTCGCTGTTTGATCAGATGGCCTGCCGCATCGACTTCCACCGCTACCACTATGAGGGCCGCTATACGCCGCCTTCGCTTAAAGGGACGATCGTCTATCCCGGCAATTTCGGCACCTTCAACTGGGGCTCGGTGGCGGTGGATCCGGAGCGGCAGATCATGTTCGGCATGCCGACCTATCTCGCCTTCACCTCGCGGCTTATACCGGCCGCCGATATTCCGCCGAGAGGCCAGGACGAGAAGGGCAGCGAACAGGGGCTGAACCGCAATGACGGCGCGCCCTACGGCGTCTTCATGGGTCCCTTCCTCGGTCTGCTGCAGATCCCCTGCCAGGCGCCGCCATGGGGTTATGTCGCCGGCGTCGACCTGCGTACCGGCAAGATCGCCTATATGCACAAGAACGGTACCGTGCGCGACATGACGCCGTTGCCGCTGCCCTTTAAGGTCGGCGTGCCGGGGATCGGCGGGCCGATGCTGACCAAGGGCGGCGTCGCTTTTCTCGGTGCTGCGGTCGATAACTACCTGCGCGCCTATGACGTGACCAACGGACGAGAGATCTGGAAGGCGCGGCTTCCCGCCGGTGGCCAGGCGACGCCGATGACCTATACGACTGATGACAACAAACAATATGTCGTCATGGTCGCCGGCGGCCACGGCTCGGTCGGCACCAAGCCCGGCGATTATGTGATCGCCTATACGTTGCCGTGACGTGAAGCTTCCCGCAAGCTCTGCGCAGGTTTGGCGCGCCATTCTCTCCCCGTTTTTCGGGGAGAGTTTTTATGGAAATTTCCAGTAATATTCGCAACTATTACGGCATCGGCGGCCTTTTCGATCAGCCGGCCAAATCCAAGAATCAGCAGACGACGGACTTCACGAAAACGGCGCCCAATGCCGCGCCCGGTCTCGAACCGAGCAGCACGCCGCCGTCGATCGCCAACACCATGTGGGCTCTTCAAAGCGCTGAAGGTCCTTATATCAACCCGCCTTCCGAGGAAGAAGTGGCGGCAAGGGCGGCGCATGATTCCGTGGTCGACGAATTCTCCAAATGGGGAAACATGACGCCAGCGGAATATATCCGGGCCCGCTATCTCGAGCAGCACGATCTGTCCGAAGCCGATCTGGCCGCCATGCCGGCCGACCAGCGCGCCGCGATCGAGAAGGAAATCGCTGACCAAATCAAGCGCGAGATGGCCGGCATCGAGGATGACGGCACCGAGACGGTGGACGACGTACCGGCTGCTTGAGCTGGAGCATTTCGAATTGCCCGCATTTGAGAAAGACCCCTCCCCAACCCCTCCCCACAAGGGGGAGGGGCTGCCGTGTGGCGCCCGTTGCATTTCATTCCTGAGGATGCAGCCTGTGGCAGCGTATTTTGGTGGCAGAATCTCGCCTCAGGTTAGTCCCTCCCCCTTGTGGGGAGGGGTTGGGGAGGGGTTTTCCGACGCGAACCGGACAGCTGTCGATGATGCCCTTCGCTTTTCCCGATTCACACCATCTCGACGATCATCCGGCCGACTTCGGCAAAGATCGGGTTGAGCTCCTTTACCGGCACGGTCGTCTCGCTGATATAGACGGCGGCGACGATGGGGCCGCGATCCGGCGGCCAGATCACCGCGATATCGCCGAGTGATCCGTTCGGGCCGGTGCCGGTCTTGTCGCCGACCTTCCAATCCGCGGGCAGGCCGGCGCGCAGCCGCACCTTGCCTGTCGTGCTCGCCACCAGCCAGGCGATCAGCCTGTCTGAGGAGGTTTCGGTGAGGACAGAGCCGAGCGTCAGGTTGCCGAGTGTGTCGAGCATCGCATCCGGTGTCGTCGTGTCGCGCGGATCACCCTTCCTGCCCTCGTTCAGCGTCGGCTCGGTACGGTCGAGACGCGTCGTGCCGTCACCGATCGAGCGCAGCCAATCGGTCAACCCCGCCGGACCGCCGAAACTTTCGAGCAGCAGATTGCCGGCAGTGTTGTCGCTGACGGTCACCGCCGCCTCGCAGAGTTCGGCAAGGGTCATGCCATCGGTTCCGGCGTGTTTTTCGCTGATCGGCGAATAATCGACGAGCTTGTCCCTGCCGTAGCTCACCCGCCGGCCGAGGTTCTCCTCGCCCTTGTCGGTCCGGGCAAGCACGAAAGCGGCGGCCAGCGCCTTGAAGGTGCTGCACATCGGAAATGCCTCGCTGCCGCGATAGCCGAAGGAGATGCTCGTCTCGGTATCGAGTACGGAGACGCCGAGACGGCCGCCGGTGCGTTTTTCCAAAGCGGCAAGGCGATGTTCAATATTGTCCTCGCCCTCGCCTGCACTCCCCTTGGCCCCCTCCTCGGCATTGGCTCGAAGCGTCAGCACGGGTAGGCACAATGCCGAGCCTATCAGCATGCGGCGGGTCAGACTGAGATCCATGAAATCCTCCGGCGAATCAGGAGGACAGAGCTAAGCAGCGATTGCGGCGGCATCTCGTCCCCGCGGCGACCTTTGTCGTCCGCCGAGCGATCTTGTCGTCCGCCGAGCGTCTCCGCCCGCCCGATCATGCGGCGCGCGTGACCTCGACCGTCACATGCGACAGTTCTCCCAGCGCCGAGAGCCTGCCCTTGTAGAAAGCCGGGTCGCGCGGCTGCGACGTGAGGACGGCGACGATCGCGGCATGATGGCCGGGGCCGACCTGCCAGACATGCAGATCGGTGATCCGGTCGCCCTCCGTCTCGATGGCCCCGCGGATTTCGGCCGGCAGCGTCTCGCCTTCGGGAACCACGTCGAGAAGGACGCCGCCCGAGGATTTCATCAGGCTCCAGGACCAATTGGCGATCACCAACCCGCCGACGATGCCCATCAAGGGATCGAGCCAGAGCCAGCCGTAGAGACTGCCGAGCGTCAGCGCCGCAATGGCGAGCACGGAGGTCAGGGCATCGGCGATGACATGCAGATAAGCGGCGCGGATATTGTTGTCGCCGGACTTTGCATGATGGGCATGGTCGCCATGTCCATGATGATGATGGCCATGGGCATGGGCATGATTGCCATGCCCGTGATGCGCATGATCGCCATGCGCGACATGACCGCCGCCGGCAAGCAGCCAGGCGCTCACCAGATTGACGGCAAGGCCGATCACCGCCACGGCGATCGCCTGGGTAAAGCCGATCGGCACGGGATTGGAAAGGCGCAGCAGGCTTTCCCAGCCCATCAGCAGGGCGATCAACGCGAGAACGATGGCGCTGGCGAAGCCGGCGAGATCGCCGAGCTTGCCGGTGCCGAAGGTGAAACGCGGATTGCGCGCCTGCCGGCGGGCAAAGAGATAGGCGAGTGCGGAAATCAGCAATGCACTGGCATGGGTCGACATATGCCAGCCATCGGCGACGAGCGCCATTGAGCCGTAGATGGTGCCGGCGGCGATTTCCGCCACCATCATCACCGCCGTCAGCGCGATCACCAGCCAGATGCGCCGCTCGTTGCGCGCATGATCAGTGCCGAGGAAGACATGATCATGTTCCAGGGCATCAATTCCAGCTTTGTCGATTCCGGCACTCATGACAGGCTCCTTCGTCGCCGCGCTTAGAGCGGTTCAGCGTTTCATGAAAACGCATAACCGCTCTAAGGTTTTGTTTTTACGCAATTCTCGGCAAAATCGCTTCGCGCTTTGCCGGGGAAAACCGCTTCACACTTTTCCCGGAATTGCTCTAGCGCATATAGGTTCTCAAGACTTCCGATATTTCCTCGACCGCCTCTGCCCTTGCCGCATCGTCAGCGGCATTCAGCACATGCTCACGCAGGTGATCGTCCAGCACCTCGCCGGTCAGCCCGGTCAGGGCGCCGCGGATCGAAGCGAGCAGTTGCAGGATCTCGCCGCAGGGACGCTCGGCCTCGAGCGCGCGCTCGACCGCCTCCATCTGCCCCTTCAGGCGGCTGATGCGGGCGACGAGCTTCTTTTTCTGCAGTGTGGTATGGGACATGACAGGTTCTCATATAGTATAGGGGGGTATGCTATCAAGACTGAAGCCGGAGCTCAATGCCATGTTGGGGCTCCGAACCCCATTGACAAAGGCTGCGTTTCCGACGATCTATGACCGATGATCGAAAACGCGCACCAGAGCCGCTCGTATTTTTGGCTGTACCTGTAAAGGGCGGCCGGACAAGATCATATTGTCAACAAGCCGCCGTCAGGCGGCTTTGTTGTATCGGCAGCGTCCTGACGGCAGACTATCAAAGGACGCGAAGACCATGACCGAAATCGAAGACAGCGAAATTTCACTGATGCGCCCATCGGTGGTGACCATCCGTGCCGCCAAGCCGCGCGACCTGCCCGAGCTCGGCGAGATGATCGCCCTGCTTGCCGCCCATCACGGCGATGCGGCGGCTACAACGGCGGAGCAGCTGGAGCGCGACCTCTTCGGGCCCCTGCCCTGGATCAACGCGCTCGTCGCCGAGACCAGCGAAGGGCTGATCGGCTACGCCATTCTCGTGCCGCTCTACAGGGCGCAGGAAGGCAAGCGCGGCATGGACCTGCACCATCTCTTCGTGCGCGACGGCCATCGCGGCCACGGCACCGGCCAGCTTCTCGTCGACCGGGCGCGCGAGACCGCCCGCAATGCCGGCTGCGGCTACCTCTCCGTCAGCGCCGCGACCGGAAACGTGCTGGCGCACCGCTTCTACGAACAGCTGGATTTCATCCCGCGTCCGGTGACCGGCATGCGCTACCTGCAGTCGATTACTTAAAGCGCATCGCGATCTTCCAGATTCGCGTGATCAATCCTTTGAGTTTTATTTTTGTAAGGAGCTTTTCATGCCTGACTTCAAACTCCATTGCTTCGCTCTCTCGGGGAATTGTTACAAGGTCGCACTCTTCTTTGCTCTTGCCGGCATCAAGTGGGAAAGCATTTTCGTTGATTATCTGGGCGGCGAAACGCGAACTGAAGAATGGCGAAAAACCATCAACGAACAGGGCGAAGCGCCTGTGCTCGAACATGGGCAAATGAAGATCAGCCAATCGGGTATTATCCTGGACTACTTGTCAGAGGTGACAGGCCAGTTTGGCGCGCAGACGGCCGAAGATCGACGCGACGTCATGCGCTGGATCCTTTTCGACAACCATAAATTCACGAGCTATTACGCGACGCTGAGGTTCATGTATGGCCTGCAGAAGAGCGGCGAGACACCCGTCGTCGAGTTTTTAAGACTGAGGGCTAAAGCTGCCTATGCAATTGTTGACGAACATCTGGCGCACCGGGCCTTCATGGTCGGCGACCGGGTGACGATCGCCGACCTCTCTCTGGCGGGCTACGTCTTCATGCCGGAGGAAACCGGAATCGATCACAGCGCCTATCCGGCAATCGCAGCCTGGAAAGATCGTATCAGCAACATGCCCGGCTGGCGCCATCCCTATGATCTCATGCCTGGTCCTACATCCCTGTAAGCAGGATCGAGATCGGCTTTCGGAAAATGCAGCGCCCTTTTATCCCGCAAAACCACTGCACATTTTTGCCCGACATGCTTTAACGCCCCGGCACCGCCTTCAGATAGGCGGCGATCGCCTCGCGATCGGAGGCCGGAAGGCGGGCGATGTTCTGCTGCACATCGACCATCTGGCCGCCGACGGAATCGAAATCGGGCGTGAAGCCGGTTTCGAGGTAGCTCACGATATCGGCTTCGCTCCAGCTGCCGATGCTCTCGGAGGCCGGGGTGATATCGGGTATGCGGCCCTTGCCTTCCGGATTGGGCGCGCCGGCAAGCCACTGATCCGCCTTGAAGCCGCCGAGCGCATCACGCGGCGTATGGCATTCGCCGCAATGGCCGGGGCCTTCGACGAGATATTGCCCGCGCTTGATCTTGTCGTCGCTCTTTGCCAGGGCGACGCGCGGCTGGTCGTTGAGATAGAGGAATTTCCAGCCGCCGAGCGCCAGCCGGATGTTGTAAGGGAATGGCAGGTCATGCGGCGGCGCGACGTTTGCGCTCTTCGGCAGGGTTTTCAGGAAGGCGAAAAGATCGTTGACGTCCTTGTCGCTCATGCGGGAATAGGAGCCATAGGGGAAGGACGGATAGAGATGCTGCCCGCCCGGGCCGACGCCCCGCTTCATCGCGTTGCCGAACTCAGCAAGTGTCCAGCCGCCGATACCGGCCGTTTCATCGGGTGAGATGTTCGGCACATGGAAGGTCCCGAAGGGGCTCTTCAGCGCCAGGCCGCCTGCAAGTGTCAGCTTGGCATCGCCTTCGGAACCGGGTGCAGCATGACAGCTGACGCAGCCGCCCGCCCAGAAAACCATCTGGCCGTTTGCCAGGTCGGGCGCGCCGAGACCCGCCCAATGGCTCTCCGGCAGCGGATCGGGTGCGGTGACGAGATAGAAGGCGCCCCCGCCGAGGACGGCGACGCCGATCAGACAGAGCACTAACCGGATGAACCTGCGGACCATGCACCGCCTCCCCTTTTGCCAAGATGCCCCCGCCGGCCGATCCGGTGATCAGTCCGCGACGCGCGGAGAATAAGGCGATCCGCGCCGACGACAAGGCCGGCACGGATCCAGTACTATCTTTTGCTTTGCGCAATCCCGGACGCAAAACAGCTGCACACTTTTGCTGGAATTGCTCAGTCGGCCTATCAATCCTTGAGACGATAGGCCTTGTGACAGCCGCCGCAATTGGCGCCGAGGGTGTTCACCGTGGCGCCGACGGCGGCGGCATCGGCCGGAAGCTGAGCCAGCGCCGTTTCGGCGTCAGTCGAGAGCTTTGCGGAGCGCGCCTTGAAGTCATCCATGTTTTCCCAGACCTTCGGGCTGACCTCGGGATCATTCATATCGCTGCCCGGCTTGAACTGGTCTGGGAAAACCTTGGCCGTTGCCGCGATCGTCGTCAGCGCCGCCTTTACCGTCTCGGCATCATAGGGCTTCTCGCCCTTGGCGATGGCGGCCATGGCGCCCGCCGAACCGCCGATCTTCTTCATCAGCGCAATGCGGGAATCATGGGTGCCATCGGCGGCGGTCACCGAACCGAAGGCCATGCCGGCGATCGCTACAGCCGCAGCTGCTGCTTTCCAATTCATATTGCTCTCCCTTTTTCCTCGGCCAAGATGGCCGATCGCCAATCTGCACCGGGAGCATGACAAAATCCATGCGTCCGGGCAGTCACGTTTTGCCGGATCATCATAAAAACAATGTGATAGGCAGTTCTCTGCTTTTATGCATGTCGTTATCCCGGAACCGCTGCACACTTCCGGGCGACATGCAGTGGCGCTCAGGCGCTTTTCCACCCCTGCCAGAGGCTGAAGGCGGAGACCGCAACCAGCAGCAGGCCGGCGAAGCGGCCGACAAAGGCCGTGACGTGAGGGTTGGCGACGAGCAGGTCGCGGGTGCGGCCGGCCGTCATCGCCAGCGTGCCGTAGATGGCAAACTGGGTGACGACGGTCATGGCGCCCATGATCAGCCCTTGCATCCAGATCGGGCCGTATTCCGGCCTCAGGAACTGCGGATAGACGGCGAACATGAAGATATAGGCCTTCGGATTGACCAGACAGGTGACGGCGCCCTGGCGGAAGGCGCGCCAGCCGGAGCGTGCGGTTCCCGGCCCGACCGCCTCGACGGTGATCGAACTGCGGATCAGCGAGATGCCGATCCAGATCATGTAGGCGACGCCGGCAAAGAGCAGCACGTTGAAAAACTGCGGCAGCATGGTGACGAGCACGCCGACGCCGGCCGCGCCATAGGCCGAATGCACGGCGCCGCCGGCCATGATGCCGCCGGTCGCCGCCAGCCCGCGTTTGACGCCGCCGGTCAGCGAATTGGCGAGCACGAAGAGCATGTCCATGCCCGGCACAATGATGATGCCGAAGAGAAGGGTGAAGAAGAGCCAGAGGTTTTCATGGTAGTTCATGTCAGTTACCGCCTTGGGTTCTGCGGGCCTTTTTGAAAGACCCTGATTGATTTCAATCCGATAGGCGGCTCTATACGCAATCCCAACTGACAGTGTATTGTCAGGAGCGTGACGGATGGAGAGGTAAAATGCGCAAGGCCTCCAGGCTTTTCGAGATCATTCAGATCCTCAGGCTGGCAAGAAAGCCGATGACGGCGGCGGCGATGGCGGAGACGCTCGAAGTGACCGTGCGCTCGATCTATCGCGACATCGCCGCGCTTCAGGCAATGCGGGTGCCGATCGAAGGCGGGCGCGGCATCGGCTACATCATGCGGCCGGGCTTCGACCTGCCGCCGCTGATGTTTTCGATCGAGGAGATGGAGGCGATCGTGCTGTCGCTGGCGCTGCTCGAACGGACGGCGGACGAGGAGCTGAAACAGGCCGCGCGCCGGGTCAACCGGAAGATATCAGGCGCCGTGCCTGCGCCGCTGCGCCAGGCGATGGACAACAAGGCGCTTTATGCCTGGGGCTCGATTGCGCAGCCGGCAGGCTTCGACCTTGCGATCGTGCGCCGCGCGATCCGCGACGAACGCAAGCTGATGCTCGGCTATCGCGACGAGCTCGGCCGCTCAAGCGAGCGGACGATCCGGCCGGTTGCGCTGATCTATTATTCGCAGACCGCCAATATCGTCGCCTGGTGCGAGTTGCGCCAGGCGATCCGCAATTTCCGCAGCGACCGGGTGGAGCGCTGCGCGACAACTGAGGATTTCTTCAAGGGCGACGGCGACCGGCTGCGGGAACTGTGGACCAGCGGTTGGACGGAGAAACCGATCGCCGTCTAGCTATTCGCCCAATCGCGATTATTCAGAGCGACATGCCGCCCGAAACCTCGATGCGCTGGGCGTTGACCCAACGGTTGGCATCGCTCAACAGGGAAGCGATCATCGGCCCTATATCGTCGGGCACACCGGCGCGGCCGAGTGCCGTCATAGAAGCGACTGCACGGTTGATCTCCGGATTGTCCCGCACCATTCCCCCGCTGAAATCGGTCTCGATAGCGCCCGGGGCGACGGTGTTGACGGCAATGCCGCGGGGGCCAAGCTCCTTGGCCATGTAGCGCGTCAGCACCTCGACTGCACCCTTCATCGAGCCATAAGCCGATGCGCCAACCATGGCCATGCGGGCAAGACCGCTGGAGAGGTTGACGATGCGGCCGCCGTCCTCGATCACCGGCAGGAGCTTCTGCGTGAGGAAAAAGACGCCCTTGAAATGCAGGTTGTAAAGCTTGTCCATTTCCGCCTCGGTCGTCTCCGAAATCGGCGCGTGGTAGCTGGTGCCGGCATTGTTGACGAGAAAGTCGAAATGCTCACGCCCCCAGCCCTTCAGGATCTCGCGTACACTTTCGACAAAGGCATCGAACGCCGCCACGTTGCCGGCATCGAGTTGAAGTGCGGCGGCCTTGCGGCCCAGCGCCTCGATCTCAGCGACGACCTTGTCTGCCTCGTCGCGGTTCGAGTTGTAGGTCAAGATCACATCGACGCCGCTCCTTGCCAGATTGACGACCGTATTGCGGCCCAGGCCGCGGCTCCCGCCGGTAACGATTGCGACTTTCGAGGTTGAGTTCTGGTTCGGCATTTCAGGTACTCCTGATGTTTTGATCGCCCAGCTTATGCACCGCAAGCTTGGAATCCTGAATGCCGAAATCCCGCAATTTCTTGCCTATTCCTCCAAACGCCTTGCCCAGCCGGGCTGAGGGATTAAGATCATCCTTACCGGCGCGGCAGACCGACCCCGCGTTCACTGGAGGCGAAGATGTCCGCAGATCTGAAGCAGGCGCTCAATGGGTACATGGATGCACATGGCGGAGGTGACGGGCTCTTTGCCACCACTATCGACGGTCTTTTCCTGATGCGTTCCAGCACTCTCTCCATGCCGAAACCGGCGATCTACCGACCGGCGCTCTGCATCATCGTCGATGGCGCCAAGCAGCTCATGTTCGGAGGCCGGCTTTTCGATTACGAAGCGATGCAAGCGCTGATCATCAGCGTCGAGATGCCGGCTTTCGGACAGGTGACGAAAGCCAGTGCCGAACGGCCGATGATCGCCATCAACCTGGAACTCGACGTCACTATTCTACGCGAGGTGCTGGAGGAGATGGATGCACCGCCGAGGCCGGCAGGCGACGGCGGGCCGGGTGTTTTCGTACAAGAATTCGGCCCCGAGCTGCAGGACTGCATACTGAGACTGATCCGGACGCTCGCGACGCCCAAAGCGATCCCAATCCTTCATCCGGCAATCATGCGAGAGATCAGTTTCTGGTTGCTTTCCGGAAAAAATGGCAATGAGATCTGCAAGCTTGCATTACCCGACAGCCATACGCGCCGCGTGGCCGAGGCCATCTACTTGTTGCGCGGTAATTTTGCGGACGCCGTCCGGGTGGAAAAGCTCGCGGCGGCAGCCAAGATGAGCCCTTCCTCCTTCCACCAGCATTTCAAAAGTTGACCTCGATGACGCCGCTGCAGTATCAGAAGCAGTTGCGGCTACTCGAGGCCCGGCGGCTGATGGTGACCGATGGGTTCAACGCCGCAAACGCGGCCTATCAGGTGGGTTACGAGAGCGCCTCCCAGTTCAGTCGCGAATATGCCCGCATGTTCGGGACACCACCGAAGCGCGACATCAGTGAAATGAAGGCGATGCCGGTTGAGCCGGCAATCAGCTAGATGGACAGCGTGCGGCTCACCTCGCGGCCGAAGCCGCGGATTTCGATGCTGGAGGCATGGACCTCGACGATCGCGAAGGCGTTTTCCGTCTCAGTATCGACCACGCCCTTGAAATTGACGAAGTGGCAGGCGCCGGCCATGCCGTAATTGCCGACGTGGTCGTGACCGTTGAGATAGGCGACGACATTGCGCTCAGAGGCGAGCAGCGCGACGATGCGCTCGCTGTCCCACATGCCGTGCTCACTGGGCGGATGCACCGGATAGTGATTCATGACGATCACCTTCTCGCCGGCCCCGGCCGCTTTTGCGATTTCATCACCGAGCCAGGCGAACTGCTCGTCGCTCAGCGCAGCATTCCAGCGATGCGCATTCCTCGCACCCTTGGCCTGCAGCTCCGCCAGCATCTCAGCGGCCAGCTCACGATGATGATGGCCTTCGGGCGGCGCGAAGATGCTGACCTCGTTGCCGTCGAGCACGATAAAGCGCCAGCCGTGGCGCAAGAAGCTGTAATAGGGCGACGGCATGCCGAGACGCGCCGCGACTTCGGAGAGATGGCCCGCAGAAACCGAGAAATCATGATTGCCGAGCAGGAAGAGCGCCTCGTGCCTCAGCTTGCCGTAGACCGGCAGGATATCGTCGAAGCTTGAAAAGCTGCGGTCGATGACATCGCCGAGCGTCATGACGAAGCTCAGCTCCTCACCGTTGAATATCTCGATCGCCTCGGCGACCTTGGAAAGGCTGTTGGCATAATAACGATCCATGGCCACATGCGGCGCGATCGCCGCATATTGCGGGTCGGCGATAATGCCGAAGCGGAACAGGGGAGAAGCAGAGGAAGACATGGGGCGTGATTAGGAGCGGCCGATGACAGGCATGTGACGGCTTCGCGTGAAAACAGAACACCCGGCGCTTTGGACGCGCCGGGTGTCAAATTCAAAAAGGCGGACGACATCGCCGCCATGGCGGCGAGCCTGGTACCGCTTACTTCGTGGCTTCTTCGTAGCGTTCCAGGACGTAGTCCCAGTTGATCAGGCTATCGACGAAGGCCTCGAGATATTTCGGGCGGGCGTTGCGATAGTCGATGTAGTAGGAGTGTTCCCAGACGTCGACGCCGAGGATCGGGGTGGCGCCGTGAACCAGCGGGTTTTCGCCATTCGGGGTCTTGGAGATTTCGAGCTTGCCGTTCTTGACGGAAACCCAGGCCCAGCCGGAGCCGAACTGGGTGGCGCCGGCATTGGCGAAATCGGCCTTGAACTTGTCGTAGCCGCCGAGATCAGACGTAAAGGCCGCTTCGAGCTTGCCCGGCAGCTTGTTACCGCCGCCGCCCTTCTTCATCCACTTCCAGAAATGGATGTGGTTGTAGTGCTGGGCCGCGTTGTTGAAGAGGCCGGCATTGGTGCCGAAGGACTTCTTGACGACGTCTTCGAGCGACAGGTCCGAAAGACTGGCTTCGGCGGCGAGCTTGTTGCCGTTGTCGACATAGGCCTTGTGGTGCTTGTCGTGGTGGAACTCCAGCGTTTCCTTCGACATGAAGGGAGCAAGCGCTTCGTAGTCATAGGGAAGTTCAGGCAATTCGAAAGCCATGTCAGATCTCCTCTTGGCAATAGATTGCGTCTCGGCAGGTGAGGCGGAACATAGGAGGGGAAAGGGGGAGAGGCAACCGGCGAATTATCAAAAAACGACCGACCGGAGGAAAATTTGCCTCAGTTGCAAGGCTGGAATCGCGCATGCAAATCGCCTGGACAAATCCCTGGGGATGCCCGCCCCGAAAACCGCTTCGCTGGGGATAAAGATCAACGGAGACCGATATGAACAGGAATATAATCCAGCTTCTCGCCACAGCCGCGCTGCTTTCGCTGGCAGGTGCGGCGCATGCCTCCTCCGATGAGGCCTGGAAGCAGCTCGCCGCCGACGTCGAGGCCAAATGCAAGAAGGCAGCGGTCACGATCGAGAAGCCCAGCGCCACCGTCGATCCCTTCGGCAGCTCGCATTACGGGCTTGCCCTGGTGACCGGCAAGCCGAAGGGCGCCAAGGGGCTGATCGCCCAGATCTGCGTCTACGACAAGCAAAAGAAGACCGTCGAGATCGGCAGCGAACTGGACGCCAAACAGCTTGGGCTGATGCCGGCAAAATAGGCGGCAGCGGACTGCCACCCAGGCGCCCCTAAAGTGGTCGCAGGTGAGAATCTGTGCCTTGTGTCACATTTCGTGGGGAACCGGAGCCTCCCTTACGAGTTGAAAGGCTGGGCTTTACGGCGGATCGCGCTATTTCATGGAAGCGCAGAACCGCTGAAATCTTTTGTTTTATGCAATTCCTGGAAAACCGCTTTTCACTTTTCCTGGAATTTTCTGGGGAGGTGCCGGCATGTCAGAGCTTCGCAGCAGGGCGGAAGATCAGCAAAAAATCTATCAGCGCTGGGCACCGGTCTATGACCGGGTCTATCGCGGCATCCTGCGCGATGGCCACCGCAAGCTTGCAGCCCTGGCCGCTGCGGCCGGCACCGACATCCTGGAGATCGGCGTCGGCACCGGCCTGACACTCGGGCATTACCCGCGCCACTGCCGGGTGACCGGCATCGACATTTCCGAACACATGATCGCGCGGGCGCGTGAAAAGGCGAAACGCGAAAACCTTGAGCATGTGCAGGCGCTGGAGGTAATGGATGCGCATGCGCTCACCTTTGCCGACCGGTCTTTCGATGCCGTCTGCCTGCCCTTCGTCATCACGCTCATCCCCGAACCCGAACGGGCGCTGGACGAATGCGCGAGAGTGCTGAGGCCAGGCGGCGAAATCATCCTTGCCAGCAAGCTTGGCGACGGCGCCGGTCTGCAGGGTGCGATCGAGACGGCAGTGGCGCCGCTGGTGCGTCACATCGGCTGGTCCTCCGCCTTCCGCATTCACCGCATCGTCGCCTGGGCCGAGCGCCGCGGTGACTTTGCCGCTGCCGATATCCTGCCGGTCTTTCCGAACGGCTTCTTCAAGATCATCCGGCTGAAGCAGCGCGGACTTGCCGGCTGAGACCGGAAATTTTTTCCCCGCGTCGCTTATTCTGATGCTACCGTTCGTCTGAGGGGACTGCATGACATCGGATTTCTTCTTTTTCATCGTCGTGGGTTTCTGCGCGCAGATCGTCGACGGCGCACTCGGCATGGCCTTCGGCGTGCTATCGACGACGAGCCTTCTCGCCTTCGGGGTGCCGGCGGCCAATGCCAGCGCCATGACGCATGTGGCGGAAATGTTCACCACCGCCGCCTCAGGCATCTCGCATGCCTATCACCGCAACGTCGACTGGCGCCTGGTGGCGCGCCTTGCACCGGCCGGTATGATCGGCGGCGCGATCGGGGCCTATCTGCTTGCCAATATCGACGGCAAGGCGATCGAGCCCTTCGTGTCGGCCTATCTGATCGCGATCGGGCTGGTGATTCTCTACAAGGCCTTTCGGCCGCCGCCGAAGCGGGATGTTCGCGACTGGATGGTGCCGCCGGTCGGGCTTTTCGGCGGCGTGCTCGATGCGATCGGCGGCGGCGGCTGGGGGCCGATCGTCACCAGTTCGCTCGTCAGCCGCGGTCACGACCTGAAGCGGGTGATCGGCTCGACCAATTTCACCGAATTCGCGGTGACGCTGACGATTTCCCTGACCTTCATCCTGACGCTCGGCTGGTCGGAACTCGATTCGGCGATCGGCCTGATCATCGGCGGCGTCATCGCCGCCCCCTTCGGCGCGATCCTCGTCAAACGGCTGCCGGTGCGGCCGCTGATGGTGGCGGTGTCGATGATCATCATCGGCACTTCGGCGATACGCCTCCTGTAAAGCCAGGGCGATCACAGCCTCGGCCGGAGCTACAGATTTCGGCCGAAATAGACATCCACGGAGGCGATCTTGTCGCCGCGGAAGCGAAAGCACTCTATGTTGCGGAAGCTGCCGCCATCCCGTTTTTCGGCACGGTAGCGGACGACCGCCTCGTCGCCGTCGATCGCCAGGAATTCGATGTCAAAGCCGCGGAAGACCGGCTCCTTCGGCCAGCAGCGCTCGAAATAAGTCGCCCGGTCGATGTGGTCGTCGCGCGGACTGGAGAAGGTGAAATCCTCCGTCAACATGGCGCCGACGATATCCTTGCGGTCGTCGAGATAGGCGGCGTAGAGATGACGGACGGTCTGTTCTCGGGATGTGCGCATGTCGTTCATGGCAATGTCCTTGGATTAACCGATTGCATCATGCAATCGGTCCTGCTCTAGCACTTTTGCCGGAGAGGGTCCAGATTGCAGCTCTCATTTCCAAAGGCAGGTCAGCGATCTGGAAAGCGTTGTCTTGAGGATGGGCCATAGCGCGGTTATATCAGCGCGTGCCCGCCCTGGAACGGCGAGCGCATGCACCGCTACGGCCTATGCGCTCGACCTCGAAAAGCTCGATCTTCAGGACAGTTTCACCCGCGCCGATCCCCTCGCCGCGGCAAAGGGCACATCGTTCCATCAGGCGTGCGAACTTCGCCGCCGCATATTTCCTCAAATCGGAACCGATTTAAGGAAATATGCAGATTTCAAAGTGCTACAGCGGCGCTGTAGATCAATGCCGAGGCCGAGAAAATGACCGATACGCAGTGGGACGCCAGCGCCAGGCCGGGCTCGATCTACTGGAAGCGCAATCTCACCATCTCGCTGATCGGCTCCTTCACCACGATCGTGGCGATGACGCTGCTGCTTCCCTTCCTGCCGCTTTATGTCGAGGAACTCGGCGTCAGCGACCATGCTGACATCGTGCAATGGTCGGGCATCGCCTATGGCGCCACCTTCTTCGCCGCGGCTCTGGTCGCGCCGCTCTGGGGCCGGCTCGGCGACATCTACGGCCGCAAGCTGATGCTGGTGCGCGCCAGCCTCGGCATGACGCTGGCGATCTCGCTGATGGGCATGGCCGGCAATGTCTGGCAGCTGGTGGCGCTGCGCCTCTTCGTCGGGCTTGCCGGTGGCTATGCCTCCGGCTCGATGGTGCTGGTGGCGACGCAGACGCCGAAGGATCGTTCGGCCTGGGCGCTCGGCGTTCTGTCTTCCGGCATCATGGCCGGCAATCTCGTCGGGCCGCTCATCGGCGGCGCACTGCCGCCGATCATCGGCATCCGCGGCACGTTCCTCGCCGCCGGCGGCATGATCTTCCTCGCCTTCCTCGCCACGGCCTTCCTGATCAAGGAGGAAAAATCGCCGGCCCGCAAAAAGGCGGCCAAGGCCAGCGGCGGCTGGAAATCCATTGCCGACAAGCGGCCCGTCATCGCCATGCTGGCGACCGGCATGCTCTTGATGTTTGCCAATATGTCGATCGAGCCGATCATCACCGTCTATGTCGCGCAACTGGTGCCCGTCGAATCCCAAGTGACGATGGTATCAGGCGTTGTCATGTCGGCCGCCGCCCTCGGCAGCATCCTGTCAGCCTCGTGGCTCGGCAAGCTCGCCGACAGGATCGGCCACTGGCCGGTGATTTCAGGCGCGCTCGCCGTCGCCGGCCTGCTGCTGATCCCGCAAGCCTTCGTCACCAGCGCCTGGCAGCTGATTATCCTGCGTTTCCTGATGGGTGTGGCACTCGGCGGGCTGCTGCCCTGTATCGCCGCGGTCATCCGCCACAGCGTGCCGGATAGTGCGGCCGGCAGCATTCTCGGGCTTTCGATTTCCTCGCAATATGTCGGCCAGGTGGCCGGCCCCATCCTTGGCGGTTTTGTCGGCGGCCATATTGGCATGCGGGCGGTGTTCCTCGGCACCTCCGTGCTGCTTCTCGCCGGTGCGGCCTATGCCTGGGTAGTCCGGCCGAGGGATACGGAGACCCGGGACTCGACCTAAGGATTATTGGCGCTTCCGCAGATCAGCTCGACGCCTGACCGGGCAATCGCTTCCAATACCTCGCGGCTGTCGCCGGCGCGGGCGCGGACGGCGAGCGAATGCATGACGGCGGAGGCGAGCCTGGCAAGCATCTGCGGATCGGCGCTTTCCGGAAGCTCGCCTCTTTCCACGCCAAGCCGCATGCGCTTCTCAATCTTGTCGTCGAAATCGTTGAGGCTGCGGCCGAGCACCTCGCGGACCCGCTCATGCTGGACCGCCTCGGCCGACGCCGTGCCGATCAGCAAACAGCCGCGGGCGGCGGTTTCACCATGCAGATAGATCGCCAGCGCACCGGCATAAACGCGGGCGATGTTGTCGCGCAGCGGCAGTGACGGGTCGAGCGCCTCGGCGAGCGTATTCATGCCGTCCTGCCGATACCCCTCCAGCGTATCGAGATAGAGATCCTCCTTGTCGCCGAAGGCGCCGTAGAGGCTCGGGCGGTTGAGGTTGGTCGCAGCGCTCAGATTGTCGAGCGAGGCGGCGGCAAACCCCCTGTCCCAGAAGACATCGCGCGCCTTGCCGAGCGCCGCCTTGGCGTCGAAGGCCCTCGGGCGGCCGCGCCTCTTCTCGTCCTTCATATTTGTACCGTTTCGCATTAAATTCTTGACGAGAGACATTTTATGCGAAACAGTACAGATGTTCAACACTGTCGGCCGGCGGCATCGACCGCCTCCGCAAGGAGAGGAAACCGCAATGAAACTTTACATGCACGCCGCGGCCTGCTCGCTTTCGCCGCACATCATCTGCCGAGAGCTCGGGTTCGATATCGAGCTCGTCCAGGTCGACCGACGGACCCACAGGACGAGCAACGGCGAGGATTATCTCGCGATCAACGGCAACGGCTATGTGCCGGCGCTGATGCTCGACGATGGCAAGGTGCTGACCGAGGGGCCGGCGATCGTGCAGTTCCTCGCCGACAGCGTGCCCGAAGGGGCAGCCCTATTGCCGCCGATCGGCGATCTCCGCCGCAACGAAGTGCAGTCCTATCTCAACTTCATCACCGCCGAGCTGCACAAGCCGATGGTGCTGCTCTTCGAACCGACTTATTCCGGTGTTCATGGGGAGGTCCGCGCGCTGATATCGAAGCGGCTGACATGGCTGAACGGCCGTCTTGCCGGACCCTATCTCACCGGCGATGCCTTCACGGTGGCGGATGCCTATCTCTTCGTCTGCCTGAACTGGTCGCCCTGGACCGATATCGATCTCAAGCAATGGCCGGCGCTGCACGGCTTCATGGCCCGCGTGGCGGCACGACCGAAGGTGCGCGAGGCGCTGCAGGCCGAAGATCTCGAAGCCTTCGATGCCGGCGGCGTCTATTTCGCGCCGCATGCCTATCTCGCTTCGTCAGGACGGACGGGCGAGCCGGTAAGGCCGTAAACCCCGGGTCGCGCCCGCACGCATCCCGCGCCTGGACGACCTTCAGAGGGCGTTGACGGCCACCGGCAAGGCGCGCTTGTGGGCGGTCGCCCGATAGGCGGCGAAGATGCGGCGGCGGGCGATCTCGCCGACCGGCTTGCCTTCGAGGAAATCGTCGATCTCGTCATAGCTGACGCCATAGGCCTCCTCGTCGGGGCGCAGCGGCCGCTGGTCCTCGAGATCGGCTGTGGGCACTTTGAACACCAGTTCGTCCGGGGCGCCGAGCCGCTTTGCCAGCAGGCGGACGCGGCGCTTGTTGAGGCCGGCGAGCGGCAGGATATCGGCGGCGCCATCGCCGAACTTGGTAAAGAAGCCCATGACCGCCTCGGCCGCATGATCGGTGCCGATGACGAGGCTGCCAAGCGCCCCGGCAAGGGCGAACTGGGCGATCATGCGCTGGCGCGCCTTGATATTGCCGAGGATGAAATCCTGACGGCCGGCATCGGCAAAGGCGAGACCGCCATCCTGCGCGGCGGCAAGCATCGCATCCGCCGACGCTTTGATGTTGACCACCATCGAGCGGTCGGCGCCGATCGTTTCCAGCGCCTTCACCGCATCGGCCTCGTCCGCCTGGACACCATAGGGAAGGCGCACGGCGATGAATTCGGCCGCATGGCCGCTTTCCCGCAGCTCGCGCACCGCCTTTTGAGCCAGCAGCGCCGCCGTCAGCGAATCGACGCCGCCGCTGATGCCGAGGACGTAGCCGCGCATGCCCGAGGCGACGAGATAATCCTTGAGGAAAGCAGTTCGCCGTTCGATCTCCCGCTCAGGGTCGATATCGGCGGCAACACCCAGTTCGCGGATGATCTCGCCTTGTTCGTCGAACAGCATAGTCATAAGCCTCTTCCTCCCCGCTTACGGAATTTCGGCGCCACTATGGCGAAAAGATGGGGGAGGACGAAGCCGTTTTGGGCAAACCTGCCATGCATTTTATGCAAGTGGGCGGCTTGGTATCTCTCGGTAGGGTGTGCGGCACCCCCCTCTGCCCTGCGCTTGCGCTCCGGGCGTTCGTCGCGGCAATCGATTCACTGGATCGATTGCTTCGGCTTCGCCGAACCGCTGCTCACTCTTCGCTTTCGCTGCGGCCGTGGGCCCAGTCCATGTAGAGATCCAGCGCCTTGCGGGTGACCGGGCCTTCCTGGAGATCGCGGTCGTCGAGACGGATGACGCCGACGACTTTGGAATAGTTGCCGGTGGTGAAGATCTCGTCGGCTTGCATGAAATCCTCGACGGAGAGTGTTGCTTCGTGCACGTCGAAACCGGCCTTGCGCAGCAGGCCAATGACGCGGGCGCGGGTGATGCCGGCGAGGAAGGTTCGGTTGGCGGCCGGCGTCATCACTACGCCGTCCTTGACCATAAAGACGTTCGAAGAAGCGGTTTCGACGACGTTGCCGTTCAAGTCGCGCACCAGCGCATTGTCGAAGCCGCGGCTGCGCGCTTCGGCGATCATGCGGCCGCTGTTTGGATAGAGCGAGCCGGTCTTCGCCTCGGTCATCGCCGTTTCCGGCGACGGGCGGCGGTAGGGCGAGACGGTGAGGCTGGTGCCGCCATGGCCACCCATCGGCGCCTCGAACAGGCAGAGCGCGAAGCGGGTTGAGTCCCCATCGACCGAGACGACGCTGCCCGGCGAACCGTGCTCGCCCCAATACATCGGCTTGATGTAGATCGGTGTGGCGCCATCGAATTTCGCGACGCCTTCCCAGGCAAGTGCCACAATCTCCTCGGCTGATTTCACCGGCTTCAAGCCCATGGTGAGCGCCGAGCGGTTGATGCGCTGGCAGTGCAGGTCGAGATCCGGCGCGATGCCATCGAACCAGCGGGCGCCGTCGAAGACCGTGGAGCCGAGCCACATGGCATGCGAGGTTGGCCCGATCAGCGGCGGATTGCCGGGAAGCCACTCCCCGTCGACATGAGTCCACGTGGTTGAACGGGGTGATGTATCGACGGCCATGATGGTTTCCTCCTGAAGCCGGAGAAGGAAAAACCGCCGCGGCAAGCCGGGTCAAGGACAAATCCCGAGCGGAAACACGGAAGCAAGAAAATGCCAGGGAATGGCGCCAGGCCGCAATATTCGTGCGCAGCGATGGCAGCTTCATCGGTGGATGCATCAGCAAAAATGATGGAATGGAATGTTGGAATGGCTAGCTGCCGCATGCGATGATGGCGTAACAGCGGATAAGCAGCAAGGGAAGACGCCGATGAAAGCCATGTTCTACGAAGCCTTCGAACAGGCGCCCGAAATCCGCACCGTTGCCGATCCGACACCGACAGAGGACGGCGTCGTCATAGCGGTCGGGGCCAGCGGGCTCTGCCGCAGCGACTGGCACGGCTGGATGGGGCACGACCCGGATATCCGCTTGCCGCATGTGCCGGGACACGAGCTTGCCGGGCGGATCGTCGCCACCGGCCGCGGCGTGATGCGTTTCAAGGTGGGCGACCGGGTGACCGTGCCCTTCGTTTCCGGCTGCGGCCATTGCAGCGAATGCCATTCCGGCAACCAGCAGGTCTGCCCGAACCAGTTCCAGCCGGGCTTCACCCATTGGGGATCGTTTGCCGAATATGTGGCGATCGATTATGCCGATACCGATCTGGTGCACCTGCCCGATACGATCGACGATGCGACGGCGGCAAGCCTCGGCTGCCGCTTTGCCACCTCGTTTCGCGCCGTCGCCGACCAGGCGCGCACGGGGCCTGGCGAATGGATCGCCGTGCATGGCTGCGGCGGTGTCGGCCTGTCGGCAATCATGATCGCCACAGCGCTCGGGGCGAATGCGATCGGCATCGATATATCCGAGGAGAAGCTTGCCTTCGCGCGGGATTGCGGGGCGGTGGCGACGGTCAATGCATCCGGCGTCGCCGACGTGGCGGAGGCGGTGCGCGAGATCACCAAGGGCGGCGCGCATGTCTCGATCGACGCGCTCGGCCATCCCGTCACCTGCTTCAACTCGATCAAGAACCTGCGCCGGCGCGGCCGGCATGTGCAGGTGGGACTGATGCTGGGCGAGCATGCGACACCACAAATTCCGATGGCGCAGGTGATCGGCCACGAGCTGGAAATCTACGGCAGCCACGGCATGCAGGCCTGGCGCTACGACGCCATGCTGTCGATGCTTTCGGCCGGCAAGATCGCGCCGCAGAAGCTGATCGGACGGCGGGTCAGCCTCGAGGAAGCCGTGCCGGCGCTGATGGCGCTGGATAAGGCTGAGGCGACGGGGATCAGCGTCATTACGCGGTTTTCATGAGGGAACTCACCCTCCCCTCCTGTGCCGAGCACAGGTGAGGGAGAGCGGGACGAGCAACAGACGTTATTCAGCCACGCCGATCGAGGTGAGATAGGCAGCAGAGGCCGGTATCTTCGACTTGTCCTTGATCTCGATGATGAGGCGCGGATTGCTTTCAAGCTTGGCAAGGGCTGCGAAGACGGCATGCCAGCGGATCGTGCCTTCGCCGAGGCTCCAGTGGCGGTCGGCATATCCGTCGGCATCCTGCAGGTGGACATGCTGGAGGCGATTGCCGGCGGCCTTGACATAATAATCGACCGGCGGCGCACCAGTATAGCCGTGGGCATAATGGGCGTGGCCGGTATCAATCGAGACGGCGACGGCGGGCGAGTTGAAGCTTTCGGCAAGCGCCACGCGAATATGCGGATCCTTGTCCTCGATGTTCTCGATGACCATGGTGCAGCCGATATCCTCGGCGCGCCTGACGGCGTCGCGCAGGGTCATGTGCGTGCGCTCGGCCAAGGCTTCGCGGGCGCCGGCATTGTCGTCGAGATTGTTGTAGGACCAGGACGTATAAGGGCTGTGGATGACCATATGGGTCGCGCCGATGGCGGCGCAGACATCAAGACCCTGCAGCAGGCGCCGGGTGACGATGGCGCGGATATCGGGATCTTCCGAGGCGACGGTGAAGCCCCAGAACGGGCCGTGAATGCCGAGGCGGCCGCCATGACCGTCGAGAAGCCTTCTGGCGCGGGCGGCAAGCGGCGCCCAGTCGCCGTTGAGAATCTCGGCATCGATGAAGCTCTGCAATTCGAGATCGCGGGACTTTTCGAAGAGCCAATCACGGTGAAGTTCGACTTCATCGAGCGTCATGGCGGCGCCGACGACGGGAAGAGAGGACATGGTTGCGCTCCATCAATGTGGATGATCAATGTGAATGCCGGGACGGCGTGGAAGGACGGCCGCCGCGTTCTATGCGCCCCTTCTGTGTCGGCGGTATTACAGGCGCCGAGCCTTTCGAACCCGTCCGGCCTCAGTCATTTCCGCATAGCTGATGCGGCATTGGCGGACCTTGCGGAAACGCCCCGAAGTACCGATATCGGCCTCGACAGTCTCGTGACGCAGTGGCGCGCGAGCGGCGCTGAACCCCTGGCAACGGAGCCGTTTGTTCATCGCTTCGGCTGGCGCAGCGTGCTTCTTTGAAGCGCCGTCGGCGATGTTACCCCCAACAACAGGGGGTGGGTTGTCAAAGGCGGCGCAAAGGTCTAACGGCTGCGCCCGCAAGAAAAAGCCCATAAGAAGAAGCCCTGTAAGAAAAAGAAAGAGACATGATGTCCAACTCATTTGTGAAAATGCCTGCGAGCGACGAGGCAAAGCGGTTTTTTGTCCTCGGCGACAGGGTCGAGCGGCGGCTTAGAATCAGCGGAACCTGGCTCAATATCTTCGACGTCACCGTGCCATCAGGCAGCCGGACGCCGAAACATGCGCATGCGAGCCCCGAAGTGTTCCGCATCATCGAGGGACGCCTGACGATCTGGCGCCTAGGCGACAGCGGCCCCGAAGAGATCGAAGCCAGCGCCGGCGACATCGTCACCATCCCGCCCTTCATGGTGCACGGCTATTCCAACCGCGGAACCGTTCCCGTGGTCTTTTCCGCGGTCGTCGATCGGGGCATGGCCGAGTTCATCGAAGCGGAAGGTACGACCGAGCCACCGAAGGCCAGTCCTTCGACGGAGACCATCGCCCGCATGACGGCGGCGGCCAATGCCTATGGGATCACCATCCTCGCGGCGTGATGGCGTGAGTGCATGATGCCTTTTTCAGACGACATCATGCATTCCTTCGTCGATCATGCTACGCATTTAACGGGAACGATTTCAATCGGCTCACCAGTTCATCCAAAGCTTCGTCGACCGTTTTCGAGGCGGTGTCGATGACGATCGCATCGTGCCATTCGTCATAGGCTCTTTCGGAAGTCTCTTGCCATGTCGGCTTCACCAGATCTTCGACGTCGGTGAGGCGCGTTTCAGCACGCTTGCGGTGCTCGGCTTTATCCGAGCAAACGACCTCGACCTCCGCCGCCGGCACCCCGGCCGCTTGGGCGACTGAAAGCCACGCTGACCTGGTTATCCGGAGCGGGTTGACTGAGTCGGCGATAACAATCCTGCCGAGGGTCAGATTGTCTCCGGCGACACCGTAAGCTGCGATATAGCCTGCAGGCCCTGCATCATCAGCTATTCCGGAAGCGCGGATTGCCTGTTCAATGGTATCGACGCGCACATGGACTGCATTCAACCGCTCAGCCAAAGCACGGGCAATCGTCGTCTTTCCACTGCCGGGCAGACCGCCCAAGATAATGAGCATCGTGACCTCGTCGTTTTTGGAGAAGCTCCACGAGAAACCAGAGCAGCTCGCGGTCACAACAATCATTCACCATTAAGGCCCGGTTCGCAATTCCTTCGTCAGCACCAGATTTGTCATAGGCTCGAGCGCCGCGCGTCCTTTCAGACGTTTAAACAACGCTAACTTTGACTTTGTAGGTAACTTTGTCCTTGGCTCCACCTCTTTACCAGATCGCTATTCCAGCTCGTGGGACGCGCCGCAGTCCCCACGCTCCATCCCGTCAAATTCCCTCTGCCGACAGCTCGGTCATTACCAGGCGCTTTTGCAGAAAAGCGGAAAACCAGCCGAAATCCTCAACCAAAACGAGGTGCTGCTCTCCTTTTCAAAACTGTCACATCAAGACGCTATAAGGATTTTCGCCCGGCGCCTCTTGCGTCGGCACTGTTTCACCGTCAAAATTGCGATATGCCTGACAGCGACCCATCCAGTACAAGCTCCGCTCCTTCCAACCGGGATCTCCCGGCCGAGGAAGCAGGCGACCATTGTAGACGGTGCGATGACCTCCGCCTCGCCTCAGGCCTATCAAGGCTCCCGCAGAGAGGGCCGCTTCCCATTGTCAATGACGGGTGGCCGCAGCCTGCCGGTTTTACCGATGGCCCTGACTTTCACTTCAGAGGAAGCGGCCTTATGGAACCTGAACTGATGTCAACACGATAATGGAAAGACGACAGGCGATGCGTATATGCGTATAAGAGCGTCCCTTCGAATGCCTCGCCGCTTCGCCTGACGAACGCGGCATTACAACCTCAACGAATAGGGTCCCTGTGTTTCTGGAAATTGGAATTGTGGCGTTTCTCACCATCCTGAATGGTGTGCTCGCCATGTCTGAGCTGGCCGTCGTGTCTTCTCGAACAGCCCGCCTGAAGGTTCTCTCCGACAATGGAAGCAAGGGTGCAGCTCAAGCGATCAAACTTGCCGAAAACCCCGGTCGTTTTCTCTCTACGGTGCAGATCGGCATCACGCTGGTCGGCGTTCTATCCGGCGCTTTCTCAGGGGCCACGCTCGGCGGCCGCCTGAGCGGATGGCTGGAAGTCCAAGGAATGTCATCGACAGCCGCTGATGCCCTTGGCGTGGGTTCAGTCGTGGTGGCAATCACCTATCTTTCGCTGATCATAGGCGAACTTGTTCCAAAGCAGATCGCGTTACGGGAACCCGAAGCGGTTGCGGCCAAGGTCGCACCCGCTATGGCGGTCCTTTCAAAAATTGCGCTGCCACTCGTGTGGCTTCTGAACGCCTCCGGAAACCTTGTGCTCAAGCTCCTGGGCCAGGCAGGAAAAGGTGGCGACAATGTCTCTGACGCAGAGATCAAGACCGTTCTGGCCGAGGCGCAGTCGGCTGGAGTGATCGAAAGCGAAGAGTCCGCGATGATATCGGGTGTCATGCGGCTGGCTGACCGCACCGCCCGAGCACTTATGACGCCCCGACGCGACGTCGAAATTATCGATATTGACGACAGCCTTGATGAAATTCGGACCCAGTTGCACAGGACGAAGCGGTCGCGGTTGCCGGTTCGAAAAGGCAGTTCGGACGAGGTGATCGGGATCCTTCCGGTCAAGGACTTCTACGACTCGATGTCCGAACACGGCACTGTCGACATCAAGGCGCTGACGCAAGATGTCCCGGTGGTTTCAGACCTTGCAACTGCCATCAATGTTATTGAAGCCATCAGGAAATCGCCCATTCACATGGTGCTGGTTTTCGACGAGTACGGCCACTTCGAGGGGATTGTCTCGTCGGGTGACATTTTGGAAGCAATCATGGGGGCTCTCCAGGAGGGACCTGTCGATGAACAGGCCATCGCTCGTCGAGATGACGGTTCTTACCTCGTGTCGGGCTGGACGCCGATTGACGAGTTCGCTGAATTCTTAAACCTCAGGCTCGATGACGACTTGGAATATCAGACTGTGGCCGGTCTGGTGTTGGAGGAGCTGAAACATCTGCCCGAATTGGGGGAGAGCTTCACGAGAGGTGGATGGCGCTTCGAGGTCATCGATCTCGACGGGAGGCGCGTCGACAAAATACTTGTGTCTGAAGATCGAGGGTGACGGCTTGGCCCGTGTCGTCAAGCTCGACGGCAGCAACATCGACACGATGCGCATGGAAGACGTGGCCCGACACCAGGAGGTACCGCCATGGCATGGTCCGCCAGCCAATATGTGAAATTCGAGGACGAGCGCACGCGACCGTCGCGTGACCTTCTGGCACAGGTGCCGTTGCAAAACATTCGTCATGCCATCGATCTCGGCTGCGGCCCGGGCAATTCGACCGAGCTGATCATCGAGCGCTATGGGGCGGACGGCGTCTCCGGCGTCGACAGCGACATGAACATGCTGGAGGCGGCGCGCAAACGGCTGCCGGGCACAGCCTTCGTCGAGGCTGATCTCGCCAGCTGGCACCCGGCTGAACCCGCCGACCTGTTGTTTGCCAATGCGGTCTTCCAATGGCTGCCCGATCACCTCGACATCTTCGACCGGCTGATGGACGGGCTTTCCGAAGGCGGCGTTCTTGCCGTGCAGATGCCCGATAATCTCGGCGAACCCTCGCATCTAGCAATGGAAGAGACCGCCCATGCCGGCCCGTGGAAGGCCGCCTTCGAGGCGAAGAGCATGCGCCGCAAGCCGCTGCCGCCGCCGTCCAGCTATTACTCCAGGCTGATTGCCAAAGCCTCGCGCGTCGATATCTGGCACACCATCTACAATCACCCGATGGCGGCTGCTGAGGCGATCGTCGAATGGGTGAAGGGAACCGGGCTGATGCCCTATCTCGCCCATGCCGGCGAAGAGCATCGCGAGGCATTCCTGGCGGATTATCTGGAGCGGTTGGAAAAGGCCTATCCCAAGATGTCGGACGGGCGGGTGCTGCTCAGGTTTCCGAGGATCTTCATGGTGGCGGTGAAAGGGTAGTCGGCCGCCCCGGCCAAGGTGACGCGAGGGTCGGCCACTCCGCATGGTGTCAAATGCCTGTTATCCCTCGCCTGCATATGTTGCGACACAGCCGGCGCGCGGTATAGTCGGCCGCAAATTCCACGGAGATGACACATGGACGCTGCCCCTACCCCGCCGGTCACTCTCGTCATCTTCGGCGCCACGGGAGACCTGACGCGCCGCTTGCTGGTGCCGGCGATCATCAATCTGACGCGCAGCCGCCTGGTCGGCGAGGATCTCCACATTCTCGGCATCGGCATCGAACCGGGTGACGACGAATTCCTGCGCGGGCGGCTCGATCAATTCCTCAACCATCTGAGCGGCGAAGCGCCAACGGTGAAGGACGAAGCCTGGGAAAGCCTGCGCCGGCGCATTTCCTATACGTCCGGCGATTTCACCAAGGACGATATTTTCGCCGAGATCGGCAAGCGACTGGGGCCGCATGCCAATGCCGCCTTCTATCTCGCGGTGCCGCCATCCTTCTTCGGGACGATCGTCGAGAAACTTGCCGCTCATGGGCTGAGCAATGAAAGCGACGGCGTCTTCCGCCGCGTCGCCATCGAAAAGCCGTTCGGCACCGATCTCGCCTCGGCGCAGGCGCTCAATGCACAGATCCTCGCGCAGATCGGGGAAAGCCAAGTCTACCGGCTCGACCATTTCCTCGGCAAGGAAACCGTGCAGAACCTGATGACGGCGCGTTTCGCCAATATGATGATCGAGTCCTTGTGGAACAGCCGCTACATCGACCATGTGCAGATCACCGCCGCCGAAATCGTCGATGTCGGCAGCCGCGGCAAATTCTACGATGCAACCGGCGCGCTGCGCGACATGGTGCCGAACCATCTCTTCCAGCTGCTGGCGATGATCGCCATGGAACCGCCGAACAGCTTCGATGCCGAAGCGATCCGCAACGAGAAGAGCAAGGTGCTGAAGGCGCTGCGCATCTATACGCCTGAGGAGGCCAAGATGCATGGCGTACGCGGCGCCTATGGCGCGGGGCCGCTCAATGGTGCTGAGCTTCCGGCCTATCGCGATACCAAGGACGTCTCGCCCGACAGCAGGACCGAGACCTTCGTGGCGCTGAAGCTCTATGCCGATACCTGGCGCTGGGCCGGCGTGCCCTTCTATCTCAGGACCGGCAAGGCGCTGACGGCGCGCGACACCGAGATCGTCATCACCTTCCAGCCGGTTCCCTTCGCGCAGTTTCGCGAGACCGACGTCAAGCGCCGCCTGCCGCCGAACCGGCTGGTGATCCAGGTGCAACCGGACGAGGGCATGAGCATGAAAATCTCGATCAAATCGCCGGGGCTTTCCGTCGATACCGTGCCGGTCTCGCTCGATTTCCGCTATGCCGACAAATTCGATATTGCCAAGACGACCGGCTATGAATCACTGCTCTATGATCTCTTCATCGGCGACCAGACACTGTTCCAGCGCGCCGACGGGATCGAGGCCGGATGGGCGGCGGTGCAACCCTTCCTCGATATCTGGGCTAGGGATGAGAGCGTGCCTGACGCTTACGCGCCGGGCAGCATGGGACCGATCTGCGCCGACGAACTGATCCAGCGCGACAGGCGGCAGTGGCATGAACTCGGCGTCGTGCTGCACAAAAACGACAAATAGCCGGTCCTGCTTTTCTATACCCGGGACTATCCCGTCAGCGGCAGGCGTCGCTTAGCGTACCGTCGCGCTCGGCCGCGCGGTACTGACGCGTCCCGGGGCGCGGGCATGTGGGCCGATCCGGCGGAATGACGACGTTGATATCACCGGTTTCGACAGAATCGAACGGAATCACGAGTCCGCTGCTGGATTCCGCCCCCGGCACCGTGCCGGGCGGCATACCGCCGAAGCGGCCGCTATAATCCATATCAGCAAGCGCCTGGGAGAAGGCCGGCGTGGCGAATCCGAGGAGAATGATCGAGGCTGCTGCAAGAAACATACGCATGATGCTATTCCCTATGGTTTCAGCGATGCGACAGAAACAGCACGATGACCTCATTGTTCCCCGGAAGCGGGGGCCGACGATCAAGGTTTGGCGATCGGAATATGGCGCCTCACAGCGGGCGATCTCCAGCTCAATCGCGCCAGCGCGACAGCAGCCTGTCGAGACCTGTCGGATAGAGATCGATGCCGGCGTCCTGCAGCCTGTCGCGGCCGAACCAGCGCGCCGTCGCCGCCGTCTCGTCGAGTTCGGAATAGCGGATTTCGTCGCGCTGATAGAGCGACGCATCGGCCAGTTCGATATCGGCGGCGAAGATGTATTCGTGACCGATTGCGCCTTGATGTTCGTAGATGTTTTCAAGCAGATGCCAGGGACCGACGATACGGATATCGGTCTCGAGTTCCTCCCTGAATTCGCGGTGCAGGGCCTCTTCGCGGCTCTCGCCGAATTCAATCGCGCCGCCGAGCGGGCGAACGCCCTTGATGCGGCCGCTGTCGTCCTCCACCTCGGCGGCAAGCAACTGGTCTTTCCGCCAGGCGAGGCCGATCACCTTCACCCTGATCTGCTGCGATGGGCGCCAGACGGTCATCTGCTCTCCTTCGATAGGGGCAGCGCTTGCTTTTCACCCCGGTGTGGCGAGAACAGCGAGCCCCGCAACAAAGCGAGGCTCCTGCCGACTTCTCGTTTCAGACGAACTGGCTGAGGCCCGGGACGGAAGCGACGACCTCGTCGACGACCTCTTCGCCGGCATATTGCTTGGCGATCGCGATGGTTTCCTTGGCAAGCGAGGTGATTTCGCCCATGCCGAGGCCTTCGCCCATCAGCTGCTGCCCGAGCCCCATGATGCCGCCGCCGCCGAGCGAGCTCATCAGCCCGCCGAGCAGACCGCCGCCGCCGGCACCTGCGCCGTTGAACTGGGCGACAAGATCAGCGCCGCCGGGGATCGCTTCGATCATCTTGGCAACCGGGCCATCGGCGGCCTCGCGCTGCAGGAAGCCGAGCATCATGCCGAGCGCCTTTTCGGCGAGATCAGGCGCAATACCCACGCGATCGGCGATCTGGGTCACAATTTCATTCATCGTCAGCCTCCTGTTTTTTGACGTTAACGTCAACGTTAATCGAGATTCGACCACAACTCAAGCCGGCCCCTCCCCGGGCCGCACTTTGTCCGGTTTTGCTTTCAATGCAAACAGTTGTCCGCATGCGCATGCCTGCTTATAACAGGGAAACGATGGTTCGATGAAGGCGGCAGAAGCACGCCTTCTCATACAAATGGCGGCACAGCCCAAGGAGCATTCCGAATGATCGAGGAAGGCAAGATTTTCATCGGCGCGAGCCGCAATCCCGATGACAGCATCAACAAGCCGGAATATCTCGACCTGAAATTCGGCAATCGCCACGGCCTCGTCACCGGCGCGACCGGCACCGGCAAGACGGTGACGCTGCAGGTGCTGGCCGAAGGCTTCTCGCGGGCCGGCGTTCCGGTGTTTGCGGCCGATATCAAGGGCGATCTTTCCGGCATCGCCGCCAGGGGCGAGCCCAAGGACTTCCTGACGAAGCGCGCCGAGCAGATCGGCTTTACCGACTACGAATTCGACCAGTTTCCAGTGATCTTCTGGGATCTGTTCGGCGAGAAGGGCCACCGGGTGCGCACCACCATCGCCGAGATGGGACCGCTGCTGCTCGCCCGCCTGATGGATGCCTCCGAACCGCAGGAAGGCGTCATCAACATCGCCTTCAAGATCGCCGACCAGGGCGGGCTGCCGTTGCTCGACCTCAAGGATTTCAGCTCGCTGCTCAACTATATGGGCGAGAACGCCAGCCAACTTTCCAACCAGTACGGGCTGATCTCCAAGGCTTCGGTCGGCTCGAT
Source organism: Rhizobium laguerreae (assembly GCF_019778565.1). Lineage (NCBI taxonomy): Bacteria > Pseudomonadati > Pseudomonadota > Alphaproteobacteria > Hyphomicrobiales > Rhizobiaceae > Rhizobium > Rhizobium laguerreae. The sequence continues at coordinate 194,347 of NZ_JAAXQT010000003.1, read as the reverse complement.
CCAGCGGGCGCTGCTCGTTCTCGAACAGCAGGGTGCGGAGCACTTCTTCGGCGAGCCGGCGCTGAAGATTTCGGACATCATGCGCACCAGCAATAATGGCTACGGCCAGATTTCGGTGCTGGCCGCCGACAAGCTGATGATGAACCCCCGGCTTTACGCCACTTTCCTGCTCTGGCTGCTCTCCGAACTCTTCGAGGAGTTGCCCGAGGTGGGCGATCCCGAAAAGCCGAAGCTCGTCTTCTTCTTCGACGAGGCGCACCTGCTCTTCAACGACGCGCCAAGGGTGCTGACCGAACGCGTCGAGCAAGTGGTGCGGCTGATCCGCTCCAAGGGCGTCGGCGTCTATTTCGTCACGCAGAACCCGCTCGACGTGCCGGAAACGGTGCTCGCCCAGCTCGGCAACCGGGCGCAGCATGCGCTTCGCGCCTATTCGCCGCGCGAGCAGAAAGCGGTGAGGACGGCGGCCGATACATTCCGTGCCAACCCGGCCTTCGATTGCGCCACCGTCATCACCAATCTCGGCACCGGCGAGGCACTGGTCTCGACACTTGAGGCCAAGGGCGCGCCTTCGATCGTCGAGCGAACACTGATCCGCCCACCATCCGGCCGCGTCGGCCCGGTGACGGATGCCGAGCGCCGGCAGATCATGGACAAGAGCCCGGTTCTTGGCATCTATGACGAGGATGTCGACCGCGAATCCGCCTTCGAGATGCTGGTGGCGCGGGCAAAGAAGGCGGCCGATGCCGAGGCCGCCAAGCGAGCGCAGGAAGAAGCGGCAGAGCAGCAGCCGGGCACCACCTCCGGCTGGACCCTTCCCGGCTTCGGCGGCAGCAATGACGACAGCCAGGGTCGCGGCCAGTCGCGCGGCCGGGCGTCCGGCTATCAGCGCGAAACGGTGGTGGAAGCAGCGATGAAGAGCGTGGCGCGCACTGTTGCGACGCAAGTCGGCCGGGCACTGGTGCGCGGGATCTTGGGGAGCTTGAAGCGGTGAGCCTGGGTCTCTTCTTCCCTGGGTCCGAAGGACGATGCCCGCAGGCAGATGAAGGGTAAGAAGCATCATCGAGAACGCCTTGAGCGACCAGTGAAAGGCAGCAACGCGGTGTTCTGTCCCTCATTCGAGCTGCTTGGGTTGAGCCACGTCTCTCAATCCAGCTTGTTTGATCTCGATCTTGATTTTATATCTTTAAATATATATTTCTTAGGCAGCCGATGACATATAAGGTTCAATTCCATCCCGACTTCGTTCCTGAATGGAAAGAACTGGAGATGGGGTTAAAAGAACTGGTTGGCGAAGTGTTCGACCACCTTGAAGATGATGGCCCGTTCTTAGGGCGCCCTGAGGTCGATACGCTTTCAGGTTCCGATTATGCGAATATGAAGGAAATCAGAGTCAAATTTGGCAAACAGGTCTGGCGTTTTGCTTTCGCCTTCGATCCCGCTCAAAGTGCCATCATCCTTTGCGGAGGAGACAAGCAAGGCATGAATAAAGCGCTCTTTTACAAACAACTGATCAACAAAGCTGACGCGCGGTTCGGTGCGTGGCTGAAGGAGAAGAAAAATGAGCACTGAATGGAAGACGTTACGCGACGAACTTCCAGAAGATGTTCGTGCCCGGCTCGACATGAAACGTCAGGAGCGTCGTCTGGGCAAAGCCTTGGCGGAAGTGCGCAAAGCGATGCATGCAACACAGCAAGAGGTCGCTACGCGTGCGGCCATGACGCAGAACACTGTTTCGAAAATCGAAAGCGCCGACGATGTCCTCCTGTCGTCCATCGTGCGGTACATGCATTCTCTTGGAGGCGGAGTCGAGCTTGTCTTGAAAACGCCTGACGGAAAAGCGAGGCGCGTTGATTTTGATCCTGAGATCTACGTGAGGCAGACCGTGTAACTGCAGAGCAATCGAATACGGCAGCCCTGCGCTCCGTGTGCGGAACATTCTGCAGCCTGAAGCGACAAATCCGCCGGCTGCTGCAAGCAGAAGAAGGGCGGCAAGATCGCTGTCTGCCGCCCGATTGGCTGCGTTGCCTTGAACCGGATGCCTTTATTCCCTAAATTACCTGCCATCGACCATTTCAACAGGATGTGTGCCGCAATGGATTTCAACCCGATCGCAACGCCAGTTCGCCTTGCCAACGGGGAAATCCATATTCATGCCTGCATCCATCACTCTCTCCCAAATTTCATGGTCCGCTCCTGACGGGCGGCCACTTTTTTCCAATCTCGACCTGAGTTTCGGGGCCGAGCGGACCGGTCTCGTCGGGCGCAACGGCGTCGGCAAGACGACGCTGCTGAAGCTCGTCTCCGGAGAGGTCCATCCGCATTCCGGGACGGTATCCGTCGGCGGCAGCCTCGGTGTGCTGCGGCAGAGTATTCAGGTGGCGCTCGAGGAAACGGTCGCCGATCTCTTCGGCGTGACCGATGCGCTCGCTATTCTTCGCCGCGCCGAAGCCGGCGAAGCAACGGCCGATGAGCTCGCATCGGCGGACTGGATGCTGGAGGCGCGCATCGCCGCAGCGCTCAATCGGACGGGGCTCAACGCACCGCCGGAGACGCCGCTTGCCGTGCTCTCTGGCGGGCAGCGCACCCGTGCCGGGCTTGCCGCGCTTGTTTTCACCGAACCGGATTTCCTGCTGCTCGATGAACCCACAAACAATCTCGACCGCGACGGCCGCGAGGCGGTGATCGCGCTGATCTCAGGCTGGCGGGCCGGCGCCATCATCGTCAGCCATGACCGGGAACTGCTCGACAGCGTCGATGCGATCGTCGAGCTGACGTCGCTCGGTGCCACGCGCTACGGCGGCAACTGGAGCCATTATCGCGAGCGCAAGGCCCTTGAGCTCGCGGCGGCACAGCATGATCTCACTGAAGCCGAAAAACGCATGGCCGAGGTGGCGAAGAAGGCGCAGGCGACGGTGGAGCGTCAGGCGCACAGGGACAGCACTGGGCGGGAGGTCGCAGCCAAGGGCGGCATCCCGCGCATCATGCTCGGCGGCATGAAGGAACGGAGCGAAACGACGGGTGGCGACAATGCCCGGCTCGCCGACCGCCGGCGCGCCGAGGCAATGGAAGAGGCAACAGCAGCGCGCGGGAAGATCGAGATCCTCCAGCCCTTGTCGGTCACCCTGCCACCAACCGGACTGCCCGCCAGCAAGATCGTGCTGAGGATAGATGGCGTGACATCGGGCTACCAGCCTGATGATCCCGTCATCCGCGATCTCTCCTTCGATATGACGGGACCCGAGCGTATCGCCGTCACCGGCCGCAACGGCTCGGGCAAGACGACCTTGTTGGCGCTTGTTGCCGGCGCGCTGAAACCCTGGGCGGGCACGGTCAGCGTCATGACCGCTTTCTCGATGCTCGATCAGAAGGTGAGCCTGCTCGATCCGTCGGCTTCGATCCGCGACAATTTTCGCTGGATCAATCCGCAGGCCGATGAAAATACCTGCCGGGCTGCCCTTGCCCGCTTCATGTTCAGGGCCGATGCGGCGCTACAGACGGTATCGACGCTGAGCGGCGGGCAATTGCTGCGGGCGGGCCTTGCCTGCGTCCTTGGCTCGGCACCGCCGCCGCTGTTGATCCTCGACGAGCCGACCAATCATCTCGACATCGACTCGATCGCCGCGGTCGAGGCAGGACTGCGCGCCTATGACGGCGCGCTGCTGGTGGTCAGCCACGACGAGACATTCCTCAGGAGTATCGGGATAACGCGGAGGCTGGAGCTGCTTGGCGGCGAGCGGGCCGGATAATCAGAAATTGGGTCGCAACTGCGCCAAAGACATGCGGACGCATGCCAATTGCCGGCCAGCCATATACCGCCACTGGCATCGCCGATGCCGGCACCACGGCGGTTATTTCGAAAGAACGACTTCGGCCCAGGCTGCGAACTCTTCGAGGCGCTCAAGGGCGCGTAACGCGTCATCACGCGTCTTCGCCCTCGAACCGTACTGCACTTCGTCCTTCTGTTCGAGAAGTGTCTTCAGATTTGCTTCCTGTCTGTTGGGCAGTTCGTTGCCCAGTGCGCCACGAAGGAGTTTGACGACCGCCTGATGATCTCCTTGGTTGATCTCGCCCTTAAACTTGGCGGTGACCGCGTCTGCATAGGCGATCGCACAGTTGATCACGTTGGATATCGAGGGGTTTCCAATGTCGCCGGGATCGGCGACCGCATTGCCGTTGCGAGCATCCTTGAGAAAGCCACGAGCGACGGCGAGCCGTCCAGCAACATAGGTGCCGTCCTTTTTCTTCGTGGACCGGTTCTAACCATCCGCGCGCTCCCTGACCCGTGCCGCAAGATCCTCTGGGCGTGCTCCCTGCAGGACGATGGCGTCTTCGAGCATCGAGTTCCACCAAGGATTCCCATCGCGGTCGAGGCGACTAACGTCATCGAGGTCCAAGCCGACGACCGAAGGAGTGAAGCCTAGCGACCTTGACGACTGCCGCAGATTCCCTCTCACCTTTTCGACAATTCCCGCAAGGACGTCCTGGCGGGCGACAAGGCCGATATCCAGATCGCTGCCGCGGCGATCCTCACCCCTTGCTACACTACCGTAGACAAAGAGACTCGAAAGATCCGGCGTCTGTTCTCCCGCGCTGAGACGTACGGCATCGAGCATCTTCTCGAATCTCACGGATTCGGCGCCGAACAGCGCCTTGATCTGCGGCGCCAGATAATAATCGTGATTGAACCTGTGCAGGCGACTGTGTCCCACTTCGGTGACGATCGCACCACATTCTTCCAGGGAGATCAGACCCTGTCGCGTGCCGGTCTTCGAGAGCTTCGCTCGCCGTGTGATGTCCGAACTGGAGAGCGGTCCACCATGGGCAGCGAGGACACGCAGAACGCGAACGTTGGAATCGACCCCGAACACGGTGTCGAGCGGCGCCCGCATTGCACTCTGTGGTTCTGATCGTGCCACATCTTTCTCCAGACGGATATCAAATCAACTGATTTAATATCAAATGTCTTGATCCGATATTAAACCTTTATAAGGCTAGGGCAATCGTCTGGATCGCCCTCAGAACTACCGGCATCGGCGCGGCGCCGGGAATATCGGTGACTCCGAGCTCCCTTGCCTCTTTTTGCGGGCAATGTTATTTGGATCGCGCAAGCTTTTGAGAAAGGAGGATCACGCAATGCAATATTATTTTCGGTTTAATCGCCAGCGTGGTCCCGTCAACGCCCTGCAAATGCGTTTGCAGGGCTGACCAGAGACCGTTTCTCGACATCTCTTCCTGGTCTGCCCTCGTGGCCAATGCGGCGCCGTAAATGACAGCGCGCATTCTCATTTCCCGGGTCCGAACCGCGAAATTCCGTGATGGCTGAACGCCCCGGACCGCGCTTGATACCCGGTCAAGACCAGAGAACGATCATGACACTCATCAATATCCGCAATCTCGGCGTGACGCTGGGCAATCCTTTGTTTTCCAAGCTCAATCTCGTCGTCAATGCTGGCGACCGCATCGGCCTCGTCGCCGCCAACGGGCGGGGGAAATCGACGCTGCTTGCCTGCATCACCGGCGCGCTGGAGCCGAGCGAGGGCGAGATCACCAAAGCGCGCGGGCTGACCGTCGGCCATGTCGCGCAGAATGTGCCACCTGCCCTTTTCGACACGCCATTCTACGATGCGGTGCTGCAGGCGTTGCCGGCCGATCAGGCCGAAAGCGAAAGCTGGCGTGTCGACGTGGTGCTGGAATCGCTCGAAGTGCTGGAGGTCATGCGCGGCCGGCCATTGAAGCAGTTGAGCGGCGGATGGCAGCGGCTTGCCATGCTTGCCCGCACCTTGGTTGGCGAGCCCGACGTGCTTCTGCTCGACGAGCCGACCAACCATCTCGACCTCGAAAAGATCTCGCAACTGGAGAGCTGGCTGAATGCGCTGCCGCGCGACGTGCCGGTTATCCTGTCCAGCCACGACCGCGCCTTCCTCGATGCGACGACCAACCGGACGCTGTTCCTGCGGCCGGAGCAATCGCCGGTCTTCGCCCTGCCCTATAGCCGGGCGCGCGCTGCCCTCGACGAGGCCGACGCCTCGGAGGCGCGGCGCTACGAGCGCGACATGAAGGTGGCGGAGCAACTGCGCAAGCAGGCGGCGAAGCTCAACAATATCGGTATCAATTCCGGCAGCGATCTGCTCGTCGTCAAGACGAAGCAGCTCAAGCAGCGGGCGGAGAAGCTGGAGGATGCGGCAAAACCGGCGCATGTGGAGCGCTCGGCCGGCGCCATCCGGCTTTCCAACCGCGGCACACATGCCAAGGTGCTGGTGACGCTGGAGGATGCGGCGGTGACGACGCCGGATGGAACGCTGCTGTTCAAGACCGGCCGGCAATTCATCTGCCAGGGCGACCGCATCGTGCTGCTCGGCCTCAACGGCGCCGGCAAGTCGCGGCTGGTGTCGATGCTGAAAGAGGCGATCGAAAGACCGGAGACGGCGCGGGACAGCGTCAAGGCGACGCCTTCGCTCGTTCTCGGCTATGGCGACCAGGCGCTTGCCGATCTTGCCGATACCGACACGCCGATCGGCACGATTATCCGCCGCTTCGATGTCGGCGATCAGCGGGCACGGGGCTTGCTGGCCGGCGCCGGCATGACGATCGATATGCAGGCAAAACCGATCGGCCAGCTCTCCGGCGGCCAGAAGGCCAGGCTCGGCATGCTGGTGCTGCGGCTGACGGAGCCGAACTTCTATCTGCTCGACGAACCGACCAACCATCTCGACATCGACGGGCAGGAGGCGCTGGAGAGCGAGTTGATGGCGCATGAGGCGAGCTGCCTGCTGGTCTCGCACGACCGCAGTTTCGTGCGGGCGGTGGGAAACCGGTTCTGGCTGATCGAGAGGAAGCGGCTGGTGGAGGTGGAAAGTCCGGAAGGGTTTTTTGCTTCGGTTGCGGGGTGATGGATGGCGAGGATGTGGCGTGGGGCCGCTGCCCCCCCTCACCCTAACTTACCCGGGTAGAGCCACTCGTCTCGACCCGTGCTGCGGAACCCCGCTCGCGGGGAGAGGGACGTGCCCTGTGAGAGGTGGGTGGGGAACGGAGAGGTTGCGGCGTATCCCCTTCGCCCCGCAAGCGGGGAGAAGGTGCCGGCAGGCGGATGAGGGGCCAACCACCCACCGCCAACGTCGCTCCCAAACCCTACCGCTTCGGTGCGACCAGGCAGAAGAAGGCGCCTTGCGGGTCGGTGGCCTGGATGATCCAGCTGCCGCCGGGGACTTCCATCGGGCCGTTGACGACCGTGCCGCCGCCTGAGGTGACACGTTCGATCGCGGCGTCGAGGGTGGGCACGATGAAATAATAGCACCAGAAGGTCATCGGCATGTTTTCCGGCTTGGTCATCATGCCGCCGGTCTGCCTGCCGTTATGGGCGAAGATGTAGTAGACGCCCATCGGTCCCATATCCATCTCGCTGTCCTTCGTCCAGCCGAACAGCTTGGAATAGAAGGCCAGCGCCTCTTTGCCATTGCCGGCATAGAGTTCGCGCCAGCCGATATTGCCGGGGGCATCGAAGGCCAGTTCCGGCATGGGTTTCTCCATCGGCGCCGGCGTCATGATGCAGAGCACCGCGCCATGCGGATCGGCGACGACGGCGAAGCGGCCGATGGTCGGAATGTCTTCCGGCGGACGGCGGACCGAACCGCCATTGGCGGCAAAATCCTTGGCCGACTGGTCGACGTCGTCGACATCGACATAACCCGTCCAGTTCGGTGGAATGCCCTTACCTTCGAGTTCGGCCGGAAATTCCATCAGCCCGGCGACGCCGATGCCGTTCGCCTCGAAGATCGTGTAGGTGGGCATGCCCTCCACCTTCATTTCCGAGGTGGTCCAGCCGACGACAGAGCTGTAGAATTTCGCCGCGGCCGATGTGTCGGGGGTCATCAACTCGCACCAGATGAACTTTCCATGCGTCTTGGACATCGTACTCTCCCTTTTTCGACGCCGCTTTTTCCTGGGCCCCGTTTTTGGGGTTTGGGGCCCGCCGTGATTGTCAGATCTTGCGGGCGTAATGCGCTTCCATGAACTGCTTCCACGAGCCATCCGGCTGTTTGGTGCTGGAGACGAAAGTGCGATGATCGGCGTCCACGAAGATGATCTGCTCGCGATAATCGGTAAGGCCTTCGGTGTTGAAGTCGGGACCTGTCGTATAGAGGTCGAGCACATTGCCCAACGCGTCGACCTCGCCCTCATAGACCCACATATAGTCCATCATGCTGCCGATCCAGCTGCCGATGTACTTAGCTTTCGAAGCATTGTAGCCGAGCGTCAGGATGCTGGTGGCTTGTTTGCCATCCGGCATCCGGCCGGTCCCTTCGGCGACGAACCAGATGCCGTGCAGCGAGCGGACGGTCTCCGTCCAGGGCTCGCCGCCACTCATATCGGGTGCGGTGACGGTCCAGTCGCCGACAAGTCTTTCCAGGAAGGAATGTTCCTTCAGTACTTCAGCGGTCTTCATCATCCTCTTCTCCCTTGAATGATGGTGATGTTAGTTTTTCCGCATCCTGGGAAAGTCACTTCGCGACTTTCCCGGCCAAGCCGCTTGCACTTTTCGGCATCATGCTCCGGCTCAGTGACAGCAGGATGGCACCTTGGCGGCCTCCTCATATTCGTCGTGGCGGCGCACGAAATTCATCGTGCTGTCCTCGTTGCGGCCCTTCGGCGCGCGGTCGAGCATCATCAGGGTGCCGATCAGTTCTTCCGGCCCGCGGGCATAACTCGAATAGGTATGGAAGACCTCGCCCTTGTCGTTGCAGTAGAAAGCGCTGAGGCCCGGCAGTTCGTCATTGGCATCAGCCGGCGGCATAGGCGTGAAATTGTAGAAGACTTTGTCTTTGGCAAGATCCTCCGGGCTGAAAGAAACGTGATAATCGAAATTGAAATCGTTGCCGAAGGAAGAAACCCAGGGAAATTTCCAGCCCATGCGCTGTTTATAGGCGGCGATCTTATCGAGCGGTGCGCGCGAAACGGCGACCCAGGTGACGTCGTGATGGTTCAGATGCGGCAGGGCGCCATCGACATGATCCGACAGGAAGGAGCAGCCGGTGCAGCCGGCATCCCAATCCGGGCCAAGCATGAAATGGTAGATCAGCAACTGGCTGCGGCCGTCGAAGAGATCGGCGAGCGACTTCCTGCCCTCCGGCGTTTCGAAGACATAATCCCTGTCGACCTTCACCCAGGGCAGCGCCAGACGGGCGGCGTTGACGCTGTCGCGCAGCCGCGTCGCCTCTTTCTCCTTTGCCAGCAGGGCACGGCGGGCTTCGAGCCACTCTTCGCGGGATACAACTTCATTCTGCATGGAATGCGCCCTCCTCCGGCGCTTGCCGGTGAAGCCGGCTCATCTCCTTCTCCTTGACTAAATAGATTGATATCAATAGAAATTGAGCATGTCAAATTTGATCGAGATTCCTTTTTCCACGACGCTGATGGTGCGCGACACCTGCCTTTGCCTGCATGTGCAGCGGGCAGCACGCGCGCTTGCCCGGCTGTTCGACGATGCGCTGAGGCCGGCCGGGCTGACCAATGGGCAGTTTTCGCTGATGATGTCGCTGAACCGGCCCGAGCCACCGCCGATGGGGCCGGTCGCTGCGCTGCTCGCCATGGATCAGACGACGCTGACGGCGGCGCTGAAGCCGCTGCAGCGCAAGGGCTGGGTGACGGTGACGGAGAATCCGCGGGATAGGCGCGGCCGGCTGCTGAGCCTCACCCCTGAGGGCAAGGCGGTGCTGGCAAAAGCGCTGCCGATCTGGAAAAGCACACATGCGATGATCGACGGAAAGCTGCCGAAAGGCGGCTCCGCCCGGCTGCGGCAGGATCTGCAGGCGCTGTCATGAATAACGATAGAAACGCCGGGGCCCGCCGGACAGCGCGCCGTCCGGCGGGCAGATGGCGGCAGCCGATACGGCTACCAAGTTTTTAAAATCGATCAGGCGACGGTGACTGGGACCTCGGTCGAGGTGCGCATCGCGTGGCTGTAGGGGCAGACGATGTGGGCTGCGGCTGCGAGCTTTTCGGCGGCTTCGCGGTCGAGGCCTGGGATGTTGACCGTCAGCGCCACTTCGATGCCGAAGCCGCCGCCATCTTCACGCGGGCCTATGCCGACCTTGGCGGAGACCGTCGTGTCCTCGGGAATCTTGACCTTCTGCTGGCCCGCGACAAATTTCAATGCACCGAGGAAGCAGGCGGAGTAGCCGGCAGCGAAGAGCTGTTCGGGATTGGTGCCGGTCGCGCCGTCACCACCGAGTTCCTTGGGAACGGTCAGCGTCACGTCCAGAACGCCGTTTTCGGAAACGGCGCGGCCCGCGCGGCCGCCGGTGGCAGAGGCTTTGGTCGTATAGAGAATAGGCATGACAATTTCCTTTGGTTGGCCCTTCGATCGGGTTGGATTTTTATTATCGCACAATTAAATTGCACGCAAGTAAATTTTGCAAATTGCATTTCGATTTCGGAAAGAGGACAATCAGGCTTCAGGGATAATAGATATGAGAGCGCAAACGACGAAGACGATGGAGATACCGCAAGAGGAGAAGCGACTGGAAAAGCAGTTGTGCTTCGCGGTCTACGCGACGGCGCATGCTTTCACCCGCGCCTACAAGCCCATCCTCGACAGGGTCGGCCTGACCTATCCGCAATATCTGGTGATGCTGGTGCTGTGGGAACGCGGCGAACTGCCGGTCAAGACGATTGGTGAGCAGCTGGATCTCGATTCCGGCACGCTGTCGCCGCTGTTGAAACGGCTGGAACAGAGCGGGCTGATCAAGCGCATCCGCGACCTGCGCGACGAACGGCAGGTGATCGTGTCGCTGACCCCTAGAGGTGAGGCAATGAAAGGAGAGATCGATACGATCATGACGGCGATCGGGCAAGCCGCAGGCTGCACGCTTCAGGAAATGGCCGAGATGCGCGACATGCTGCATCGGCTGCGGGGCAATCTCGGGCGGGCCGGCACGGGCGGCGGCTGAACGCATTCACCCCGTAGAGCCGGCACTCGGTGGAGCCGGCGTGCGCGCCGAGAAATCAGGGCCGCGGCTTGGCCGGCGACCGGCGCTTCTTTGCAGGCGCCGCCTTAGGTTCGGCCTCGGCCTCCTGCTGCAAACGCAGCGCCTTCAGCTTCTCCGTCTTCTTGTCACGGGCCGATGCCTCAGCGGCAATAATGGCGCGCGCAGTGTGATCGGTCGCTTCCGCCTTGTCGCGAGACGAAAGCTTGGCGGGATTGAAGAATTCTCCCTTGGTGGCGGTCATAGGCCCCTTTCCCAGGTGATGGCGGCGTTACTGCATAGTTCCTCAAATCGGAATCGGTTCAAGGAATTATGCTGAAATTCAAAGTGTTACAGCCTCCTTTGCGTGTCTGGAAAAGACGCGCGGCGCTGTAAGCCATGGCTCCACGGCAGAAACCATGATTCACGGCTGAACCGTGATTGCCACGGTTGGGCCGTGATGCCGCGGTTGGGCCACGCCCGGGATTAGCGGGTGGGGCGGAGAACCTTCTTCGGTGCCGGCAGCAGACCTTCGCGCTGCAGCTTCTTGCGGGCGAGCTTGCGCTGGCGGCGAATGGCCTCGGCCTTTTCGCGGGCGCGCTTCTCGGACGGCTTCTCAAATGCGCTGCGCGCCTTCATTTCCCGGAACAGGCCTTCCCGCTGCATCTTTTTCTTGAGCACGCGGAGCGCCTGATCGACATTGTTATCTCTGACGAGTACCTGCAAAACGATATCCTTCCTGTCGCGGCGGCGAGGCCGCACTGTCCAAAATAAAAAACCCGGGCCAAATAAAAAACCCGGAACTACTTCCCGATTTTGATGCTCGAAAACTTCAGCCAGGGCTCGGCGCCGTCGGACTTGGCTGCCACCTCGGGGGAAGCCCTCGACGGAGATTCACCGGTGTCGATGTCGGCCTCAGTGATGCGGCGCTCGAAATTCTCCGCGTCGAACTGGACACGATATTGCACATGCCCGTGGTCGTTGGGCAGGATGCTGGAGATCCGGCACCGCTTGTTGGCTTTCGCCGTTCGAGTGAGGCCGGATTTCAGCACGATCATGTCGCCGACTTTATAGTTTTGTCTGCCCATTTCAGCGTCCCTTCAACTCTTCGGCTGCTCAATCGGTCAATCACAAGGCCTGCGCAAAGCAAAAAGGCCGGGCTCGAACCCGACCTCTTCCAGTCACTCAGCCCGCTGCCAGTTTGGTCAGCCCGCTGCCAGTACATCCGTGGTCAGCGTAGGCGAATGACAAATCATGCGGCCTGAAGGTTGTCGGCCGAATTCTTGCCGGACTTCTTGTCGCGGACGAGATCGTAGCGGATCTTCTGACCTTCAACGAGTTCGCGCATTCCGGCGCGTTCAACCGCTGAGATATGGACAAAAACGTCCGTAGAACCATCATCGGGCTGAATGAAGCCAAAACCTTTGGTGCCATTGAACCACTTGACGACGCCTGAATTCATAACGATCTCCTTTTCAACCGTTTGTGTTCGCCTGCGGAAAGATGTCCGACAAGCCGTATCGATGTTGAGAGGATATCTGACGGAGCGCTCAAGCGCGTGGACAAAGGTCGCAAGCAATTCGATACGCACCATGTAGGATATTTAGCAAATTAAGCAATGGTATTTCGGAAAATAATTCTCTCGAGGGGGCAAAACGAAGCTCTTGCGTCAGGAGAAAGCACCTGTTTTTCCGGGGCAAAGCGCCACCTTGCCTGGGATAAAGCAACCACTTGCCTGGGGGAAAGCACCGGCTTGCCCGGGAAAAGCGATCGATCCGAGGCGGCCGGATTGCGGCCGCCTCGGTGACGATCATTGCCAGACGACGATGGGCGCCTTTGTCGGCACGCGGTCGTAGAGATCGATGATATCCTGGTTCATCAGCCGCACGCAGCCCGACGAGACGGCCTTGCCGATCGAGCGCCAGTCGGGATTGCCGTGCAGGCGGTAGAGCGTGTCCTCTCCGTTCGAGAAGATATAGAGCGCGCGGGCGCCAAGCGGGTTCTTCAGACCCGGCTCCATGCCGCCGTTCTCGATCGAATATTTGACGAGTTCGGGCTGACGGGCGACCATCTCGTTCGGCGGCTTCCAGCGCGGCCATCTCTGACGCCACTGGATGACGCCCGACCCCTGCCAGGCGAAACCCTCGCGGCCGATGCCGACGCCGTAACGCATCGCCATGCCGTCGCCCTGGACGAGATAGAGGAAGCGCGACGGCGTATCGACGACAATGGTGCCGGGGGGCTGACCAGTGGGATCGACGACGCGCTGGCGATAATAGCGCGGATCGATCTGCTCGTAGGGAACGGCTGGAATGAGAAAGCCGCCGTCTTCGATGGGGCCATACATGACGGCAAGTTCCGCCCCGCTCGGCACGCTCGATGTTCCCATCGATTGGAACAGGCGCATGGGCGAACGGTAAATGATCGTCGTATCGCCTGATGTCACGGTGTTGGCTGAGGAGGCGCAGCCGGTGAGCGCGGAGGCTGCGGTCAACGCCGAATAGGAAAGAAAGCTGCGGCGGGAAAGATGTCTATCGAAGCTCATGACGCGAGACTGATTTCCTTTGATACGGGAAGCCGGACAAGACGCCGGTTAAACCGGTGATTCGTCCGATGCCGATAACGATATTAGGAATATCTATCGGCTTGCGCCAAATAAACCATAGCTTCACGCAGACGTGTCCCGCCAGAAGCAGACGATATGGGAAGCGCTGTTGCAGCACTACATCACAACGATCTCGGCCTTGGCAGGAAGGCGGTCGTAGAGATCGACGACGTCCTGGTTCAGCATGCGCACACAGCCCGACGAGGTGGCCTTGCCGATCGACTGCCAGTCGGGTGTGCCGTGGACACGGTAGAGCGTATCCTGCCCGTCCTTGAAGATATACATGGCGCGGGCGCCGAGCGGGTTCATCAGCCCCGGATTCATGCCGCCATTCTCCGCGCCAAACGGGCGAACTTCTGGCTGGCGCGAGACCATTTCGACCGACGGCGTCCAGCGCGGCCATTTCTGCTTCCACTGGATGACGCCGCGGCCGGACCAAGAGTAACCGTCGCGGCCGAGGCCGACGCCGTAGCGCATCGCCTTGCCGCTGCCCTCGACGAAATAGAGGAAATGCGCCTTGGTATCGATGATCACCGTGCCGGGGCGCTCGGTCGTCTGATAATCGACCTCCTGGCGCAGGAACTGCGGCTGCACGCGGCTGACCGGGATCGCCGGCAGGGTGAAATCCTCGTCACGCTGCTGGCCATACATCGCCATGTGCACGGGATTGGTGACCGGCAGGCCATAGGTCTGGTGGAACTGGGTCTTGTAGAGCTCGCGCGTCTGCGGCACCGGCTGATCGGGGATCGGCCGAACCCGGCGCGGATCGACGCCGGGCGGCTGATAGAAGACCGGCGAGGTTTCCTGGACGAAGCGGGCGGGCGAATCGGCGGCGACATCGGGAATGAGGATGTTGCAGCCGCTCAGCGACGCAACCGCAATCACGAGCCCGGCAAGCGGGAAGACCCGGCGCAGAAAATTCATGGAACCACCCTTATCAACGATCGGCGAGACAGCGATATCTGCCGGAACGATGGCATCTGCGGCTGGCGCGAAGCTGGCGTTGATGTGGGAAAGGCGGCGGCGAAAGTCAGGCCGCCACCCCGCGGAAGAAGCGGATGCTCTGTTCGATCTCGGCCGGCAGCGCCGAGGTGTGGTTGCCGGCGACGGTTTCCGTCTCGATGGGAACGCCGGCGCCGCGGGCGCGGCGGGCCAGCAGATCGGCGCGGTCGTTGAAATGCGGCTCCTCGGTGCCGTGGACGACACGGACCGGGCATTTGAAGCTGTGGGCGTAACATAGCGCCGAACGCACCTCGAATTCATGCGCGTTGCTATCGTCGAAACGGATGTCCTGGGGATAGCGGTTGAAGAAGCGGAAGGCATCGGGGTTGCCTGAAATCGGTGCAGCGGCGCGGAATTTGTGGGTGCTCATCGCCGTCAGCATTGTCAGCGTGCCGCCGATGCTGTGACCGGCGATGAAGAGGCGCTCGGAATCGACGCCCGGCAGATGCGCCAGGCGCTCGGTGGCGGCGAGCACGTCGTCGACCTCGTCGTAGAAGCCGGAGAAATTGCCCATCTGGCCGTTTTCGCCGCGCAACGACGGCATCATCACCACGTAACCAGCATCCGTATAAGGCTTCATCAGCTGCCAATGGCCGATGCCCATGGCATTGCCGCCGTGCAGGAAGAGCACGGCCGGCCTGGCGGCGCGCTCGCGCTTGTATTTCGAGACAAAGGCCGCCAGCTCCAGCTCGCCGTAACCGGAGCGGTAGAAGATCTTGTCGGCATCGGCAGGCGCATTCAGCGGTTCGTATTTGTCGGGCGCCGGGCCCTTCTGCAACAGCTTGGTGCGGAAATGGTGGCGGACCTTGGTATAGTCGCGCTTGGCAAGGCGCGGCTCGTCCGGGACATCGAACGCGGCCGCCATGCGCGGCAGGATAAGTGCGCCGGCAAGACCCGCCAGGATGGCACGGCGCTGGAGGAAAAGGGAATTTCGTTCACGCGAGCTCATAACGCAGCATCCATCATTTCCCCGGCACGCAGAATCTGCACCGGAAGATCGTTGCCGCCAATACACATGCTGTTGAAAATATTGCCCTGCGTCATTGTTGCGCAGGGCTTGCAACTTCACGCCGGCTTGGCCTCGATCATGGCGATCAGCGTGCGCAGCCGGTCGGCCTCGTAGGAGGGTTTGTCGGGGCGAAGGCGGGCGATGCGGGGGAAGCGCATGGCGACCCCCGATTTGTGCCGGGTCGAACGGTTGATGCCCTCGAAGGCCACTTCGACGACGAAGCCGAAATCCTTGTCGGCGCGCACGGCCCGCACCGGGCCGAAACGCTCGGTGGTATTATTGCGCACGAATTTGTCGAGCACCTCGAGCTCGGCATCGGTGAAGCCGAAATAGGCCTTGCCGACGGGCACCAGCTGTTCGCCGTCCTCGTCATCGGCCCAGACGCCGAAGGTGAAATCGGAATAGTAGCTGGAGCGCTTGCCGTGGCCGCGCTGGGCATACATCAGCACCGCATCGACATTATAGGGGTCGCGCTTCCACTTGAACCAGGGACCCTTCATGCGGCCGGCCTGGTAGATGCTGTCGCGGCGCTTGATCATCACGCCTTCGATGACCGGATCGGGCGGGGCGGCGCGCAGAGTATCGAGCTCTTCCCACGACGAGAACGGCACGAGCGGCGAGAGGTCGAAACGGTCATGGGGGGCGCGGTCGATGATCTCGGTCAGCCGGTCGCGGCGATCGACATAGGTGCGGCCGCGGACGTCGTCGTCGCCATCGAAGAGCAGGTCATAGGTGCGGATGAAAGCGGGGTAATCGCCAAGCATCTTTGCCGTCACCGTCTTGCGGTTCAGGCGCTGCTGCAGGTCCGAGAAGGTGCGGGTCGGGCTATTGGAGCGGGCGGTGCCGCCGACCAGGAGCTCGCCGTCGACGACGCCGGAAAAATTGATCGCGTCGAGAATATCGGGAAAGGCGCCTGATATGTCGTCGCCGGAGCGGGAATAGATCTTGCGCCTGTCGCCGGAGCGGGAGAGCTGGACGCGGATGCCGTCCCATTTCCATTCGGCTGCATAATTCGCCGGATCGAGACCGGTCAGATCCCCCTCCTCCACCGCATTGGCGAGCATGACGGAATGAAATATCGCCGGTGTGGCCAGGACCGGTTTTTCGCCGCCACCCGCCAGCCATTCGAACAGCGTCTCATAGGGTGGCTGCAGGCCATGCCAGAGAGTTTCGATCTCGGTGACGTCCTTGTCGCCGAGATCGGCGAGCGCCTGCTTGGCAAGGCGGGCGGAAACGCCGATGCGCATGGCGCCGGTGGCAAGCTTGATGAAGGCGAAACGGCCGGACGAATCCAGCCGGTCGAGAAGGTCGCGGACGTAGCTGCGCACTTCGGTTCGGCCGAGGGCATTCATGCCGGTGACGATCTCGCCGAGACGCGGCTGGGCAAGGGCCGAGCGGTCGATATCCCTCTCATTATCCCAGACGAGCGAGATGGTTTCGGCAAGATCGCCGACATAGTCGTAGGAATAGCGAAACAGCACCTCGTCCATACGCTCCAGCACCAGCTCGCGCAGCATGGCGGGCTTGACGTTGCGCACCTCCAGCGTGCCGGCGATGGCGGCAAGGCCGTAACCGCGGTCAGGGTCCGGCGTGTCGCGGAAATAGTCGGTGAGAAGCTTCAGCTTGCCGTTACGGCCGGGGGTCAGCACCAGGCGGTCGAGGAGATCGGCGAAGGCTTTCATGGGTGCCTCCCACTGGCGTGAAGAGGCCCCACGGGTGCTCCCTCATTCCTGTCCTCGGGCTTGACCCGAGGGATGTCACAGGAATCCAGTGCGTCCAAGTCCTTGGACGCGGGACGCTCTTTTTCGTTGCATGAGTCTTTCACCGCGCCGACGCGCGGTGGCTGGATTCCTGTGACAAGCACAGGCATGAGGGAGCGAGAAATGCGACGGGCGCGGCACGAACGCCCCTCCCCCTTGTGGGCAGCGATTGGGGAGCGGTTCTCAGCGACAAACTCCACTTTCAATCCCCCTCGTCCTCGTAACCCACCAGATGCAGCGGCTTCGCCTTGATGCCCTGCAATTGGCACCAGCGCACCAGGGCCTCCTCGCGGCCATGCGTTACCCAGACCTCGGCCGGGTGAAGCTCCCGGATTGTTTCCGTCAGTTCCGGCCAGTCGCAATGATCGGAGATGACGAGCGGCAGTTCGACGCCGAGCTGCTTAGCGCGCTGGCGCACCATCATCCAGCCGGAGGCGAAGGCCGGCAGCGGCTCGTTAAAGCGCCGGGCCCAGCGGTCAGCGAAGGCCGATGACGGGCCGATGACGACCGCACCCCTGAAGGCGGATTTGTCGCGGCTTTCGATTGTCGCCGGCAGCAGTTCCCCGAGATCGATGCCCTGCCCGATGTAATAGTCGCAGAGAGTTTCCATGGCGCCGTGGATATAGATCGGTTCGGCATAACCGGCATCGCGCAGCAGCCGGATGACGCGCTGGGCCTTGCCGAGCGCATAGGCGCCGACGAGATGGGTCCGCTCGGGAAATTGCCGCAGCGATGCCAAAAGCTTGCCAATCTCGTCCATCGGATCGGGATGATGGAAGACCGGCAGGCCGAAGGTCGCCTCGGTGATGAAGACATCGCACGCAACCGGCACGTAGGCGGCGCAGGTCGGGTCGGGGCGGCGCTTGTAGTCGCCGGAGACGACGATGCGGGTACCGTTCTTCTCGATGGCGATCTGGGCGGAGCCGAGCACATGGCCGGCCGGGTGAAAACTTACCTTGACGCCGTTGACCAGCAGTTCCTCGCCGAAAGCTGCCGCCTGCTCGCTGGCGCAGAAACCGTCGCCGTAACGCAAGCGCATGATGTCGAGCGTCTGGCGGGTGGCAAGCACGTTCACATGGCCGGGGCGGGCATGGTCCGAATGGCCGTGGGTGACGAGCGCCTGCTCGACGGGCCGCACCGGATCGACATAAAAGCCGCCTTCCGGGCAATAGAGCCCCTCGGGGGCGGGATAAAGCAGCGCATCAGGTCTCATGAAACGAGAGATAGCGGCAAATGGGCGCGAGGCCAGAGGGCGGGAAGAAGGGACTGGCGAATGCGCCGCGGTCAACCCCGGCGATCGTCACGGCCTATTCCATCGAGGAAGGATTCCACAGCGGCATTAAATTGCGACGGCCGCTGCAGCGGCGCGAAATGGCTGACGCTTGTGAGATAAATCATCTCAGCGTTCGGAATGCTGCGGGCAAGATATTCGGCATGGTCCGGCTTGATGAATTCGTCGTGCTCGGCAAGGACGATCGCAACCGGCACGCGGATCAGGCCCAAGTCGGCGGCCTGATAATTCGGCTCCGTCCGCATCATCAGGCTGACCGCCTCGACGAATGGATTAAAATCATCCGGCGTGGCGGACAACGCGGCATAGTCCTTGGCGTGCCGGCTGAAGCATCGGTCGATGACCGGAGTCGCGACGAATTCCCGCGTGCCGCTCGGATCCATGTTGCAGCCGAAGAAAAAGACGCCCTCGACCCGCGACGGCGCCGCCATGGCGAGGATCAGAGCGATGCAGGCGCCGTCGCTCCAGCCGATGATGGCCGCCTTGTCGAGATGCAGTTCGTCCATGACGGCGAGCACATCTGAAGCCATCAGCTCATAGCTATAAGGACGGGAATCGCGGGTGCTTCGTCCATGGCCGCGGCTGTCGATCAGCACGACGCGGCGGCCGCGGCGCGCGAGCGCCGGGACCTGATAGCCCCAGTTGCCGCTATGGCCGAGGCCGCCATGCAGCAGAATGACGGGTGGGCCAGAGCCATAGCTCGCATACCAGATACGGGCGCCGTCATGCGCGACATGACCGTCGACTGCCGCCGGCAGCAACGGGGCAGCGCCGTGCGCTTCGAAATGGATAAGCTCGTCGTCGTCAAATTCCATAGCAATCAGACTCATTGTTGTCGCAGCATAGAAAAGCCAGAAAACAGCCCAAGAACAACCGGAATCGCTTTCTAGCACTTGCTCGTCGATGCAACCAGAGGGGGATCAACTTGGGCAGGAAGCTTTTCTATTGCGCCGCGGCGATCGCGGTTGCAGTCGCCGGCATCTACCTCAACAATACCAGCCTGCTCGCCGAACATCGGCCGGGAAAGCCGGTGCTGCTCGCCCATCGCGGCATCGCCCAGCGGTTCGACGAAACCGATCTCAAGAACGACACCTGCACGGCGAGCCGCATGCTGCCGCCGAAACACGACTATCTGGAAAACACACTTCCGTCGATGCAGGCAGGTTTTGCGGCCGGCGCCGATATAGTCGAGATCGACGTGCATCCGACGACGGACGGGCAGTTTGCGGTTTTTCACGATTGGACGCTCGACTGCCGAACCGACGGGCATGGCGTCACCCACGAGCATTCGATGGCTGACATGAAGAGGCTCGACATCGGCTATGGCTATACCGCCGATGGCGGCAAGACCTTTCCCTTTCGCGGCCGGGGCATCGGCATGATGCCGACGCTTGCCGAGGTGCTGTCCACCTTTCCGGATCGGCGCTTCCTGATCAACGTCAAGAGCCGCGATCCCTCCGAGGGCGAAAAGCTCGCCGCCGTGCTCAACGGGCTTTCCACTGAGCGGCGGGCGGAGATCATCGTCTATGGTGGCGACGAGCCAATCGACGTGCTCCGCCTGATGGCACCCGGTATCAAGACTGCCTCGCGCAAGAGCCTGAAGGGCTGCCTCACCGGCTATATCGGCTATGGCTGGACCGGCCTGCTGCCGGACGAATGCAAACACGCGATGATGCTGGTGCCGATCAATATCGCGCCGTGGCTCTGGGGCTGGCCGGATCGTTTTCTCAACCGGATGGCAGATGCCGGGACCGAGGTTTTCGTGCTCGGCCCCTATCGCGGCAGCGATTTTTCCACCGGCATCGACGACCCCGCGCAACTGGCGCGGCTGCCGCCAAACTATGCAGCGGGCATATGGACGAATGAGATCGAGGCAATCGGTAAGCTTGTGAAATGAGGTTCGTCCTCGGACATCGTTGAGGACGTGTCCGAGCTGTCTTCGAGATTACGCCGCTCGTGCTTGATCTGCGGCCGCCTCAACACGGTCGCGGCCATGCTTCTTCGCCGTGTAAAGCGCCTGGTCCGCCGTGGCGGTTCCGCAACGGGACCTTCGACGTCAGGAACGAGCGTTCCCGGCCATTCCCTTGGACGAGCGGTTCCTCGAAGTCGACGATGGATTCGCCGGTCGCCATGATCTCCTGTTCGCGAGCCGAAGCCAAGTTTCGCCTGGACCTTGGAAAGGCGATAGAGCTTGTAGTGCAGGTGCATCCACACCGAGATAACGAGCGAGACCGCAGCCACATTGCCTATCAACACTGCCAGGGCACAATATCTTCCCCCTCATACGCACGATAACTTGCTGTAAATTCTTGATGAAAATCGGCATGCCGGCGCACTGCCGATCTCGGGTCCGAGACCGCCAGCCGACTCATGCGCGATCAGAACTCTTCCCACTCGCCTCCTGCTACCGCGGCATTCCCGTAAAAGGCGGCAGCCACCTTGGCCGTCCTTGCCCGGGCCGGCGACGTCGCAGGCTTGGAGGCCGCAGTTACCGCGGTCGGGCGATATTGACGTTGCGCCGTGCCGCCGATGTTGAACTGACCCAGCAGCTGGAAAAGCGCATCAGCTTCTTTGGCAAGGCCATGGGCCGCGGCCGTCGATTCCTCCACCATGGCGGCATTCTGCTGCGTACCTTGGTCCATGGTGTTTACGGCCGTGTTGATTTCCTTCAATCCCGTCGCCTGCTCCTTGGAACTTTCGACGATCGCCAGAACATTGCCGTTGACTTGCTGAACTTGGGCGACGATCTCTTCCAGGGCCTTGCCGGTTTCGCCGACCAGGGTCACCCCGCTCTTCACATGCTCGTTGGAGGCGCTGATGAGCTCCTTGATCTCCTTTGCCGCTTTGGCCGATCTCTGGGCAAGCTCGCGAACTTCTTGCGCGACCACCGCAAAACCCTTGCCGGCATCGCCCGCGCGTGCCGCCTCGACGCCCGCGTTCAGCGCCAACAGATTGGTCTGAAACGCGATTTCGTCGATCACGCCGATAATATTGCCGATCTCCGCGGACGATGTCTCGATCTTTCCCATGGCCTCGACGGCGTTGCGGACCACCGCGCCGGAGCGCTCGGCATTCTCGCGGGTGCTGCGCACCAGTTGGCCGGCCTCCTGGGCGCGGTTGCTGGAATCGGAGACCGTTGTGGTGATCTGTTCAAGGGCGGCTGCTGTTTCCTCGACGGAGGCTGCCTGCTGTTCCGTGCGCTTCGACAAATCGTCCGAGGCGGAACGAACCTGCTGGGCCCCGGCGGCAATGCCCGTTGCGTTCTGGGCCACGACCTGCATCGCAGTGCGCAGCTTGCTCACCGCCGCGTTGAAGTCGATCCGGAGTTTTTCCAGTGTCGGAATGAACGGTGTCGCGACTTCCTGGGTCAAATCCCCTGCGGACAGGGACGTTAGGGATGCCGCGAGCTGATCGACATTGCTGACGCGCGTAGTGACGTCAGTGGCGAATTTAACGACCTTGAAGACCTTGCCGTTCATGTCGAAGATCGGATTGTAGGAGGCCTGGATATAGATCTTTTTCCCGCCCTTGCCGATGCGCATAAACTCGTCAGCCACGAATTCGCCACCTGACAGACGCTCCCAGAACCGCCGATAATCGTCGCTGTTTGCGTAAGCGCTCTCGCAAAACATCGAATGGTGGCGCCCCTGGATCTCGGCAAGCTGGTAGCCGAGCGCCGACAGGAAATTCTCGTTCGCCGTCAGAATCTCGCCTTTCGGTGTGAATTCGATTACCGCCTGGGCCCGCGAAAGCGCGCTTATTTTGCCGGCATCCTCGGCGCTTTGCAGCTTCTGCTTCGTGATATCGGTGGCGAACTTCACAACCTTATACGGTTTTCCGCCACTGAAGACGGGATTATAGGAGGCTTCGATCCAGATTTCCTTGCCGCCCTTGCCGATGCGCTTGTATTGGCGCCGATCGAACTCGCCCCGGCTGAGCTTTCCCCAGAACTCACGATAATCGGTCGACGAGGCTTCTGCCGGCTCGACGAACATCCGGTGGTGCTGGCCGACAATCTCGGACAGTTGGTAACCGAGCGCAGCGCAGAAATTGGCATTGGCCGTTAGAATCTTGCCGGTAAGGTCAAATTCGATGATGGCCTGCGACCTGCTCATCGCGGCCAGTACAGCCTTAGCATCCGAACGGAAGCTGAATCCTATCTTCGTCATGCTTTCCCCCTAACTCAACTCTGAGCGTGACTGCCGCGACCCATCGCGGGCTTGCGCTGGACGAGCAACCTGAAAATAAAATCCGATAAATTCTTTAAGCATCCATTAACCGGGCCATCGCAGAACTGGCCCCTGCATACCGCGGCCGCGCGAGAAAATAACAAAGTAGAATCAGCTATTTGTATGGGAGATGCCAGAAGGGTCGCTTCGGCAGAGGATCTTCCGGCATGAATTTCGCGCGCGAACAGAGCGCTTTTTTATCTCGGCCCGCTCCGGAAATTCGTAGCCACGTTTACTCTTTGTTAAGCACAGACTGCCCTTTATATTTGTGTTCCCGGCAGCCGGAGGCCTTCTGTCTTTCCCCTGCAAAAGCATATTTCACCGTCCTTCGAGCGTGTAGAATCAACCTCCGATACGAGCGGATAAGGTGGACACATCAGCCGCCAAGCGCCGGATACGACCGGCGATCGGAGAAAGTCATGATACTCGAGGCCGAGTTCAATCGAATTGAGGAAGTCGCCGCAGGCTTCAACACGCATTACGAAGTTTTCAAATATATGAAGGGCCTCACTCAGGATCTGGGAATGACTGCCTTCCTGATCATGACGCTACCCACTGTCGACTTCGTTGAAATAGGCGCAACAAAGATCATCACCAACTGGCCGGCGGAGATGGTCGATTATTATGATGCGCATAACCTGATGGTCGACAGTCCGGTCATGCGCCGGATGCTGAGATCGACCAGCCCCTTCAACTACGATGTCGAAGCGATCAATACCAATCGTGGAGGAGGCAAGAAGTCCACGGTCATCGAGCTGTTCAACCGATACGGCATGGAAAAAGGGGCCTATTTTCCTGTTCACGATGCCGCGGGTGGACGCGGCGCCATGTCGATTTCGGGATCTCGGAATTTCAGCATGGTCGAAATGGCGAAGCTGCTGTTCATCGCCACACTGATCTATGACCGGCTCTCGCAGCTGACATTGAACGAGAAACACAAGCCCATCGAGTTTACGCCGAGCGAACTGGACTGCCTGAGGCTGACCGCCGGCGGCAGGAAGGGCAATGAAATTGCCAAGCTTCTCGATCTCACAGAAAATGCGGTCAACAATCACATAGGCAGCGCGATCAGGAAGCTCGGATGTACGACAAGAACGCAGGCCGTCGTGAACGCTCTGCGGCTCAATATCATTCGTGTTTAGAGATCGAGGCGATCGGCAGGCTGATGAAATAAGGCTCAGAGACTGCGTGCCCGCAGCAATGCCGGGATCTCCTCCGGCGAGACCGGTTTGGAGAAGCGGAAGCCTTGCGCCTCCTCGCAGTGCGCCTGGCGCAGGAAATCCATCTGGGCGTCGGTTTCGACGCCTTCGGCGAGAACCGAGAGCTTCAGCGTCTGCGCCAGCGAAATGACCGCCGAGGCGATGGCGACGGCGGTCTTGTCGCCCGGCAGGGCCTCGACCAGCGAGCGGTCCATTTTCAGGCGGTCAAAGGGGAAGGTTTTCAGCGCCGCAAGGCTGGAATAGCCGGAGCCGAAATCGTCGATCGACAGGCGCACGCCAAGCCCCCGCAGCGTTTCCATCATGGCAAGCGCCCGTTCGGCATTCTGCATCACCACGCTTTCGGTGACTTCAAGCTCCAGCCAGCGGGACTGCAGACGGTGGCGCTCCAGCGCCTCGGCGACATGGGTTGCGAAATCCGGATCGGCGAACTGCTTGGCCGAGACGTTGACGGCGATCGTCAGCGGCGCCAGGCCCATGTCCTGCCAAAGCCGCGCCTGGCGGCAAGCCTCATTCAGCACCCAGAGGCCGAGGGGAACGATGAGGCCGGTCTCTTCGGCGAGTGGAATGAAATTGACCGGCGGCATCCTGCCCTTTGCCGGATGGTTCCAGCGCACCAGCGCTTCGAGGCCGGTGATACGGCCGGTGGCGACATCGACCTGTGGCTGGTATTGCAGGAACAGCTGGCCGCCAGTGATCGCCTGGTGCAACTCCTCCTGCTCGCCGAGCGGCATTCCGACGGGCGTGCCGCCGCAGTCGTGATATTGCAATGTGTTGCGGCCGAGTTCTTTGGCGCGGTACATGGCGCGGTCGGCATTGGCGAGAAGCTCTTCCGAGGTCGCGCCATCGAAGGGGAAGGCGGCAACGCCGATGCTCGAGGTGACGGTGATCTCGCCGTTCGCGCCGCGGATCGGCCGGTTGATTGCCTTCTGCAGCTCGCGAAGGCGGCGCGTGATGCCGGCATCGTGGCTCGACTGGTGGACGAGCACGACGAGGAATTCGTCGCCGCCGAGACGCACCACAATATCGGAGGCCCTGACGCTGTTAGCCATGCGGGCGGCGGTCTCTTTCAGGACCTCGTCGCCGGCGGCGTGACCGCG
Organism: Rhizobium laguerreae; assembly: GCF_019778565.1. Classification (NCBI taxonomy): domain Bacteria; kingdom Pseudomonadati; phylum Pseudomonadota; class Alphaproteobacteria; order Hyphomicrobiales; family Rhizobiaceae; genus Rhizobium; species Rhizobium laguerreae. Next base: position 169,173 of record NZ_JAAXQT010000003.1, on the reverse strand, counting down.
GCCGTCATTGATGTCCTTGAAATTGTCGAGATCGATATAGGCGACGGTCACCTTGCGGTTGTTGCGCCGGGCCTGATCGAGGATGCTCGCCAGCCGTTCCTTCAGGAAGGCGCGGTTCGGCAGGCCGGTGAGATCGTCGTGATGGGCCATGAAATGGATGCGGTCATCGACGCGCTTGCGCTCGATGGCGATGCCGGCGATATGGGTGGCGAGCGCCACCAGCGTCATCTCGTGCTCGGTGGGGCGGCGGACTGCCCGGGAATAGAGTGCAAACGTGCCGAGCACGTTATTCTCAGACGTCGCGATCGGCGTCGACCAGCAGGAGCGGAAGCCGAACGGCGCGATCATCGCGCGGAAATCCTCCCAGAGCGGATCGACCGTCACGTCCTCGACGATCACCGTCTGGCCGCGCCACACCGCGGTGCCGCAGGAGCCGACCTTGGGGCCGATCGTAACGCCATCGATCAGGCGGCTGTAGCCGCCGGGCAGATTGGGAGATGCGCCGTGATAGAGCCTGGTGCCCTCGCCGTCGAGCAGCAGCACCGATCCGTCAATCCCATCCAGCTGCGCCTCGATCATCAGCACGAGCGCCTCGAGGATCATCGGCAACGGCTCGTTGCGGGCGATCATTTCGAGCAGGCCCGCCTGGCCGCGATGCAGATCCTCCTGGCGCTTGCGTTCGGTGATATCACGGGAAACGCCGATCAGACCGACGATCTCGCCGCGATCATTGCGCAGCGGTATCTTCGAGGTCAGCCGGCATATCGGCCTTCTGCTGCCGGGAAGGACGTAGGATTCCTCCATGTCGATGCGGGCTTCGCCCGTCGCCATGATCTGCTGCTCGATGTCGAAATGGCGGCGCGCCGTCTCAAAATCGAACAGGTCGAAGTCGCGCTTGCCGGTGATCAGATCGGCGCGCTGCAGGCCGAGGCTGCTGGCGGTGACGGCGTTGGCGAAGACGAAGCGGCTGTCACGATCCTTGACGTAGAGGAAATCCGGAAGTTCGTGGACGATCGCCTTGAGGCGCAGATTCTCGATGCCCTCGGAAAGGTGGTGGGCGGTCGATGCCATCATTGCCTCCGTCGCGGCGACGATACGCCGCGTTTCGGCCGTCAGGGCATCGGCTGATTCCCATCGCCTGGCACTCGGTTCGTGCATGCCGCCATTCTCCCCGCCGGCCGAAGGCCGTATCCCGCACCCGTCATCATAGAAATTCCCTTAAAAGTAGTCCTCATTTCCTTCGGCTTGCTTAAATGAAAGGGTGAACAAGACGACAATATAAGCGGCGATATCCTGCCGTCGGCCTCGGCCATAACGGCGATTTCGCCCGCCGTTGCCAAGCTTGTGCCAAAAGAATACTGCGCGCTTGGCACGTTTCCTGCTACGGGCCCGTTATGACAAGTGATCCCCGGATGCCTTCACGCCGCGACATGCTTCTATTCCTCGCTGCCTCGGCCGTTGCGGGAGGGGCATCGCGCGCGCTTGCCTCGCCGCTGACGGCGGCCGCTCAGCCCGATCTGCGCGGGGCGATCGACGCGGTGGAATATCGCGCCATTCCCGAAAACGGCAACCGCAAGACCCGCAACCTGCAGCAGATGATCGAACAGGCGGCGCGTGAGAACGTGCCAGTCTTCCTGCCGCCCGGCACCTACCGGGTTTCCAATCTCGCTTTGCCGGACAATACGCGTATCACTGGCGTGCCCGGCGCCTCGCGGATCGTCTATACCGGCGAAGGCCATCTGTTTGCGGCCGAGAACGTGCGGCGGATCGAGCTTTCCAATCTCGTCATCGACGGCGGCAACCGCTGGCTCGGCGACTATGCCGGCGGGCTGTTGCAATTTACCGGCGTCGACGAGGTGCTGATCGACAATTGCGAGATCGGCGGCAGCCGCAAGCACGGCCTGCAACTGGAGCGCTGCGGCGGGCGGATCGAGCGCAGCCGCATCTCGGGAGCTGCCCAATCCGGGCTTTACGCGGTCGATTCCACCGCCCTCTCGGTCACCGGCAACACGGTCTCGGATTGCGGCAATGGCGGCATCCTGGTGCACCGCTGGAAGAAGGCGGAGGACGGCACTGTCGTCTCCGGCAACCGCATCTCCAACATCCGCGCCAATGACGGCGGCACCGGGCAAAACGGCAACGGCATCAACATCTTCCGCGCCGACGGCGTGATGGTGGTGAACAACCAGATCTCCGATTGCGCCTTTACAGCGATCCGAGCCAATTCTGCCTCGAACATCCAGATCAGCAGCAATCAGTGCCGGCGTTCCGGCGAGACGGCGATCTACGTCGAATTCGCATTCGAGGGCGCCGTCGTTTCCGCCAATATGATCGACGGGGCGGCAAACGGCATCTCGATCGCCAATTTCGACGAGGGCGGCCGGCTGGCGAGCGTCACGGGCAACGTCGTGCGCAACCTGACGCTAAAAGGCCCCTATCAACACGAGGTCGGTTTCGGCATCGGCATCGCGGCGGAGGCCGATACGCTGATTTCAGGCAATGTGATCGAGGACGCGCCGCGCTGGGGCCTGCAGATCGGCTGGGGTCCTTATCTGCGCAACGTCGTTGTGACAGGCAATGTGGTGCGCAAGGCGCCTGTGGGATGCGCCGTCTCGGTCGCCGATGGCGCAGGAACCGCCGTCATCACCGACAACATCTTCCAGGAGACCGCCGAAGGGGCGGTTTTAGGATTCCAATGGGAGAAGAAGGTCTCCGGCGAGATGGCGGGCGGCGGCGCGCCCTATGCGCAGCTCACCGTCGAGCGGAACCGCGTCTCCTGAGGAGCACGTCGTGATCCACGGTCAATTTCCATCGGTTATCGCGCCTGATAGGTGCCGGTGACGGTCGCTTCCTCCAATGTGTGTTTCTTTGCCTCTGCCCACATCACGCCTATGCCGGCGGCATCGGGAATCGAAAGTGTCGGCACGTCGAGAGCGGCGAGGCGGAAGATATAGCGATGCGGGGGATCGCCGGGCGGCGGTTGCGGGCCGTCATAACGGGCTTGGCCGAAATCATTCCGATAGAATCGCGGCGCGTGCTCCGGCGCCGTATCGGCACTTTCGCCAAGAGCAGTCCACTCAGCCGGGATGTTGGCGATCCCGCAATGGCGGAACGTGCCATGAGGGGCGTCCGGATCCTCGACCACCAGAGCGAAGCTCCTGGTTTTGTCAGGAGCTTCGCTCCAGGCCAGCGGCGGGAAGAGGTTCTCGCCCGTTCGCGCATATTTCGCAGGAATCGGCTGGTCTTCTGCGAAAGCTTTGCTGATCAATGTCAAAGCCATGACCTTCTCCTTCCCTCTCACGGGCGACCGCTTCCCTTTTTATGCCCGCTTTCCTGATTGCGGCCGCGCACAATGCTCCGATCCTGGTTTCCGGAATCGGTGCCGGTCTGCAGATCGCTTCCTTTTCGATAAGCTTCTTTCGCCTGTTCATTCCGGTGCAGATCCGCCGCCGCGTCGAAGGCCTCGTCGGCATTGGCGGTTTTCTCGCGTTTTTCGATGATGCGAAGCTGCTGTTCATGCGTCTTCTTCCCCGTCATGACATTCTCCTTTCGTTGCAGGTGTATGTTTTGGGGTGCGGTTGATCGCTGTGGACACCTTGGGGGTTCTAATCTCCGAGTCGAACCCGCTGGCGTTGCCATTGTTCCTTCGAAACGGCAGCAATTGTGCTTCGATCGTTGCGGGCGGGGAAGTGCATCCGAACTGAGCCCTAGTCGGTCCGAGCACTCGCATCAAAAGCTTTCATCATCCCATTAGCGGCAGGGACTTTTCGCAACCCGATCCGGCATTTACGCTCTCCTGGACAAATATCGAGGGGGATATCCATCATGCTGACAGTCTACGGGGTCTATCGCTCGCGCGCATCGCGTGTCTACTGGATGGCCGAGGAGCTTGGGCTCGAATTCCGGTCGGTGCCAGTGCTGCAGGCAAGGCGGCTCGCAGATCCGCTGGCGCCGGAGGCGGCGCTTAACACGCACTCGCCTGACTTCGCTGCCGTCAATCCGATGGCGCAGATTCCCAGCATCAGGGACGGCGAGTTCGTCATGCACGAGTCGCTCGCCATCAACCTCTACCTCGCGCGCAAATATGGCGGACCGCTTGGCGGGCAAACCGTCGAAGAAGACGGATTGCTGACGATGTGGACGGTCTGGGCGGCGTCGCAGGTCGAACCGCAGACGGTGAAGATCGTGCTCACTTATGATGACGGGCTTGAAAACAGCGAAGACGGCAAGCAGACGATCGCCGTCGCCTGTCGCCTGCTGCGCAGGCCGCTGGCGGCTCTCGAAAGCCACCTTCACGGCCGGCAATGGATCGTCGGCGACCGCTTCACCGTCGCCGATCTCAATATCGCCGAGGTGCTGCGCTACGCCCAGAGCGAAGAGGCCCTGTTCGACGCGCATCCGAATATCAAAGCCTGGATCGAGCGCTGCCAGTCCCGCCCGGCCTACAAGGCGATGCAGGCGACGCGTGCCAAGGAGCCGGTCGAGGTCTGAAAACTACGTGAAAAGCGCCAGCGTGCCGGCCATTTCCTCACGGATCCAGGCCTTGAAATCCTTGACCTTCTTCGGCTCGCGCGTGCCTTCGGCGGTGACGAAATAGTGACCGAAGCCGGTGCGGGCGCGAATGCCGAAGGGGGCGACGAGCCGGCCCTCGACGAGCGCGAAGCCGGCAAGGGTCTGCCAGGCCAGCATGACGCCCTGACCGGCGATCGCCGCATCGAGGCAGAGCGAGGCATCGTTGAAGACGTGGCGGGTCGAAAGGGTGGCGCCGGATAGTCCGGCCTCGCGCATCCAGACCTCCCAGGTAAACATGGCGCGGCCATCGATGATGGCAGGCAGTGCGAGGATATCGGCGGGTTCCTTCAAATTCGCCGCCATCTCGGGGGAGCAGACGGGAAAGACCTCCTGTGCCAATAACAGTTCGGCGTTCACGTCAGGCCACTTGCCGTTGCCGACGCGGATGCCGATATCGACGTCGCAAAGCGCCGGATTGACGAGATTGGTCGTCGCATCCAGCCGCAGCTTGATGTCGGGATGACGCTCGGCGAAGCGATCGAGCCGGCAGACGAGCCAGCGGGCGGCGAAAACCGGCGCCACCGAGATCGTCAGAATCGTATCGTCCTTGCGGCTGGCGATCGACACCGCCGCCGAAAGACGGGCAAAACCCTCGTCCAGCGCCAGAAGCACCGGCCGGCCGGCTTCGGTGGCGACCATGCCTCTGGCGGTGCGCTCGAAGATCACCTGACCGAGTTGGGCTTCGGCCTTGATCACCTGCTGGCTGACGGCGCCGACCGAGACGCCGAGTTCATCGGCAGCGGCCTGCAATGAGCCGAGACGGCCGACGGCTTCCAGCGCCCGCAGGCCGTTGAGATGGACCATGTTCAAGTTCTTCATATAGTTTTTCTATAGCGCCTCAGCGTTATTCTCAATTGAAAATCTGCCTGCTGAGGCCGACATTGCAAGCATAGGCAACCCATTCGAACGTAATTGCGTGGACGAGAGGCGAAAACCGCTGCGCGATCACATCCGCGCCACTGAAGAAAGCGAGGCATGCCATGTCGTTGCTGAAGTTTTTCTTGAGGCCCGCTCTTCCTGTGGGCAGCGCGGAAATTGCCGATGCTACCGCTTGGAAGGACGATCCGTTGCGGCATCCCGAGGTCGAGCGCATGTCGATGCGCGAAATCGCCGATCTGCCGCTCGGGATGCCGGCCGGCTTTCAGGCGGAGGACAAGTCGCCGTTGGCGAAATGCGCGTGAAAACACTAAGTCAAAGAAAGAGAGCATCATGTCGTCCGAAACCGATCACCCTCTTCGGCATTGGGCTCTATCGGCTTGAGGGTCATCCAACTTTGACCCGACCCTTAAGCTGTCCTTTGTCCTCAGTCCCAGGACAAAGGACAGTTAGGATGAAAAGCCAAGACATCGTGATTTTACTGAAGCTCGTCAGCCTTCAAGAACAGGAAGAACATCGGGAAGACGAGTGGCTTCAGCTGGAATCGCAAGGCGGCGATCCCTACTCTGTGCGCAATCTGGAGGCATCGCTGGGGATAAGCAAGACGGAAATCAGCCAGGCGATAAAGAGGAGTATCTCCTCTGGAATTGCATCAAAGGATGGTGACCTCAATGCGCATTGAGGCACGATGGTTTGCCAAATTATTACCCACACCCGCGCGGATAGGCCCGTGCCTTTCGCCCGCACTTTTCGGCATCATGCTCTAAGCTTTCGCCCTGGCAGAAAGGGCGGAACATGGCCGGCGATGTCGATGCGATCTTCGAACGCCTGAAGCGGCTGGCGGCAGAAGCCGGGCTGCCTGATGTCGAGGAGAGCACCTCCTACGGCAATCCGGCGCTGAAGGTCGGCGGCAGGAGCTTCGTGGCGGTGAAGAATGCGGAGACGATCGTGATCTCGATTTCGCTCGACGACAAGGATCACCTGCTGGAGATGGTGCCCGACGTCTATTTTCAAACCGATCATTATGTCGGCTGGCCGCATCTGCCGGTGCGCGCCGCCGTGATCGGCGACGAGGAATTGCGGCTGCGGCTGATCGGCGCCTGGCTGTTCCGGGCGCCGAAGAAGCTTGCCGCCGGATTTAAGGATCAGGCCCGATCGTAGGCCAGCGCTCGCTGGACGGCGGGACGCTGCAGCATGCGGGCGTGATGGTCGCTCGCCTTTTCGAAGCGGGCGGGATCGACGCCGTCGGACGGCAGCCAGTCGGTCATGACGAAGAGGTAGGGATCGGCGAGCGAATAGGCTTCGCCCATCACCCATGGGCCTTCGAACATCGTCTGCTCGATCAGCGTGAAACAATCGGCCATATTCTCAGGCACCTTGGCCTTCATCGCCTCGATTGCCGCCGGCTCGTCGGCCCAGCGCGAGCCGCGCGGGCGGTGGGCATGGTTCACATGCACGGTCGAGCAGATATAGCTGTTGAAGGATTGGAGCCTGGCAAATTCGAAGGCATCGTCAAGCGGCGCCAGCTTGGCGGCCGGCGCGCTCTGGGCGATATAGGCCAGGATCGCCGGCGTTTCCGTCAGCACGCCATAATCGGTGACCAGAGCCGGCACACGGCCCTTCGGGTTGATCTTCAAATAGTCCGGCGAGCGCTGCTCGCCATCGCGCAGGCTGATCTTCTTGACTTCGAAGGCCAAGCCGGATTCTTCCAGGGCAATAAGGCTTGCGAGCGCGCAGGTTCCGGGCGCGTAGTACAATGTCAGCATGGTTCTCGACTCCCTTTCGGCAAGGGTTATAGCGTAGCGGTGCGCGGGTCGGAACTGGTTGGATTGGGTTTTGCTTCTCCCAGGACAAGTGAGGTGCGTTGAGCACGAGCGAAGGGCAATGTATGGTGTGCCGTGTGGCCCCCTCATCCGCCTGCCGGCACCTTCTCCCCGCTGGGGAGAAGAGATTTGTGGCAGCGCCTCACTTCTCAAAGCGTCTGTTGTGGAACCGAAGCCAACCCGCTTGCTCCCTCTTCTCCCCAGCGGGGTGGCCCGAAGGGTCGGTTGAGGGGGTGAGCGGCAAAGCCGCGAATGTGCTGAGCGTAAGCGAAGAGCAAGAGCTTCGCCGATACCTCTCAGCCGCAGCCCGGCACATCCTCCAGCCTGTGCCAGACCGGAATGCCGCGTTCCCGGGCGATGCGGACGTCGTTGTCCGCGCCCTTGGAATCGCCCGGCAGGCGCAGCACGCCCTCGCAGAGCTGCAGCAGCCGGCCGGCGACGGGGTGGAAGATCTCTTCGTAGAGCGCGTCGCCGACCGACCGGCCGCCGGCGGCGTGCCAGATCGGCAGCGCCACCCATTCGCCGATCATCGGCACGTGGCCGGCTTCAAACAGCGCGTGCGAAGGCGCTTCCAGCCGCTTCAGGTTGGCGGCCATCTTTTCCGGGTCGTCGCCGGTTCCGGACCGATAAGGCCCGGCAATCAAAATCAACATGATCCACTCCTTCGCTCCGCTTTATGCGTGAGCACTCTCCCCGGCCTCATGCACGGGATTTCGTGAAAATGCACGATATTTCTTGAATGTCGAGTCATTTCGTGCAACATCGGGCTGTTATGTTAATTTTCGTGCAGAGAACCGATGCTGACAACCCAACGCAAATCCCTCATTCTCGACATCCTGCGCCGTGACGGCCAGGTGGTCGCCAAGCGCGTCGCCGAGGATTTCGCCCTTTCGGAAGACACGATCCGGCGGGACTTAAGGGAAATGGCGGCGGAGGGGCTGCTGAAACGGGTGCATGGCGGGGCGATGCCGCTAGCGCCTGATCTGCCCGATTTCACCGCCCGGCGCGGCGTCTCGTCGCAAATCAAGGCACGACTCGGCGCGGCGGCGGCGGCGATGGTGAAGCCTGGACAGATGATCTTCCTCGACGGCGGCACGACGACGGCGGAGATCGCCAGGCACTTGCCGCGCGACATGCCGCTGACGGTTGCGACCCACAGCCCGACGATCGCCGCCGAACTCGAACACCATCCGACGGCCGAGGTGATCCTCACCGGCGGGCGGCTTTACAAACATTCGATGGTGGCAACGGGCGCGGCGGCCATGGCGGCGATCGCGCAGCTGCGCCCCGATCTCTTCTTCCTCGGCGTCACCGCAGCGCATCCGGTGCACGGGCTTTCCACCGGCGATTTCGAGGAAGCGGCGATCAAGCGGCATATCGCCCGCTGCTCGGCTGAAACGCATGTGCTGCTGACCGAGGAGAAGTTCGACCTCGTCTCGCCCTGCCCGGTGCTTGGCATTTCCGAGGTGGCGGGGCTGATCGTGCCCATGGAGATGACAGCGGAAAAGCTGAAACCCTATCGCGATCTCAACGGCGCAATCGCCGCAGCATGATAGTGCTGCGGGAGGGCTGTGGTGCTGCAGCATGTGGCAGGAGACTTGCGGCAAGGGCCGCGATGAAGGCCGCCAGCACGGCATAGGCCGGCGCCACGCTGCCGGTTCCAAGGGTGAGCACCGTCTGCAGATAGGGTTGCGCCAGCGCGATGACGACGGAAAGTGCCGGCATGTCGAGCAGGGTCCCGGCGATCGGCGACAGTTCCGGCATGAAGGCTGCACCGGCAAGCGCGCCGTAGACCGCCGTCAGGCGGAGTGTGAAGCGCAACGGCACGGAGGCTGCAAGCGGCAGCCTGTCGCCATCCTCGACGGCAATCACGAGATAGGCGACGAGGGCCGCCAGAAACAGGAAGGCGACGGGCAGCGCCGCCAAGGTGGCGGGCAGCGTCAGAGCCGCCGCATCCGCTGCCAGGAAGAGGAGCATCGGCGTGGAGGCGACGAACCAGATGGCGGCGACCGGTCCCCAGAACCAGATGAGCGAGAGAGTGTGAAGACGGAGCAGCGTCGCCACGAAAAGCACGCCGATCGCAGCCCAGATGCAGGCGGGTTTCAACATGCCCGATATCAGCCGGAGAACCGGCTCGCAGGCGCCGGACATATCGCCGCAGCCGGACAGCTGGATCGTGAGCCAGGTGATATAATCGAGGCTCAGCGCGGCGAACATGAAGATGCCGATCCCCATCAGCATCCACCAGAGATAGCGGCCTGCAAACATGCCCCGCCCTCACGGCTTCCAGGACTGTGCTCACGTCGCCGCGAAAGGGTGCATCCGCGATCGCAGGACGTACCCTTTTATATTAGTCAATTCTTATTTTTCTAATAACTTATGTATGCAAACTCGCATTCATCCGGCCAAGGCGGAGGTGACCCTGACATCGCCGACATGGATGCCGTTCCAATTGCGCATCGGCGTTGCGGCATAGGCCATCAGCGCCGCATGCACCTCATCTTCCGTCTCGAAGAACCGGGCGAGTGTCGCCGCCACCATGGCTTCGGCGGCGCGGGTCATGCCATCCTCGCATTTGAGTGCGATGGCGATGCCCTTTTCCGGGATCGCGGCGCAGAAGACGCCCTCGGCGCCTGTCTTGACGAAGATGCGGCCTGGGGCGATCTGCATCAGCTTGGTGCAGGCGCGGCCGGAACCGGCGACATAGAAAGGCTCGGCCATGCAAGCCTCGATCAGCCGGCGGGATGCCTTGGCGCGCAGGGGTTCGAGGCCGGTACCGGTCGCCATCTTGGCGAAACCGTGGGCAAGGCTCCTGAGCGGCACGGCATAGGTCGGAATGGAGCAGCCATCGGTGCCGCAGCTATCGGCGCCAATCACGGCTCCCGTGAGGCTTTCCATCGCCGCACGGATCTCGATCTGCAGCGGGTGATGGGTGCCGACATAGCCCGTCGGATCGACGTCCTGATGGCAGCAGGCGCAGATGAAGCCGGCATGTTTTCCCGAGCAATTGTTGTGCAGCGCGGTCGGCGCTTCGAGCGTGCGGGCCTGCTGGATCAGAATCTTCTGGCTCATCGACCAGTGGGCGCCGCATTCCAGCGCTTGCGCATCGCGACCGGCGCGCGACAACATGGAAGCGGCAAGCGCCACATGCTCCTCCTCGCCATTATGCGAAGCGCAGGCAAGCGCCAATTCCTTGTCGCCGAAGCCATAGGCATCTGCAGCACCACTCTCGACCAGCGGCAGAGCCTGCATCGCCTTGCAGGACGAGCGCGGGAAGACCGCGGCCTCGATGTCGCCCAGCGAGAAGACAAGCTTGCCGTCGCCATCGACCACAGCCACCGCGCCGCGATGGCGACTTTCGACGAGCAGGCCGCGGGTGACTTCGACGGTGACGGGATTGGTCATGAGCTTTTATCCGGATGCTGGCGGGATAGCGCAGTCCATAACGCGTCACGCGGGGAAAGCCAACGGGGTTGACGTTTTGCCAGGGTTTAGGCGGCTGCGCGGGTGCCTGCTGCTAGTGCACCGGCTCTATCTGTGGCTGGACGTCACCGCATATTCCGTCCTCCTCTGCCTTGAGCCGAGGATCCATACCCGCTGCCGGTGGAGGCCGGCGTAGATCCTCGGGTCAAGCCCGAGGAAGACGGAGGGCGGGGTGAGCCTCTGGAGCAAGTACAGCGAAGTCACCGGAATTGCGCCTCCTGCGGGTCGCGCCGCAACCTCCGCCATCCTAGGCCTTGAGTTTCGACGCATCGGGACGCTATCGTGCAGCCGGGTTCACATCCCAAGGGATTGTTTTGCAAGTAGGCCTGTCTATGACCGAGTCCATATTGTTGGCATTTTTGACGATTGTTTCTTTGGCTCTGGCGTCTTGGCTGGCACGCCGGCCGGCAAAGGCGAGCGTTGGAATAATACTCGGAACACTTCTGGGGCTAGCGCTGATCGTCAGCACGTCAGCTCTGGTCGGATTTTTGGGAAAGGTGCTTCCCTTCGGGCAAATCGACTTCTGGCTCTCAGGTTTGGTCGCGAAATTCTGAGTTCGGCGCTCGGCCGCGCTGTGGGGTCGGACCGCGATCACATCGTCCAAACATTCATCACATAAATTGACCGAGGCGATCGAAAACTATCGTTTCTCTGATAGGTCCGATGCAGCTAAGAGTGGTGCATCAGGAACCGCCCCCATGCCATCCACCTTTTCCTTGATCCTTCGCGACAACAGGATCCGAATTCCGACCGTGACCCTCGTCGCGCTCGCCTTCACCTATGCGTCGACCGCGCCCTACCAGTCGATCATCGGGATCAACGAACTTGGCTTGAGCAACGGCGGCTATTCGGCACTGGTGTTCTTCTCTTCGATCGTCAACGTCACGACGAGCCTGACGCTCGGCATCTGGTCGGACAGGCTGAAGGAGCGCCGGCCGCTGGTGCTGGGGCTTTCCGTTGCCGGCATGCTCGGCTTCGGGTCGATCGCGCTCGTCCATAGCCCCGCGGTCTTCATCTTCTCCACGCTGTTGCTGGTGCCGATGAGCAATTCCACTTATTCGCTGCTGTTCGCCAGCCTGCGCGCCAGGACCAACCAGATGGACCGCGGCCAGGGGGCGGCGATCACCGCAATGGTGCGGGCGCTCTTTTCCGGCTCATGGGCGCTGGCGCCGGGGTTGATCGGCCTCTATCTCGTCAGTTCGCCGTCGATGACGCCGGCCTATGGGATCGCGGCATTGGCAAGCTGCACCTGCTTCTGCCTGTATTTCTTCTTCGCACCCGGAAATGGCGCCGGCGGCCCTGCCCCCGATCCAGTCGGCTTCATTGCTTCGCTGAAACGGATTTTCGTGCCGCATGTGCTGTCGCGCGTCATCGTCATGGCGATGCTGTTCGGGCTGCAGCGGCTGAATGCCATGCTCCTGCCGCTGATCATCACCCATGCGGCCGGCGGCACCGTGGTCGATGTCGGCTTCATGGCAGGTTTGACCGCCTTGCTCGAGATGCCGTTCATGATGATGTGGGGATTTGTGCAGCGCCGCTTCCGGACCGTGCATGTGCTCGCCTTCGGCGCGCTGATCTATTGCGTTTATCTGCTGCTGCTCGGCTTTGCTTCCGCGCCCTGGCACGTCTACGCACTCCTCCTCTTCAATGCCTGCGGGGCGGCAGCGATCCTCAGCGTGCCGATCACCTATCTGCAGGACCTGATTGCGGACCGGCCGGGGCTCGGAACCTCGCTGATCTCGCTGAACACGTTCATTGGGGTTGGCGTGAGCGCCGGCCTCTTTGCCTTCGGCACCGCGATCACCGATTATTCCGGCACCGCCTTCGTCGGCGCGGCCGCGGGTCTCGCATCGATCGGAGTGCTGCTCTATCTCGAAAGCAGCAGGCGCCAGGCGCGGCAGCCCGCGTGAAGTGCGACGATCGACAGACGTCAACCGGGCGTGATGCGATAGGCGCAGCGGCGGGCGCCGGCGAGGATGTGTTCGCTGCGTTCGACCTTAGCACTGAGGACCGTGCGGAATGTTTCGAGTTCGGAGCGGCAGAAGCCGGCACAGGCAGTGGCGGCCGCACAGATGGGGCAGTGGTTTTCGACCAGCATGAAGGATCCGTCCTCTTGCCTCCAACAATCGGCCATATAACCCTCGCGGGTGCGGATGCCGGCAAGGGCCTCGACGCGCGAGGCTAGGTCACCGACCTTACTGAGCTCCTGCCTATAGCGCTGCAGCGTCTCGGCCTCGCGGGCGGAGATGACGGTATCGAGCGCTGCGGGGCCGAGCTGTTCGACGAGCGTGCCGAGGAGATTTGCCGTCAGCTCGGCATGGCCGTCAGGGAACTGGCGGTTGCCGCTCGTTGTGAGGTGCCAGAGCTGGCGCGGCCGGCCACGGCCCGCGCTGGCAAGGGTGACCGGTTCCACCAGCCCCTCCTCCGCCATCTTCGACAGTTGCTGGCGGGCGGCCTCGCCCGATATGCCGAGCGCATCGCCGATCGCGGCGGCGAGCTGCGGGCCGTCGGTCTTTATCAGGATCAGAATCCGGTTGGCTGGGGACTGGCGCATATTTTCCAAGTCAAGTCTTGTTTAATTCGAGACGGCATGCAATTTTTCCAATTTATAACTTGGAAAATAATCCTTCGCCAGCAAAAATCTCGGGGGCCCTCCCATGTCGAATATCGACCAGACAGCAGCCATCCCCCCCAGCTCCCTCTTCCGCCTCTTCCTGCCCGAGCACCTGCCGGCAACATTGATGCTGGCCGGCGGCGTGACGCTTTATGCGGTGGAGAGTTACATCATGGCGACGATCGCGCCTTCGATCGTGCGCGATATCGGCGGGCTCGCGCTGTTTTCCTGGGTCACCAGCCTGTTCGTCGCCGCCGCCGTGCTCGGCTCGATCTTCGTCGCCATGCGGCCGCGCGGCATCGGGCTTCGGTCCGTCTACGTGATCGCAGCACTGGTCTTCGGCGTCGGCAGCCTGATTGCCGCAGCCGCACCGTCGATGCCGGTGGTGCTGATCGGACGCGCGGTGCAGGGTCTCGGAACCGGCGCACTTGCCGCCCTCGGCTATGCCTTCATCCGCTTCGTCTATCCCGAGCCGCTATGGCCGAAGGCCTCGACGCTCTACGCGGCAATCTGGGGGGTCTCGACCGTCATCGGGCCGACGCTCGGCGGCTTCTTTTCTACGGGCCACGCCTGGCGCTATGCTTTCATCGTGCTCGTGCCACTCGGCCTGCTGATGGCGGTCTTGGCGCCGCGGCTATTGCCTGACGTCGAGGACGACCGCGAGCAGGCAAAGACGCCGGTTGCGCAGATCGGGCTGCTGCTTGCCGCCGTCCTGATGGTGAGTGCGGCCGGCGCGGTCGAGGCGACAGCCACGAAGGTCGCGCTGATCGCGGCTTCGGTCGTCGCGGTCGCCGGCATGATCGTCACCGAGGGCCGAAGCCCGAACCACCTGCTGCCCTCCGGCGCCATCAACCTTTCGCAGCCGATTTCACGGGTCTACCTGGCGATGCTCGCCATGACTGTCGTTCTCGTCAGCGATGTCTTCATTCCCTATTTCCTGCAAACCTTGCATGGGGTGCCAGCGATCGTCTCGGGCTATCTCGTGGCGCTCGTCGCCCTCGGCTGGACCTTCGCGGCCTTCCTCAGCGGCTGGTGGGCCGGCGGCCGAGCCTATTGGGCAATCGTCATTGGCGCCCTCATCGAGGCGGCGGCGACCGCCTGCCTCGCCGTCTTCCTCGCCAAGGAGAATCCCGAGGGGCATATGCTCCTCATCGTGCCGGCGGCGATTGGCATGTTCATGATGGGCTTCGGCATCGGTCTCGGCTGGGCGCATCTGGTCGCCATGGTTTTGAGGCTCGTCGCCGACAACGAGAAGGACAAGGCTTCTGCCGCGATCCCGACAATGAGTTCGCTTGGTGGGGCGTTCGGGGCCGCCTTTGCCGGCCTGATCGCCAACGGCGCCGGCCTCGTTCATCCCGGCGGCATATCAGGCGCGTTGTCGGCAGCGCACTGGCTCTATCTGCTGATGGCGCTGCCCGGTGTTCTCGCGGTTGGCGTGTCGCTGACATTACCGCGCCGCGCGTCCGATAGGACGCAGTAAGAGCGCCCTATCTCCTTGTTTTGAGGCAATTCCCGGCAAAAGCGCTTCGCGCTTTGCCTGGCAAGACCGCTGCACACTTTTGCTGGAATTGCTCCTTGTTTCTTCGCAATCCGGACGCAAAACCGCTGCGCACTTTTGCTGGAATTGCTCTAGCCGACGCGCAGCATGACCTTGCCGACATGGCTGCCCTCTTCCAGCAGCCGGTGGGCTTCGACGACCTCTTCGAAGGCAAAGACCTTGTGGATGACGGGGGCGACAGTGCCGGCTTCCAGCAGCGGCCAGACTTCGGAGAGCAGGTCGTCGCGGATAGCGCGTTTTTCCTCCGCCGTGCGCGGCCGCATGGTGGAGCCGGTGACCGTCAGCCGTTTGACCATGATCGGCGAGAGATTGACCTTTTCGGCGAGCGCACCGCCGAGGAAGGCGATGATCGAAAGGCAGCCGTCCCTCGCCAGCGAGGCGATGTTGCGCTCGAAATAGGCGGCGCCGATCATGTCGAGGATAATATCGACGCCGTCGCCGGTCTCGGCCTTGATCACCTCGGCGAAGTCCTCGCTCCTGTAGTTGATCGCCCGCCTGGCGCCGAGCTTCTCGCAGGCTTCGCATTTCTCCTTTGAGCCCGCCGTCGCGTAGACCTCGGCGCCGAAGGCGCGGGCGAGCTGGATCGCCGTCGTGCCGATGCCGCTGGAACCGCCATGGATCAGCACCGTCTCGCCTTCCGTCAACCCGGCCATTTGGAAGAGATTTGCCCAGACGGTGAAGAAGGTCTCAGGCAAAGCTGCCGCCTTCACCGCGTCATAGCCCTTGGGAAAGGGCAGGATCTGGCCTGTCGGCAGCAGGCAATATTCGGCATAGGCACCACCATTGGCGAGGCCGCAGACCTTATCGCCGACGCCATAGCCGCTGACGCCCGGGCCGACGGCAACGATTTCGCCGGACAATTCCAGGCCGAGGATCGGGCTCGCACCCTTCGGCGGGGGATAGCTGCCCTGGCGCTGGGCAATATCGGGGCGGTTGACGCCGATCGCCTCGGCGCGCACCAGGACCTCTCCGTCGGCGGGCACAGGAAGCGGACTCCAGCCGATCGTCATCACCTCCGGGCCACCGGAGGACGGCAGATCGACGAAACGCATATCCTGAGGCAAAGGCATGACCGGCTCCTCCCTAATCGGAAGCAACCGGAATAAATCAGCCCCGCAGGCTTGGGAAGGCACGATGTGGCAAAGGCGTCAATTCGCCTCGCCTAGCAAATGGAAGACGAGACCTTCCTCGCTGTCCTTGGCGGCCGACTTGATGATGGCGATTTCGGCGCTGACGCGGTTGATATCGTCGACAACGAGGCCTTCCGGCAGTTCGATGACGCCGATCGAGCAGCGCATCAGCGGGAACAAAGCTTCGGCGCCGGTGCGGTCGTGACCGAGGATACGGCCGGCGGCACGGTCCTCATCGGAATAGAAATCCCGCACATCGTCATGAAAATCGCTGATCAGCCGGTCGAGGATCTCCGTCAGCTCTTCCTTGCTCCAGCCGACGACGCCGATGAAGAAATCGTCGCCGCCGACATGGCCGAGGAAATGGCGCTCGGCGAAGAAATAGCGGCGCATCAGCGCGGCAAACAGCGAGATCGCGTGGTCGCCGAGATGGAAGCCGTAGGCATCGTTGAACGGCTTGAAATTGTCGAAGTCGCAATAGCAGAAGTGGCGGAGCTCATCGCCGTCGCGGCCGGACTGACGCATGAAATCGCGGATGGCGCGATTGCCCGGCAAACCGGTCAGCGGGTTCTGGTCCTGCGCGGTCTTCAGCTGTTTCTCGTTGATCACCTTGATCAGCGAGGCAGCTGAGACGACGCCGGCATAACGCATATTGTCGGTCAGGATCAGGCAGTTGCTGCCTTCCATATTGGCGAAGATCGCCATCAGCTGCTCGGCGTCGCTGTCGAGGCCGACGATCGGCGCCATCTCGACGAAATGCGAGATAGAGCGCTCATACATCTTGTTCTTCAAGAGATCGCGGCCGAAGGGCTGGTAGATATATTCCTTGAGGTGATGCTCGTGAATGATGCCGCGCGGCTCGTCATTGGCGTTGAGGACGGGAAAGAAGGCCTGGCGCGGATTGCGGCGAAAGAGTTCGAAGACGCTGTCGATGCTGTCATTCTCATAGACCGTCGGCAGCAGTTCGATCTGCTTGCGGATGAGGATTTCGTCGAGCGACTGGCTGCCCCGCTTGCTCTTGCCGAGCTCCTGCAGATGCGGGAAGGATGGCGCCAGCTCCGATATATGCGTCGTCGGGCGGGAGATGAACCAGCCCTGGACGAGGTCGACGCCATATTCGCGGCAGGCGATGAATTCGGCCTCGGTCTCGATGCCCTCGGCGATGACGCGCGTGCCGAGCACGTGGGCGATGTTGACGATGCTCTTCAACAGATGGCGCTTGCGCGGGCTGCGGTCGATCTCGGCGACGAAATGGCGGTCGATTTTGAGGTAATCAACGGCATAGTCGCAGAGCAGCTTCATCTCGCCGTGACCGACGCCGAAATCGTCGATCGCCAGCTTGAAACCGGCCTTGCGCAGCCTGGAAACCAGGCTGGAAAATTCCGGCACGCTGGTATTGTCGAAACGCTCGGAGAATTCGAAGCAGACGGAGGATGGCGGAATATTCGCCTTCCGCAGATGCTGCAGCAGGCTCTCGACCAGGTGTTCGCCATGCGGGATCAGCCGGACATCGAGATTGAGGAAGAGCGTCGAGGTGGAGAAATTCGACAGTGTGGCGAATTTGGCGAGCGCGCGGCTGGCGACCATCTGCTCAAGTTGCAGCAGCTGGCCGGCCTGGTGAGCCTCGTCGAGGATGTCGACCGGCGTCTCGTAGCCGATGCGCTCCTGGCCGCGCATCAGAGATTCGTAGCCGAAAACCGTGCCGGTGCCGGCCTCGACGATCGGCTGGAAGGCATTCTCGACCACGAGCTTGGCAAGGGTTACGATCTGATCGCTGGCGTAGCGGCGCAGGACATCCGGCGCGACGGTGGCAGCCAAGGACATGCTGATCTCCACTGTGACTTGTTCTTTTTCGCAGGCAACATGCCGCAGAAGGATCAATGAACTCTTTCGCCAATGTGAAAGTTTTATGAAACGCGCAAGGGTCTTGCACGCGTTCCGCGTCTATTCAATTTTTCCAATGCAATCAGACGCTTGTTCAGGCGGAGCGACGGCGCTCCGCCTCGTGATCAGCGAACATGTCGGCGACGCATCTGCCGCCGGATGGGGCGCTGTCGTCAAGAATATCGTCCCGGAACTCATTGAGCTTGCGGGCGGTATCCCAGAGGCGCAGCGCCTCGCGGACAACCTCACTGCTCGAGGCATAACCGCCATTATCGACGGCGGCGCGGATTCCCGCTGCCTGTTGCGGGGAGATGGAAACGGTGACCATCGGCATGAACTTCCTCCCTTTTCTGATCAGGCAGAACCCTGCCTCTGGGGGACGCATGACCATTTTTAGCATTCTCGGCGATCTCGCCGGTGCCTTGGTGCATTCGCACATCGGACCATCCGTGTGCTGGGATTGGCCCGTAACCCCTTAAGTCTAATCCCCTGTCCCAGTCTTGTCAAAAAAGCACGGTCAGCGGCATCAGTTTGAACTGCGGATGCCGATCCCGAAAGCGATCAAGGTTGAGCCCTGGACGATGAGATCAGCGGCCAGGAACAGGCCGAGAATCCACAGGCTGTTCACCGGCCAGCCGAGCGCGATGACGAAACCCGCAAGAGCGGTGATGACGCCGCTTGCGACGATCCAGCGCCAGCCCTTGACCGGCTTCATGCGCATGCCGACCCAGGTGCGGAAGACGCCGGCGACGACGAGCGCCAGCGACAGGAACAACGTCAGCGCCGCCGAGGTCAGGATTGGATTGATGAAGGCGCAGATGCCGGCAAGCACATAGAGCAGGCCGCTCAGTATCCAGAAAAGCACGTGATCCCAGCCGCGCACTTGGAAGGCATGGACGAGATAGATCACGCCGCCGAACAGCATTAGCATGCCGACATAATAGACCGAGACGACGGTGGCGAGCATCAGATTGCCGAGCGCGATCAGACCGCAGACGAGCAGCAGCACGCCGAGGCCGGCAAACCAGATCCATTTCGATTGCAGCGAAGATGTCGGCGTTCCCTCAAAGACATCGGCCATGACGCACCTCCTGACAGGTTCGAATATGCTGCAGCAATTCGGGAGGGAAAGATCTGCGTTCGAGCAAATCGGCAAAGATTTTTATTGATTGATCAGTCAATCAAAAATAACCTGTCGCTGATTTCAAAGGAGTGGTCTGTTGCCGAAGGTCGGAATGGAGCCGGTGCGCCGCAAGGCGCTTGTCGATGCGGCGCTGCGGGTGATCGGCGATCACGGCTCGCTTGCTGTCACCATGTCCGACATCGCCCGGCAAGCCGGCGTGTCGCCAGCCTTGGCGCATCATTATTTCGGCAGCAAGGAGCAATTGCTGATCGAGACGATCCGCTCGCTTCTGAGACAGTTGCGCAGCGATACGGTGGCGGCGCTCAAGGCCGCCAGGACGCCGCGCGCCCGGCTTTCGGCCATCATCCGCGTCAGCTTCCACGCCGACCAGTTCGCGCCGGGCACGATTGCCGCCTGGCTTGCCTTTTATGCCGAAGCGCAGCGCTCGGAGGAGACCCGGCGCTTCCTGGTGATCTATGCGCGACGGCTGCGCTCCAATCTGCTGGCCGACCTCAAGGCGCTGCTGCCCACTGACGCCGCAGAACGCATCGCCGAAGGCGCTGCGGCGATGATCGACGGGCTCTATATCAGGCAAAGTCTGAAATCCGCGCCGATCGGCATTGAAGCCTCGATCGCGCTGACGGAAGATTATCTGAATGCGCTTTTGGCCACCGCCTCCCCTTCTCCCCGAAGGGAGAAGGGACGACCACATCGAACGACCAAAGGACAAATGACATGAAAGCCCAGCCGAAAGCCTCGCACTTCATCGATGGCGAATATGTCGAGGACACCGACGGCACCGTCATCGAGAGCCTCTATCCGGCGACCGGCGAGGTGAACGCCCGGCTGCATGCGGCAACGCCCGCGATCGTCGAGAAAGCGATTGCGGCGGCCAAACGCGCCCAGCCGGAATGGGCGGGGATGAGCCCGATGGCGCGTGGGCGCATCCTGAAACGGGCGGCCGACATCATGCGCGAGAGAAACCGGGCGCTCTCCGAACTGGAAACGCTCGATACCGGCAAGCCGATCCAGGAGACTGTTGTCGCCGACCCGACCTCGGGTGCCGATGCCTTCGAATTCTTCGGCGGCATTGCGCCGGCCGGTCTCAACGGTTCGCAGATCCCGCTCGGCCAGGATTTTGCCTATACCAAGCGGGTGCCGCTCGGCGTCTGCGTCGGCATCGGTGCCTGGAACTATCCGCAGCAGATCGCCTGCTGGAAAGCTGCGCCGGCGCTTGTCTGCGGCAATGCCATGGTGTTCAAACCGTCGGAGAACACGCCGCTCGGGGCGCTGAAGATTGCCGAGATCCTGCTTGAGGCCGGACTGCCGAAAGGACTCTTCAATGTGATCCAGGGCGACCGCGACACCGGGCCGCTGCTCGTCAACCATGCCGATGTCGCCAAGGTGTCGCTGACCGGCTCGGTGCCGACGGGGCGCAGGGTCGCGGCGGCGGCGGCCGGCAACCTCAAGCACGTGACGATGGAACTCGGCGGCAAGTCGCCGCTGATCGTTTTCGACGATGCCGATCTCGATTCGGCAGTCGGCGGCGCCATGCTCGGCAATTTCTATTCGACCGGCCAGGTCTGCTCGAACGGCACACGCGTCTTCGTGCAGAAGGCTATCAAGGACGAATTCCTGAAGCGGCTGAAGGTCCGCACCGAGGCGATGCTGATCGGCGATCCGATGGATGAGGCGACGCAGGTCGGGCCGATGGTCTCCTGGGCGCAGCGCGAGAAGGTGATCTCCTACATCGAGAAGGGCAAGACCGAGGGCGCGACGTTGATTGCCGGCGGCGGCATTCCGAACAATGTCTCCGGCGAAGGCTATTACGTGCAGCCGACGGTGTTTGCCGATGTCACCGACGACATGACCATCGCCCGTGAAGAGATCTTCGGGCCTGTCATGTGCGTGCTCGATTTCGACGCCGAGGACGAGGTGATTGCGCGCGCCAATGCCAGCGAATTCGGCCTTTCCGGCGGTGTCTTCACCGCCGACCTCACCCGCGCTCACCGCGTCGTCGACCGGCTGGAAGCGGGCACGCTGTGGATCAACACCTATAATCTCTGCCCGGTGGAAATCCCCTTCGGCGGCTCGAAACAATCCGGCTTCGGCCGCGAGAATTCGCTGGCCGCGCTGGAGCATTATTCCGAACTGAAGACGGTCTATGTGGGCATGGGGCCGGTGGTGGCGCCTTATTGAAGAACATCTTGGCCCCTCACCCTAACCCTCTCCCCGCTCGCGGGGATAGGGGACGTGGCATACGCAGCGTCGAGGTTGGGGGAAGCGGTGCGGCATGTCCCTTCGCCCCGTTTACGGGGAGAAGGTGCCGGCAGGCGGATGAGGGGCAGGTTCTGGGAAAACAAGAAGTAGCCGGATGATGGCAGCTCGAGGGAACAAGACTATGCAAGCAGATTTCGTCATCATCGGCTCGGGCTCCGCCGGCTCCGCTCTCGCCTACCGTCTGTCGGAAGACGGCAAGAACAGCGTCATCGTCATCGAGGCGGGCGGCAGCGATTTTGGGCCGTTCATCCAGATGCCGGCGGCACTCGCCTGGCCGATGAGCATGAAGCGATATAACTGGGGTTATCTGTCCGAGCCGGAGGCGAACCTCAACAACCGGCGTATCACCGCGCCGCGTGGCAAGGTGATCGGCGGCTCCTCCTCGATCAACGGCATGGTCTATGTGCGCGGCCATGCCGAGGACTTCAACCGCTGGGAAGAGCTCGGCGCCAGCGGCTGGGCCTATGCCGACGTGCTTCCCTATTACAAGCGGATGGAACATTCGCATGGCGGCGAAGAAGGTTGGCGCGGCACCGACGGGCCGCTCCATGTCCAGCGCGGTGGCTTCACCAATCCGCTCTTCAAAGCCTTCGTCGAGGCCGGAAAACAGGCGGGCTTCGAGACGACGGAGGATTATAACGGCAGCAAGCAGGAAGGCTTCGGGCTGATGGAGCAGACGATCTTCGGCGGCCGCCGCTGGTCTGCCGCCAACGCCTATCTGAGACCGGCGCTGAAGCGGCAGAATGTCGGGATCATCTATGGCTTCGCCCGCAAGATCGTGATCGAGGACGGGCGGGCGACCGGCGTCGAGATCGAGCGCAACGGCAGAATAGAGGTGGTGAAGGCGAACCGCGAGGTGATCGTCTCGGCCTCCTCCTTCAACTCGCCGAAGCTGTTGATGCTGTCGGGCATCGGTCCAGGTCAACATTTGCAGGACATGGGCATTGCGGTCAAGGCAGACCGGCCGGGTGTCGGCGCCAACCTGCAGGACCATATGGAATTCTACTTCCAGCAGGTCAGCACCAAGCCGGTGTCGCTCTATTCCTGGCTGCCGTGGTTCTGGCAGGGGGTGGCGGGCGCGCGATGGCTGCTCTCGCGCGGCGGGCTCGGCGCCTCCAACCAGTTCGAAGCCTGCGCCTTCCTGCGCTCGGCGCCGGGGCTGAAGCAGCCTGACATCCAGTATCATTTCCTGCCCGTGGCGATCAGCTATGACGGCAAGGCGGCGGCGAAAAGCCACGGCTTCCAGGTTCATGTCGGTTATAACCTGTCGAAATCGCGCGGCAGCGTGAGCTTGCGCTCGGCCGACCCCAAGGCCGATCCGGTGCTGCGCTTCAACTATATGAGCCATCCGGAGGATTGGGAGAAATTCCGCCACTGCGTGCGCCTCACCCGCGAAATCTTCGGTCAGAGCGCCTTCAACGACTATCGCGGGCCGGAGATCCAGCCGGGTGAAGGCGTGCAAAGCGACGATGAGATCGACGCCTTCCTGCGCGAACATCTGGAAAGCGCCTATCACCCTTGCGGCACCTGCCGGATGGGCGCCAAGGACGATCCGATGGCGGTGGTCGATCCGCAAACGCGGGTGATCGGCATCGATGGCCTGCGCGTCGCCGACAGCTCGATCTTCCCGCACGTCACCTATGGCAACCTCAACGGACCCTCGATCATGACCGGCGAGAAGGCGGCCGACCATATTCTCGGCAAACAGCCGCTGGCACGCTCGAACCAGGAGCCATGGGTCAACCCACGCGCGGCCGTCAGCGATCGATAAGAAGCGAGGCGTCACGGCCCAACCAGTCTGATGTAAGGCGCGATGTCTGCGATATCGCAACCATGAATCAGCGGGCCGGGTTCGTTTTTTAATGCCAGGAGACAGGGCCCCTCAACGCTGTTCGAGAGCCCCGATCAATCAGGCAGTGCGGTAGGATGCGAGCCAATGTGCGTAAGGGGCAGGCAATGTCCAGGACGGACGCTCGACACCGAGCTTGCGCGCGGCTTCGTAGGGCCAATGCGGATTGGCGAGCATCGCCTTGCCGATCATAACCAGGTCAAGCTGCCCGCTTCGGATAAGTTCGTCCGCTTGCTCCGGCTGAGTGATGTTCCAACTTGCGGCACCGGGGAGGCCAGTGGCCTTGCGGACTTGATCGGCGTAAGGCGCGATGAACCCTGGACCCCAGGGAATATTGGCGGCCGGAGTTGAGAAGCCGAGGCTGACGTCGATGAAGTCGAGGCCGGCCTCCTTGAATTTTCCGACTAGATCGATCGCGTCCCGCAGGGTTTCCTGGTCGCGACCGTCAAACTCGATGACGCCGAAGCGAGCCGTGAGCGGACGATCCTCGGGCCAGACTTCACGAACGGCCGCCAGCGTCTCGAGGAGAAAGCGTCCACGGTTATCGGCGCTGCCGCCATATTCGTCGTCGTGCTGGTTCGAATGCGGCGAGAAGAAGCTCTGGCCGAGATACCCGTGAGCAAAATGCAGCACGAGCCAGCGGAATCCGATGTCGCGCGCGCGGATCGCTGCAGCGACAAAATCGCCACGGACGCGATCTATGTCGGCCTTCGTCATGGCGCGCGGCACCTTGGCCAAGCCGCCGCCGAACGCGATGGCGGACGGTGCGATGGTTTCCCAGCCGCGCGGATCGCTATCGGCAATATGATCGTCGCCTTCCCAAGGGCGGTTTGCACTGGCCTTGCGGCCGGCGTGGCCGATCTGGATCCCTGCGACCGCGCCCGCCTTTTCGATGCCGGCGACAATCGGCCCAAATGCCTCGGCCTGGACATCATTCCAAAGACCGGTACAGCCCGGCGTGATACGCCCCTCCGGAGAGACAGCCGTGGCTTCGACGTTGATGAGGCCAGCGCCACCGCGCGCCAAGCTTGTGAGATGGGCGGCGTGCCAGTCGTTCGGAACGCCATCAATCGCGGAATATTGGCACATGGGAGATACCGCGATGCGGTTTCGGAGGATGACGCCTTTCAGCGTGAATTGGTCGAACAAGCTGGGCAATGGAATTTCCTTAAAATGAATATCAATCAACCGCACGGATCTGCCGACGCCGCTGGCGTAGGGGTTAATCCGTGCGCTCGATCGTTCGGGGCGTCTAGACGGCGCGGTAACGGGGCGCAGGTTCACCGGTCTGCGTCGCGGCGAACAGTGTGGATCGGGCTTGGTCGAACTTGTCCCACAGACTGGCGTCGGCAACGGATGGCAGCGTGATATCTTCGCCCTTGTCGAAACCGGCCAGGGCGGCGTCGACCAGGTTTTCGGACGTCATGACGGTCGCCTGATTGAGCGACGCCAGCGGTACGCCCGACAAATCCCAGAGTTCGGTCGCCGTGGCCGCCGGCATGACGAGTTGCAGGCGGACATTGGTCTCAGCCAGCTCCTGCTGCAGACCGCGGCTGAAGTTCATCACATAGCCCTTGGTGCCGCTGTAGATCGCGCTGATCGGCAGGGCATGAAAGGACAAGACCGAAGCGACGTTGATGATTGCGCCGTGGTTGCGGCTGAGGAATGCAGGCAGAACGGCGTGTGTCAGCCGCGTGAGCGCAGTGATGTTGAGTGCGATCATCGCGGCCGCGTCTTCCTCAGCGGTCTTTGCGACCGGAGCCAAGGTCGAGTTGCCGGCGTTGTTGACGAGGAGCGTGATCGCTGAATTTTCCTTCAGCACCTTTTCAACGCGGGTGACGTCGGCGTCTTTCGTCAGGTCGGCTTCCACGACCTCGACTTTCGTGCCGTGGGTAGCGCCGAGCTTGTCCGAGAGCGCCTTCAGACGATCGGCCCGCCGGGCGACGAGGATGAGATCATAGCCCCTTTCGGCGAGGCGCGCGGCGTAGATGGCGCCGATGCCAGCGGAGGCGCCGGTGACGAGGGCAACGGGCTTGGGCGATGATGCAGACATGTCAAAATCCTATTTGGTTGAGTACTCAAGTTTACGTATGGTCGCGATGTCCTCTTGTCAATGGATGAGCCCTCAACTATTTCACTGGGATGGGCAAGAAACTTTCGATTGGCGATCCAGGGGAGGAGTTGCGCGCGGGCAGGCTGAGCCCGCCGGAACTCCTGGCCGAACTCGTGTGCACAAACACCGCCCTCCGGCGCGCGTCACGGCGGTTGGGGCAGATCTATGATGACGCGGTGGCGCCAACCGGCCTGAAGGCCACTCAAGTCGGACTTCTGACCCAGATAGCAGCGTTGCACGAAGGCGGCCATGGATGGCCAACTTTGCTATTGCTCGCCGAGCGCCTTGCCGTCAGCATTTCTGCTTTGACCCACGCCCTTCGCCCGCTCGTCCGGGACGGACTGGTCGAGCTCATGCCTGACGAACATGATGGCCGGACGAAGCACGCAATGCTGACGACGCCTGGCGAGCAACGCCTGCACGAGGCATTGGCCCTGTGGGCCGATGCCAATCAGCGCGTTGAGGTGGTGCTCGGTCCTTCCGCGGCTGCGCTGCGCGCGCTGGCCGATGACGTCGCCTCTCCGGAGTTCCTGGAAGCTTACGAAGCTCGTCGCATGCTGCGAGGCTGACGGTGGGATGGTCGCGGCAGAGGATTCGGGCGATGAATTCGAACAGCATGTTGAAACCGCCGTGCCGCTCGAGCCCGCGGAGGGAGCGCGTCGCCGACAGCTCGATCTTCCCGCACGTCACCTTCGGCAACCTGAACGGACCATCGATCATGACCGGAGGGAAGGCGGCCGACCATATCCTCGGCAAACAGCCGCTGGCGCGCTCGAACCAGGAACCGTGAGTCAATCCGCGCGCGGCCGTCAGCGACCGCTGAAGCGTAGAGACCTATTGGGCAGCACTGCCACCGACCGGTCGTCGCTGGTCGTCGGGAATGTCTATCGTCAGAGCGATAGAAATACGGATGCCGGTATCAGAAATCGCTCACTCAGCGCGCGGGCTTGTCGAACATTGATTTGTCGCTTCCCGCTCAAAATCTCAGACACGACGGACTGAGCGCCCACTTCCGGCAGCTCGGACTGGCCAAGGCTGCGCTCCTCCATGACATAACGGAGTGCATCGGCGCCAGTCACCGGAGGCATTGGGCGGTTTTGCTCGTCATAGGCCTCAACAAGGTCCGCCATACGAGACGCAAGCAACGCCAAAGGATGATCCTCATCGTCGCCCACTTCAGCGAGAATCTCGTCAAGTTGCTTCACGAGATGATCATACTCAGCTTCGTTGGCCGGCATGGCAAGAAGAGGAGCCACATGCGTCCAGTGCTCGCTTACCAGTTTTACAAGTGCGCTCATCGGCCTAACCCTTCCATGCTCCTTTGTCGTACTCGGCATGATCCATAATCCGCTGAATATAGACCTTCCTAAATTTGTAGTGCACCATCGCGATCAAGCGCAGCTTGTTGCCGCCAATGTCGAACACGTGATGCTGCCCGACTTTGTCCGTTGCCGGAAACAGTGATTTCATGTCGGCGAAGTCTGTCGGCTCCGACGACTTCATCAGTCGATACCAAGTATCCAGGGCATTGGCTGTTTGAGGCCATCGGTCTTTCGCCTCCCAGATTTTTTTCTGCGTGACGATATGCATAAATCCGGAATCGCGTATCGCATTTTGCTATAGCTGCAATCTAGCGCAACTATCTGATTATAGCAAGTTGCTATGGATGAGATCGAAGACCGGCAAGCGGGTCTTTGCCTTAGAGAAATCCGATCCACCGTCCGGCGATCACAGCGGCGATCCAGATCGCGGCCGACAGGGTGGCGGAGAAGCGCAGGCCGGGCCGGACGATGCCTGTCGATACCGCCGTTTTCCAGCCTCGCCCGAAATGAACGATCGACAGGTTGAGAAGGCCGATGGCGATCAGGCAAAGCTTGGCAAGGAAGGCGGGATTGGCGGCATATTCCACCGCCCGGACGCTGAAGAGGCAAAAGCCGGTGACAACGGCCGCGGCAAGGCCGACGGCGGCGGCGCGTGATAGAAACGGCGCGACGATCTCAACCGGCACCTTGCGGAAGAAGCCGGCGAGCCTCAGATCGAGCGGCAGGATGGCGCCGATGAGAAGGCCGATCGCCAGGATATGGGCGGCGTTGACCAACATGTAGAGCGTTCCGGAGCGCCGGAGCGCGAGCGCAGGCATGGTAGCCGACAGCCATTCGAGCGTGTCCATCACGACAGGTCAGTTCGCCCAGAGGTCAGTTCGTCTTGATGCGGTCGGGATAGATATCGTAGCGCTTCTCTCCGATAGTGAGACGCACCGCCTTCATTCGCTTCTCCTTTGGATCCTGCGAACGGTTTCCAAAGGCCACCACCTGGTCGCCGGGCTTGGCCACGCCTTCGACGAAGCCGGAGCGTTCCGTCTGGCGCGGATTGCCGAGCTCGATAAGCCAGACGCCGTCATCGGCGGTGGCGACATCAAGCGTCGGATGCGGTCCGCCCATGGAGATCTTCTCGATGGTGCCGCGCAGTTCGATCTGATCCGCCTCAGCCCAGGACCAGCCGTGATGAGCGGCCGCCCCTGTCGCGAGGGCCGCCGAGAATATGGCCGCAGCCACGATCCGCTGTGCTGAAATTCCAAACATGACATTCTCCCTACCAGCATGGTCAGGCAGGTGGAGCATCCCGACTGGAAGAAAAGGGATTTCACCAAATCTTGAAGTCAAGAGCGTCTCTGCCTGCAAATGATTTCAGGTCAATCGGCGGGACGATATACCTAGTCCTCAGGTTCCCTGCCGAATTCTGCAATGGCAAAGGCGATGATGCTGCGCAAGCGCGGGGTCATGCGTCGATCACGGTGGTAGATGAGCGACATGGGCCGTTCACGCAGTTTCCAATCCGGGAAGAGCCGGACGAGAAGGCCAGCCTGTATATCCGACGTCAGGAGAATGGCTGGCTGCATGATGACACCCAGCCCAGCCCGAGCAGCCATGCGGACAGCCTGACCGCTGTTGACGGTGATTGCCGTTTTAGGGACGACTTCGACCTCATCCTTGCCTTTCGACAGCTTCCATGGCGACCGTGCTGCCGGGGTAAAGCCGATGGTTTCGTGGCCGGAAAGTTCGCTTGGATGGCCGGGATTCCCTTGACGCTCGAGGTAATCGGGTGAAGCACAAATCATCATTCGATAGGGAGCGAGATGACGCGCGATGAGGCGGCTATCGGGCAACTCTCCAATGCGGATAGCAATGTCGAAACCTTCTTCGACGATATCGACGTTGCGATCCGTCAAGGTGATATCCAGCGTCACGTCAGGGGCAAGCTCCCGATAATGATGCAAAGCCGGCATTAAAACCTCTGCCCCAAAAGTCGTCGGCGCCGTGATCCTCAATAGCCCGCGCGGTTTCGTCTGTGATGCCTCTGCGTCCTGATCCGCAATTGCTACGCGCTCCAGGATGTCCCTGCACTGCTCGACATAGCTCATGCCGAAATCCGTCAAGCTCTGGCGACGCGTGGTTCTGTTCAGAAGGCGCGTACCGAGCCGCTCCTCCAGTGCGGCCACATGTTGCCCGACCATCGCCGGCGATATGCCGAGCTTTACCGATGCTGCGCTCATCGAGCCTTCCTGCACCGTCGTGACAAACACCTGCATGGAGCGAAAAAGACCCATTCGATAATTCTGCTTTCAAATGAATACGCAATTTCTCCAATTATCGTGAAATGCCGCTGGAATTACAACGGCCATGACGCAATTCATTCAAGGAGCAAGACATGACGCAAACCCGATTCATCGGCAAAACGGTCCTCATTACAGGTGCTGGAACGGGTATGGGGCGGGCCGCTGCCCTTCGCCTGGTGGCCGAAGGTGCACAGGTAGCCCTTGTCGGCCGCCGCCTGGATCCAATCCGTCAACTGCTGTCGGAGATCGAGGTATCGGGCGGTGCGGCAATCGCGATTGCTTGCGATATTGCAGACAATGAAGCCGTCGCGGCGACTGTCGAGAAGACGATCGAACGCTTCGGACGCCTGGACGCCGTCTTTGCCAATGCAGGGGTTCTTGGCGAATTCAAGCCACTGGTAGTGACCGATGCGGATGATTTCGACGCGCTGATCGCCACCAACCTTCGAGGCACCTTCTTCACGCTCAAGCACTGCCTGCCCTTTCTGAAGGGAGGCAGCATTCTCATCAACGCCTCGTGGACGGCAGGCGGCGTGATGCCGGGTGCGGGAGCCTACGCAAGCACGAAGGGGGCCTTGCTTGCCATGATGCGGACCTTCGCGGTGGAGCAAGGTCCTCGAAACATCCGGATCAATGCCATCAATCCCGGCATCATTCTGACTCCGATGGCAGATGATGTTATCGATCCGGCTTTTGCCGCACGCCTCGCCGCACACACGCCTCTTGGGCGAAACGGGACATCGGAGGATGTTGCGGGAACCGTCGCCTGGCTGCTTTCCGAAGACGCCAACTTCGTCACCGGGCAAGAGATCACCGTTGATGGCGGCTATACGATAGGAGGTCTGCGGCCGTAGGGTCGATACAACCGTCGTTCATTCCTGACGTAATGCTAAAAGCTCAAGCCAGCAGCCGGGTGACTTCGGCGTTGTGCTTTGGGGCGACGGCGTCGGCGATAGTGGTGGAGAACAGCACCTTGCGGGTGGCGTCTGCGACCTTGGCGAAGATATGGCGGATCTGGCAGTTCTGTTCGCCGTCGCAATCGTCGCACCGGCGGTAGGCGGTGATCGACAGGCACGGAAGCGGCGCGATCGGGCCGTCGATGATGCGCAGGATCTCGCCGAAGGTGATGGCGTGGGCCGGCTTCAGCAGGAGATAACCGCCCTGCTTACCGCGACGGCTGACGACGATGCCGTGATGCTTGAGGTCGAGCAGGATCTGTTCGAGGAACTTCTTCGGGATCTTCTGCTGCGCCGCGATATCGGAAATCATCACCGGTTCGTCGGCATCGGCATCAGCCAAGACCGTGAGCGCCCGCAGCGCATATTTCGCCTTTTGCGTAATCATTTTTGACCATCGACACACACAGACGGCACGAATCTTCGCACCGCTACAGAAGTTCTTTTGTCTCTATGGCACAACCAGCATGAACGGAATTTGAACGCGCCGGAGAAAGCCTTGAGAGACAAGCGTTTTGGCCTTGTTTTTCGCCCTCGGCCAAGCGCGCTTAATTTATGCCAAAACCGCGCCTTCTGCACCATTTTCGGCATCACTTCAGATTTCGGATTGACAGGCTGCGTGTAACTCTACTATTTCTATAGACATTCGAGCTGCCGATGTGGATTTTCATCCGCAGGCGGCTGCTTTTCTGCATCGCGGCAGCTTCGGAGAGATATTTGCTCCTCCGCCCGCAGCTTTCGAAATCCCTTTTTCTGTCCGATCCATGCGTGAACTGCGATACTCACGTCAACAAAGGACAGGATTCTCATGACTGCTATCAATACGATTGCGGAAGAAGGGCCGATTGCGGAAGCCGAGGCGCTGAACGACAGACTGGCAGGTCTCGACCTTGCCGGACGTCTGTCGCTGGTCTCCGGCCTTGGCGGCCGCGTGGTGTTCACGACGTCACTCGGCATCGAGGACCAGGTGATCACCGCCGAGATCGGCACGCACCGCCTGCCGATCGATATCGCGACGCTGCAGACCGGCCGGTTGTTTGCCGAGACGCTGTCGCTGATCGACGAGACCGAAAGCCAGTACGACATCCATATCCATCGCTTCGAGCCAGAAAAGGCCGATATCGATGCCTATGCGGCGCAATACGGCCTCAACGGTTTCTACGAGAGCGTCGAAGCCCGGCATGCCTGTTGCGGCGTGCGCAAGCTGAAGCCGCTTGCACGTGCCCTCGAAGGTGCTGCGATCTGGGTCACCGGCCTGCGCCGCGGCCAATCGGCCAACCGCGCCGAAACGCCCTTTGCCGAATACGACGCCGAACGTCACCTCTTGAAGGTCAATCCGCTCGCCGATTGGGACCTGGAGGCGATCAAAGCCTTCGTTTCCGCAAATGGCGTGCCAGTCAATCCGCTGCACGCCCGCGGTTATCCCTCGATCGGCTGCGAACCCTGCACGCGGGCGATCAAGCCCGGCGAGCCGGAACGCGCCGGCCGCTGGTGGTGGGAGCAGGACGAGACGCGCGAATGCGGCCTGCATGTCGCCGAAGAGGCCGCAGCGATCGCCGCACAATAATCACCCCACGGCTTTCCCAATCAGGGCGCGGCGACCGCCGCAGCCTTGGGGACGCCAACGCCAAGGAATTGCTTTGCGGGCACCCGCAAAGGATCGACAGTCTGGAGTAACACATGCCCGATAGCCGTCCGGATACGGAACTCAGCAATCCGCAGAGCGCCAAGGCGCCGCTCGACCCGCATCTGAAAGCGCTGGAAAACGAATCCATCCACATCTTCCGCGAGGTTGCGGCCGAATTCGAGCGTCCCGTCATGCTCTATTCGATCGGTAAGGACTCCTCGGTGCTGCTGCATCTGGCGCGCAAGGCCTTCTATCCCGGCCGCGTGCCCTTCCCGCTGCTGCATGTGAACACCGGCTGGAAATTTTCCGAGATGATCGCCTTCCGCAACGCGACCGCGAAGAAGTACGATCTCGATCTGATCGAACACATCAATCCGCGCGGCAAGGCCGAAAACATCACGCCGTTCACGCATGGATCGGCCGCCTTCACCGACATCATGAAGACCGAGGGGCTCCGCCAGGCGCTCGATGCCGGCCAGTTCGACGCCGCTTTCGGCGGCGCGCGGCGCGACGAGGAAGCCAGCCGCGCCAAGGAGCGGATCTATTCCTTCCGCACGCCCGATCATCGCTGGGATCCGCGCAACCAGCGGCCGGAACTCTGGAACGTCTATAACGGCATGATCCGCAAGGGCGAGAGCGTGCGCGCCTTCCCGCTGTCGAACTGGACCGAAGTCGATATCTGGCGCTACATCCAAGCCGAGGACATTCCGCTGGTGCCGCTCTATTACGCCAAGAAGCGGCCGTTCGTGGAGCGCGACGGCATGATGATCCTGGCTGAAGATCCGCGCCTGGAACTGCTGCCCGGCGAAGTCCGCCAGGAAGGCATGATCCGCTTCCGCACCCTCGGCGACTTCCCGCTGACCGGCGCCATCCGCTCACAGGCCACCACCCTCGAAGAGGTGATTGCCGAACTCGAAATTGCAACGGTGTCCGAACGCCAGGGCCGCGCCATCGACCGCGACCAGTCCGGCTCCATGGAAAAGAAGAAGCGTGAAGGATATTTCTGAGATGACCGCAGCCCAAACCGCCGTCTCGGCCGCAACCGTCGTCAACCTGCCCGCCGCCGAGCCGCTCAAGGCCCTGCGCGATACCAGGCCGCTGCGGCTCATCACCTGCGGCAGCGTCGATGACGGCAAGTCGACCCTGATCGGCCGCCTGCTCTGGGACACCAAGGCAGTCAAGGAAGACCAGGCCGCCACGCTGCAGCGCGATTCCACCGGCAAGCAGAACGACCTCGGCCTGCCCGACTTCGCGCTGCTGCTCGACGGCCTGCAGGCCGAGCGCGAACAGGGCATCACCATCGATGTCGCCTATCGCTATTTCTCGACCGACAAGCGCTCCTTCATCGTCGCCGACACGCCCGGTCATGAGCAATATACCCGCAACATGGCGACCGGCGCCTCAACCGCCGATCTCGCAATCCTGCTCGTCGATGCGCGCCTCGGCATTCTGGAACAGACGCGCCGTCACGCCACGATCGCCTCGCTGCTCGGGATCAAGCAGTTCGTGCTTGCCGTCAACAAGATCGATCTGACGGGCTACGACCGCGCCGGCTTCGACAAGATCACGCATGAATTCAAGGAATTTGCGCTGTCGCTCGGCGTCAAGCAGATCACCGCCATTCCAATGTCGGCGCTGAAGGGCGAAAACGTCGTCTATTCCGGCCAGGCCGCCATGCCCTGGTATACCGGCCCGTCGCTGGTGGAGACGCTGGAACTTGCCACCGTGCGCTCGTCGCAGACGGTCGGCTTCCGCCTTTCCGTCCAGCGCGTCTCGCGTCCGGGCGAAAGCTTCCGCGGCTATCAGGGCACGGTTGCCGGCGGCTCGGTCAAGCCGGGCGACAGCGTCATGATCCTGCCGTCGGGCATGGTCGCCAACGTCTCCAAGATCGTCACCTTCGATCTCGTCCGCAACGCCGCCGTTGCCGGCGACGCGATCACCCTGGTGCTCGACCGCCAGGTGGATGTGGCGCGCGGCGACATGATCGTCTCGATCGACGCCCAGCCGCAGGTCGGCCTTGCCTTCGACGCGCAGATCGTTGCCTTGCAGCCCGAGGGTATCGAGCCCGGCAAACGCTACTGGCTGAAGAGCGGCAGCCGCCGCCAACGAGTCCAGGTGCAGCCGCTCAGCCAGCTGGAACTGAAGACCGGCACCTGGAATGCGGCGCAACGGCTTTACATGAACGCCATCGGCAAAGTCCGGCTCGTCTTCGACGAAGCGGCGATCTTCGACCCCTATGAGCAGAACCGGCTTTCCGGCTCCTTCATCCTGATCGATCCGGAGACCAACAACACGGTCGCCGGCGGCATGGTGACCGGCAAGCGTACCGAGCTCGGCGGCCTGCACAATGGCGAAGCCCGCGTCATCCTCTCGCTCCCGGCCGATCTTGCCGAACAGATCATGGCAAGCGAACTCTTCGCCAGCCGCAGCCATGAGGCCGAGGTACGGCGCATGACGGCCGCCGAAGCGGCCGACCTCTGGTCGAGCGCTGCAAGCGATATCTGACAAGGGACAGGGGCCAGCAAGACTGGCCCCTCACCAAAGAACCGATCAGAACTGAGACTTCAAGATAGGGCTTCGTGCCCGCTTCCGGCCGAATCTTGCCGCTCAATGCTGTTTCACTTCCGCTATGCAGCCCAACGCTGCTTCAACGCAAAATGGCAGGTCCCCCAGCTCGATTTTCCGTGTCGGCCTCTACGGCCGCAAAAAATCAGAGTTCGCAAAAAAACGGACTTTTTCGATTAACGATTCGCTGTTTTCCGCTTGCCCGCGGGCCAATGTGGGGCCATTCTTAGATCGGATCCTGGCGGTGCGGTAAAACGAGAGCTCAGGCCTTGCAGCACTCAATCTCGACCTAGAAGCATCTGACGTGGCGCCTTTTCTCGACTGATCCCCGAGCGAGGAGGTTGTCCATGTCCACGCGCTCTGTCGACCATCCGCTACAACCGGGCGACCGGGTCCCGAACGTCGTGCTTGATGCGATCTCGCGCGAGGGGAAGATCGCACTTGATGATTTTCGTGGCCGCAGTCCATTGTTGATCGGTTTGTTTCGAGGCCTGCATTGTCCGTTCTGCCGGCGCCATGTCGCGGCCATGGCATATCTCAACCCGGTGCTGCGTGAGAAAGGCGTCCAATCCCTGGCGGTGGTAAACACCCCGGTCGAACGCGCGCGGCTCTATTTCCGTTACCATCCGATACCCGATCTTCTTGCTGCTTCCGACCCGGTACGGGCTTCGCACCAAGCCTTCGGCTTACGCGAGGTCGGGATCGACACGGCCATGGCGATACGGATCGATCTTCCGGGCGAGTTGCCCGAGCCTATGGGCGTGATGGCAATGGACGATTTTCTCAACAAGAAGGAAGGATATCAGATGACGGAAGCCGATCAGCAGATGATGACTGCCGACCACGGGCAGCTTGTCGGTCAGTTCCTAATCGACCGGGAGGGAATCGTACGCTGGAGCTTCACTGAAGTTCTGGAGGCTGGGCTCCAGACATTCCAGGCACCGAATTCCGAGGAATTGATGTCGGTCGCTTCCCGAGTCGTGCATTGACAAAGAAAGCCTCGCTCGACGCCCAGCCAAAAGTCGGCCTTGCCCTCGGCCTGCAGACCGTTGCCTTGCGCCCGAGGGCATCGAGCCCGGAAACTCCTTGGAACCGTGCGGCCTTTGCGGTGGAACACTCCGCATCACCCAGCTATAAAGGTCATTATGCGTTGGCTTTTTTGCGGTAATCGATGCCCGATTCTCCCGAATCCTCAGATGAAAGCGTTAGCAGCTCGAACTCGGGTCGCAATCAGACACCAAATTCGCCAGCGAAAGTGGCCGCCTCGGATTTACCAGGAAACAACATCCAAGCCGACGACCCGCAACCTCCCCACGGATCCTTCGGCCAAACTCGACGGGCCGCCAGGACTCTATTCCGCGCGCTGCGCCAAGATTTGCAGGCAAGTTCTGTTTTGGCAAAGATCAAGACGGCCGCCTTGACTTGGAGCATTAAGCTGAGGTCGACGCGACCCGGGATCGCGTCAGCTCCCCACAAGTGGATGACGAGTGCTTTGGTCAAAGTGGGGCGCGGTCAGCGTTCAAACCCGCGTGAAAGTCGACGAAGCGCTCCGTTCTTTGCGGGCTGGCGGAAGTTCGCCATCGGGTTCGCCCTGCTTGTCTGCCTCCTTATAGGAAGCGTACTGGTGTGGGCACTGAAAGACGTGCCCTGGAGCGAAATCCGGGATGGAACGTTAAAGCCGGTCGTCGTGCTGGAAACCGCCGACGGCGCGCCGTTGGTAAGACTGGGACCTTATCAAGGGCCATATGCGCGATACGACCAGTTTCCGCCCCATCTGATCGATGCCGTCCTTTCGATCGAGGATCGCCGGTTCATGGATCATTTCGGCGTCGACCCCAGGGGCATCGGGAGAGCGCTTCTGCGGAACTTGGAGGCTGGCTCGGTGGTGGAGGGTGGCAGCACGATCACCCAGCAACTCATCAAGCTGCAATACCTCGACAGCGACCGAACCATAAAACGAAAGATACAGGAGGTCGTCATCGCCTTCTGGCTGGAGTGGAAGCTCGGCAAAGCGGAAATCCTGACGCGCTATCTCAATAGCGTTTATCTTGGCGCGGGCGCTACCGGGATGCCTGCCGCCGCGCGCATCTATTTCAACAAGGACATCGGCGCACTCAACCTGCCGGAGTCGGCGATGCTGGCGGGGTTGCTGCGGGCGCCGAGCCAATGGAATCCCATCGACAATTTCGAAGGTGCCCGGCAGCGCACCTTGGTCGTTCTCGACGCGATGGCAGCCAATGGCAAAATCACCGAGCCACAGGCGGCGGAAGCCAAGACGAGCTTTGCCAGGCTGCAACCCACGACGCCCACGCCGCGCTCCGGAAGCTGGTTTGCCGACTGGATCTCACCGCAAGCAAGCGAAATCGCCGGCTCCTCGCCAGGTTCGACGACGGTGCGCACCACGCTGGTGCCGCGGTTGCAGCAGATCGCCGAAAGGGTCGTGAAAAGAACCCTGGACAGTGAAGGAAAGACAGTCGGAGCATCGCAGGCCGCCTTGGTTGCGATGACGCCCGACGGCGCGGTCGTTGCGATGGTTGGCGGGCGCGACTACAAGGCAAGCCAGTTCAACCGCGCCGTCACTGCGATGCGCCAGCCGGGTTCCACCTTCAAGCTATTCGTCTATTACGCGGCATTGAAGGCTGGGCTCACCTTGTCTGACCAGGTTCCGGACGTGCCAATTGACATCGATGGCTGGTCGCCAGAAAATTCCGGTGGCAATTATCGCGGCTGGGTAACGCTTGCCGAGGCGTTCGCGCGATCGCTCAATGCCGCGTCAGTGGCGCTTGCCGAAGAGGTAGGGCTGGACAATGTGATAGCCGCAGCGCGTGAACTCGGCATCGATGCGCCACTGGCAAACACGCCATCTTTGGCGCTTGGCACATCAGAAGTAAATCTGCTTAACCTCACCAGCGCCTATGCGTCCGTCCAACTCGGCAGAGCACCCGTCAGGCCCTGGGGCATCATCGACTTCCAGGCGGCAGGGCAGCCCAAGACGTTTCGAGTTGGCTCACAAGCAAAACCGAATGTCGATCTTTCGCCCTACCAGTCCGACCTCCTCGGCCTGCTGCAGTTGGTGGTCGAGCGCGGCACTGGACGTGGGGCAGATCCCGGCACGTTTGCGGCCGGTAAGACCGGCACGAGCCAGAACAATCGCGATGCCTGGTTCGTCGGATTCACGGACGCGCTCGTCGTCGGTGTCTGGGTCGGCAATGATGATGACGCGCCGATGAAGGGGGTGACGGGCGGCGACCTGCCAGCGCATATCTGGCGGGACTTCATGCGTGAGGCAACGACCGAACCGACGCTGAACGGAGTGCGATCGACCGAAGCAGTAGTCGATGGCCAAGGCGCACCGCAATCCTGTAATATCACCGCCTGTTCGCGCAGTTACCGCTCATTTCGGCCGTCCGATTGTACTTATCAGCCCTATTCCGGCGGCCGACGGCTTTGTGAAAAGTGATGCGATTTGTCAGAGATCGAGTACCGGTCATCCTTGCCTCACGCCCATTTCGCAGATCGGCGCCGAATATCGTTTGGCCGATGTGCGAAGGCGCACGAATAGATGAAATCCGGACGTTCCTTGATTGGTCAGAGGCAGGGTGAACTTTGCAATGTAGCTCTCAGCTTTAGTCCATCAGAGCCGCCATTGGCGAAGAGATGTCTGAGCCAACGCCGGCACCTGAGAAATGGTTTCAAGAACGACACTTGCGCCGTCGCGAGGGATGGCGAACCGATTGCATCCGGGCCGGGCTGGTGTCCATTTATCTGAAAAATGGCATTATGTTATGTATTTCGGAGATCTACAGCCATAGAACCTGTTGCGATAGGGTGCCCGCCATCGAGTGGGCCCTCGGCACAGGCCGACCGCTCTCCCGCAAAATAACGCCTGGCACCGCAGTCGGCGTCAATGACAGGGAAAGGTTTAAAGCTCTATGTCTGCAGATGAAAAGCCACTGATCGCGATTGCCGGCGCAACGAGCAAACAGGGGCGCAGCGTCGCAGCGGCACTCGTTCAGAGCCAACGGTTCCGGGTGCGGGCTCTCACCCGGAAAAAGGATTCGCCTGAAGCTTTACGCCTCGAGAAACTCGGCGCTGAGATCGTCACCGTTCCTCTCGAACTTGGTCTTCAGAAGGATTTTGTTGCTGCATTCAATGGCGCGAACGGCGCTTTTTTGATGACACCGCCGATCGCCCCGCCGGAGACAATCGAGGCTCCGCTCGGCCGGCAACTGGCGGATGCCGCCGTGGAGGCCGGCGTCGGGCATATTGTTTTCAGCACGCTGGAGAATGTCGACAAGATCACCGGCGGGACGAAGTATGCGCCGCATTTCACCGACAAGGCGCGCGTTGCCGACCATATTCGCGGCCTGCCTATTTCTCATTCCTTCGTCATGCTGGCGTTCTTCTACACCAATCTTCTCGAATATTATGTGCCGCGCATGGAGGGCGATACGCTCCTTCTGCCGGTTTATCTTCCTGAAGATTTCCGAGCGCCTTTTGTCGATCCGCTGACGGCGACCGGGCCGGTCGTGCTCGAAATTTTCTCAAACCCCGAGCGCTACAACGGCAAAACGCTGCCGATCGTCGGGGATATCATTTCTCCGCGGGAGATGGTCGAAACCTTTCAGCGTGTGACCGGGCTCAAGGCCGAGTATCGAAACGCTTTCACCAGGGATGGCCTGTTGCGCTATTTTCCAGAGTTTGCCGCCAACGAACTTCTCGTTCGAGAGATTCTCGGGATGGTCGAATATGCTGTCGAGTATGGATATTTCGGCAAGGAGCATGACCTCGAATGGAGCCGTGGCGTGCACCCCGACACGCTCAACTGGGAGCAGTATCTGCGGAAGACGGGGTGGCGTGGCGATAAACAATCTTTTGGATTCTAAAGCGCGTCGCGATCTTTCGAACCGCTGCACAGTTTTGCGCGACGAGCTTTAAATCACGATGGCCGGATTCCCGGCAATTTGGAAACCTCGGCGACAAGAAAGTCGACCAGAAGCCGAACGCGGGCAATGGCGGCACGCTCTGGAACGATCAGCAAACTCACCGGAACCGGTGCGGGACGATAGTCGCCAAGCAAGACCTCGAGCTGCCCGTCGTCCAGAAGATCGTGAACCAACCAGAGGTGTGCGGGACCAATGCCGCGTCCGGCGGCAAGGGCTCTGCGCGCCGCAAGCCCGTGATCGACACGCAGCTTGCCGCTCACCGGGATCATCAGGCTTGTGCCATCGGGAGAGGAAAGAACAAGCTGATCGCTGCCTGCCACATTGGACATTATGACGGTTTCGTAGCGTGACAAATCGGCGGGGCACTCCGGCCGTCCGTGGGCGGACAAATAGGCCGGAGCGCCCACCAACAGCCGATGGCTTTCTCCGAGCGCATGAAGTCTCATCGCACTGTCGGCGAGAGGCCCAAGACGGAGTGCGACATCGACGCCTTCGCGAACCAGGTCGATCCGCTCGTCCGTCAGGTTGAGGTCGACCCGGATGTTCGGATGCTTGTCCTGGAAATCAAAGATCAGGCGCGTGATGTGCATCACACCGAGCGCTGCCGTACAGGAAAGCCGAACAGCGCCCGCGGGGGCCTGACGGGCATTTCTGGCTTCTTCAGCAGCCTGTTCGACCAGGCGCAATATCTGCAGGCAGTTGGTATAATAGCGGCTGCCCTCGTCGGTGAGGGTGACGCGACGCGTGGTTCGGCTGAGAAGCGGTACGCCGACAGCCTCCTCAAGCTCATTGAGGTGCCGTGTCACTGTGGATTGACCGACACCCAACTCTCTGGCGACCATCGACAGATTGCCGCGTTCGGCGACGCGAATAAAGGTGCGCATTCTGTCGAGAGACAGCCCTGCACTATCCATTTTTCAGCACAGTGATCGTCATTCATTCCATATAGGCAATAAACTGGAACGTGCCTAGTTCGAGCATACGACAGGCCGGTCCAATTTCATTCGGCAGATCATGCCAGCCTACCGCGTCGCGCCGCGCTAGCGCGTCGAGCCGCGCGGGATGATGGAGAATCCGCAATCGACCTTGTCTTCGCCGGGCGACTCGTCGCGGACGGCGCGCAGCAGCATGTCGGCGACGCGGTAGCCGATATCGTAGCGTGGTATGTGGACCGTCGTCAGCGAAGGCTCGGTGAAGGCCGAGAATTCCAGATCGTTGAAGCCGCAGATGCCGAAGTCCTCCGGCACGCGGATGCCGCGCACGCCGCATTCGATGAGCACACCGAGCGCCAGTTCGTCGTTCTGGGCAAAGACGGCATCGACATCAGGCACGCGCTGCAACAGGCGGGTCAACAATTCCCTTCCGAGACCGGTGGTGCCTGCCGCATCCGCGCCGATGGCAAGTTCGGGATCGAAACGGCCGGCTTCGCGCATCGCGGCTTCATAGCCCTCCCTGCGGCGGCGCGAGCGAAGATCCGTGCTGCCGCCGATGAAGGCGATCCTCTCATAGCCCCTCGACAGCAGGAAACGGGTGGGTTCGGCGCCTGCCGCATGATGATCAAGGCCGACGACCAGCCTTTCCGGCTCCTGGCTGAGATCGGTGATATGGGCGATCGGACAGGCGGCGTTCTCGATCAGCGGCAGAAGACCATCATAGGATTCGGCACCGGCAATGATGACGCCGGCCGGCTTCTGCATCAGGAAGGATTTCAGCTGGCCGGCCTCCCGATCCGCATGGTGGAGCGTGTTGGAATATTGCACACCGAATTCGGTGGCGCGCAATCGATCCTCGATGCCGATCATCAGGCCTGCAAAGGCGGGCCGGTGCAAAGCGGGCGTGATGACGCCGACGGTGCCGTTGTGGCGGCCGGCCAGCGCCCGGGCGGCAAGATTGGGGATATACCCCATCTCGTCTACCGTGCGCAGAATAACCTCGCGCAAATCCTCCGAGACGATTTCAGGATTGCGAAGCGCGCGCGAAATGGTGATGGGGCTGACCCCAACCTTTTTCGCCACATCGCTCAACTTCACATGCGCGCCGCGCCTGGCCTTCCGCCCCCGCTCCACTGTCGTCCTCACCGCCCCATTGTATGTCGCCCGCGAGACTCGCTAGCTCTCGATTCGCGATCTTTACTTTCTGAAGAAGAAATAATTTAGAGTCTACTAACATTTTATATTCGCAACAGGATCCGAGACTACAATTTCCGGAAACAGCAGCAGGATCGTCTTTCGGCAAATTACGGGCGCATGCGGCAATCGGATCACTGCCTTCGGGAATAAGTCCATTTATTTTCGAATGAAAACATCGCGAAGGACGCGAAACGAGGCAAGACCAGGCCGGAATTTCTGAAGCGGGGCAGTCGGCCGGAACACATCGGGAGTGAAGATTAAATTCCAGTCATATCTTACAAATCGGCAATATAAACATGATCAAACTTTAATTTGTAGTGGGATCATATGAATCCCGAGCGCCAATTCTTCTCTTCCCCCGGCCACCGCCCTCGACGACTGCGTGTTCCCAGGAGGAATTGGCGCCAAACGCCATCCGACGCCAGGTCCCAGGACATGGAACCACGACGCCATCCAAGCCAACGCTCTCGCAAGGGACCCGCCCAAGGGATCACCACCATGTCACACATCCTCCGCAACCATCGCACCACAGCCCTTGTCGGGGCCGCCATCATCGCCGGCGCAGCCTGCCTGCCCTTCGCCATCAACGCCTCCAATGCCGTTGCAGCGCCCTTTGATACCGGCGGCATTCTCGCGCCGAGCGGCTCCTTCGCGTCCATCGTCGATGCCGACAAGCCTGCCGTCGTCACCATCACCACGACAATGAAGGCGACCGATGTCAGCGCCGGAGAGCAGGAGTCGCCGATGGACGAGCAGTTCCGCCAGTTCTTCGAGGATCAGGGCATCCCGCTGCCGCGCCAGGCACCGCAAAAGCGGCCTTCGCAGCAGGCGATGGCGCTCGGCTCCGGCTTCATCATCAGCCCCGACGGGGTTATCGTCACCAACAACCATGTCATCGACAATGCCGTCGACATCAAGGTGACGCTGGATGACGGCACCGAGCTGCCGGCCAAGCTGATCGGCACCGATCCGAAATCCGATGTCGCCGTGTTGAAGATAGAGGCGGGCAAGCCGCTGCAGACCATCGCCTGGGGCGATTCCGACAGGCTGAAGCTCGGCGACC
Organism: Rhizobium laguerreae; assembly: GCF_019778565.1. NCBI lineage: Bacteria > Pseudomonadati > Pseudomonadota > Alphaproteobacteria > Hyphomicrobiales > Rhizobiaceae > Rhizobium > Rhizobium laguerreae. Next base: position 126,966 of record NZ_JAAXQT010000003.1, on the reverse strand, counting down.
AGATTCTGGCGATCGGCAACCCCTTCGGCATCGGCACCACGGTGACGGCAGGCATCGTCTCGGCACGCGGCCGCGACCTGCATAGCGGGCCCTATGACGATTTCATCCAGATCGACGCGCCGATCAACCATGGCAATTCCGGCGGTCCGCTGGTCGACCGCAACGGCAATGTCGTCGGCATCAACACCGCCATCTATTCGCCGAACGGCGGCAGCGTCGGTGTCGGTTTCGCCATTCCCTCCGACGAGGCCAAGGCGATCGTCGCCAAGCTGCAGAAGGACGGCTCGATCGATCACGGCTATCTCGGCGTGCAGATCCAGCCGGTCACCAAGGATGTCGCCGATGCCGTCGGTCTCGATAAGACCGGCGGGGCGCTGGTTGCCGCCGTCACCGCCGATACGCCAGCCGCGCATGCCGGCCTGAAGCCCGGCGATATCGTCACCTCCGTCGGGGGCGAGAGCGTCAAGACGCCGAAGGACCTGTCGCGGCTGGTCGCCGACCTTTCGCCGGGCGCCAAAAAATCCCTCAGCGTCTGGCGCGACGGCAAGACGATCGATCTCAACGTCACCGTCGGCACCAATGAGGAAGGCCAGAAGCAGGCAGCGGCCGAAAGCCCGGACACCCAAGGCCAGAGCACCGGCCAGCCGAGCCTCGGCATCGGCCTTGCCGATCTGACGCCCGACGTGCGCCAAGAGCTCAACCTGCCGCGCTCGATCAGCGGTGCTGTGGTCGCCAAGGTCGCCCCGGACAAGTCGGCGGCTGCCGCCGGTATCCAGTCGGGCGACGTCATAGTCTCGGTGAATGACAGACCGGTCCACAATGCCCGCGACGTCAAGACCGCGATTGCAGACGCCGGCAAGGCCGGCCGCAGCTCGGTGCTGCTGCTCGTCGAACGCGACGGCAACAAGACCTTCGTCGCCGTGCCGTTTGGGGCGGCATGACGGTAGTCTGAGCTGTTGCTGCAAACAGGAAAAGCCTGCCTGACGCGGGCTTTTCGATGGACCGGAGCGGAGAGACCTTGAAGCCAAGCACCGCTCAGGCGGCAAAAATCTACAGGGCGCCGTCCGCCCCTCTATCTGCTGCTCAGGGATATTTCAGCTTCGTCCGCTTTGCACGCCTACGAAATTTGCCTGTTTGGCGGTTTGCCTCTTGCTGCTTTACCGCATCGGAGTGGCTGCGTTGCGCCGCCTCCAATTGCTGCTGCGTCGGGAGATCATGGTCGTAGGTGGAAGCACTGAATGCCGTCGCGTTATCGAACGGACCTTTGTGTGGACGCGCCAGACCATAGGCGGCGTTATCGATCCCCTCCTCCGCTGACGACAACCGCGCTTGACGCGCCTGCGCTATGAGATCGTCTGCAGTCGGGCTTAAGGTTACGATTTTCCGCAAGAAGGCGATGATCTTGCTTTTCCTGGCCCTGTCCTTTTGAACTGCGTGAATCCCAGACATGTCTTCTTCCTTGTTCGTCATGTCATCGCGACGATCGATCGGGGGGTGCCGGCGACATCGTAGCAGGACGTTCACGGGATCTCGGACAATCGTTCAGGCAGCCTGGTTTTGGGAAAGCGGTAGGCTGGCGGCCGCAGCGGTGCGTCCGCACGCCCGGACGCCGTATACCGCGCGATCCGATAGGCTTTCGCCGGGGCGCCGCCGTCATCCTGCCATCGGGCAAAGGAGGCGTCTTCCATTGCCTGCGGCAGCGGGCCTGATTTCAACTGTGTCGCGAGATACATTTTCAGCGCCGATTTCAACGCGGCCTCATCGACGATCCCCATCTGGAAGCAATCAATGAGGAAACTTGTGGCGGTGATCTCACCCTCATCGGCCGCGTGGGTTTCGCCGCCGCGAAAGCCGGCCTTTCGCAGAATACGATCGAGCATTCTCAAATTGTCGACACCGAAAAACTGATCTGACGTGGAAGACATGACGTCCTCCTTCGTTGGGGCTAGGGTTCAGTGGCGCGCCCCAAGCAGCGGTGCCCGTATCGTGCCCGCCGATAAATTAGCTTGCGCTTATTGCCGGCTGACCGCAACCTCATTCGCGGCGGCCATTGATAATGGCGTGGCGGAACCCATTTTAGCTATAGGAGGATTCGCATCATGCAGTTCAACGATGAAGCGACCCTCACAAAGCCGTCGGCACTGCCGGTGGAAAGGCGTGCGCTGGTCGATCACCTCAGAGAGGCGATCGCGCGCCTGACGCACGGGCTGGCAGCCGCCGGATTGGTGGAATTCGTGCCGCCTCTGCTGGAGATCAACAAAGTTCTCCGCGATATGACGGACGAAATTTCCCGTGCGGATTCGCTCTATTCCGATGAGGTTATCACGGGTACGATGCGCTTGATCAAGACATCGGAAGCCTTGCTTGAAAACCGGGTTATCGTGCAGACCATCCACTGAGATCTGCCGACGCCCCAACATGCAGGCAGGCTGATCGCTGGACATCCGGCGTCAAGCTACTCGCTCCCTCGTGCATCCATCATCACAACCGGTGCCCGAGTTCCGCAGATCGGCCGCGCCCACTTCCAAGGAAAACCGCAATGGCACTTATTTTCCCCAACAGAAGCCGCAGCTTCGACGAAGCGAGAAAAGGCGTCCGCTTCACCGGCTATGACGGCATGTTCGAAGTCCGGTTTCTGGTCGAAGAAGCAGCCCTCGGCAGCGCGATCACCCAGAACTCCTCCGAGGCCGCCTATCTCAATGCCTTTGATGCGGCGCGCTCTGCCATTCAGGAGGCCGCATCGAGAGCCTATCAGCATCGACGCGGAAACAACTTCACGCTCACGGCTGCAGATTTTCGCTGATCGCTGGAAGGCATGCGGCCGGTGAACTGAAATGGCCACCATCCTGCTACTGCCGGATGAGACAGGGAGAGCAAACATATGGTTTCCACACGATACCGCCCCAAGGACCTGAAGCTGGCGCGTCGCCATATCGTGAAGGCGGCGCATCGCGTTGCCGATCAGGAAATGGTGATCAGGAAACTATTGCGCAAAGGCAGACCCTCCGGGCCGGCCTATGCGCTGCTCAGCAGGCTCTACGACGATCAACGGCGGAAGCTCGATCGGCTGAAACTGATCGAAGCGATGGTTGAGGTAGAAGCGCAATCCTCTATGGACGTGCCCAGTAATCCTGGCACCTCCGCGCCGCCCTTTGCGATCGTACACAACAGCGGGATCTCTCGGCCGGACCGGCAATCCGCCACGCCTTGTAGCGCAGATGTTTGGCGCCCATATTTGGTGTAGTGGCAGTTTTTGAACGGGTGCTGCTTCCCGGGGTAATCAGAGTTACCCGGCCCCAACCAAAGGAGGGCATCATGTCTTCCACGGTAAACATCCATTCGTGGAAACGCCTGGCTCAGCATATCGGCAGGTTCCGGTATATCGACTTCCTGGTGAAATCGACACCAGCAATCTGTCTGGCCTTTATCGTCTATATCATTCTCAACGATGTGTTCTGGTAGGCGCTGCAAGGCTGTCGCGGCGAGCTAAGACGCTCTGCTGCCTATCAAACAAAGGGCTGAACGCTGACGGAATTGGATAACGCGATGCAACTGCGAGAAATGGGTGAACAAGATTGCCTCGCCTTTCTGGCAAGCCACACCCGTGGCCACTTGGCATGCCTCGGCGAAAAATATCCCTACATCGTTCCCATTCAGTATGCTTTTGACAAAGACCGGCTTTTCGTATTTTCCATGCCGGGCCTGAAGATTGATCTATTGCGGGCCCATTCACCCGCCTGTGTTCAGGTTGAGGAATTCGGCGAAAACCGAACATGGAAGAGCGTGCTTGTTCAGGGCACCTATGATGAGCTGACCGATACGCCGGCTCGGCATGACGAACGCCTCCACGCCTGGTCTCTCCTGCAGAAACAACCGTTTTGGTGGGAACCGGGATCGCTTGCCTTAAACTCGGAAAGCGAAGACAGCCCTGCTCCCTCCATATTCTTCGGCATTTCGATTGAGGTGGTATCGGGGAGGCAAGTAGTTTAACATGCGAGCGTTCAGACTCGCCGCGCCTTAATCCTTGATTGGCCAGGGTGCGCTGCTGCATGATATATGGAACTCCAGACAGACACCTCCAGCTAAACGCTGTCCGATACCAGCCTTTCCCATAGGGGCGCGGATTGCTTGATGCATCCACCAACGTGGCCAGCTGAACCGCAACACTGCGTTCAATGCCACGCGACCACTCATAGGGAAAACGATGACAGACGCACCTGAGAATGAAGCACTTTTCAACATCACCGGACACTATGTGCAGGAGTTGAAGGCCGTTCTTCAAAGTGAGAGCATTGTCGAAGGCACCGACTACGAAAACAGCGCCTTTAACGAAAAACGACGGAACGAAGGACTGCACCTGCTGCGATTCCACAAGACCGGCACGGCAGCCCAGGCAACGCAGATCTGGGAAAAACATATGACGGCCCGAGCGCATCGATAAAACCGCGCGAAGCCAATTCTTCGACCTATGCCGGCTTGACTCGTTCCGGACCCTACAGAGCTTGATGCCGAAAAGCGTGAGCGGTTTTCGGACGACATCATGCTCTAACTCTTTAATTGAAACAGGATTCCGATTTCAGAGCCGACCCGGCCGAAAATCATCCTGTTCTGGTGCTGACGCGCGGCGACATCAGCTGATGTCCGGCGCAACTTTGCCCTGAAAGGAAAAATCATGACCAATGATACAAGCAAAAAGGTCCAGCCCGCCAAAGCGGCCGTGGCTGACGGACCCTACGACGTCATCTATTTCGCGAAGAAACACCGTATTTCCAACGAGGATGCCCGGGACATAATCGAAAAACACGGCGCCAATCGCAAAGAGGCGGACAAGGCCGGCCGGCGCATCAGCGCCTAAGGCAGAACATGGTCTGGCAGGCGCTCATGCATGTCGTCATCCTAATACCGCTGCAACGTTCGGATGACATTGTATTCGCGACTGCCGGCTTTCCCTCTGTCGGCGATGCCACGATGCAACATCGGTGGACGAATTAACCCTACTGGCTTACCTTAATATCAGCATGCGCTTGAATACATCCGCTCCTATGCCATCGTAGCTTCACGATAACGCTTCTGGTTCCTGAAGCAGCTCGCCGGAACCGTGGCCCGCCTTTCTGGGAGAGGCCGGCTTGCCTTCACAGGGCTCGAGCTCAATCAAATGGAGGGTGTGCCATGAATAACGTCTTGGAATTTCGTCCAAAATGCCCGCATGTCGAGAGCCTGTCCGATTGCCGCGAAGCGCTTGAACCTGCCGTGATGAAGATCGTCAGCGACGCCGTCGGCAGGGGATACACGGCCGCGGAAGCCGCCATGGTGGTTGCCGATATCGCAGACGATTACATCCTGATGCTGTCGCGGCAACCACGGCATTGATAGGCTGTGCGGGCGCGCAACAGTGCCTTCTTGAGCGTTGCAGGTGACGGACGACAAGCGTGGCTTCGCCCGCTGTCAAGAGCCGCGAGTAAGCCTTCCGTGAGTCGTTTGCATCAGTGGACCGCGCAGCAACTGCAGGGGTAGCAGTGGTACAGGAGACGAGACCTGCCGCGCGATCCGCCGGCAAAACCCCTCATATTGCCTGAAGTTCCAGGCAGAGCGACGGCAACGCGATCCCGAAAATCCGCCGAAGGCTCATTTGCCCCCTGCCCGGCACGACTGCGACCGTCACGCCGATCGGCATGTGAAGATCGACAGCCACATCCGAACGCCGACGAAAAACCCCGCCGGCGCGGGGCTTTCAGCGGATCGAAGCGGAGCCAGCCGAGCAGTCGGCCCAAATCTTAAACTCCATCGATATTCAGAAATCCAGGCAATAAGGGCCTTGTCCTACGCCTTCCCCGACGCTTCATCGTCTCGCTCAATCTTTGAATCAAAGCCGTAACGCGGCGTGAAACGCTCATACGCGCCGCTTTTCGCGACCTCTGCACGAAAGAGAGCGATTCAGCTTTCATGGACTGAATCGCTCTCATCTTTTGTATTATGCAATTCCCGGGGAAACCGCTTCGAACGTCTCCCGACTAACGCCACCTTGGCTGGCGCGGCGGCGCGTTGGCTTGGATCTCATGCAGCGGCGCCTTGGATCCAAGCAGTTTCTTCAGCTTCTTCTCCTCCGTCGGGCCGATGCCGAACTTGCGGCAGTGCTCCGCAACATCGTGCTCTCGCGGACCGGGAATGCGAACCTGGCGATTGTTCATGCTCTTCATGTCGATCTCCTTTCGAAAGGAGAACCTGAATGCCGCCGATTTGTTCATTAGCGAACTCTAAAATTTAGCGATGACATGTTCCGAAATTAACCCACTATCAGCTTTGCCGCGCGGCAAGGATGGAGGAAAGAATACCGCTTTCGACCATGTGGAACCCGCGTTCAGCGCAACGATTGATGAGAATATTCCGTCGGCCAGGGAACAAGAGCCTCCCGCAAGCGTAAGGGGCGCCGGGTCGTGTGGAGGGCAGGTTTCACAACCATGCACTTCGATACCTCCGTGCGGCCCACCATTCCTCCCAAGAACCCCAACTCGCCCCGCCTCGGTGGGGCTTTTTTCTGCACTCGGCACTTTGGCATGGAGTTCAATCGAAGATCGGGGAACAACTGGCCTTGCGCGCGGTTTGGGGGAATCTCTTTGACGGAGGAAAATCATGCCGAAGTATTTTTTCCATGTCCGCCGGAACGATGTCTTCGAGGAAGATCCGGAAGGCATTGACCTGGCCTCACCTGAGCTTGCATGCGAGGAAGCAACCGCTGCCGCCCGCGAAATCGTGGCGGAGAGGATCCGTACCGGCGATCCGGCGAACGGCGGCGCCTTCGAGATCATGACGGAAGACGGCGCGTTGGTTGCGACAGTTCCCTTCCGGTCGGCTATTCACTTGGACTAATGCATGTCGCGCGAAGATGTGCGCCCCTTTTGCGACCGACGTAATCCGAATGAAGAGCTGAAGCGCGAGGATGCGAATCCGAACGATCGAGCGTGCTTTGGCGCCTCCGGCGCAGACGCCTGATGAGCCGTTTCAATTGTCAAAACCGCACAGACTGTTAAATCGGTTGAACCATAGGATTAACCTCGCGTTGGGCATTCAGTAGGCGGTGTAAGATCATGACAATGATGGTCCAGAGCGGAGTGAAGAACAGACTGTTGCGCCGGTTTCCGAGGGATGCCTTCGAGCTTCTCGCGCCGCTTCTCCAACCTGTCGATCTTCCCGTCAACCATCCGCTCGTGCTGCCGCACAAGCCGATCGAGCATGTCTGTTTTCTTGAAAGCGGCCTCGCCTCGATGGTTGCGGAAAGCGCCGACGGCAAAAGCGTTGAAATCCGTCATGTCGGCCGCGAGGGCATCGCCGGCTACCCTGTCGTCCTCGGCGTCGACCAAACGCCGAACAAAGCCTTCATGCAGGTGGCGGGCTTCGGGCTTCAGGTGGCCACCGAGGATTTTCTTTCGGTCCTCGAGCACCCCTGCGTGCGGCAATTGCTGCTGCGTTATGTGCATACCTGCGAGCTGCAGCTTGCCCACAGCGCGCTGGCTGCGGCAAAGTTCAACATGCATCAGCGGCTGGCCCGCTGGCTGCTCATGTGTCACGACCGCATAGACGGCAATGATCTGCCACTGACCCACGAATTCCTGGCGCTGATGCTGGGCGTCAGGCGGGCAGGCGTCACCGATGAACTGCACATTCTCGAAGGCATGCACGCCATTAAATCGACACGCGGCAACGTCCGCATTACGGATCGCAACAAGCTGATCGAGATTGCAGGCGGCTGCTACGGCGTGCCGGAGCAGGAGTACGAGCGGCTGATCGAGGGACCGGAACCGCAGGTGGTTCATCCTGCCAGCCTAAACGGGAATCGGCTTGGGAATATGCTCTGAGGAGTTCACCGCTGATTGGCAGGCCCGCCACTGCTGTTGCACCAGGACGTTCACCGGCAATACCGAGTTCAATTGATCTTCAACCAATGCCGAAGCGCCGCCACCGCGCCATCGCTCGCTAGGCAATGATGCCCCCGATCGTCAGCCCGGCGAAGGCAATCAACCCCGATATCCCATAGCCGATCGTCTTCATCCGTTTCCACTCTTCAAGCGCCGGCCCCGCCGCCTCCTGGTTCTTCTCGACGGTCTCCTTGAGGGTTCTGATTTCCTCGCGGATTAACGCATCCGCGCCGCCGCTGATCGCCACCCGGGTATCGAGGTGGGCGATCTGCCTGGCCTGCTCGTCGAGCCGCTTGTGGATTACGGCGCTGAAGTCGTGGGCATTGGCCTTTTCTTCACCGACCTCGTTGCGCAGAAGTGCCACGTTTTCCTCGATGCCGGTCAGCCTGCCCTCGACGCGCCCGAGGGCGCGCAGGATATCGTCATTGGATGTCATCTCTATCGGTGCTCTGTTGTGGGATGGAACGTTTTCAGCCTAGGGATGTTGAATCTTCGGATTCCCGAAGAGGCGTATGCATGCCGCCAGACAGCTCAATCGATCTGAAGCGAGGCGCCCATGAGAATGTTATTGATGATCATCATCGGGGTCATGGTCGCGTCGATCCTGAGCATCCCGGTGATCAAGCCGTTCATTCAAGGCAGCGGCAAGAGCGAAACGCCGCCGCCGGTCATCCAGCAGCCGGAGCCGAAGTGACGACGTCGAAGGCCTCTTCGTTCGCTCTGCCTATGGATTGAATTTCACCTTCTCGGATTGGGGAATGCCGCCCACGACACGGTCGATCACGGCGCCGTAGGGGTGGACGCCATCCGGCGTGACGCTCGGGCGGACGATGGAGCCGACCGGCAGCACGGTGGAGCGCGGGATCGAAATGATGATCGTATTGCCGGAGATGCTGCCGATCGACGTGGTCGACAGGCGGGCAAGGCCATCCGGCCCGGTATAGGTGCTGATCTCCTGCTCCGGCCCAAAGATGCTGGCATCCGCAACCTCGATCGTCGTGTAGGTCGCGACGCCATCCGTGCCCGACTGCACGGTCACCGCCGTGCTCGGTAGCTCCAGTATGCCGGGCCAGACGCCGTCCCTTTCACCGGAAACCCAGGCCGCATAGGTATCGATCGCGTCGTCGCAGCAGGCCGAGATCTTCGCCAGGATATCGGCGCGCAGCCGCCATTTGCCCGAGGCATCCGTGCCGTCCGCCGGCCAGGTGTTGTTGGCCGAGAAGCTCTGGTAGGAGGCCCTGAGATAGAGGTCGTTGGCGGTAATCGTGCCGGTCGCGGCGATGTCGCCGATCCGGCGAAATTATCGGCAAAACTGTTCGACCCGGTGACCGTCAGGGTATAGGTGCCATTTTCGTTGTCTGCGATTTCGCGAACGATGACGTCGATGGCGTCCGGCTTCATCGGGCGCCCTGTCCTTCAGAGAAAAACGCGCCCGAGACACGGGTTAAATCTCATCATTAGAAGATTGGGCGGTGGGTCATTCGTCGAGGAAACGAGTTAGATCAGTAGTGCCCCGGTTGAATGGCGTTAGCCTGGCCCTTAGCTCTATCCACTGTTTCAATATGGCAGGCCCGTGATCAATATGCTCTTCCATTAGAGTTGTGATCTCTTCGACACCAAAGGAGGGACGGCCTAGAACTAGCGCCCACGTCGCTTCGCCCGCGCCGATGACGTCAACATCGAAATGCTCCCCTAGTGTATCCATACCCAGCGGCGCAGCTAGCCTCGGGATTTTTTCGATTAGAAACATAATTCGCAAAACCGGATGCGGCTTCAGCGGTTCGGGCGCCAAGCCGGTGAAGATGATGGCGAGGCCGCCGAAAGCGTCCGCACCGTGCGAAGCCCAATTGTGCAGCGGCGCGTCGCGGAAGACGCTCAAATCCTCGTCCCAGTCCTTGCGGTAGTTCCTGAGGCACTTGATGCCCTGGATGCAGCCGGCCTGGTCGAACTCGATCTTTGCCAGAATGCGCCTAGTGCCGTTGATCCGGTCGTGGACATAGGCGCGCTCGATCTTGCGGACGGTGCCGAGGCCGCGGGCCTTGACTTCTCTCAGCATCACTTCGATGCGGGTCATGCCGCCGCGCGTCCATTCCCGAACCTTGATATCGTGCGGCATGTTGTGGACGCCGTAGACATAGCCGTGCTCGGCGCCGCGCCGCTCCAGCTCGTCGAGCATGCCGTCCATGCCGGTGCCGGTATGCTCGAAATAGCCGATCATCCGCACACGGCCGGGCAGCACCTGAAACAGCCAGACGCTGTTGGTGTCATCCATGCCGATGTCGGAAATGGTGTGGACGGGATAACCTTCGACATGCGGGAAGACCCCGATCCGCTCTTCGGCATCGGCCACCGCCATCTGGTCGGCGTAATAGGCCCCCTCGACGCTCGCCTCGAAAGCTTCTGCCGGTGTCGAGGGATATTCGCGCTTCATGTCGCCGAGCTGGGTTTCGGCCTTCTTGACATACCAGGCCTTCTGCCGGTCCGTTAGCGCGATGCCCTGGTCGGCCAGGTTGCGGAAATACTTTGCGAAAGCGTCGGTGACGATGACGCCTTCAGGCGCGATCGCATACTGCGGCTCCTTCCACCAGGGAAAGAAATGGAACTTGAAGTCCAGTTCGGTCAGTTTCGCCGCCTGGCGCTGCTTGACCTGGCCATCTTCGCAGAGCGTGTAGAAATGCCCTTCCTGCCCTTCCCTCGTGCTTTCGACGAAGACCAGCTGGCCGGCCTGCACCGTATTCAAAGCGCCGGTGCGGACTTCCCTCGCCTTCTGCGGATACTTCGCGCAAAGCTTCCCATATTCGGAGATGTGCAGATATTGCAGCGTACCCGAGCGCAGCGATGTTCCGACACGGATGCTCGAATTGTTGCCAAGCAGCAGTTCGGTCTGGTTGGCCCTGACGACAGGCACGGCGTTGCGGATACCGTCGGGCAGATTGTCATAAGGGTACTTGATCTTGTCCCTGAAGATCGTCTGCACGTCGCCCAGCGTATGGGCGATCGTGCCGGCGCGGATATCCCTGTTGAAGACACAGGCATCGAGCATGAAGATCTGAATGAAGGTCGTCAGACCCAGCTGGCGGGCCTTGAGCAGCACGTTGAGGTAATGCATCTCTTCGAAAAAGGTCATCTGCGTCCAGTTCATCTCGAACCTGACGCGTCTGCCCGATTTGTCGGTGATCCAATAGAGGTTGTTCAGACGCCAGCGCCAGTCGGAAAACTGGTCAACCGCCGTTTGGAAGTCCGCGCGTCTTGCCATTGATATCTTCCAGCAGTTGCGAAACTTCGCTCGCGACAACGCCACGGTCGGGCTCGACCTTGGAACCGTATTTCTTCGGCTTCAGCTTCTCGGCGACCCATTGGCGGGTGGCGATGCGGAGCTGCGAACGCCTTATGGCCTCGCCATTCTCCTGCCAGCCCGTGGTCTCGCCGCTCGCATTCTTCTTTTCGATCCAGTCGCCTGCGCGGTCATCGGCAATCTCGACCATCTCGTCGACAAAGCCGTCGGCCTGGATCTCGCGCGCCAGGGCGTATTTGACCCGAAAACCGGCCTTGTCCTCATCGGCGAGCCATGACAGCACGCTCGACATCGCCGGCATCGCTTCATCCCGGCAGATCGACCGCAGGCTTTCCCTGTCGGCGATGCGCTCGCAAATCCTGTCGGCAATCGCCTGGGTGAACTTGATGGGTCTGCCCATGAGGCGCTGCTTCTGGAGGGGTCTAGAACAGCGCGACGATGTTGGATGCCGTGGTCCCGGTCAGCGCCACCAGGGCGGCATGAACCGGCAGAATCGTCCCGGCCGGCACGTGTCTGAAGATGACCGGATCCATGTCCCGGCGCGGCGCAATGGCAACATCGCCAGCCGTGCCGATATAAAGCGCGCGCGCACCGACGATGGCGCTGTCATTCGGCGTCACCACTGCGGCCCGCGAGGCCGGAGCAATCGAAGGGTCCATTATAGTTCTCCTTGGAAGAGGCGCGCGCTACCCGGCCCCGATCCCGGTGTGATCGAAGATGGGAGGTCAGGCGGAAGAGGATAGGGGATCAATGATGATCTGGGGAAGCTGGCCGGACGGTGATAGACACACCAATCGAAGGGCGGCGGCGCCTTGATCGACGTCACCTTCTGGATTCAAATTTCGCAGCTTGGATTTACGGTAGTCTTAACTGATTTGCCGGGGGGTGATCAACGGCTAAACGTGGGTCGCGGATTATTCGCGCCGGCGGCAAGTCTGCCAAAAACGCATTCCCACCCGACATCACCTCTGAATTCAAATCTCGCAGCTTGGATTTACGGCAGTGATAACGGATGTGCCAGGGGGTGATCAAGCACTTTTGAGCGCAGATCATGCTGCTGTTGGAAATCGACCCAACCGGAGCCAATCGGCGGCAAAACCCCTCACCGCTTTGCGAGCCTTCAGCTCCGGCGTACAATGAGCAGCCTGTTGATCAAACGGTGGAGAAGTTCGGTGAAAACCACGAGACTTTTTCTTTGCCTCGTCGCTTTTCTCAGCGCCACGTTCGCTGAAAACCCGGCTGACGCCGAGGAACTGGTTCACTTCGAAAGCGCGCCCGTCAAGCTCAGCCCGTTTCGAATAAGCAAGGCTAGGGAACAGGGAGAAATTCTTTCTCAACCGCAAGGCACACCACTGCTCGGGTATCTATCCCGCCCCCGGGGTGATGGCCCCTTCCCGGCGGTCGTCGTCCTGCATGGATGCGAGGGCATGCGTTTGAGCGTCAAGGAGCTTTGGCCGAAACGACTGATCTCATGGGGCTACGTCGTGCTCGTCGTCGATAGCTTCACCACCCGCGATATCAAGGACACGTGTCAAGGCCACCTCCCCGATCGCGTCTTCGACGCCTATGGCGCTTTGAGTTTCTTGTCGAAACAAAGCTTCGTCGATATCAGGCGCGTTGCCTTGATGGGCTTTTCGACGGGCGGCACGGCGACGCTGGAGGGAACAAAAATCGAAGGCAACGAACAGCTGATGGACCAAAAATTCCGGGCGGCGGTTGCCTACTATCCCCTCTGCGCAGCAACCCAGGGCGATGCGACGGTGCCGATCCTGATTTTGACTGGCGATCGAGACAATTGGAGCCCGGCCGACCGATGCCGGAAGAGGCTTTCCAATCTGAGTGACGATAGCCCCCCGATCGAACTCAATGTCTACAAGGGTACTTACCACGATTTCGATGCCCCAGAGTTCAAGGTGGGAAGGAAGGTGTTGGGTCACATCGAAAAATACAATCCGGACGCCGCCGCAAAGTCCATCCGCAGCGTTCGCACATTCCTTCAAAGCTATCTCTCGAACTAAGGCCGATCTCTCAGCCTGTCGCCGGCAATTTGGCGGAAACGCGCCCCTGCCCTCCGTCATCCCAGGCCTCGAGCCTGGGATCCATGCCCGCCGCTCGCGGAGACACTAGCGCAAGAGCATCGCCTTCAGTCGCTGTTGCAAGACAGGAGATTCGACAGCCATTCGAACCTGACTGAGCGCATGGCGCATGGCCGGTGTGAAGGGCAGCCAATGTTGCAGACGATCCAGTAACTCCTCCGACATCAGGTCTTCGAGCGGACCGGCGCCCAGTTGGCCGAGCGCCTTTTCGTGGCCGGGCAATTGGGCTTGTTCGATAATGGCGAGCACTCGCTTCAAGACGATCTCGCTCGGGTCGTGCAGCAAAAGCGTCGACCAATACCATTCGCCGGGATCTGCGAGATAGGCCTCTACATAGGCTTCAGCGGTAAGCGGTGGCTTTCCAACAGCCGTCATATCCGGCAGCCACGTCAGATCCGATGCGAGCGCGCTGCGTGTGAACACGTCGACCGCTGGAGCGACGGCGATGTGTTTTCCCGAGCGCGGCTTGCTACGGTTTTTCTTGGTCACTTGGCTTTCCCTTTCGGCGTCACTCTGTATCAGCATATGGTTGTCCGCAACTCAACTCCGCTATCCCCGGCTACTCGACGCGCCATCCGCTGCGCCGGTGGCGAGTTTGGCGGAGACGCGCCCCGCCCCTCCGTCATCCCAGGCCTCGAGCCGGAGGCCGACGTGGATCCTCGGGTCAAGCCCGAGGAAGACGGAGTAAGGGGCGAACTCTGCTGAAAATACAGCGACGTACGCGGGAATTGTGCGAACGCGCCACCGGCGGAGTGACTATCGGCTAACCCCACCAAACAAATTAGTATTGACTCATCAATTAGCCTACGCTATTGATTTCCCCATGACCGAAACCGCCTCCATCACCGCCGTCATGCGCGCCCTTGCCGATCCCACACGGCGGGCCGTCTTCGAACAGATCGTCGATGCCGACGAGATCACCGTCGTCGAACTGACGCGGGCAAGCAGCGTCACGCAGGGCGCCATTTCGCAGCATCTCAAGGCGCTGAAACAGGCGGGCCTCGTCACTGAGCGCCCCGAAGGCCGGAAGGTCTATTACCGCGCCGAGCCGGAAGGCCTGGAGCCGCTTGTCGACTGGATGAGCCATTACGGCACCTTCTGGCGCGAACGCTTTGCAAATCTCAGAACATTGCTGAAGGAAATCGATCCATGAACGACGCCGCATTGAAACATGACACGCAAGAGATCGTGGTCGACGAGGTCTTCCCGCATCGACCGGAGACGCTCTGGAAAACGCTGACGACGGCCGATCTGATGGGCCGCTGGCTGATGATTCCTACCGGATTCGAGCCCATCGAAGGAAAACACTTTACCTACCAGACGACGCCGGCCGGCGACTGGGACGGCACGATCCACTGCCGGGTGCTGGAGGTGACGCCAAATGAGCGTCTCACCTACGCCTGGAAGGGCGGGCATGAGGGCAATGTCGGCTACGGCTCGCCGCTCGACACCGTCGTCACCTTCATCCTGTCCAAGGTCGAGAACGGCACGCGGCTGCGCCTCATCCATTCCGGCTTCGTGCTGCCGAAAAACGAGACCGCCTTCGAGAAGATGGGCGAAGGCTGGAAGAAGGTCGTGAAGAAGATCGGCGCCATCGCCGACGAAAAGAACTGAGGCGACCGCCGTCGCCAATACGGCGTTTTATCAGGAGAGAGACATGAGCAAGCCTTACACCGGCGGATGCGCCTGCGGTGCGATCCACTATGAAATCTCGGCAGAACCGATTGCGATGAACGACTGCCAATGCCGCGACTGCCAGGCAAGCAGCGGCACCGGGCACGGATCCTATCTGACCTTCCCGAGCCGGCAGGCGGTGAAGCTGGAAGGGCAGGCGACGCATTGGCAGATGGTCGCCGACAACGGCAACGTCAAGACCCGCGGCTTCTGCCCCGCCTGCGGCTCGCCGGTCTATATGACCTTCTCCTACATGCCTGACTTCTTCACCATCCACGCCGCAAGCCTCGACGAGCCCGGCCGATACCAACCGCAGATGGTGACCTACACCGCGCGCGGCCTTGCCTGGGACAAGACCGATCGGGCTGTGCAAAAATTCGAGGGAATGCCGCCAATGTGAGGCGGGGCAGCGGCCTGTCAGATTGTGCAATCGACGGTCAGACTGTCGCGAGCCGGTCGCAGGCCGCGTCTCACGCGTGCGCCGAGCGCCAATGCGGATTTGCAAATGAAGCGAACCATGTTTGTCTCCAGCCGGCTTGATGCGAGGCTGATCCGGGGGTAATCCAGAACATAGCCACCCTCTCCTTCGACACCAATCTGAAACGAACCCATGGCGCACTCCCTCAATACAGCCCCCTCGCCCGCCGGCGGCCCCAACCAGCCGAAACTTGATACGGACGATATCTGGCAGGCCCGCGTCGATCTTGCGGCCTGCTTCCGGATGGCGGCAAGGCTCGGCATGGAGGAAGGGATCTGCAACCACTTCTCGGCCGTCGTTCCCGGCTATGACGACCTGTTCATCGTCAATCCTTACGGCTACGCTTTCGCCGAACTGACGGCCTCGATGTTGTTGATCTGCGACTTTCACGGCAACGTGGTGTCGGGCAGCGGACAGCCTGAGGCCACCGCCTTTTACATCCACGCCAGGATTCACAAGAACATTCCCCGCGCCAAGGCGGCATTCCACACCCATATGCCTTATGCCACCGCCCTTTCGATGACGGAGGGCGATCCCCTGATCTTTGCCGGGCAGACCGCCTTGAAATTCTATGGACGCACGGCCGTCGACCGCAACTATAACGGCCTGGCGCTCGACGCGCGCGAGGGCGATCGCATCGCGGCCGCAATCGGCGATGCCGACATCGTCTTCATGAAGCACCACGGCGTCATGGTCTGCGCACCCAATATCGCAGAGGCCTGGGACGACCTCTATTACCTCGAGCGCGCCTGCGAAGTGCAGACGCTCGCGCTGTCGACCGGACGTGACGTCCTTGCCGTCGCGCCTGAGATCGCCGAAGCGGCCTACCGGCAAATGCGCGAAGGAGACCCGGAATCGGCCCGGCTCCATCTGGAATCGGTGAAGCGCGCGCTCGATCGCAGCGAGCCCGAATACAGGCGCTGAGCCGCAAACCGCGTCTTACGCGTGCGCGGCCGCCAGACATCCGTGCAGCGATCCCGTGATAGCGGGCGTTGCGGGAGATAGCTGCCTCGGCTTATCGCCGGCAACCTCTAAGCCTTGCCCAGATGCTTCGGCCAGAATTCTTGATGGACTTTGGCGGCTTCGTCTTCGAGGTTCGTCGGGCCAACCACGGTGACGTTGCGCGCGCCGGTTTGCAACACCGCCCGGCTTGGCACGTTCAACCCGATCCCGGCAATCTCGCCAAGCCGTGTTTCGGAACACGCAAACACCATGCGCCCGATGCCCGACCAGTAAATCGCCCCGGAGCACATCGCGCAGGGCTCCGTGCTGGTGTAGAGCGTGCAGTCGGCGAAAAAAGCAGTGTCGTAATGCTGCGCCGCCAGTTTCACCAGGTTCATCTCTGCGTGGTTGGTCATATCGCGGCCGCTGAAGACGCTGTTTTCGGCGCGCAGGATGACTTCGCCCTCCTTCACCAGCACAGAGCCAAACGGTTCGTCGCCGTTTGCCACCGCGGATTTCGAGAGTGCAATCGCCTCGCGTAAAAACGGCTCGTGGTTTTCCATCGGAGTCCCCCAGCTAGAGCGGGATGATCTTGTCTTGAATCGGAGGGATTTCCAAGGGGCTGCAAACAGGGGTGAGGTGGGTCAGTACGCACCGCCACCTGTTACCCTGCCGGTGATAGACGTCGGTGATCCATTCGTCGGCCGATATCGGTTCGCCACGGAACATGCCGGTGTTCTGTCCGCGACCGGTAACCGTGGCGACATTGCCGAGCAGATGGACGTGATGCGTCGTCTTGGTCATCGTGTCATGGCTCAAGACACCGGATCCGATCGCCGAAAGAATAGCCTGTGCAGGGATCGGGCCACGCTCAGGCGTCACCAGCACCCAGTCCTGGGTGATGCAGCCGGCGATCTGGATGGGATCGTTGGACACCATCGCCGCGTTGAAGGCGCGCTCAGCCTCCTCGAGCGCTTCAAGGGCTGCGGCACTCACGCCGACATACCCTCGTTCCAGCGGCGTTGCATCTCCTCAGGCGTGACCTGCTCGATGGTTTGCGACAACATCCAGCGATGACCGAAGGGATCAAGCACCTGCGCCACCCGCTCGCCGAAACTCTGGTCGGTCGCCGGGCGCAGCATCGTCGCCCCGGCCGACAGCGCCTGCGCCAGTGCTTCGTCGGTCGACACCGTGTCCATGTGGAAGGTCACCGGCGAGCCTCCGATGGTATCGGGAGAGAGGGCGCCGAAGTCCGGATATTCGTCTGCCAACATCATCAGCGTCTCTCCGAAACGCAACTCGGCATGGCCGATCCGCCCGTCCGAAGGATCGGTCATGCGGAAGACTTCCGTGGAGCCGAAAGCCTCCTTGTAGAAGTCGATAGCCCGTGCCGCATCCTTGACGATGAAGTAGGCGCTCACTTTTCGGGCAAAACTCGGCATGGGTGATCCTCCTTGACTGGGTCTTATATTAACGTTACGTATCGTAAAGATATGAGTCAAGAGAATAACGCAACACCGAAGAAACGCGGGCGGCCGCCAAGCGCTGCCGCGCAGAGGCGTGCCTTGGAGGCCGCCCACGAAATCCTGATGGCCGAAGGTTTTGGCCGCATGACGATCGAAGCCGTGGCGGCGCGGTCCGGTGTCGGCAAGCCGACGATCTACCGCTCCTGGGCCAACGCGCAGGAACTGGCGATGGCCGCTCTTCTGGTCAACCGGCTACCGGAAGCGGAGGTGGGAGGGGGCACGGCGCAGGCGGCTCTCGGCGCGCAGATGAGCGGACTGGTGACTGCCTTTGCGAGCACGCGCGGGCGGCAGATCACCATGGCACTTGCGGCCGCCGACCCGGAAAGCGAATTCACCAAGGCCTTCCGCAATCAGGTGATCCTGTCGAGCCGCAACGCGGGTCGTGTCATCCTGGAGGAGGCTCTGGCTCGGGGAGAAATCGTTCCGCCGCTTGATATGGAGGCGCTGCTCGACATGATCTACGGACCGGTCTTCTTCCGGCTGCTGGTCGGCCATCGCCCGGTCTCGCCGGAGTTCGGCGATGCGATCGTCAGGACCGCGTTGCGGGCCGTTGCACCGTCGGGCGCGTGAGACCCTCACGTCGCGATCGGCGAAGCCGACATCACGCCTGCCTGCTTCAATGCTCATGGATGCGCCGTCCTCCGTTTCCCGCTCTTGATGCTCTCGTAGATCATTTCGAGCCGCCTCGAGGCGACATAGGCACTGTCCTCGTATCCGGCTGACGGCCAATCCAGTCGAGGGCTGCCGTCCGTCGCCACGATCCAGAACCATCGATTATCGATCCCTCCGCCTGCCTATGGCCGGAATATCCTTCCGATCTGGGTATCGCCGTCAAAAGCGACGTAATCGTCACCGGGTTTCTCCTTCCAGGCGTGCCGCCATTTGTATTTGATTTCTCGGCCGCTGACATGTTCCCACGATTTCCAGGTGATTTGTTCTGGCATGCGTCGTCCTGTCCTCTCGCGAGGTATCGCTTTGACCGCATGGTTGATGGATGGCTCCCGCCCGAGCCGGTGAATTCAGATCAGCGTCGGCTCCGGATCGGGGTCGATCGGATCGATAATGTCAGCCGTGTCATTCTTGGGCGAACCCACTTTGCGGCCGATCGGCCACATGGTCATCAGCTCGGCCGGGAATGGCTTCATCAGGTCGTTTGGATCGGGTTCCGGCGATAGCCAGCGTTCATAATCCTCACGATGCAGGATGACCGGCATCCGATCATGGATCTGCGCCATCATCTCATTCGGCTCGCAGGTGATAATTGCGAAGCTCCGGATCTCTATGTCATTGTCGCGCCGCGTCTCCCAGATGCCGGCGAGCGCAAAGGGCGAGCCGTCGGCCATGGCGATCGCATAGGGCTGCTTGTTCTTGCCCGTGCCGAAGATATCCTTCCACTCGAAGAAGCCGTTGATCGGCACCAGGCAACGGCGCGACCTGTAGGCCGAGCGGAACAGGCCGTTGGTACCGATGCCCTCGCAGCGCGCATTGATCGGCGGCGGACGCCCTCCCGGCTTCATCCATGCCGGCATCAGACCCCAGCGCGCCGAGGCGAAGATCGGCCCCATGATGTCAGGCTCGCGGACCATATCGCGAATAATGATGGGATAATCCAGCGTCGGCGCGCCGTTGTAGAGTGGGAATCGGTTTCCGAGCGCATCGATCGCGCCTCGCTCTGCGAAGGCGAAATTGCGCACCAGTTCCTCAAGCGAGGTCTTGATATAGACGCGGCCGCACATCCAGAACTCCATCCCCACATATTAGGTGTTCTGATTATGTTCTGGTGGTTCGAGGCGAGTCAAGGCTGGTCGCTACAACCGATGCCGCCATCACGGTAACCGCCTCGACGACGGCCGACAGCAGAAAATTGCATTTTGCTTGACAGCCTTCCTACTGGAAGGTAGATGGCTTTATGAGCAATCTTTTGACGACGTCCGACGAGATCCTGGCCTCCGCCCGAACCCTGATCATGAACGGAGGCTATAACGGCTTCAGCTATGCCGACATTGCTGCCGTCGTCGGGATCCGCAAGGCCAGCATCCATCACCATTTCCCCAGCAAGACCGATCTGGTGCGCACGCTTGTGGTGCGATATCGCGAAGATGCCGAGGCGGGTATCGCGGGCCTGGAGCAGCGGGTGCAGGATCCCCTGGCGCTTCTCCAATCCTATGCAGGCCACTGGGCCCAGTGCATCGAGGATGCAAGCCGGCCGTTTTGCGTCTGCGCCCTGCTTGCGAGCGAACTGCCGGCACTGCCGCCGGAGGTCGCAGCCGAGGTCAAGGCTTTCTTCCGCTTTGCCTCGGCATGGCTGACCTCGGCGATGGAACGAGGCGCTCAGGACGGGAGTTTGAAACTGTCGAGCGAACCGCGCGTCGAGGCTGAAGCCTTCATGGCCTCCGTCCATGGCGCCATGCTCTCAGCCCGGGCCTACGGGACTCCGGAGGTCTTCGCCACCATTCTGGCTCCCACCTTGCAGCGGCTCACGCCAACCGCTGCTCGATAGAGCTCCGGACGGAATATACGCCCGAAGCAACAACCACGACCAGAAAGCTACCAACTAGTAGGAAGACAAGCATGTTCAAGACCATTCTTCCCGCTCTCGCGTTTGGGCTCAGCGCAATCGCGTCGGCGGCCCTTCCAGCGGCGCCCGCCCATGCCGAAGACCAGAAGGCCGAGCAGGTCCACGTCCGGGGCAGCATCGTCGCCTATAGCGGCTCCGCTCTCAAGGTGAAGACCCGCGAAGGAGAGACCATCGATGTCACGCTTGCCGACTGCTGGAAGCTGGCGAGCGTTGCAAATGCTGCGGTCACCGACATCAAGCCGGGCGACTTCGTCGGCATCGCATCCCTGCCGAGTGAAGGCGGCGGCGACGGCGCGCTTGAGGTGCTGATCTTCCCGCCGGCGATGAAAGGTGCCGGTGAAGGCAGCTACGGCTGGGACCTCAAGCCCAACAGCAGCATGACCAATGCGACCGTGGCCGACGCCGTCAAGGGCGTCGACGGCCGCACCGTCACCGTCTCCTATCACGGCAAGGAAAAGAAGATCGCCATTCCGGACGGCACGCCGGTCGTGACCATCGCTCCGGCCACCAAGGACGATCTCGTTCCCGGCGCCGTCGTCTTCATCCCCGCCGAAAAGGCTGCCTCGGGTCCCCTCGCCCATCAGGTCCTTGTCGGAAAGAATGGCGTGGTCCCGCCCATGTGACCACGTCGTCGCCGGTCGGCCGGGCCGCCCCCGGTTCGACCGGCGATTTACCAGGGAATGCCGCCTGACCGGCAGCCGATGGACCCGAACGACGGAGAACTTCGGCTCGCCAGCGGCCCGGCGGAGCTGAAAACCAGTCTCGATGACGGACGCCGCCGCTGATGACGGTGAGCCGCCCCTATCAGACCAACACCATCACACACAGGAAAGAGATCATGATGACCACCGATCAAACCACCATCGCGTCTGGCGACAGGGAAGAGTGGCTGACGCGCTATTACTTCACCCGCGCAGCCTTTTCCGCCATCTGGGTCGCCGCCGCCTTGACGGCCGGGCTCCAGTCGCTTGCCGTCGCGGCGGGTTTGCTGATCCTCTACCCGGCCTGGGATGCCGCCGCCAACCTCATCGATGCAGCTCGGAACGGCGGCCTGCCAAACAACCGCAGCCAGGCGATCAACGTCGCCGTCAGCGCGGTGACTACAGCTGCCGTGATCGTCGCCCTGACGATGAGCATGAACTGGGTTCTCGGCGTCTTCGGCCTCTGGGCGATCTTTTCCGGCCTGCTGCAGCTTGGAACCGCCGTCCGGCGATGGAAGACCGATGGCGGCCAGTGGGCGATGATCCTCAGCGGCGGCCAATCCGCGGTGGCAGGCGCCTTCTTCATCGCCCAGGCGCAAATGCCGGAAGCGCCGTCCATCGCCAACATCGCCGGCTATGCCGGCCTCGGCGCCTTCTATTTCCTGGTCTCGGCCGTCTGGCGAAGCGTCACGCAGATGTGGCGGAAGCGGGCCTGAGGCGAACGGGAGATCTCCCGTTCGGTTACGCATAGATTGGCGCGGGCGAAATTTCGAATACTCAATGCCATCCCCTGCGCCAGCGGGGGCTTCGCAAAACCCGCCTGCTGCGCCGGCGGGGGTACGGCGTACGCGCCCTCCACCCTCCGTCATCCCAGGCCTTGAGCCTGGGATCCATGCCCGCTGCCGATCGAGGCAAGAGTGGATCCTCGGGTCGAGCCCGAGGAAGCCGGAGCGTGGGGTGGCGGCTGGAGCAAGGGCAGCGGCGCATGCGAACATGATCGGCGACAGCTCACACGGTCGGCGATCTAGTTCTGCCGAGACGTGCAGCGGCGGTGTAACCGCACGCACCGCCTTGTGTAAGTTTTCAAAAAGCAGTTAGCTGCCATCGTTGGCTATGCCTCGTGTGCTGAGACGTGTCCGCATTTCGGGGGAAATCTCGTGCACTGGTCCAAACCCCTAAGACTGCATCTCGGCGTCTTGGTCGTCGCCTCGCTACTTTGCACCTCGACGCCAATCATCTGGCTGGCGTTCAGGCAAGGAAGCGATGCTGCCGTCAGTGCGGGCGTGCAGCAGATGCGCGAGATGAGCCTGCGGCTGATCGAGGGCTACCGCAATACGCTGCAGGGCGGCACCGAGGCGGTGGCACTGGCATCGACCCTGCCGCAGCTCACCTCCCCGCCGCCCCAGGATATCACGGCGAAACAGCAATTCTTTCTGGAGGTTCTCAGAAACGTCCCCAACGCGACAAGCGTCTACACCGGCTATCCTGACGGCTCGTATCTGCAGCTCATCAACACGCAAAGGCAGGATGTCCGCCGGATCCTCGCAGCACCCGATGGCACGACTTTCGCGATCCGCACGATAGCACGCAGACAGGGCCCGGACGTCATATCGACGTTTCGCTTCCTCGACCGCCAGGCAAGCCCGATCGCCGAGCGTGACGTCGACTATGCATCATTCGATCCGCGGCAACGCCCCTGGTACCAATTCGTCATCCAGCACAGCGAGGAAGTATCCGTCGGACCGTATGTTGCGGGAACGCTGCAGCTTCCAACGCTGACGATCGCAGCACCGATGAGAGACGACGATCAGGTTGTCGTCGGCATCAACATCCACCTGATGACTGTCAGCCGGCTGCTGGATGCGCAGGAGATTTCGCCGCGGGCGCGCGCCTACATCATCGATGACGCCGATGATCTGATCGCCCATTCCGACCCGGCAATCATGAACAGGCTTCTCGACGTATGGTCGAAAAATGCCGATGGCGCCGTTGCCGTCGATACGACGAAAGACAGTTACGACACGAGCCTCGAAACGGTGGCGAGGCTCAGGCGGGATCCGGCCTTTGCAAGCGGCGGCGTGGTGCGGATCGATCTCGATGGCGAACGCCAGATCCTGCAGATCGCCCCCGTCGGTGTGTCCGGTCTGTTCAAGGGAAGCGTCGCCGCAATCGTCGTGCCCCTGGAAGATCTGGTGGCGGAGGCCAATCGGCTGCTGATGCACAATCTCCTGATTGCGGCCGCCTTCCTGATCGCGGGTGTCGCCGCCTCGGTGATGCTGTCCCGCATGGTCAGCCGCTCCCTTTATCGGCTGGCCGACGAGGCGCGCAGGATCGGCGATCTCGATGTCGGCGAGAAAGGTGCCTCCCATTCCTTCATATCGGAGATCAACACGCTGGCGAGCGCGCTGGCGGCAAGCCGCCATGCCATCAGCCAGTTTGCCCTCTATGTTCCGCGTGAAGTCGTCAGACGGATCGTCAATCCCGAAGGGCGAGCGGTCGCCAAGGCGCAGCGTCAGGATGTGACGGTGCTCTTCACCGACATCAGAGACTTTACCACCATATCCGAGCAGCATTCGCCCGAGGACGTGGTCGATATGCTGTCAGCCTATTTCGAACTGTTGAACACCATTGCCGAACGCAATGGCGGCACTGTCGTGCAATATCTCGGCGATTCCATTTTCGTCATGTGGAACGCCCCTGTTCCAGATGTCAGACATGCCGAAAACGGCTGCCGATGCGCGCTTGCCATGAAAGCGGCGATCGACGAGTTGAATGAAGCCAACCGCCAGAATGGCCGTCCCGCGCTCATCACCCGATTTGGATTGCACACCGGCCCGGCGGTCGTCGGCAGCTTCGGCGCAATTTCCAGGCAGCAGTACACGGCCATGGGCGATACGATCAATGTCGCCTCGCGGCTGGAAGGATTGAACAAGGAATTCAATACGTCGATCCTGGTCAGCGCCGCCATCCACGATGCTGTCGCCGATTGCTTCGTTCTTCGCCCGCTGGGCCTGGTGCCGGTCAAGGGGCGCGCCGAGAAGGTCGATTTATGGGAGCTGGTTGGGGGAAGCGGCGACTAGCGACGGGCGATCCCGAGGTGGAGCCTTCGGGTTGCCACCAACGGCAGCTTTGCGCCAAAAGGGGCCATATCGAAGGGTTGGCGATGACCAAAATGTGGCCGGAAGGAGACTGGCCGCATCTGGAAGTTAGCCAGAAATGCAGTGCAGTTGCAGTTCGGGTCTCCCCGGACAGAACTGGGCACTTCCGCCGAAACCCCCGCTCCCAGCCAGACGTTCACAAAGAAGCATGACTGCTCGATCGAGGTGGAGATCGCCTGGATATTACCTCTTACGATTTGTTGACTGACCTGCGGTTGAACAATAACTTGCTAATTTGGTCATTAGGCTTGTCCTCACATGACGGACCAATCTATTCAGCGTCGCCTTGCCGCCATCGTCGTTGCCGATGTGGTGGGATATACACGCCTGATGGAGGCTGATGAAGTCGCAACGCTGGCGAACCTCAGGGAACTCCGTTCTGGCGTTATCGAGCCGGCTGTGATGCGCCACAACGGTCGCATCTTCAAGGTCGTGGGCGACGGATTCCTAATCGAATTCGGTAGTGCAGTGGACGCGGTCGCAGCAGCATTGGAAATGCAACGGGCCACCACTGCTGTTGAGGTTTCCGGGGACCGGCGCCTGCTTTTGCGTGTAGGCGTCAATCTGGGAGATGTCATTGACGACGGTTCAGACATGCTCGGCGACGGCGTCAATGTCGCGGCGCGACTCGAGGCGCAGGCCGCACCGGGAGGTATCTGCATTTCAGCCAAAGTTCACGGCGAGATCGTCGGCAAGATCGGCGACCGGTTCTTTGATGCAGGCGAACGCTACCTAAAGAACCTGACTCGCCCGGTCCGCGTGTGGCATTGGCCGGATGCGCTGCAGAGCACATTGCCGCTGCCCGAATGTCCCTCGATCGCTGTATTGCCGTTCACGAATATGAGTGGGGATGAAGCGGACGCGCCTTTCGTCGACGGCTTGACCGAAGACCTGATCACCGACCTTTCCCGTACGGCTGGCCTGTTCGTCATCGCGCGCAATTCCGTGTACTGCTACAAGGGCAAGCCGGTCGACGTACGGCTGGTCGCCCAGGAACTCGGCGTCCGCTACGTCCTGGAGGGGAGCGCCAGACGCGCAATGGGCCGTGTCCGCATCAATGCCCAATTGATCGACGCGCTTGGCGGCCAGCACTTGTGGGCCGACAGGTTTGACAGAACGGTGGAAGATGTTTTCGAATTACAGGATGAAGTTAACGCCAAGATTGTTGAAGCCCTCGTCGGCCGGCTGACCATCCCGAAGCAGCGCAATCGGCCGAAGAACCTTGAGGCGTATGATCTGTGTGTGCGCGCCCGCCTCCTGACGGAAGAGTCGCCGCAAACTGAGCGTGAGGCCTATATGCTGCTCCAACGCGCGGTTAAGCTCGAGCCATTATATGCCGAGGCGCTCGGTCTGCTCGCCTATAACCGTTGGCTTGCCTGGACTCATTTCGGCGAGCCCGAAGATCCTAACCGTCGGATGGCGGTGACGCTCGCGCAGAACGCGGTCGACCTAGATCCCAACGATGCCGGCTGCCGTTACGTTCTGGGGACCATTTTGGCTTATGAGCGGCGATGGGAGGAATCGGACGCCGCCTTCGCCAAGGCCCTGGAGCTGGACCCCAACCACGCCGACACCTGGGCCGCCATGTCGGACATGTCCGTGCTGGACGGCAGGGTTGCCGATGGACTAGCGCAAATCGAAAAAGCTCTGCGGCTCAATCCCCATCCAACCTGCTGGTATCTTTGTCATCTTGGGCAGGCGCAGTACGCCGCGCGTGACTATGAGGCGGCAGCCGCGACACTCCGCAGGGAAGATACGTATCGTACCAACTCACGCAAATTCCTGGCTGCTACGCTTGCGCAGTTGGGCCACCTTGAGGAGGCGCGGCGAGAAGCAGAATTGTTCCTGATCGCCCACCCTCATTTCACGATCAGCCATTGGCTCAGCTCCCAGCCGCTGCGTGATGCATCTGTACGAGACCACTTTGTCGACGGCTTTCGAAAGGCCGGCCTGCCGGAGATGTGACAGCGGGTGGGAACAATCGCGACGCGTATTTCTTTCGTCATTTAATCATGGGCTCCAAGGGTATCGCCAATGGGATGGGAAGCGCTCGAGCAATGGGGTGAAGGTGCGGTTCGCATCGAACGGCTCACCGGTGGCGTTGCCAACGACGTGTGGAGCGTTCGCGTCCACGGGCAGCTCGCGGTCGCTCGTCTCGGCTCCAGGAGCGACGCTGATCTCGCATGGGAAGCCGAACTGCTCCAACACCTCGACCGTGAGGGCATGACCGTTCCGGTGCCGATCCCGACGATTGACGGCCGGCTGTTCGTGGACGGTCTGGTGGTGATGAAATACATGGAGGGCGGCCCGCCCGAGACGGGGTCCGATTGGCGTCGCGTGGCCGACACTCTGCGCGAGCTGCATCGGCTGACGCAGGGCTGGCCGCAGCGCCCGGGCTGGCGATCGTCGACCGACCTCCTGCATACTGAGACCGGAACGAGGATCAACCTTACCGCGATGCCGCCTGAGGGCGTTGTTCGATGCCGAGCAGCGTGGGCGCGGCTCATCGGGCGTCAGACATGCGTCGTCCACGGCAACCCCAACAGCCCCGGCAACGTCCGCATCACCGCAGATCGGGTCGCGTTGATCGACTGGGATGAGTCACATGTCGACGTCCCCGACCTTGACCTGGTGCTGCCCGACAACGCCGCCGATCTCGACGACGGCGCACATGACATCGCCGCGCAAGCCTCAGCCGCATGGGAAGCCGCCGTCTGCTGGCAGGACGAGTACGCAGTCAAGCGGCTTGCCGAAGTTCGAGCGGTCTAAGCAGTTGAGTTGAAGGTGGGCTGTCACACGCTCGCGCTGAGCGTGATGAGAAGTTCATCCAACTGCTCGAACTGCTCGGGCAGCGCGTCTTCCATGCCGACGAACGACTGGTCGAGCGCTTCCTTCGAGGGATAGAGTTCCTGCAGGACCAGCAGCGTCCTGCCGTCCTCTTCCTCGAAGGTCACCGTGGTGACGGCGCCCTCCTCCCCGCCTTCGTCATTGGTCCAGACGAGGCGCGATGGCGGCGACACGTCGAGATACTTGCCGAAGAAGGCCATGGCGTCCGAGGCGTCTTGTCCGAACGTGATGCGATAGCTGCCCCCGGTGCGAACATCCATCTCGCAGGAAAGCAGGGGCACGCCCATCGACTTCGGCGCCCACCACAGCTTGAACAATTCCGGCTTGGTCCACGCGTCGAATACGAGGCGAACCGGGCCGTTGAAGGTGCGCGTCACCACGAGTTCAAGCTCCGACCTCCGTTCGACCACCGTGCGGCCGTTACTCGCTCTTTCCCCCATCGATTTTCTCCTTCCGTTTCAGGGCCTCGATGACTTGATCAAGCGCGTCGAAGCGTGCGTTCCAGATCTGGCGGCGCGCTTCGATCCAGGCCGCCTCTTCCTCGAGCCCGCGTGAGCCGAGCCTGCAGGTCCGCACGCGCCCGACCTTCTCCGTCGTCACCAGCCCTGCCTGCTCCAGGACGCCGATATGCTTCTTCATGCCCGTGAGGGTCATGTGGAATGTCTCTGCGAGCTCCGTGATCGAAGCATCCGCGCTCCCGAGCTGCTCCAGAACGCCGCGTCGCGTGGCGTCCGAGAGCGCGGCAAAGGAGGCATCAAGACGAGCTGTCGAAAACTGAACCATATAGTTCAGTGTTTAGCACGCGGAGCGGCGTCATGCAAGGGGCCGAGATCGGCCGGAGGATAGCGGCTAGCGTTGGAAAGTGAGGTGGATGGTGCCGCTCGGTGACGTTTCCGCCTTGACGGCGTAGCCAGCTTCCAGGCCGCGTAGATCGTCCCACAGGCGGATACCGCGCCCGAGCAAAATCGGCGTGATAGCAACATGAAGGCGGTCGACAAGGCCAGCTTTGAGATAGTCGCGAACGACGGTAGGACCACCGCCTATCCTCACATCCTTGCCGTTTGCGGTCCTCACCACCTGCTGGAGCGCGTCATCAGGGCTGGTATTGAGAAAGTGGAAAGTGGTGCCACCGGCCATCTCCAGGGAGGGCCGCGACTTGCGGGTGAGGACGAAGACCGGACATCCGAAAGGCGGCTCGTCGCCCCACCAGCCACGCCAGTTCGGATCGTCGGGAAAGTTGTGGAGACCGAACATGCCGGCGCCCATGATCTCGGCGCCCACATTCTCGAAATATTCCTTCGCATAGTCGTCGTAGAGACCTGTGGTCCCTTCCCCCGTCGTATCCTTGAGCACGCGCTCACGGAACGTTCGCGTTGCCGCATACGCGCCGACGAGACGCGGCCAGTCCTCGCCGAACGGGGTTTCGGGCGTCTGGTCCGTCGTTGTCGCGAAACCATCGAGCGAGATCATGAGATCGACACGAACTACCATTGGAGTCCTCCTTGCGGGTTGTTGCACCATACTGCCCCACCATTCAGGATACTAAGGCAACTACCTTCATATTCGGAGCCAGATACTAAGGCAAGTACCTTTTTATCCTTGACCGCCGCCACCGACCATTTTACGGATTGATATGCCTTACCATTCGACCCCTCTCGACCTCGCCTTTCACGCTCTCAGCGACCCGACCCGCCGTGCTGTGGTGTCGCGGCTGGTCGACGGCGAGTTGCCTGTCAGCGCGCTTGCCGAGCCTTTCGACATGGCGCTGCCCTCCTTCGCCCAGCATCTCAAGGTGTTAGAAGATTGCGGCCTGATCGCCAGCGAGAAGCGCGGGCGCAGCCGCTGGTGCCGGCTGGTGCAGGCGCGTTTCGACGAGGCGGCGGACTGGATGGTATCGGAGCGCCGGCGCTGGACCGAGCGGTTGGATCGCCTGGAAGTCTACCTGGACAAAACCGAAGAGGATGATGAAGGACATGGCAAGCCTGTTTGAGACATGGTCGCTCGACCGCGAAATCGTGCTGGTGAAGCTGCTCAACCACCCGCGCGACAAGGTCTTTGCCGCCTGGATGGATCCCAAGGCGCTTGGCGAATGGTACGGGCCGGCCGGCCTCAGCATCGAGACCCACGAAGCCGATATCCGCGAGGGTGGGGTCTGGCGGTTCGACATGGTGGGCGTGTTCGAGGGCCGGGAGCAGCGCTTCCCAAACCTCATGCGCTTTCTGGAGATCGTGCCGAACGAGCGGATCGTGATGGATTATGGCACGCCCGACCCTGACGACCCCGACCGTTTCCGCGCCACGGCGACCTTCGATGAGCAGGCCGACGGCAAGACGGTGCTGACCATGCGCCAGCTCCACGCCAGCGCCAAGCGGCGTCAGGTGGTCATCGGCTTCGGCGCGGTGGAATACGGGCTGCAGACGCTGGATGGCCTCGCCGCCTGGTTGGATCGCTGAGCGCCAGGCGCCGCGCGCGGCTGGCAAGGGGAAGGAAGGCGCTGCTACACTTGTCCTCTTCTCCTCAGCGGGGAAAGATGCCCGGAAGCAGAAAATCCGGCCAGCCGCCAGGGCAGAAAGATTGGCAAAAGCGCCGCCTCGATCTCCCTCCTTCCTGTGCTCGTCACAGGAATCCATTGCGCTCAAGTCCTTGAGCGCCGGAGACTTCCGATCATCATCGCAACTGCGGTTTTCACGGTTCTACGCCACCGCGACTATGCGCATCTTGCGCCGCTGAGGGTCTTTGTCACCCTCATTGCTGTTGCCGCGATCTGGTCTTGGGCGCGGTCGGCCGCTTTCACCGACAGCCGTGGGCGAAGCAATATCATGTGGTTGCTGGCGCCACCTGATCGCAGCGGCAGCCACCTTCGAGCCTCACTCAACCTCCCTTTGGTTAGCGAAACCCCTCCTCCGTCATCCCAGGCCCTGAGCCTGGGATCCATGCTTGCTGCTGATTGAGGAGGCCAGAGTGGATCCTCGGGTCAAGCCCGAGGAGGACGGAGCGCGGGGTGGCGTCTGCAGCAGGAACAAGCGACCTATCCCGACATGATCGGGAGCCATCAACACCGATTTTGTCCCATGATTTCGACCATGCAAAATTACCTTTGACATTACGCTATCCACAATATATCCATATGGCTATATAGCTAGATGGTGATATATGGACGACAAGCTCGATGCGATTTTCTCCGCACTCGCCGATCCCACGAGGCGAGCAATTCTTGGGCGCCTTGCGAGCGGCAAGGCGACGGTGGCCGAACTCGCTGATCCCTTCGAGTTGTCTCAGCCTGCTATATCGAAGCATCTCAAGGTCCTGGAACAGGCCGGATTGATCCGCTCCGGCCGTGAAGCGAATTCGCGTCCGCGCGTCCTTGAGCCGGCCGCGTTGAAGACGGTTGCCGATTGGATCGCCGATTACAGACGTTTCTGGGATCAAAGCTTTGATCGTCTCGATGACTATCTGTCCAAGGTACAAGGATACGACAATGACTAATTCAGAGACCGACACCGACAACACCCGCGACCTGGTTCTTGTCCGAAGGTTCGATGCTCCATGCGATCTGGTTTTCAGGGCATGGACCGACCCGAAAGCGTTGGCGCAATGGTGCGGTCCGCACGGTTTCAAGGCGGTGGGCGACCGACTTGAAGCCTGGCCCGGCGGTAGACACCGCGCCTGTCTGATCGCGCCAGATGGAGAAGAGCATTGGGTCGGCGGACAATATCTGGAGGTCGAGCCGCCGCACAGGCTTGTCTTCACACATGCCTGGGAGCTCGCAACCGGCGAAAATAGCCCGGAAACAGTCGTCACCATCACGTTCAGGGAAAGCGGCGGAGGCACGGAAATGACTTTTCGGCAGAGTGGATTTGATAACGCATCGTCACTTGAGGGTCATGAAGACGGCTGGTCGCAAAGTTTCGAGCGATTGAGCTTGTTTCTCGGGACTGAATCCGAAAGGCCGGATCATGCGTGAGGCGGCGATGAAGCTCTATTATTGCGAGACGCTCAATCCCCGCAAGGCCTGCGCCGCCGCTCGTTATCTGAAAGCCGACGTCGAGTTCGTCAGGGTTGACCTGGCAAGCGGAGAACAGCGCTCCGCAGAATTCCTGGCCCTTAACCCGAACGGAAAAGTCCCGGTGCTGCAGGATGATGCCGGAACCTTATGGGAAGCGAACGCGATCATGTGCAGGCTGTCTGACAGCGTGGCATCGGATTTTTGGCCGCATGACCACCGCCAGATCGACGTGCTGCGCTGGTTGAGTTGGGATGCCAGTCACTTCACCCAGCACGGGGCAACGCTGTGGTTTGAAACCTTGATCAAGCCGTTGTTCGGCGGGGAGCCTGACGTCACCGTGATCGAAAATGCGAAGACGAGTTTTCGGCTCCATGCTCGCGTGCTCGACGATCATTTGGCCAAGAACAGCGTCGCCGTCGGGAAGACACTGACTGTCGCAGATTTCGCATTGGCCGCTGCACTTCCTTATGCGACTTCTGCTGAGATTCCACTTGCCGAGTTTCGGCATATACAGGCGTGGTACGACCGGCTTGAAGAACTGGACGCGTGGCGAAACCCTTTCCCAGCCTAGGTGGGCACGGGCGAAGGACCTTTTGCCAGGGTGAATGCGTTGGCAAAGGCGCGTGAATTTATCGAGATCAGCCACCTGATGTCACAGGAGAAATACCGTGACAGGCAATGAGCAAAAGCGCTCCGCTTCAGGCGTGCGCCGGGCGCCAATGCGGATAGGTGACATAGGCGGTGAGCGCGCCCTCCTCATGCGTGCTGATCGTCACCGTTTCACCTTTGGGCATGTAGACGATCTCGCCCGGTCCGGCGGTGACCGTTCCCGCCTCTGTCGCGACCGAAAGCCGCCCTTCCAGAACGATCATGACGTCGTCAACAACAATCGTCTCGGTCAGGCTCTGGCCGGGCGCGTAACGCCCATAGCCGATGGTGATCGGCCCTCCGTGCCGCTCGTCGACCAGATTGCCGACGGAGATGTCTGCCTCCTGTCCGGGGGAACGCTCGAGGACCGCATCGGTAATTGCGAATTTCTGCATCTTCATCGTCTTCCTCCATGCCGTGGGCAGAGCTAGGGCGGAGTATTGATACGCCAAGACGGATGATGGCTGTTTCGATCGGAGGACATTCCCGCGTCGGAAGAGCTCGGCGCAAAAATGCGCCCCCAACCTCCGTCATTCCAGCCGTGAGCTGCTTTATCTGGACCCGCCCATAGCAGGTACGATCTAACCCATCCGGATGATTGTAATCACTGGTCCGATCTATAGTTTAGAGCAGGTTTGCGGCGACTCCACGCGAAATTGTCGTCGATTGGGGCTCGATCTTCGCGACGACAAAGATCATGCCCGAAGAAAGCAGATGTGGCTGGTGTGTAAAGGAACCTTCATGGCTGGAGCAGCCTTGATCGGTCCGATAGGCTCCATGTGATCGGATGATGTTTGAAAGGTAACGACATGCGCAAAACAATGGCAGTCGGCCTGGCCGCCTTGATCGCCATCTACTTTCTCGGCGGCATGAGCGCGAGACGTGAGATCTTTCCTTGGCCACAACTTTCCGCGCTGAAGAAACAGGTTGTCGGAGAGAAGGTGGGGGCTCCAAGCCGTTACACGTTCGACGACAAGGAACGGCTCATCGGCGATGAATCGAAAACGCTTGTGACCTGCCCGGCGCAGACCGACCGAACTGCCGTCTTACTCATTCTTGGCCAATCGAACGCGGCCAACTACGGAGGACAACGGCACCGGTCGAATTATGGCGCTCGCGTTGTAAACGCCTTTGACAAAAAGTGCTTTGTCGCAGCGTCGCCACTTCTTGGGTCGACCAATACCAGGGGAGAATACTGGACGCTTCTTGCGAATAATCTGATCGCATCGGGACAAAACGACAACGTCATCCTCGCGCCTCTCGCCTATTCCGGATCTGAGGTCGCGCGATGGGCGGCAGATGGTGACTTCAATCCCGTGCTGGTCGATACAGTGAAACAGCTTCAGGATTCTGGTTACCGGATAACGAACGTCCTCTGGGTGCAAGGAGAGGCGGACCTCGTTATCGCCACCACTGCGGAGGCCTACCAGGAACGTTTCATGTCGATGGTCGACACGTTGCGTCGGCTCGGCGTCGAAGCACCCGTTTACATTTCGATCGCATCGAAATGCCTCGAGCCGAGCAACGGCGGCTTCAAGGAGCATATTCCGGACAATGCGGTGGTGCGGGCGCAACTGGCCCTGTCAAAAAGCGGCCACGGTATTCGAGAGGGCGTCAATTCCGATGCGTTACTCGATGGAGACGACCGCTACGACGATTGCCATTTCGGCAGCACAGGCGGGGAGAAAGCGTCACAGGCATGGCTGAACCTTCTGCGCTCCGATGGCCGCCTGGAAAGCTCGCGATAGTCTTGCCTGAACTGGTTTTGGCGCCTTCGCGAGTGGCGGCCTCAGGCCCTGCCCGGTATTCGACACCTTGTCGCTTGTGCCCCAGCAAGGCAGGGCGCCTCGTTAAGAGGTCGCCCTGTTGTTCGTGTTTCTTTTGATGATCAGAGCTTTCCCTCTGCCAGCAATTCGCGGGTTCGCTTCAGTGTCGACAGCAGGGCGGCCTTGTAGCCGGTTTCGCCATCGAATTGCGCCTGCTCGGCCTGCTCTTCCGGGCCATCCGGCTGTTTGCCGCGCAGGCCGAGATAGCAGTAGAAGCGCAGTTGCAACCGGCCATCTTCATCTTCGAAAAGCTCGTTGACGATCGCTCCCTCGCGTGGCCCCGCCGCCTGAAAGAAGGTGACTTTGCTTTGCGGCTCCAGCGTGATGATCTCGCGCAGACCATGCCCGGCAATCGTCGCCTCGCGCACGAAG
The DNA here is from genome assembly GCF_019778565.1 of Rhizobium laguerreae. Lineage (NCBI taxonomy): Bacteria > Pseudomonadati > Pseudomonadota > Alphaproteobacteria > Hyphomicrobiales > Rhizobiaceae > Rhizobium > Rhizobium laguerreae. The sequence continues at coordinate 92,906 of NZ_JAAXQT010000003.1, read as the reverse complement.
TGGGTCTGGCTTTCCTCGACGACATCGCAGCGGGTGCAGAGACCGGCGGGAAGAAAGAGCCGGGCGTCGCGTGCCTTGCGTTCGAGACCTTGCCAGGCCTCAGCGCGCGTCAACGGGGTTTCGCCGTCCGGGTTCACCGGAACCGTGGCGGTCGAATAGATCATGGTGATCGTCCTTTCGAGATCGCTATTGCTGCTTCAGGCGGAGGCAACGGTTTCCGAGGCGAAGGCGCGATAAGAGCGCAGCGGGCGGCCGAGCAGCTTTGTCAGACGTTCGACGTCGCCGGTCTCGGGCAGCATTCCGTCAGTCAGGAAACGCTCGCCCATCAGCCGCATGTCGTAGGCCATCCAGGCAGGCATGAACAGCTTGAGGTTCTGCTCGAAGCCCTCGGTATTGTCGCCGCCATAGGCGATCGGGCGGGCGAGCACGTCCGACCAGATGGCGGCGATATCGGCTCCGGTGAGTGTCTCCGGACCGACGAGGTTGATCCGCTCGAGCGCCAGCGGCTCCGAGGCCTGTTCGCGGCGCAGCAGCTCAAGGGCGGCGATCTCGGCGATATCACGGACGTCGATCATGGCGAGACCCTTGGCGCCGATCGGCATTGGATAGGCGCCGTAGCCGGTGATGACGTCTTTGACCATCAGATCGTTCTGGATGAAGTAGGCCGGACGCAGGATGGTCGCCTTGAAACCCATCTGCTCGATCATCCGCTCGACACCGAACTTGCCGGCGAAATGCGGCACGTTCACATAGACGTCGGCGTGGATTACCGAGAGATAGACGATGCGCTCGATGCCGGCCGATCGGGCGACGTTCAGCGCGATCAAAGCCTGGGTGAATTCGTCCGGCACCACGGCGCTGAGCAGGAACAGCGTCGACACGCCGGACATGGCGTTGCGCAGCGAGTCGACGTCGAGGAAGTCGCCCTGCACGACGCTGACCTCAGCGGAGAAATCCGCTTTCGACGGGTCGCGGACAAGAGCGCGGACATCGGCGTCGCGCTTGACGAGGTGTTCGACGATTTGGCGGCCAACATTGCCTGTGGCGCCGGTAACGAGAATAGTCATGGTCTTTCTCCGTGTTGGGTTGCTTGACACCTCGAATATGTGTGGTTCACTGGCAGTCCAATAGACGACAATTTTAGACAGACCGTCTCACTCGTGGAACAGCCATGGATCTTCTTGCGCTTGCCGATTTCAATCTCGTCGCCCGCCACGGTGGCTTCGGCAAAGCGGCACGGGCGACCGGCCGGCCGAAGGCGACATTGTCGCGCCGTGTCGCCGAATTGGAAAGCGATCTCGCTCTGCGGCTGTTTGAACGGGGTGCGCGTAACCTGAGGCTCACCGAAGAAGGACGGGCGCTGTTCGAGCGGACCGGGGCGCTGCTTGCCGAACTGGACGAGACGGCTGCGGCGATTGCCTCGGGCGGTCAGAAACCCAAAGGGAAATTGCGGATCAGCGCCCCTTTACATTTTTCCCAGACCGCCATGGGCAGGATCGCCGCCGGCTTTGCCCTCAAATATCCGGAGGTGAGGCTTGAGGTGACGAGTGAGGACCGGGCCGTCGATATGATCGAGGAAGGCTACGATCTGGTCATCCGGGTCAATCCAGATCCCGACGAAAGCCTGGTCGGACGGGCGTTTCTGCGCGACCGCCTGGTGGTGGTGGCAAGCCCCGACCTTCCCCGCCCGACCGGCGGACGCGCCGCGCCCGGCGTTGCGCGTGGCGCAGCCGAAGCGCAAACATGGCAGGTGAAGACATCAAGCGGCCGGTCGACGATCAGGATCGAGCCGGTCCTCACCTTGTCAACGCTCATCACCATCCGCGATGCGGTGCGCGCCGGCGTCGGCGTCGGCCGTCTGCCCATTTCGCTGGTGAGCCACGACCTGGCCGACGGCACTCTGGTCAATTGGGGGGATATCGACGGCCCCGAAATCGCTCTCTGGACGCTCTACCCCTCGCGGCGGCTGCTCAGCGCGCGCGTCTCGGCGTTCCTCGACTTTTTGAAGCAGGCCTTCCCCAACGGCACGCCCGAGGAACTGGCCGCCTATATCGGCAGGTGATGGCCGAACCCGCTTTCGGTCGTAGAGAGTCTGGTCCATAATCGACGAGATCGACATCCGAAGGAGAGCCGTGTGTTTCGTTATCTACTTGGCGCAGTATTAGCGTCCGCGCCGCTCGCTGCCGCCAATGCACAACCTCCAAATTTTTGCAGAACCAGTGTCAAACCTAACGAACCTATCGAGTCGCGTTTCATGGGAATCGAGTACGCGCTGATCATGCATGTGCTTGCGGAGAGATATTGCGGGGCGGAGCCGAAGCCGATGCGCCCGCGATTTTTACAATATGTCGAGAAACAAGGCTGTCGTCCTGGAACCGAGATCTATTCCGATCTCGAGGCGGCGATTGCCAAGATGGAGGGAGCGAGCCTGAAGCTTCTCGCTCAGAATGGAGAAGCCGGACTGACGATCTCCGAACCGCAGGTGCAGGAGTGGGCGTCGGCCACGACGAAAGAGCTTGGGGGATGCGACGCATTGAAAGCCGCGCATGATGCCGAGCTTCAGCAGTAGGTCGCGATAACAGAAACTGTTAGCGGCATGCATTGCGGCTCGGTGAATAGGTTCAAACGGGAGCCACTGAGCCAGTAGCAGTCGGTTTCGTTCCCACGCCATAGCGGTTAAGATGGGTTAGCTGAGAGCGGGCGCGGTCGCTGCGTCGGACCACCTACGTCAGGAGGGCAGTATGAAACCGCCAACAGTGAGAGTGATGGCCGCGGCCGAGGAAGATCTGGCGATCGAAACGGTCCTGCTGGCGTTTGCAGCGGATCCTATGGCGCGATGGACCTGGCCGCATGCACACCAGTACCTTGCGGCGATGCCGCGAATGATCCGGGCGTTCGGGAGCAGCGCCTTCTCTAACGGAAGCGCCTTTTGCACCGACGGCTACGCCGGGACGGCGCTGTGGCTACCGCCCGGAGTGCATTCCGACGAGGAAGGACTTGGTGCGGTGCTCGAGAGCACGGTTGCGCCCGCTCTTGCCCCCGAAACCACGGCCATATTCGAGCAGATGGCCACGTACCACCCGACCGAACCGCATTGGTACCTGCCCCTGATCGGCGTCGACCCGGCTCATCAAGGCGAAGGTCACGGCGACGCCTTGATGGTATACGCACTCGCACGGTGCGATCACGACCACGCACCAGCCTATTTGGAATCCTCCAACCCGCGCAACATTCCGTTCTACCGACGCTACGGCTTCGAACCGCTCGGCGCGATCCAGGTCGGTTCGTCGCCGACGCTCGTCCCGATGCTGCGGCGGCCGCGTTGAGCTTCAGTTCGATCAGATAAGTTTGTGGCATACGGGCGCCGAGCGCGCGGCCCCCAACATCCGAAGCCTGGCAGCGGCGACGCAGCTGTATCAAGCCGTCTCGTCCACTTCTTCGTCGAGATTGTGCACCGGCAGATAGGCGTTCTTCTCCATCCACTCGCCGACGAGATACCTGATGGCGTCTTCTCGCGTCATCACGAGTTCGCTGCAACTCCACTATCTAGTTGGAAAAGTGGCCGCGTAAAATTTGAGAAATGCTCGAAAAAGGTTAACATGAGTGCCCCAAATGAACTCCCTAAGTACAACCCTGCAAACACATGGTCTTTTCTCCCTAACACCCACTCATAAACAAAGCACTTCCCAATTGTGCAGCGACCAGAGCCGGGAACTACCCAGAGGAATACAACATTAAATATAATGTAGGTAGACACGCCAATCACAAAAAATCTTAGGGAGCTCGGAGGGCTTTCGTTGGATGTCTCAAGGTTTGCAACCGGTTTGAAGCGAAAACCGCTGACATGCATTACAATAAACCAGCATAGGCTTGAGATTATCTGACTTCCTATTAGAAGAATAGCAATGTTCTGATTAGAAAGAACTAACTGACACGCGGTCGCACTCAGACCGCTTGGAAGGAGTAAGGCACCTAAAAATGCCTCGCCGCTGGTTGGCGTTTTCGTTGCTACAGCGATACCGCAAGCGTACGCAGCCCAAACTGTTACTACAATTGGAATTGGGCCAATGACCCACGGCAAAGCCAAAAAAGACATCTATCCCACGAAGCTTGTACAGGCGCAGCATTTCAAGCATGACCTGCAACTATCGATTTTTTAGCAATGCTGAGGTCACGCTCCAATGTCAATGCTAGCAGGTCTCGAGAGCGATTGATTACGGCCTTGCGCAGCCGAGCGCGGCCTGGCGGAGCATGATCTGGAGATCCGCTCGCGAGATATCCGCGATACGATCGGCGGCGTCTTCGAGGAGGGTGGCGGTGTGGGTGGTCAAGTCGGCTGAACTCTGGTTGGCGGCCACGACAAGAAAAGCCTTCCTGCGAAATTCCTCGAATCAAAGTCGATTTTAGAGTAAAATTAACCAGTGCATAGAGAGGGCGGAAACGTCCTTGCGCGCCGCATGCGTCGCGCAGCGCTTACGAAGGAAAGATGAGCCAATGAAAAGGTTAGCAATCGTTATCCTGTCGCTGGTGACGGCGCTGACGAGCGTCCCGCAGGCCATGGCGTTTCCCACCATTGCCGTCCCGAAGATCGAAGCCCCGGAGGCGCAGCCGGTCCAGTACAGAAATTATCGCGGTGGGTACCGAGGCGGTTATCGAGGCTATCGCGGGCGTGGATACCGCCATGGTGGCGACGATTGGGCCTGGGCACTCGGCGGGCTCGCGACCGGCGCAATCATCGGCGGAATGCTGGCGCAGCCCAGGTATTATGGCCCCAGCTACTACGGTGGGGGCTACTACGACCGGGGCTACTACGGATCGCCCTATTACGGTCCGCCGCGCTACTACGGGTCGACCATTTACCGTCCGCGCTACTACGCGCCTTACCGCCCGCGCTACTACGCGCCGCGTTACCGCCAGGTCTATAGTGGCGGCAACGGACATACGCGCTGGTGCTATGCGCGCTACCGGTCCTACAGGGCTTACGACAACACGTTCCAGCCCTATTACGGTCCGCGACGGGCGTGCATCTCGCCCTATTGATGATTGCGGGCGCGCATGCCTGGGCGCTCGCCGTTGAAGCGTGGCGCGATTTTCGGGACTGAAGGCGATACCCACGGTTCCGGTCAGGCCAAGCCATTGCCGCAGCAGGCATGCGCCCTTTTGACGGTCATAGAGGCCGTTGTTGCCTCGGACCGAAAGCGGCCATCGCATTGCTTTGACACGACGATCTATGCGCCGACACAAGCGGTGAGTGCGCCAGGCCTAATAGCCGCGTTGCGATGCGGCCCGCGTCACAGCCGCGTTCTCCATGACGTAGGTCGCATATCGGTGGTCGCGGATCAGTGTTATCTTTTGATCCCTCCATTCAAGCAGCATGAAATATGCAGGAGCAGCGGACGGCGCAGCCGAGACCAGCAATATTTCCCTGCCCTCCAGAGAAGCCGGTTCGATCCAAACCCGCGGATAGTCCGCATAATAGGAAAAGAACCGGCCAACGTTCGCCGCACCGGAGACCTGCGGCCGTCGTGCCTGACGAAGCTGAACATCCTCGGCAAGCAGGCTGCGCAGGGCCGTCCAATCCCTCGCGTTGAAGAGCGCTGCGAAATTCAGAACCTCGGCACTTGGGGGCTGCGGAACGTCGGACTCTCTAGCGGAGATGGATCGCAATCCTGCCCGACCACGCGAGAGATGGGCTTTGACAGCATCGATACTCAGGCCCAATAGCGCGGCGATGTCTGCGATCGGCTCTCCGAGCACGTCCTTGAGGATCACCGCGCTACGCTGCGGCACCGGCAATTTGGCATAGTGAGCCAGGGCGATCCGCACCGTGTCCTGCCTTATCAACGCATCCTCCGGATCGACAGCAGTGACATCAGCCAGATCAAAGGCCGTCTCCAGCGGCTCCGACCGGCGGGTACTTCGCTGGCGCAGCGCATCGATGGCGCGATTGTGAACAATGCGAAATAGCCAGGGTCGCAGCGGCGTGCCGGACGAGATCGAGCCGACCATCGCGAACGCACTGACCAACGCGTCCTGTATCACGTCCTCGCCGTCGATCACCGAGCCGACCAATCGGGCGGCATAGCGATGCAGTTCCGGGCGAACTGCATCCGCCTCCTTGGCCAGCGCCGCGTAGAGTGTGTTCTTCGCTTCTGCTTCGAGGGCAGCTTCATCCATCATTCGATGACCGTCACGCCTGTATCTCCACGCACGGCGTAGATCATGGCCTCTTCCAGCGCCGTCTTACCGATCAGTTCGGCCACCGTATCGCCAAAGCCACGCGGGGTCATGTCCGGCCAGGTCGCGGCCTGTTCGGCGAATGTCCGGCCCGCCGCCGCAGCATAGGCGGAGATTCCGGCGTTGCCCACGCCGGTTCCTGCAAACATCTGCCGGGGAACAATGACCCGGAAACGCAGGCCGAGGCCGAGCTGGGTCGACAAGCCCTCGGCATATTTTGCGATGAACCACTGCGCCCGTTTTGCTCCTGCATAGCCTCCGGATAGCGGCGAGCCCTGCACCGCGGCTCCGCTGGAAACGAGAACGACCAGCCCGCCCGACGCCATCGGCAAGGTCAGAGCGGCCTGGACCCAATGCAGGGCGGCCTTCACATCGACGTTCCAGTTGGTCGTGAACGCCTCCCAGCCAACACGGTCGATCCGTTCCATGGGCGGTTCCGCGCCGGCGTTCATGATGACGACATCAGGTCGTGTCTCCGACATGATCCTCTTTGCGGCGTCGGCACTGGTCGCGTCAGCAGCCACGGTCGTGACGGCCAGTTGCTCTCTGAGCGCTTGCAAAGTCGTCGCGTCGCGCGCCACGACGGTCACTTTGGCGGCGCGCGCTACAAACGCCTCGGCCATTCCGAAGCCCAAACCGCGGCTACCACCGACGACAACGATCCGTTTTCCATCCAAATCCATGTTGTTTTCCTCATTCGATCCAAACCGCGCAAAGGCAGTCGCAACAAGGACGTTCGAACGAGCTGAAAAGAGTCATTATTTTCGCGCTTAGCTGTGTCGCCAAACCTTTACCGCTGAGATCAGCAGGATTGCGGCCAGGGCCGGCAGGAGGAAGGCGTTCGGCACTATGCCAAGCAAGAGGCCGCCGGCAAAGCTGCCGACGATTGAGCCCCCGCCATGACCAGCAGGAAGGTCTTGGCGAGATTTTGAGACTTAGGTTGCGAGGCGGGCAAACCCTCAGACATCGATATAGTCCGTTGAAGATATCGCTATCACTAAAGGAGATAACCGAATTGCCACGTCGGCTTAGGGCCGAAAGTGGGCAACTACCGTGATCTTCGATGGCGGGTGTTGAAACATGGGCTTCAGTGGTAGCGATGGTAACGCTGAGACTCAATAAAACTTCAATCTGAGCGGGGGTAACATTGCGATTTAAGGGCATTATTCTGAGTGCCGTCACGGCTCTCGCGTCGTGCACTACAACCTCACCCTATAACACCCCAGAGATACGCCGCGTCGGGTCAGCCGGGAGTGCATTGGGCAAGTGCTTGGAGCGGACCACAAAATCGTATCTTGTTTCAAACAAAGATCCGGAAAAAGTCGCTTCAATGCTTGATAACGCATGCATGGCAGAACGAAAGGCTATGTCGGATGCTAAGCTCGCGGCTGGTCTGCCCGTGGATTATTTCGATTACGGAAAAGGGCGACACGAAGTCTCATTATGGTGGGTGCGCCATTTACAGTAGTCTCAGAATAAGCGGTCAACAGCCATCAACCTCTGTATAGATGTGAAGCGGTGAACCGGCAGACCGTTCGCAATTGGAAGCGATCCTGACGAGTATCGTCACCTGTCGGCGCAATGCTGCCAAAACGTCGGTGCTAGTTTCCGCGCAAAGCGAAGTTGAACCACACCGTGAAGAGACGGGAGAACTCGGCGAACAGCAGAAGTATAAGGCTACCTCCCCACCGCGGCTCTCCAAAAATCACCATACTTATGAGCGCCACCAGAAAGTAGGCCGCCGCAAAAGATTGAAATGTACCTTAACAGCGCCACCTGTATCCTCCGTCCGCTATCCGCTTATTTACTCATCCCATCTCGAAATACAACCTCAGGCCGCAATCAATTCCCATGACCGCAATCGGCGCAAACCTGCCGCAGCTGGTCGATTCCTTGAGGGATGGCTGTCCGACTATCAGGCCAGCATTGCCGGGGAAGCAAATTTCCTCAGGACGTGGGAGACGGAGCGGTGTGTCGAGCGCCTGCTTTGATGCGCCTCTGACGCGCGGCGGAAACGCTCAGCCTTCAAGCCGAACATGATGCTCCAGCCATGCAACAGCGAAGCTGCAGATCGCGGCCGCGTCGACCAGCACCGATCCTGCGTCTCCCACCAGGCCCTGCGCGCCCTGCCCGCTGGCCAGAAACGCCCGCACGATCACGCCGAAATAATCGTCGTCAAGGCCCGGCACGACCGGGTCGCCTGTGTCGAACTCTTCCAGCATGCGCCACACCACGCCGGCCGATGTGGCAAAGGGCGCCTCGTAGCGACGCAGGCGCTTGTTCGGAATTCGCGCCAGGTGTTCTGCATGGTGGAGCAGGGTCATGGTGTCGAGCGGAGCTCCGGCCATCAGAACCTTGCCGCCTGCAGCCACCAGCCTGCCGAGCGGCGATGTCTCTCCATAGCCGTAATCGAGCGGGTGGTCGGCGGTGAGCCATTCCGCGCGCGCGCCGATCGCCGCGACCGAGGCGCCCGGATTGCCGCTGCGTCTTGCCCCTGATGTCGTTCGAATGAATTCGGCGAGCGCGCCATTATCGCGGGCAGCGCGGGAAACAGCCGGATCGAACGGCGCGATATGGGCGCGCCATTCCGACGGGACGCGGCCATTTTCATCCAGCAACGCGTCATAGGCGCCGTTCCAGTCGGTATAGGCGACGATGGTGCCGGCAGGCCCCACGGCATCGCGAAGCGCTTCGATCAGTACATCAGGCCCGTTGAGCAGCCGCCCCACCCGCTTCATCGCGGCGTGGACCATGACAATGTCGCCGGCGCGAATGCCGAGACTGTCGAGATCCCTGGTGAGCGAGAGGCGAGTGTGAATGCGCGGAACGATCATCGGCAGATGATCATAGGGGTCGCGTGCGGATGTCAAGCGATCGACGAGCCTGCTCTGATACTCACCTTCAGCCGACGATCGCAACTGCGGTCGGCCTCGTTGCGGCAGGCGCTACGCACATCTTATTCTGGTAGTCCCGTGTCACATATAGTCGCGGGGCGTGTGTCACGCTGATTTCACGCGATTTTGATGGCGGATTTTGTAAGATATCTTCACCACTTCGCCGGGGCGATCTGGTGGGACGCGTTGTCTTCTGGATCGCGTTTCGGACAGCGCCGGCCGCCGAAGTGGCAAAGAGTTTTTGTGCCGATCAAGCATTGTCCCTTTAGGATGGGCCGCGGTCGGTCGTTTTCATTTGGTCATGCTGCAGTGCAGGAGGCAGCTGAAGATGCAATTTCTGGTCCACTCAAAGACGATCGCCGAACTTGAATATGATAGCGAGACCTGCGTCATGCGGGTGCTCTACAAAGACGGACGAGTGAGCTCTGTTCCTGACGTCGCTCCCACTCTGGTGATGAAGATCGTCGCGCGGGTTCCCGTCGAAAAATCTCCATATCTCATGCAGACCGCGATCTGAGACTTGCGAAAGGCATAAGGCGTCGTAAAGGGGCGGGTAGCGCCGTTCCGAAGTTCAGGCGAGTTGAGGCAGCGGAGACATGGCGCCCATCCGCAATGTTCAAACCGGGACAGCGGAGGATGTCCCGGCTGAAGAGCCGGCAACGCCGGCTATCCGATCATGCGTGCCAGGATGCTGTTCATCGATTACCCCTCGGCATTATCGAAGAGGTGGACGTCGCCGTTTGCATTTGCGGGGTTCAGGTCTCCGCCCTGGAGCAATTCCAGTAAAACTGCGAAGCGCTTTTCCGACGACATGATGTTCTCACTCTTTCATGAGAACAGGATTCGGTGATCATCGCGCTTTAGCGGAAACCGCCGCTGGCCGCCAATCGTTCGCCGGTCAGCCAGCGGGCATCATCGGAAGCGAGGAAGACGGCGACACCGGCGATATCGTCCGGCTGCCCGATGCGGCCGAGCGGCGTCTGGGCGACGATAGTCTGCTGGAAATCCGAGCCGATGACGCCGGCCGTGTGCGTGCCCTCAGTTTCGACCATCCCCGGCAGGATGGCGTTGACGCGGATCTTGCGCGGGCCGAGTTCCTTGGCGAGCACGCTGTTGATGCCCTCGACGGCTCCCTTCGTCCCGGTATAGACGGCGGAATCTGGCGGCGCCAGACTGGTGACCACCGAGGAGATGTTGATGATGCTGCCGCCCTCGCCGAGATGCTTGACCGCTGCCTGCGTGGTCAGGAGAACACCGAGAACATTGACGTCGAAGATGCGGCGATATTGCTCCTCGGTCACCTCCTCAATCGGCGCGAATTCATAGACGCCTGAATTGTTGACCAGCACGTCGAGTTTGCCGAACTCCTTGACCGCCGCATCGACCAATCCCTGCGCCTCAGCGGCTTTCGAAACATCGCCCTGCACCGCGATGGCTTTGCCCCCGGCCGCGCTGATCGCCTCGACTACGGCATCCGCTCCCGCCTTGCTCGAAGCGTAGTTGACCACCACTTGCGCACCTTCGGCCGCGAGCGCCTTGGCAATCGCAGCACCGATACCCTTGGAGGCCCCGGTTACGACAGCGACTTTTCCTGTAAGCTTAGCCATTTTCCGTTCCTTCAGCTCTGGATAGCCGCCGGAGTGGCAGGCTTGTTCCATCGTTCGGAAATTCGGAACTGTTGATCCCGATGTCAAGGGGCGCTATATAAAATTCATGAGACCGCTCTTTCACCCAGCCCTGGAGGACATCAAGCCCGAGGCGATCCTCTATGCACTGTCCGATCCGGAGCGCGTTGCCATTTATGCAAAGCTTGCCGGCGCCAGCGGTGGCGGGACGTGCTCCGCGCTTGCCGATCTCGGCGACCGCGTCATTCCGAAGTCGTCGCTGTCCAACCATTTCAAGGTGCTGCGCGAATCCGGGCTGATCATGAGCGAGCGCCAGGGTGTGGAGATGCGCAATCAAACGCGCTGCACCGAGCTGGACGAACGCTTCCCGGGCCTGATCAGGGCCATTCTGACAGCTTACGGCCAGCTTCCCGGGCAGCCGAAGACGGACTGATCGCCGCTAGATGCATAGCCCCGCTGCCGACGGAGGTTCGCCAAGGTGTTTGCAGGCGACACGAATGGTTCGCATGGGTCCAGTCGCCCTTTCCACTGCCGTAAGGAAGATGTCGTGGACAAAGTCCTTGATGCAGGATGGAAGTCATGTGCCCTCCTGAAGCTATGTGCTGCACGCCATAATAGCACTGCTTTGCGGCCCATCCTGAAGTGCCCGCAGGGGCCTCAAAGGACGAGGCGGGCGTGCCGATGCCGGTTGAATGCAAGGAGCACCGCTGCGGCGGTTGCGCTTGTTCGGTTTACGGGCTCAGACTTTCCGCAAAGAGGCCCAGGCTGGTGCCTCGGCCGGTGACGACAGCAGGCTTACCCGGCAACAGGCTCATCCTGACATCGTCTCGGACACGGCAAATCGTGTCGAAGAGAAAGGGTAGGCCCTCGAGCTCAACTGGTGTTCGGCATTTGGAGTCGCCCCAATCATCGGCATGTGCCACGGTAAAAGAAGAGCTCGACCTGATGACCCGCGACCATGGCAAGCGCCATCGGCAAGGCAACAGCGAAAAGGTTCTTTCCCAATAAGTAAGCAAAGATGGGGGCTGAAAACATGGCAATAGCCGCCTTCCCATCGCCGAGCGGAGTAACGTCCATGGCTTTCCAGGCGACCCATGACAGAAACGCCGCAGGGAGCAGACCGGCCGCAATCGAAAGATCATTCGTTTTGGATGTCCATTCGATAGACGGCAGGAAGTTAAAGCCAGCCACCCTGACGAGAATGGCGAGCACTCCCGGCAACAGCCACACGGCCAGCAAAATCGTGACTAGTTTCCTGATGAGACGCTTCACCCTAGTTCTTGATCACATTGATGTTGACGGTGACGTCCTTGATGGTCCCCTCCCCGTAGGACACCCTCACCTTGTACATGTCACGTCCAGAATAGCCGCTGTTGGATGTATAGTATTCCGACACGCCGAGGGATTTCCTGGAATTGCATTTATTGCGGATGCCATCTTTGTAATTGGAATAAATATTCTCCTTGACGAATTCAACCGAGCCATGCGCCGGGGCTTCCACCAATTTTATATTGGCGATTGTTGCAGCCGTGCAGTCTTCATTCAAATTGTAGGACTGGCCCATCTTTGTCCGCTCTCCACTCAGAGCCCGACTGTGATCCGCAGAAATAGCCACACCGTTTTGAGTGGTGACACATCCAGACAGACCGAAAATGATGGAAAGCACAGAAATCGAAATAGAGTTTTCTTTCAAAAATCGCGGAGCCTGCATTTTGTTTTTCATCTCTTGGTTTTATTAATAGCGCCATTCAGCTTATCCAATCAGCAGCTCATTGCAATCGTACGTGCCTGCGGCCGCCACCGCCTTCATGGCCTTTTCACCGCGGAAGCAGCCTGCCAGCAAAGCCCGATGGTACAGCGCCCATGCTCGACTTCGATCCGCTCTATTCGACCTCGCAGGTTGCGGCCATCGAACAGTTCATCCATCAGCATTATCCGCTTGCAGGGCCGGTTACCTGCCGGATGCTGCAACGCGGCTTGAATGATGTGTATCTTGCCGTTGCGAGCAGCGGCGAGCGGTATGTGTTCCGGCTTTCCCATCGCCGCGCCCGTGGCCCGGCCGACGTCAAGACCGAAACGGCGTTCCTGGCGCACCTTGCGCAATCAGGCGTTCCGGTCGCCGCAGCCATCCCGACACGTGAGGGCAGCTTGTTCCTTGAGGGAGATGCGCCGGAGGGCGTGCGTCAGGCCGTGCTCTTCCGGGAGATCGGGGGCCGCAAGCCGGATGCGGCGGATGCCGGCGATGCACGGGCCAACGGCAAGACCCTTGCTCTGCTGCACACCGCCGGCGAGACATTCCAGCCGGACGGAGCGCTCTATCGGCTTGACCTCGAACACTTGCTGCACCGGCCGCTTGCCCGCATAGGCGATAGCGGCGTCGTGGACGACGCAGACGTCCGCGGCGATCTTGAAGAGATCGCTGCGCGGACCGCAAAGGCGATCGAAGCCTTCAGCGATTTGACGTGGACTTATTGCCATGGCGATTGTCACGGCTTCAATGCGCGGATCAACGACGCCGGCGAAGCCGTCTTTTTCGACTTCGATGACGGCGGTCCGGGATACCTCGCCTACGACTTGTCGGTGTTCTTGTGGGCGCAAACATCCTTCGGCCGAAGGTCAACCGCCATGTGGGACGCCTTCGTCGATGCCTATCGGGCCGTCCGGCCGATCACGCCAGCCGACTTTGAAGCCGCCCACCGCTTCGTGATCGTCCGTCACATCTGGCTGATGGGCGAGTACGCCAGCCGGGCCCAGGAATGGGGAAGCGAGACGGTCGGCTGGATTGCCCGGGAAGCAAATTTTCTTAGGCGGTGGGAGACTGAGCGATGTGTCGACCGGCTGTTTTGAATTCAGCTCTGCTCCGCCCGGAGGATCGGCGATGCGTCGGCGCAGTCGGCGATCGCTTCGACCTTCGCCCACTCCTGGTGCCGATAAAGGCACGCCCGAGAAGGTCGATATATGGGAACTTGTCGGGGATATCAGCACTTAGGGGCCACCGGCCCCGTTGGCCCCAAGCGGACTTTTTTCGTTATCGAAGGATAAGGCTGCTTTGCGCCGCTTGTCAGCCATGGATGCAGTATCTGCCCGAAAGCGGCCATCGCATTGATGTTTGAAGCCATGACATGTGTGCGTCGATATCGTTGGAAAAACTCCAGTCGCCATCGTGGCGCGAAATTAGTCCGAGGATACCAACCTTCATCTCCTTGTCGCTCACGCGGTCCCGGCGCGGTTTTGAGCTATGATGTCATCGTGAGTGAGGCTGCCGCCTTTTTCCATGAAGACCTTGATCAGGGCCTCGCGGTTGACCGCCGAGCGGTTCTGATCAGCTTTTTCGAGCGCCGTTTGCAGCTCGTCAGCAGACAGTTCCGTGCAATAGGCAGGCGTGCCTGGCTGTTGTCGCCATGAGATCGCGAGACCCCCGGCATCGAGAGCGTCGAAGCCGGTCGCCTCCACCAGTTGCATAACAATCGACTTCTTTTCGAGGTCATCACCCGCTACCGGAAGGGCGATGCGGCCGGGTTGCGACTTGTCTACGCCTTTTTCCGCGAGAGTCGCAGAAAGCACCGCATTCCAGGCTTTAATGATCGGTCGGTTGATCTGCTCGCTGACCCAGACCGCTTCCGGTTTGCCACCATCAACATCGGTGATCGCTCCGTCACGGAACGGATAGTAATTGGACGTGTCTACGACAACGACGTCCTCGGGAACATTTGCGAATAAATTGGCAAGATCGCGATGAGCCGAAAACGGGATGGAAAGGATCACAATGTCCACCCCCGTCACGGCATCTTCCTTGGTCGTTGCCGTCGCACCGACTTCCGCGGCGAGATCGCGGATGGATTCCGGACCCTTTGAGTTGGCAAGCTTGACCTCGTGATCTGCGGCCGCGAGCTTGCGTGCAAGTGTCGCGCCGATGTTTCCTGCGCCGACAATCCCGATGTTCATATCATTTCCTTGCTGCGAATATTGGATTCAACGCACGCCAACGGAGGCGTGACTTGTTGTGCTCCGAAGAATAGGATTAGCTACCGGGTATGGCAAGAACCGACCAAAAGGTGGGTAACCTACCCAGAGGTATGTATGGCAGTTGAACGAGACTGGCGCTGCGACGACCCGAAGCAGCGAATGGTATGGGCGGCGGCAACCCAGGATGCTCTGCGGGTCCTTGAAGGGAAGTGGAAGATCGTCATCATCTGCCAGCTCTTCGCCGCAAAGGGTCCGCTAAGATCCTCGGAACTCGAAAAGCGCGTCGAGGGCGTGAACCAGAAGATGCTGATCCAGCAACTCAAGGAGTTGGAGAAGGATGGTATCGTGACAAGAACCGTCTATCCACAGGTGCCGCCAAAGGTCGAATATGCACTGAGTGATATGGGGATCGCACTCGGTCCATCGATGGCGGAACTCATCGACTGGGCGTTCATGCGTCGTGATGCGCGTGCCGCAGCGTCGCAAGCTCCGGCGTAAGCGACCAGAATATTTCGGTGACCGCCCACTGTGCATCGCCAGATCAAAAGGAAGCCATTGCGTCGAGCCGCGCCGGCCGAGATCGTCTACCCCACCGCTTAACGAAATTGAGGTTCAGGCGACGTGATCAACGCATCCTCAAGCAACACCCTGGCTGCATCGCGGTTTGCCTCCACTATGGCAGGATCGCGCGTCGATTGTGCGATCACCATCGCGCCCTGGAAGAGCGACAGAATCTGGATCACGGCTCTTTCGGGTTTGCTTAATGGCAAAGGCTCGATGAGTGACGCAACAAATCCATGTAAGCCCTTAAAATACGCGGCGATGGTTGCCTGCACGTCTGGGGAGTTAGCCTCCGGCCCGAACTCGGCCAGTCCTTTCACGAAGGGACAGCCGCGGAAGGAAGGCGCACGGAACGGTTCCTCTAACGCATCAAAGATGGCGAGGACGCGCTCCAGCGGCGACAGCCCGGCTCTTTCAGTCGAGGTTGCGAGCATCTGAAACCAGGTGTCCGTTTTGTAACGCAAATAGGTAGCGATCAGGTCTGCCTTTGATGGAAAGTGCTTGTAGAACGTCATCTTGGCCACGCCGCTTTCGGCAATGATGCGGTCTATCCCAACTGAGTGGATGCTGAACCGGTAAAACAGGTCCGACGCCGTCTTTAATATACGTTCTCGCGGGGCAAGGGCGTTGAGCGGCTGCCCCTCCACATCCACGAACTCAAGCGTGCCGCGCGTTTCCATCCTTCGCCACCTCAGATTCTTCGTACACTGATATACAGACTATTCTGTCAATTTAAAGATTGCAAATACATACAGGTCTGTCTATGAGGATGGAACGCCCCTTGGATTTCAGAGAAAGGACTTAAGATGAGCGGAAAAGTCATTGTTGTGACCGGCGCGAGCAGTGGTTTTGGGAAACTCACGGTATTGGAGCTTGCAAGGCGGGGTCATACGGTGGTTGCGACCATGCGAGACGTCGAAGGAAGAAATGCCAAGGTCCGGGGCGAGCTCATCGACGCGGCGAAAGCTGAAGGGCATGTATTGCACGTCCTTGAAATGGATGTCGCCGACGAGGCATCGGTCAACTCCGCGATCGAGCAGGTCATCAGGCAGCACGGAAAAATCGATGCCCTGATCAACAACGCGGGAACGATGGCCGTCGGGGTCACGGAAGCCTATACGGTCGCGGACGTCGAACGGCAATTTGCGGTCAATTTCTTTGGCGCCCTACGGGCCGACCGCGCCGCACTACCGCACATGCGTGCCGCCGGCAGCGGACTTCTCGTCCATGTGACATCCCTGATGGGGCGCGTGGTTTTTCCGTTCTTCGGCGTTTATTCTGCGAGCAAGTTCGCGCTTGAGGCCTTTGCCGAAGCCTATCGGTACGAACTGAAGGGCTTTGGAATTGACTCCGTCATCGTCGAGCCAGGGCCATTCCCGAGCAACCTTATCTCGTCGAGCCCGGAGCCCTCCGATCAGACCGTGCTTGCATCCTACGGCGAGGTTGCGGCGATACCGGGTCAGATCAAGGCCCACGCCAACGACGGACACGACGCGGCCAATCCGCCACGGCCCCAACGTGTGGCCGATGCCATTGCGCAGTTGGTCGAGGCCACGGAACGGCGTCCATTGCGCACGGTCGTCATGCCTGAAGGCATGGATCTCGGTGTCCAGCGGTTGAACGAGGCCGTCAGCCCAATCCAGAACGACCTGCTCACTTCGCTCGGCATGTCGAGCATGATCTGACACTCTGCGGTTGGCGGGACCGTGTCCTACTGGTATGCAGCAAACCGTTGACGGGCAGGTGGTCCACATTTCGAGCCTAATCGGCTTCTTTCCGCGTTACGTGCCCTTCGTGCTGGGGCAATGCGTCGGTGATGGTGAACCAGGGCGCTTTCGAACCGACGAACATGTGGTCCGTCGGTGAAATTGACGGAGCATCGACCAGCGTCCCCATCGCGACGTGCCCGAACCCTCCGTCAACGCGAGAAAACAGCAGCGAGCCGCATGTCTTGCAATGCTCATCGCTGAACTGGTCTTTTTCGAATGAGGAGATCTCGCTTTCACCCCGAACGATGGTCAGTTCGTTACCATGGATGCGGGCGAATGCCTTGAACGCCGACCCCGTTGTGCGACGACAAGCTGCGCAATGACAGTTTGCTGCGAAAATGAACGCGTCTGTGACCCGATAGCAGACTGCTTTGCACACAGGCAGGTGCCCAGTAACGGGCGCTTACGGTTGGTCTCGCTCATCTAGGTTCTCCGCACGTCGTCAAGCCCTCATCCGGGGGGTTTTGGCAAACACACTAAGACCGAGCCATTCCTGCATGTCGCGCGCGAGGACCCTGTCCCCGTCAAGTTTCAGCGTTTCTGCATCGGTTTCCTGACGTATGGTCGTGAGGCCCATCCAAATTGCGGTCATCGAACGGAGCGACCCTTCAACGAGAAGGTCTACATCATAGCCCGGATCGAAGTTGCAGAGATCGACTTTTCCGTTTTCGACCACAAGCCACCAGCTCTTTTGCGCGGCCGAAAGTTCCGGGTACAGAAACTGTATCGTACAACGGCGGGTCGGAAGTCTTCTTGTATCGAGGCTCCGCCGCATGTCCCACATGAGCAGAGAAGGGTCCAGATTCTTCAAGGAAAGTCGCGATTCCATCCACCGTTGAGCCCAATTTCCGAGACCTATGATCAGAGGTCTCAATTCTTCGCCCGCTGCCGTGAGTTGGTAATCGGTAATGCCGTTCGCACTCCTTGTCACCGTAATGACGCCCGATTGTTCCAGTTCTTTCAGTCGTTTTGATAGGAGTGCCGGAGACATTTTTGGTAGACCGCGACGCAACTCATTAAAGCGCGTCGATCCGCAAAGGAATTCGCGGACGACCAAGGTCGTCCACCGCGAGCAGAGGATTTCCGACGCCATTGATACCGGACAGAATTGCCCGTAGCCGTCACGCTCTATCATAAGGACCTCCACAGGTCTGGATCAGGCACAGTATTGCAAAACAACCGGTCCGCCAAATGCTCCTTGCCTGGCCATACGGCGGCGGCGTTCAGTACAGTTCGTGTACTAGCCGCAATTGTGAAACGAGCGCAGAGTCTCAATCCTCACGAGATAGGAGGCATTGATATGCTCGGGCTTACAGAACCAAAACAGAACCTTGCCGGCGGTCGGACCATTGTCGAACTAACCAATTCGGTCCTGCCCACCATCGCGCAACGCGCCGCATCGATCGACGAGAGCGACACCTTCGTCGGCGAGAATTACGCGCTTCTAAAGGAATCTGGACTCGTGCGGGCAGGCGTCCCAATCGAATTGGGCGGGCTGGGCGCGGAAGTGCCCGAACTTTCTGAGATGCTCAAATCCATTGCTCGTGCATGTGGGTCCACTGCGCTTGCCTTTTCCATGCATACCCATCAAGTCGCCATCCCCGCCTGGCGCTGGCGGCATCAAAAGGTGGCCGCGGTGGAGCCGCTCCTGAGACGTGTTGCATCGGAGCAAATCATATTGCTCTCGAGCGGCGGATCGGACTGGATCGGCGGATCGGGCAAGGCCATGAAAGTTGATGGCGGATACCGGATCACCGCGCGTAAACGCTTCACTTCCGGCGCGGAGGCAGGAAACATCCTGATGACCGGTGCTGTTTATGAAGAACGGGACGGCGCGCGCTCCGTCATTCATTTCGGCGTTCCGATGGCATCGCCAGAGGTTTCGATAGAAGATACGTGGCGAACACTTGGAATGAGGGGAACCGGGTCAAACGATATCATCATCGAAAACCTCTTCGTGCCGGATGCGAGTGTCGCATTTTCCAGAAGTGCGGGGCAATGGCATCCAGTATTTCAAGTCATCGGCATGATCGCGTTTCCTCTGATCTACGCGGTCTATCTTGGCGTCGCCGAGAGCGCCCGCGACATCGCAGTCAAGATGGTCCGTAGCAAGGCCAACAGCGATCATGTGATCGGGTTGGTCGGGCGCATGGAAACGTCTCTGAGAGCCGCACAGATCGCGCATCGCTGGATGTTAGAGGTAGTTGCTCGAAACGAACCGTCCGCGGAAACCGTCAACGAGGTTATGATCGGCCGTTCCTTGGTCGCACGGCACGCTATCGAGGTGACGGAGCTTGCAATGGAGGTCGCAGGCGGCGCGGCATTCTATCGAGAGAACGGGCTGGAGCGCTGCTTCCGTGACATACAGGGCGCTCGCTATCATCCGATGCAGCCCGGAGCCCAGGCGCAATACGCGGGTTCATTCGCGCTCGGACTTCCCACCGAGAAGATTTTCTAGCGCCTGGCGCAACGACGAACTCCGCGGAATCATAGGCTAGGTGGGTAGTTTGACGTCCAGAATTCGAATGGACGAGCCCCGCCAGCAGGGACGACAGAGCAACCTCTTGTGCGCTTTGGACCGATATGCGACCTCGACCACGGCAGCAATGCGCCCTCATAATGGTCATCGAGCCACCCGTCGCTGTTGCTGCAAAGCGGACATGACGCAGTGACAACGCGGCTCGCAGTTGCGCCAAAAGCCGCCATTCCGCCCCATGCGGGTGGATTAGATCACGAATTCCTCCTCGTACGTCTGTGGCTCGGGAACGACCGTAACCTCCACCGGAACGATCCAATTGGCCGCGTAGCTCTCGCAGTCGGAACGCTGGAGGTCGGGCTGCACGCACCCCGCCCCATCGATCGCGCGGCATCGCAGCATGTATCGCCCCACTTTTTCAGGGGTCCACATGTACTCCCACAAGCGCCATGCAAAGGGACGTTCTGTTTCGAGGAGCCTTCCCTCGCGCCAGCCCCTGCCATCTCCGGTGCAGACCTGCACCTGCCGGATAACAGACTCTCCGCTCCAGGCGGCTCCGAAAATCCGGTACGGTTGGCCTGCGATGAGATGCGCCCCCTGCACGGGACGCGCGATCTGCGCTTTGACCTCCATCTCCGCAAGGGGGACCAGCCTGGGTTCCCCGAGGCTGCGCTCCCAACGGAAATAGTCGCGCGCCTGCCAGTAGCCAAGGAAGGGTTGCTCCACAACTGTGATATGCGTGATCCACTTGACCCAAGCCATGCCGAACCAGCCACCCACGACCGCGCGTAGCGGGTAGCCGTGATCGCGCGTCAACGGCTCCTCGTTCATCGAATAGGCAAGCATCGTGCTGTCAGCTATGGCCTTCTCAAGCGGTAAACTGCGCGCAAAAGCGATGGGGCCGGGAGAAGCCGTTTTCTTGTTCGTGTCGACGACGCCGCTGTCGGCGCCTGCGAGCAGAACCTCACGTGCGGTTGGCTTAACGCCTGCCATTTCCAAAATCTCGCGCAGAAGAACACCTGTCCACGCGGCATTGCCGACGGCTCCGTTCTGCCACTGCAACCCCTCCTTCGGCGGCTCATAGTAGACGCGCCCGTTCCCAGCACACTCGACGACGGCGGTGAAAGTCGTGCTCCGCATCGCCTTGATGCTGTCGAGGTCAAGTTCGATCGGCCGCTCCACCGCCCCGCCAACGCGCAATCTCCAGTCTCGCGCATCGAGGTCCGGCGACGGGAAATGGTTTCGCACGAAGAACAGCTCGGTTGGGATCAGCCAATCGGAGAGCGACGCAAACGGAAACTCGATGTTCTGTGGGGATTTCTGTCGAACTATTAGACTGGGTTGCTGTGGTGTCGGCATCGTCCTCGTCTCCCCTTTCAAGAACACAATGTCGGCTTTCGGTCGTGCGAATTCCGGTACGATCACACCGCCCCTCGCAGTGCGTCCGTCGCATTCCGCCTTCGGGCCGCATTCTAGCACATACCGCACGTTCCTCGGCTCGACCTCGAACGGCAGCAAAGGGGCCGAAGGCGGTCTTGACCGCTTTGCGCCCATTTCCAGACATACGTCTCGCCGACCGGAGCGAGCGCCGAGCGCCGCAACTGGGCTTTCGCGGTCGGTGAAACGAAGGTCGGGTCTCGGACCCTTCGAAGCGTTTGTCATCTGTGGCTGCTCGTCAACGCGATTACGGCGCAGCACACTCCGGCAGGCGCAACGGCTTCTTTAGCTTCGTGAGCTCTTCCGCTTTGGCGCAATCAGGAAAGCCGACGAGCTGCATGGTTTCGATCAACCGCTGGCGCTCCGCTTCGTTGAATCCGGGAATATTGACAAATCCCTCGACGGTCAAATTCGGAAACCGCCTGAGTGCGTCCGTTACCGAGACCTTCGCCTCTTCAGTTCGGCCAAGAGCCGCAAGCGCGCCAGAACGCATAACCCAGTGTTTCCTTCCATAGTTTTCCGGCGTCAGGCGGTCCAGCATCCGCAGGGCATCCTCATACCGGCCCGCCATGAAATAGGCATGAGTGAAAATCCTGGCACTCCACATCGGGAAACCGGGGTTGAGACTGACCGCCTTGTCGACCAGTTCCGCGGTGCGCTCTGGCTCACCGAAGGTCGAGGCCCCATCGATATAGAAAGTCAGTACTTCGAACTGGCCGGGAGCGAGGCGCAGCGCGGTATCGAACTCTGCCTTGGCGCGTTCGAATTCGCCTCTATCGCCTAAAGTCACGGCATAAACAGCATGCGCTTCGGCATCGCTCGGGTCGAGCTGGACGGCGCGCTCGGCAGCCTCGGCAGACAGAGCGCGGTTCTTGTCGGCTTCAACCCCAAAACCGATCAAAACACCATGGGAATGGCTAAGTTCGACCCAGGCGCGGGCAAGGCCGGGGTCCAGTTCGACCGCGCGGGTGAGCAGCCTGACGGCCTCTTCGACATCCGCCTGATTGACTTGCTCGAGTTTTTCGGTGCCGAGCAGATAAAGTTCGTAGGCGTTGAGATTCGCGGGTGGCTTTCGGTGGGCGGTGATGCGGCCTGCCTCCTGGACCAAACCTGCGCCGCCGCCGAGGCGGTTCGAAATCTGCTCGGAAATTTCAATCTGGATTGCGAACAAATTCTCGTCCGGCCGGTCCCAGCGCTGCGTCCAAAGATGTCTGCCCGTTTTGGCGTCGATGAGCTGCGCCGTAATTCTAACGCGGTCAGACTGACGCTGGATGGAACCCTCGACCACAAATCCCGCACCGAGCGCCTTACCCACCTCACTCGGCACGGCTGGTTTGTCCCGGTATTGTTCAGTCGAGTTACGGGCGATCACGTGGAATTCAGGAAACCCCGCCAGATCGGTGATGATGTCCTCAGTGAGGCCATCGGCGAGGCGTCCGGTCGCCTCGTCGCCGCCATAGTTGTCGAACGGCAGCACCGCTACCGACGGCTTGCCGCTTACTGTCGCGGTCGGCCAGAATTGCCAGACCGTCCCGGCCAAAACCAGAATGAGGACTGGCACGGCTGCTGCTGCCCAAACCCAGCGCGGAGGCGATGACCGCCCTGGTCGGCGTGGGGCTTGTCCCTCAAGGAGGACGCGGAAGGCCTGTACCGGTTCGGCGATATTCTTCACCTTCTGCTCGCCCATCGGCTCGAAACCGAAAGCCAGCTTCTTCTCAACCTCCCTGGCGACCTTTCCCGAGACACAGATGCCGCCAGGGTCTGCCAACTGCTGAAGCCTGGCCGCGACGTTGACGCCCTCGCCATACCGGTCCTCGCCCTCAACGATCACCTCGCCGAGATTGATCCCGATCCTGACCCTGATCCGTTGGTCCTTGGGAACGGCGGCATTCCGTTCCGCCAGCCCGCGCTGCAGCGAGACGGCGCATTCCACCGCGTCCACCACGCTGCCAAATTCGGCGAGCATCCCGTCGCCCATCAGCTTGAAAATCTGGCCGTGATGGCGAGCAATATCCGGCTCAAGAGTTCCTTGCGTCCCGCACGAAGGCGCTCGAATGTACCAGCCTCATCGCGCTCCATCAGCGCAGAATAGCCCACGACATCAGCAGCGAGGATGGCGGAAAGCTTGCGGTCCATTGGTTCGGCCTCACCCGCCCTATTATAGGACTGGTCGCACCTAAATGAAACGACCGACCTCAACAGCGCTTCAGGGGAACCCGCGTTTCATCCAACACTTCAACTGAACGCCGCAGGCAGTCCCTCGGTGTGGAATGCCCATGTGAGCCCGATTGTTCGTGTGCCTACCGCAGCAATGTGAGGACCGGCGTCGAACGCAGCCCCACTGTCCGGTGTGGGCGGCGAAGCGGCGCATGACCTAGCTTTAGACTAAGTCCATTTCCGCAAGTCTCGCGATATTCGAATTTGCCTTCCGTTATGTCATTGCGGGCCTTTATAATTTATAAAACGCCGTCCGATTTGGGCCAAACCCTGGCCTTGGCGGCAAGAACTGCTGCTGGGCGCAAGCCTGCCGCAGCTGGTTCATTCCTTGAGCGATGGCTTTCCAGCCGTCAGGCCTGGACTTGCGAGCGCAGCCACTCCTGAAGCTTTTCGACCGCTTCGGACTTCCGGTATCGCGGCTTCACCAGATAGAAGTGCGACCGCGCCCTGAGGGCGCCGTCGAAGATCTGCCTCAGCCTGCCCGCCTCGATGTCTGTCGAGACGAAAGCGCGGGTTGCCACGGCGATGCCCTGTCCGGCGATGGCAGCTTCGATCGCGTGCGATGTCTGCGAGAAGCTGATCCCCCGAAACAGCGAGGGATCGCCGCCGCCGAGGAAGCGATCGATATATTCGGGCCAGGAATTATGGGCATCGTGAAGCAGCGTGTAGTGCGAGAGTTCTTCTGCGTTCTGAGGCTCGGCTCCCTCGGCGACGAGGCTCGGATTGCAGATGGCAATGATCTCCTGCTCGAACAGCAGTTCGGCGGCGAGACCGGGACCGAAGGGAGGGCTGCCATAGCGGACGGCGAGATCGACGCCGTCGGCCTGGAAGCTGGAAATGCGGTCCGTCGCCAGGATGTGGAGATCGAGATCGGGATGCCTCGAGGTGAAATCCGGAAGACGCGGGATTAGCCATCTCGAGGCGAAGGTCGGTGTCGTGCTGACCACCAGTTTGACCGGCTGGGGCTTCAGGTTCGCCGTCGCGTTTGAAAGCAGTTCGAAGGCGCGCCTGACGTCGGCGACGTAGCTTCTCCCCTCGCCCGTCAGCGCCAATGACTTCGGCAGGCGCTCGAACAATGTCACCCCGAGTTCCGCCTCAAGCCCGCGGACGTGCTGGGCGACGGCTCCCTGGGTGACGCCGAGCTCTTCGGCCGCGAGCCGGAAGTTCAGATGACGCGCCGCCACGTCGAAGGCCTTGAGGCCGTTCAGGGACGGAAGATTGCCGATCAGCATGGACATTCGATAGTTTTTCTACTGGGACATTTCACGAAAACTGGTTCGTTCCCGCTCGAAGCCCATGCTATTCCATGGATCAACGCCCGGCAATGGGTGCAAATCGAGCAGGGAGAGCGACGATGGCAGTAGAAAAGGTAGCGATCATCACGGCTGGCGGCAGTGGCATGGGTGCGGAGGCCGCGAGGCGGCTGGCGGCCGATGGCTTCAAGATCGCCATCCTGTCCTCGTCAGGCAAGGGCGAGGCGCTTGCCACCGAACTCGGCGGCATTGGCGTCACCGGCTCGAACCAGTCCAACGACGACCTCAAGCGCCTGGTCGACGCATGCATGGAAAAGTGGGGTCGGATCGACGTCCTTGTCAACAGTGCCGGCCACGGCCCGCGCGCGCCGATCACCGAGGTCACCGACGAACAGTGGCATACCGGCCTCGACGTCTATCTGATGAACGTCATCCGGTCGGTTCGGCTAGTCACGCCGATCATGCAGGCGCAGAAGTCGGGCTCGATCGTCAATATATCCACTGCCTGGGTGTGCGAACCGTCGGCGATGTTCCCGACCTCGGCCGTCTTCCGCGCCGGGCTTGCCGCCTACACCAAGATTTATGCCGATACCTATGCGGGCGACGGCATCCGCATCAACAACGTGCTGCCAGGCTGGATCGACAGCCTGCCGGCGACGGACGAGCGCCGCGACAGCGTGCCGATGAAGCGCTACGGCACCAGCGCCGAAGTGGCGGCGACAATATCCTTCCTGGTTTCCGAAGGGGCTGGCTATATCACCGGCCAGAGCCTCAGGATCGACGGCGGCCTTACCCGGTCCGTCTGACCGGATCGCTCTCAACGCCAAGGAGAACAGCGATGTGCTTCAACTGGAACGTCAAGGCCGGCCAGATAAAGAACGTTGAGCCGGAGGCGGTACAGTGACCCTCGCCGATGTGGATGCATCGGCCTGGGCCGAGCTGGAAGGGGCGGCCACCGATCCGCAGTCGGCCTTCCGCTACCTGAACCTCTGTTCGGTCGACGCCTACGGCCGGCCGCAAGCCCGCATGGTGGTGCTGAGGCGCGTGGATGTGACGCGACGCCTGCTGGAAATCCATACGGATGTCAGAAGTCCGAAATGGCAGGAAATATCGGCCGATCGTCGGGTCACCCTCCTCGGCTTTGGCCCGCAGCCGAAAGTGCAGCTTCGCCTGCAGGGATCGGCCGAACTCAATGGGCCGGCAAGCGAATGCGGGGCCGAGGCCTGGAGCCTGCTGCCGCGATCGACGCGCAGCACCTACATGGGCGGGCCGCCGGGCGACGACATCGGCGAGCCGCCGGCAAGCGAGGGTAAGGCCGCAGACGCCGATGGACAGGCCTTTTTCGGGGTGCTGATCTTCCGGGCGGAGACGCTGGACTGGTTCCAGCTGCGTCACGCCAACAACCGAAGAGCTATATTCGCCTACGACCATCCGGGCGCGCTGACCTCCTCCCGCTGGATCAATCCCTGAACGCCTGATGACATCGAAGCAGCCCATCGCTTTGTGATCGTCCGCCACATCTGGCTGATGGGCGAATACGCAGGGCACAGGAATGGGGAAGCGAGACTGTCGGTTGGATGGCTGTTGACAGTCTGCGAAAAGCGGTATCTTTTCGCTGCGTCTCTAAGGCGATGAGAGCTGCGAGCCGGATTTTGTATCATGGCTAGGGCGCAAGGCTGACGAAGCTGTGCCATAAGTCCATGCCTATGAACGCCGTCGTTCGGAACCAGGACGGGGCAGACAAAATGAGCACCGCATCAAATTCCGAACAGATTACATCGACTGGGCATAAGCTCAGCGCTGGCGGACATCTTGACGTTCACTACCTGGCATTAAAGGACGAGTACGATGCCACTCTTCGCGCCGCCGGTATTCGACCCGGATGGTCAGTGCTTGACGCAGGTGCTGGCAATGGGGTCTTCCTGCCCTTGATGGCGGAATTGCTGGGCAGCGAGGGACATATTGAGGCCTTTGATTTGGCGCGGGAAAATGTCGAGGCAATCGAAGCCTCGATCGCAAACCAACCGTTTGCCTGTCCGATAAGCACGCGGATCGGAGACATCACTGCGCTGCCGTATGAGACCGGCACGTTCGACGCAGTCTGGAGCGCGAACGTCGTCCAGTATCTGAATGACGAAGAGCTGACTCAAGCAATCGGTGAGTTCCGTCGTGTCGTAAAACCCGGCGGACTTGTTGCGGTCAAGGAGGTTGATATCTCGGTCTGGCAGTATCAGCCCCAGGATCCTAAACTGACGTGGCGTCTGCTCGACGCGCTGTCTGATGACGTGCAGATGTCCGGCGCGATGAGGGGAACGCGCGTAACGGCGTGGTTTCGAGCAGCCGGCCTTGAGAACGTCTTCGCTATCACCACGCTCGCGGAGCGCCGTCAGCCCCTCAGGCCCGTGGAGCGTGAATATATTCGCAACAATCTCGAATTTTTATCCGGACTTGCCCAAACGTGCGACTTGACGGAAGCGGACCATCGCCAATGGAAGGCGATCGGCGAAGAGCCAGAGCGTCTGATTTCCGATCCCGACTTCTGCTATCGCGAAATGTGGGTCCTCAGCTTGGGTGTCGTGTCGACGGGCTGAGCCAATTTTCGCTGATGATGGTTTGGGCGTGTCGCTCGCACTCATTTATGTCAGTGTCAGAACGACGTGCTTTGAACGGCTGACGACGTCGAAGCCGCCCATCGCTTTGTGATCGTCCGCCACATCCGGCTGATCGGCGAGTATGCAAGCCGGGCCCAGGAATGGGGAAGCGAGACTGTCGGCTGGATTGCAAGGCAGGCGAATTTCCTCAAGCACGTCTGACGCGCGGCTTAGCCGCTCAGCCTTCAAGCCGAACATGATGCTCCAGCCACGCGACAGCGAAGCTGCAGATCGCGGCCGCGTCGACCAGCACCGATTGGGCGTCTCCCACCAGGCCCTGCGCACCCTGCCCGCTGGCCAGAAACGCCCGCACGATCGCGCCGAAATAATCATCGTCGAGGCCATGCACGACCGGGTCGCTTGTGTCGAACTCTTCCAGCATGCGCCACACCACGCCGGCCGATGTGGCAAAGGGCGCCTCGTAGCGGCGCAGGCGCTTGTTCGGAATTCGCGCCAGGTGTTCTGCATGGTGGAGCAGGGTCATGGTGTCGAGCGGGGCTCCGGCCATCAGAACCTTGCCGCCTGCCGCCACCAGCCTGCCGAGCGGCGATGTCTCTCCATAGCCGTAATCGAGCGGGTGATCGGCGGTGAGCCAATCCGCGCAGACACCGATCGCCGCGACCGAGGCGCCCGGATTGCCGCTGCGTCTTGCCCCCGGTGTCGTTCGAATGAATTCGGCGAGCACGCCATTATCGCGGGCAGCGCGGGAAACAGCCGGATCGAACGGCGCGATATGGGCGCGCCATTCCGGCGGGACGCGGCCATTCTCATCCAGCAAGGCATCATAGGCACCGTTCCAGTCGGTATAGGCGACGATGGTGCCGGCAGCCCCCACGGCATCGCGAAGCGCTTCGATCAGTACATCAGGCCCGTTGAGCAGCCGCCCCACCCGCTTCATCGCGGCGTGGACCATCACCATGTCGCCGGCGCGAATGCCGAGACTGTCGAGATCCCTGGCGAGCGAGAGGCGAGTGTGAATGCGCGGAACGATCATCGGCAGACGATCATAGGGTCGCGTGCCGGAGTCAAGCGGTCGAGACCGTGCTCTGATACTCACTTTCAGCCGACAATGCGTTGCAACGGCGTTCGGCCTCGTTGCGGCGTAAGCGGTGTTTTCCGCGTACATTGACCAAGCTCGGCTAGCCATTCCGAAAAATGCCGCTACAACATTGGTGGCAAGAATGCGCCAACAGCGGACGTTAGTCGATGGCGACGGTCGCCAACTAATAGCGTGCCAACGTGACTTGGCCGGGCGAGCTGCATCTGCGTATCGGGGGTTGCCAAGGCAGCTTAGTGATGCGCATCTAGCCGCGTATTTTCCTTCCAATTGTATCTGGCGGCCCTCATGTCCAAGCTCTTTTCACCGATCACCCTGCGTGGTGTCACGCTGCGCAACCGCACAGTCGTTTCCCCGATGTGCCAGTATTCGGCTCAGGATGGCTTTGCCAATGAATGGCACTATGTACATCTAGGGCGCTTCGGAATGGGAGGCTTCGGCTTGGTTCTGGTTGAGGCCACAGGGGTCCTGCCCGAAGGGCGCATTTCGTACGCCGACCTCGGTCTATGGAAGGACGAGCACATTGCCCCGCTTGCCCGGATCGTGAATTTCCTGCACGGCCAGGGTGCCGCCGTGGGCATTCAAATTGGCCATGCAGGCCGCAAAGCCTCGACGCCGGTTTGGCGGGATAAGGCAGATCAGCCCGCAACAGAAGAGCAGCGCCGCGCCGTTGGCTTCGAGCACTGGATTCCCGTAGGTCCGAGCGCTCAATCGAACGACCCAACCAACGCTGACTATCAGGTCCCCAAAGCCCTCGACAGAGACGGCATCCGCCGTGTGGTCGACGGATTCGCGGCTGCTGCTACGCGAGCCAACCAGGCAGGCTTTGACACGGTTGAAATCCATGCCGCCCACGGTTACCTGCTCAATCAATTTCTGTCGCCGCTCGCCAACCATCGAACTGATGAATATGGCGGTAGCCGACTAAATCGAACGCGGCTGGTTCTGGAAGTCACCGAAGCCGTCCGCAGCGTGTGGCCAGCCGAAAAACCGCTCATCGTTCGCCTCTCAGTCAGTGACAACAATGCCGACGGCTGGCGGGTGGACGACAGCGTTGCGCTGGCCGCGGAACTGAAGGCACGTGGTGTTGATGCTATCGATTGCTCTAGCGGCGGCTTTGCTCAGGGCCGCATTAGGTCCGCTCCAGCCTATCAAGTCCCCTTCGCTAAGGCGGTAAAACAAGGCGCCGGTATCCCGACTATCGCAGTCGGACTATTGGGCGATGCCTTTGAAGCCGAAGCGTTCATTGAGAACGGCGATACAGATTTTATAGCTTTAGCGCGGGGCGCGCTCAACGATCCCAACTGGCCGCTACATGCCAATCGCGAACTCGGCGGCGACTACACTCTTTGGCCGGTCCAGACCCGTCAAGTCGCTGAACGTGATCGCGTCCTTTCCTCTCCTCAGTGAAATTTCGCCGTGATCGGATGTGGCGGCCGGACACGATTGATATCACGGCCACGGTCGTCGGAGAGCGCATAGCGATCTCCGTATTTTGACGACGATCACATTGAGATATCCCGCTTTGTCGGAAACGAAGACGTCCTCGATGAGAAGGTCTTGGACGACATTTTGAGAAGGAACGGCTGAGCGTTATTGGCGGCCACTGAGGTTCATTGTCGGATGGTTCCAAGGCAGAAGCTCATCGATCCGGCTCTGTTTGTGGCCGGTGACGATAGCGGTGAGCGTGGCGCTCAGGTAGGCAAACGGCTCGACGGCATTGAGTTTGCATGTCTCGATCAGCGAGGAGATGGTTGCCCAGTTCTCAGCCCCGGCATCGTGGCCCGCAAAGAGCGCGTTCTTGCGATTGAGAGCAATCGGCCGGATGGTTCGCTCAACGCTACATCTTATTCTGGTGGTCCCGTGTCACATGTAGTCGCGGGGCGTGTGTCACGCTGATTTCACGGGATTTCGAGGGTGGATTTTACTAGATTTCTTCACGACTTCGCCGGCACGATTTGGCGGGACACATGGTCTTCTGGATCGCGTTTCGGACAGCGCCGGCGCCGAAGTGGCAAAGAGTTTTCGCGCCGATCAAGCATTGTCCCTTTAGGATGGGGCCGCGGTCGGTCGTTTTCATGTGGTCATGCTGCAGTGCAGGAGGCAGCTGAAGATGCAATTTCTGGTCCATTCAAAGACGATCGCCGAACTTGAATATGACAGCGAGACCTGCCTCTTGCGGGTGCTCTACAAAGACGGACGAGTGAGCTCTGTTCCTGATGTCGCTCCCTCGCTGGTGATGAAGATCGTCGCGCGTGTTCCCGTCGAAAAATCTCCTTATCTCATGCAGACCGCGATCTGAGACTTCTGCGAAAGGCACAATGCGTCGGAATGGGGCGGGTAGCGCCGTTCCGAAGTTCAGGCGAGTTGAGGCAGCGGAGACATGGCGCCCATCCGCAATGAGTCGCCAGCCTGTTTGGAGCGTGCCATCGCCCGCTTCGGCCGGCGCCGGGCAGCTAGTAAAGTGTCCTTCGGTAGGCTTGTTCCAGGTCTTCGTCCATCTTGCGCATTTCATCCCCGTCCCGCGGTGCCCCTGTCGTCTCATCCAGAATGATCTTTATCAGCGAGGGCATCTCCGTGCGGTCCTGGAAATGATCCGGGCTCCACAGGCGGGACCGTCTGAACGCCTTGGCGCAATGCATGAAGACTTCGCTGACGTTGACGATGATCGCGAGTTTCGGGAGACGATCGGCAACGCTCATGCTCGTCAGCAGTTGAGGATCATTGGTCAGACTTGCCCGCCCGTTGACGCGCAATGTGTCGTCGAAACCGGGGATAAGAAACAAGAGCCCGACATTCGGGTTGGCGATGATGTTGCTTAACGTATCAAGACGATTGTTGCCGGGTCGATCCGGGATCGCCAGGGTGCGCTCGTCAAGAACCTTGACGAACCCCGGAGGGTCGCCGCGAGGACTGACGTCAGCCTTTCCCTCCGAACTTTGCGTGCCGATGCAGAAGAATGGCGAGCGCCGAATGAATTCCTGCGCGTGCTCGCCAAGCGAATTCTGACACTTCACGATTGCCAGAGCATGGGTCGGCTCGAACAGCGCCCGAAGCGACTGCTCATCGGCGATGGCAAAATCTGGATTGAGTTTTAAGTCCGTCATGATCCCCTCCCGAAATCCCTCTCATCGCATGGCCGAACTGCAGGTCTGGAATTCAGACCTCGCAAAGCTCGTCTCCGCCCGCAAGCCATGGGTATGATGTACGTACCTCAGAAGATATACACGAGTTGGTATCCGGGATCAATGTGGGATCGAGCCATCGGATTGCAGCTCAAGGGCGACTGATGACGCGTTATCAGATGTAATCACGTTTCAGAGAGGGCAGCCGTCGCGGAGATCACCTCCGTGTGCATGACATCAGTGCCGTAAGACTGTACATTCCATTCGAAGCACTTGCCGTTTACTCGGGTTTTGTCACAGATGTCCTCTTCGCCCACTACCAGACGACTGATGGCAATCCTGACGACGGACGTTGTCGGTTATTCGCGCATGATGGAAGCCGACGAAGAAGGAACACTGGCAAGCCTTAGCCGCTTGCAAGAAGAGATCCTCAAGCCTCGAATCCTCAAGAGTGGCGGTCGGACAATCAAAGTTATGGGTGACGGCCTACTTTCGATCTTCGATAGCCCGGCCGTCGCCATCTCGACGGCGTTACAGGTACAGCATCTGCTGGCAAGCGAGGCTGTAGGTGCCAGTGGCACCGAGGCTCTTCGAATTCGAATTGGTATAAACTACGCCGAGGTCATGATCACTCAGGACGATGTGTTCGGCGACGGCGTGAATGTTGCGGCGCGCCTCGAACAATACGCGTTACCGGATGGCATCTGCATCTCAGAAACAACGCACGACATCCTTCCAGAGGAATTGCAGCGGCTGTTTGTAGATGGAGGACTGCTACATCTGAAAAACATTTCCAGGCCGGTGCGTGCATGGCATTGGCCTCGCACTCCCACGATAGTGCAGTCAATTCGAACTGTCGTCGCCGTCCTTCCCTTTCAAAGCGCAGATGAAGCAGCGAACGAGTTCCTCGTCGACGGCTTTACTGAGGACATCATCTCCGGTCTGGCAAGATTCAGGAGCCTGTCGGTGATTGCGGTGTCCTCAGCGTTTGCGTTCCGTGATCGCTCGGAGGGTTTAAAGGAAGTTGGGCGCAAGCTCGCTGCCAACTATCTCGTGACAGGCAACATGCGTCGGTCGGGAGACGAGGTTCGGATCACGGTGCGGATGATCCAAGCCGACACGGAGCGGTTGGTCTGGTCTGAGAAATATCAGCGGCAAGCGGCAGATATTTTCGGCATCCAGGACGAGATCGTGAAAATGATTGTCGCAAATCTCGTGGGCCAAATTGAAAGCTGTGATTATCGAGAGTCCCTCCGGCGGCCGCCGGCCAGCCTCGCTGCTTACGAATATTATCTGCGAGGGCTCGTGCATCTCAGAGGTTACGAGCCGGATGACAACGTCAAGGCGGTGGAGATGTTCGAAGCAGCGGTTGCCGGCGACGGAGGCTTTGCACTGGCACACGCTCATCTTGCGTTGGCGAGGATAGCGGTCGGCGGCTATGCCAACGCGCCGGAGGCTGTACTTCGCGACGGGATCGCCCTCGCTCGTCATGCCGTAAAGTTGGACGAGGGAGAGGCTGGCGCCCATCGTGTACTCGGGCTCGCTCACCTTTACTTGAAGGATTTTGACAACTCCGAGAGAGAATTCCGCTTGGCATATAAGCTCAATTCCAGTGACGCCCATGCATTGGTCCAGCTCGGCGGACTTCTGGCAAGACGAAACCGTGTAGAGGAAGCGCTTCCCTTGGTCGAAGAAGGGATGCGACTCAACCCCTACCCGCCTCACTGGTATCACGCGGTTTTGGGTAATCTTCTCTATTTTAAGGGCGACTACGAGCAAGCCCTAGCGGCGCTAAAGCAGCTACCGAACCCCGGAAAGTATACGAGCACCCGAATGATCGCCTGCTTGTCGATGGCGGGCCGCTCCCGCGAGGCTGCCGCACTTGCCAAAAGCGTTCGCGAAAATCATCCAGATCTGACGATCGGAGAGTTTTTGGCGCGAGGGATCGTGGTTGAAACCGCCGAACAGACTGAGAAGTTCAGACAGGGCCTGTTGGGAACGGGATTGCCGGAGTGATAGGACGCTGAGGCCACGTCCAGAGGCGGGGGAGTATGGCCATGCCATGAGCAAGCTAACAGCCGCCCACTCGTCTCTGGGAAAACGGAGTCAGTCCGGACAGGAATGATCAGGCAGCGCGCTCGCAGAGACGGGGCGGTCCGTCGGTGGTGCTTGGATACCGGACGCGGCCGTCCCTGACCAGCTTGTCGAGGCCTCGGGATAGCACGTTGCCAAGCTGGCCAAGTCATGGATCGTCCTCGGTCAACCCGATCTGCAGCGCGACCTGCTAGAGCGAGATTGTTTTAGGTCTGTTCATATCCGGCTTCCCTGAAGTAGCTATGGCCCCGGCGTGACGTCCGACGTCTGGAACACTTCCTCCATCTTTCGGTCGATGACGACATCCCGGTATCGGCGATCGACGACGTCCAGGGCCGACGCTTCGTGCTTCGTGAAGGTGTAGTCCTTTCGGGTGAGAAGCGGAACCGCCGAACCCTAAGCGGGTTTGAGAGCCGGTCGCTCGGCTGGTTTTCACCCCGAAAACCGCTGTCTCCTGTTAAGCCGGGCGGCCGCCCCGGCTTAACTGGTCGACGGTCCTCTTGATCGATGTTGCAGATCCTTCAATTGGAAGAGGACGAAAGCTCACCTGCTTCACCGATGCTTGCAGCGCCCGCGCCCGGCTTGCAAATCGATCACGGCCTCGAGGCTATTTCCAAGAATTTCTGCCAATATTCTCTTTTCCGTTCAACACGCTAACAGACTTCGGGCCTGTATTATTCCAGGTATCACACACCGCCTTGCCCGCGTCCCTCCCCCCCTTCCAGGTACGGCAGAACGTGTTGCCAGAAATGTGCCACACGCCGTCAATTGAGATTACATCTCCGGAATCGAGTTTAACCTGACCATGTGCGGTGCCGTCCTTGAGTACAGAAAGCTCCCCACTGTAGCCCTCTTTTGGGCCGCCCAGCGCAATCACTTTGCCGTCTGAAAGCAGAGCCTGAAGCTCCTTTCCTATCATCGCGGTAGCAGCAATAGCTTGCGTTCCGAGAAACATCACAGATAGTCCAATCAGTATAGTTCTATGCATTGGCCGATTTCTCCCATCTCTGTCAAGCACAGTTTCTATCCGACATATACGAACCACAAGTCATCTCTTGTAATTAGCTACAACCCTCCTTGCCGAAAAAGCGAAGTCGCTCGATAATTTGATAGTTGTCAGCAGATATCTGGGGAAACGTTAGTTCATGGATTATTGTTTTATTGAAAACCTATGATTTGTGTTCGAAATAGTTTTTGCGGCGCAATTAATTCGCCAGCCCAGAAAACACCCCCTTTCCTGATCCCGCTCCAGCGGGGTTTTTCTTTTCTGAACTCAACAATCGTCGAGCAAGTACAGATTAATCCAAGCATTGGTGCGGAAACGCACAGGAACCTTTTCGATCAATCGTTGTTTGGCCAAAAGGATCGTACAGGTGGCCCCAATCCCGGGGCCGTCCGCCATCCCTTCCTTCCTGTACGATCCGTCCTTTCCAGATTGCCCCGTTTCGGCGGGGCTCCTTTTTTGATCTGCGGCGCGAGCAAAGCGCAACCAGCCGGTTCCGCCGAGAAACAAACTTCGCCGAGAGTTTGACAGCCGGACCGCGCGGAGCATGATGCCATCCCTGTAGGCGGTAGCCGTCCCACTTCAGCCCGTTGCGTCGGATCTGACGTTCGCCCAAAAGACCCTGGAGGGGCGCTGACATGGCCGCTCGTTGCTGGCGCATTGATATGATGGTGGACCGGGGAACGCCGGACGTCTGGGCGTACAAACGTGATCATTCGATCCGAATGCCCAGAGCGGCCGCTGTTCGAAGGAACGAAGTGGGTATTTCCTACCTCGCACCGGCGAGTGGTTCCATCGTCAAGGAGGTCGGCAACAGCCGCAAGAAGGTCGAAGACGGACTCGATCATAAGTGAACAGCATGATCTTCTTCACCAGCGACACCCATTTCGGCGACTCTCGCGTTCTTCGCATCGATCGGCGACCATTCCCTGATATGGCGACCCACGATGTCGCCCTCATCAGGAACTGGAACCTGATCGTCGGGATCGACGACGAGGTTTGGCATTTGGGCGACTTCATGTCATCGCGGGCGGGCGATTGCGACACGCTCCTCGACCGCCTGCACGGCAGGAAACATCTCATTGTCGGCAACAACGATTCAGAGGCGACGACCGGTGCATCGGGCTGGAGCAGCGTCCAGCATTACAAGGAGTTGACCTTGGACGGCTACCATCTGGTGCTGTGCCACTACGCGTTTAGAACCTGGAATAAGATGGGCAAGGGCTCGGTCAATCTACACGGACACTCCCACGGTAGGCTGAAGCCGGTCCCCCGTCAGTTCGATGTCGGCGTCGATGCGTGTGAACTCCAGCCGGTCCGGCTTGACGCTCTGCTTGCCTCGACCCGCCGAAAGGCCAACGCGCGGCGAGCTAAAATGAACGCGACCTGAGCTTTGCGCGCTTTCTTGCCGCAAACTCCAAGTGGCACTTGCCTGGTTGCCCTCGATTTCGAGCGCCAGCCGCTATCGGCGGTTCAAGGGACGGGTCCTTTTGGAAGACGCGCCGGTCAGGCCGAAGAATGCATCGCGGCTTCTCAGGAAAACTTTCAGCGGGTTGGCGCGTTAACATCGCGCGCCCAGAACACGAGGACCGCTGATGACCAAGGGATTTCGATTCGATCTGCTCGCCAAAGGCGGTTATGCCGCGCGCGGCGTTGTCTTTTTTCTTGTGGCCGGGCTTGCTCTCTTCTCCGGCCTGGCGGGTGGCCGGCCGGAGACGAAATCCGCGGTTTCGGCACTGCTCGGGCAGCCGCTCGGTCGCGTTTGGGTCGGATTGATCGGGCTCGGCCTTCTCGGTTTTGTCGCCTGGAGGTTGGCGCAGTCTCTAGCCGATAGCGACGGCCATGGTGGCAAGGCAAGAGGATTGGCGATCCGATTCGCACTCTTCGGCAGCGCCATCACCTATCTCGGGCTTGCCGGATATGCACTCGGCAACGCTCTTTTCATGGGCGGCAGCAGCGGAAGTTCCGGTGAGAAGGATCTGGCAGGATGGATCATGTCGCAGCCCTTCGGCTCCTATCTTGCGATCGCCGTCGGAGCTGGCTTCGTCATCGGCGGCTTCGTGACGGCCGCCAAGGGCATCACCAGGAAGTTCGAACGCCACCTTCGGATATCTGATCAAAAGGGTATTGTGGCATTGGTATGCATCTACGGTCTTGTCGCCCGCGGCGTCGTGTTCGCGATTACCGGGGTCCTTTTCGCCTATGCGGGTTTCAGGGTGGATCCTGGACAAGCCGGCAGCATGGGCGACGCCTTGGAATGGCTCCGCCACCTTCCGCTGGGATCCTTTCTGTACGTCGCCGTCGCCGTGGGATTGGCGGCTTTCGGAATTTATAATCTTGTTGAGGCAAGGTACCGCATCGTTCGGAGTCCTTCGCTAGCGGACGCTAAGCGTTCGATCTCGATGGCGGGTTCCTGACATTACTTTTCCTGTGCCAAGGTGCCGTTATGCGGAGGTCGAGCTGGCAGCTGGAACTTCAATGTCGATAAGCAGCCCTTCCTCCGACCAGGTTTTCTCGAGACGTCCTTGAAGCTGCTTTTCAACCATTGCGCCGACGATCACCGTACCAAAACCCCGCTTGGCCAATTTGGGTGGAGTGGGGGCGCCTACCTCCTGCCAGCGGATGTTAAAGCCGGCCCCTGAGGGTCCGGGCTTCCAACTGATCGAAAGCCTGCCTTGCGCAGTCGCAAGCGCACCGTGATGGGCTGCGTTGACAGCGAGCTCATGGAGCACGAGCGCAAGAGGCTGGACGACCGGCGCAGGCATTTTGAGATCCGGCCCGCTAAAAAAGGCGCGGGTGGCCGCGAATGGCGCCACCTGCTGGCGAATGAGTTCCTCAAGAGAAATGCTTGTCCATCTTCGTGCAGCAAGCAAGCTATGCGCGCGGGCGAGCGCCTGCACGCGGTGTTGGATGGCGGCGGCGTAAAGCGCGGGGTCTTCGGCGTTGCTCAGGCGGACGATGCTGTCGACGATCGCCAGGACATTCTTGGATCGGTGGTCGACCTCCATGAGCAGGCGATGTTCGGAGGCTTCCAGTGCCTCGATCCGCCGGTACTCCGTCATGTCGATTTGCGACCCGAAGAAATACAGGATCCTTCCGTCATCACCATGGATGGGACTGAGATGCAAGCGGTTCCAGAACTGCTCTCCGCTGCTCTTGTAATTGAGGATCTCGACGGTGATCTCGCGCTCTTCGGCGATAGCGGCACGAATTTCGGCAACGGCGATCGGAGACGTAGCAGGACCTTGGAGGAAACGACAGTTGCGGCCCAGTATCTCCTGGGCCTCGTAACCTGTCAGTTCAAGGAATGCCTTGTTTGCGAGCACGATCGGCAGATCGGGTTTACGCGCGTCCGTAACGACCATCGGCATCCTGGTGCGTTCAAATGCGATCGCTGCCAACTCTTTCCGATCGGCAGAAGCTGCTTTTGAAGATGCGGAGGGCAAATCCCCGTGGAGTTTTTCTTTGGTATGGGCTGTCATGCTTGTACGCTCACAAAGTCGTCGGCTGATAACGTAGCTGGTGTGTCTTTGTTTCCGAGACAGTTGCATGGCTCAAGCGATCGCTACTCCCGAGACTTGCCGGACAACGTGTCACGGCTGCGGCCTTTGCCAACGCCACGCCGTCCGGTATAAATCAGGAGGAGGCCTTTCAGCCTTGCAGGCCCTGAAGGGATCAGACGCAGCATATGATCATGAAACTGTTTTCCAATTCCAGCCGCTCCCGGGAGCGCTTTCTCGAAGCGATCCTCCAAAGCGCGATCGAGTATGCGATCATCTCCATGGATCTCGATGGCCTGGTGACCACGTGGAATGAGGGCGCGCGCCGGATTCTCGGATGGGATGCGGATGAGATTGTCGGCCAGCCCGCGGCGATCATCTTCACCGAGGAAGACAGGCAGGCCGGGATTCTCCAGCGGGAAATGACTGCCGCTTTGACTGAAGGTCATGGCAATGATGAGCGCTGGCACGTTCGCAAGGACGCCTCGTTGTTCTGGGCGTCGGGCCAGATGATGGCATTGACGTCGGACGATGGCGAAGTCGAAGGTTTCGTGAAGATCCTGAGAGATCGTACCGAGCAGAGAGAGAATGAGGAACGACAGCGCATCCTGATGCACGAACTCTCTCACCGCATGAAAAACACGCTGGCCGTCGTTCAGGCCATCACCAGCCAATCCTTCCGAAACGCCAGCTCTCTGGAGGATGCGGAGCATTCGATCACGGCACGCATCAATGCTTATTCAAAGGCGCACGACATTCTGCTTCAGCAGAACTGGCTGGGCACGAGCATGACGACAATCGTCGAGGCGACCGCGATCAATCTCGGGCTTGAGACGTCAGGACGTTTCAAGGCGAGCGGTCCTGCGGTTGAATTGGGTCCGCAGGCGGCCCTTTGCTTCTCCCTGGTGCTGCACGAACTCGTCACCAACGCCAGCAAGTATGGTGCGCTGTCAGTAGATACCGGGACGGTCGAAATCGAATGGTCCGTACGCGATGAGGCGGGCGACCAACGCCTGAACTTCACTTGGCAGGAGGCTGGAGGCCCGACTGTGGAAGCTCCGAGCAAGAAGGGGTTCGGCACACGCCTTGTCAGCTCCAGCCTGTCCGCCTTCGGAGAGGTCGCACTTGATTATGCGCCGACAGGGCTCATCCTAAGACTGGATGCGCCGCTCCAGAAGCTGCAGTATAAAAACTATTCAGACGCTGAGGAATAATTTGACTACGAAGCTAGGCCGCAGGCGCGGCGAGGCACCCCGCTCGCACCGTAAGTGATGCGCGCACCAATTTCTTTTATGGTATCACCGGCATCATGCCCGGCATGGCTATGCGCCTGACCGGCATCGGGTCGCAGTATTTGTTTGCCTTCACGGATGCCGACAAGAATTACTTTGACGGCACCAAGACCTACAAGGTGACGTTGCCGAAAGACATCCCGGAAACGAACTTCTGGTCGTTTACGCTCTACCACAACATGACCCGCTCGATGCTCGACACGCCACAAGGCCATCCGCGCGCCGGCAGCCAGAGCTTCCCCTCGCCGGCAGCCGAGGCTGCGGCGGACGGCTCCACGGCCGTCTACTTTGGCCCGACCCAGCCCGACGGCGTTGCGTTGGTCCAGTGATGGCCGCTGGCTGTTGAAGGGTGGCGCCTCTCCACGCTCTGCGGGGGCGCCGCTCGAGCGAGTGTACGTTTTTGACCGAACTTCTGAAGGGCGGCTGCATCGGACGAAAGTCCATTTCGGGTCGCCCGAAGTTAGAATAAAGCGGGACTGATCGCCCATCATTATAACGAAAAGATTTATTGTTGGCCGAATGAGGGATCTGGAATGCTTTCCTCTTCAGACAAGGATCGGAGGGACGTTCGTCATTTCAGCGAGCCGTTGGTTTCGGTGGTCATCCCGGCGTTCAATGCTTTCCGCTATATTGAACGCACTCTTCGATCTGCCGGTCGCCAGACCTACCGGAACTTGGAGATCATAGTCATCAACGACGGCTCTACCGATGATACCGCAAAGGTGGTCGAGCAAGTGGCGCTGGAAGATTCCCGGATTCGCTTGCTGTCCACGCCAAACCGCGGCGTTGCCGCAGCAAGGAACACCGGCATCCAGGAAGCAGCAGGTTGGTTCGTCGCATTTCTTGACGCGGACGATCTCTGGCACCAGACAAAAATCGAAAAGCAGGTGAATGCGCTCAAGTGCTTATCCCCACAGTGGGCTGCGGTTTATGTGCTGCATTACATCATCAATAGTCACGACGAGATCCTTCGCTCCTGCCGGCCCGATGTCGCGAGAGGATATATCTTCGCCCGGCATCTGACTTTCAAATATGTCGGCAATGGAAGCGCCCTTCTTGTCCGTCGGGATGTCGCGCTCGAGATTGGCGGGTTTGACAGCTCATATGCAGCGGCAGGAATTGGCGGCTGCGAAGATCTCGATTTCGAGCTCAGGCTGGCTGCGCGCTATCATATCGAAGTCGTGCCTGAACGGCTCGTTGGATACAGGCAGTATCCCGGCAACATGTCGTCCAATCACCTGCAAATGGGCCGAGGCGCTCTGGAAGTTGTCAGGCGTTCGCTGGCCGCAAATGCTCCGCTTCCAAAATACGCAACGAAAAGCGCAACCAACGCCACCCAGAAATATGCATTTTGGGAATTTCGACAAGCCAGGAACACATATCTGTCACTTGTGACCATTTGGTCGATAGCACGAAGCGAGCCAGGTTTCATCGTTCGACTTGTACTCGATAAATCCCTGCGCCTGATACAACACTGTCTTCGTCTCGTGACCACAACAGCGAACGGTCAAGCTCCACCGCGAATGAACAGGTCGAAATTCGACCAGCAAATTGTCCCTTCCCCTGTCGAACGACCGGACGAGACCGAGCAATTTCGACGTCACCTGATGCGACTGGCAGCGGTGGATGCCGAGCTGAGTTCAATGCTAGAACCCCTTGCGAAGGAGTTCGCTCCGGCGGCTATAAATCACAAGCCCCGTCTCCGCAGCCGGACGCTAGAATCAGACATTTGAGCCGGCATCCCAGCGGTGGTTTCGTGGAGGCCAGAGGGCGGCCGTTGCAAGCCGCCCGCAACATAGCTTCGATTATTTCGCCATTGCGGCTCTAGCCGCCTCGATTTGCGCCTTGACGGCGTCGAGATTGAAGCTCGCTCCTTTCTGCATCGGCGGGAATTCGATGGCGGTTTCCGCCAGCTTCCCGACTTCCTGCTGGACAAACACGAAGCGCCAGAATTGGAACATGAACCATTCGTTGAAATACCCCTGTGCGCCGTCCAGCGTTCCGTTTGCCGGCGTGCCCAGGCGTTCGAAGGGATCGAGGCGCAGGTTCGTGATTGAGGGCGCGTCGACATGCTCCTTGGCTCCGAGCCAGCCATTCGGCTGCTCGATAAAGCGATACTTGTAGTCATCGATGCGCACCGCGCCCAGCGTGCTTTCGCCAAAATAGAAGATCTCGTGGCGCTTCGACGGGCCTTTGCCAGTGAGCAGATCTAACTGGTTGTAGCCGTCGAGATGGTTCTTATAGGTCCGGTCTCCGATCTGCTTTCCCTTCAACAGTTCGTCCGTGATGTTCGGATTTCCGGCAGCGGCCACGAAAGTCGGCAGCCAGTCCAGTCCGGAGATCAGGCCATTCTCCACAGTTCCGGCAGGAATCTGGCCGGGCCAGCGAATAAGCGCCGGCACGCGGAAGCCGCCCTCGTAGATCGTACCCTTCTGCCCCCGAAAGGGTGTGTTGCCGCCGTCCGGCCAGGTGAATGTCTCCGTGCCGTTGTCGGTCGTGAACAGGACGATGGTATTGTCG
Organism: Rhizobium laguerreae; assembly: GCF_019778565.1. NCBI lineage: Bacteria > Pseudomonadati > Pseudomonadota > Alphaproteobacteria > Hyphomicrobiales > Rhizobiaceae > Rhizobium > Rhizobium laguerreae. The sequence goes on along the minus strand of NZ_JAAXQT010000003.1, from coordinate 51,229 downwards.
TCGACGCCTAAATCCTTGAGCTTCTGCATCACCAAGCCGACGTCGTCGTCGAGTTGAGCCATGCCGGCTTCCTGGAGCGACCAGCCATTCTGCGCAGTCCGCAGCGCCTCATACTTGGGCGAAAGATGAGTGATGACGTGCATGCGCGTGGGATTGAGCCACAGGAAGAAAGGCTTGTTCTCCGCCTTGGCCTTCTCCACGAACTTCAAGGCTTGGTCGCGGATCTCGTCGTCCACCGTTTCCATCCGTTTCGGATAGAGCGTGCCGGCGTCTTCGATTCTCTGCTTGCCGACCTTCCCCCAGCGCGCATCTACGGTCGCGTCGTCTGTTGTCGTTGCCCAGCTATGGACCATGTTGCGCGGCCCGACCTCGTCCAGCAAGTCCTGCGGATAGTTGGGATGGGCGGGATCTTCCATTGCGTCGAGGTGATAGAGATATCCGAAGAACTCGTCGAACCCGTGAACCGTCGGCAGGAACTCGTTGAGGTCGCCAAGATGGTTCTTGCCGAACTGGCCGGTGGCATAACCCATGTCCTTGAGGGCGGTCGCCAACGTCACGGCTTCCGCCGGCAGGCCGGTCTTGGCACCTGCCTGCCCGACGGTGGTCATGCCGGTACGGATCGGAAGCTCGCCCGTGATGAAGTTCGCCCGGCCCGCCGTGCAACTCGCCTCGGCGTAATAGTCGGAGAACAGCATGCCCTCGGCGGCGATCTTGTCGAGGTTCGGCGTACGGCCGGCCATCAAGCCGCGGTGATATGCACCGATGTTCCACATGCCAATATCGTCGCCCATGATGACAACGATGTTGGGTTTTTGCGCTTCTTGTGCCTGCGCCGGGACAAGCGCGCCCCAGAGAACGGCCGAAGCAGCCAATGCTCCGATGCCGTAGATGATCCTGCGATACATTTGACTCCTCCGTTGTGAATTCCGGCCGAACGACGAACCATCCGAACGCACGGCAGCAAAATTCAACGAGCGCCGCAGTCGCGTATTCACTCTGAATTCAATCGAAACAACTGGAGCAATTTCAGTTTCGGACGCCCTTCAATTGGGAGCGGCACCGCCCAAGCGTGAGGTCCCTCGGTTTGCGAAAGGAGGCTCACAGCGCGCAACCTACCAAACGGCGGCCCGTCGCGATATTGTACCTTGGGGCAGCCATGGCCGTTCTGCAATTTTCTTGAAAGGAAACAGACATCTCTTTCGACACTCGCTGTTCGCGAGCCGATAGCCGGAAAGTTGGCGGTAGAGCAGGTCGCCTGAATTCGTGTGACTAGGCGCCACGATATCGGCGGATGCAATGGCGGCTGCGAGGCGTTTGGGGAGCACCCAGCACGTCAGGGCATGGCGAAACCAACATCATTGAGATCTCCACGCGACACGAAGAGACTTGTTCTATGCCCACGATTGAGGAGCATGGCCGGTTGAAGCGTATGAAAGACCAGGCACACGGATCAACGGCATTCTTCCGAGCCGGACGAGGGAAATAACATGGCGAAAAAAGGCCACGATCCTCGACACCGAACCCAAGATTTACCGTGAAGGTGCGAGCGGCACATCACCAACCATTTACCTCGCAAGACGCGTGCTCCATCCGCTGGCATTGATCGGTAAATCATCAGGGAGGTTCTGACTGGAGTTGGGCAACATGCTGAACCTCCCTGACGTCCTTTCAGCAAGGATCAGGAGAATCTAAGCCGGATCGTGCCGGGGGAAAGCCGGACTTAAGTCCGGCTGGCGACGTCAGGACACGCTGCTCATATTAGGTCTGAGGCAATATGAAGGTCCGTGGAGGGGCGGACAGGAGGAGAAAATGAAGTTCGGCCCCGATAACTACAATCACGAAGAGCGCTGCTCGCAAGGCCATAGTTCGGCATCCACGATCGCCACAATCGAAGCAGCCCTTTCCGCCGATCCGGATATCGACAGCAGTGCCATCGAGATCAGGATGCTCGGCCCTGTCGTCCTGCTCGAAGGCTTTATAACCAAGGCTGTGGACCGCGACAAAGCCATCTCGCTTGCTGCGATGATCGTCGGCTGGGAGAACGTCCAGGACCGGATGCTCAGCCGTTTTCCCACGCAATAGCCAGGCGAATCTTACGCTAGAGCCTTTCCGGATTAGATTGCAGCATTCTGTTGGCTCAAACGGAGTCGGATGGTCGACCGGCCGGCGCGTGTCGTAGCCCAGTTCTACGGCCAAGCCGGCCGGTCGATCAGCCGGCCCGTTTCAGCCAACCCGAAGGGCCGGGCATCTTTACGTCAGGGCAAAGGCGATCGGCTCGGACGTGCCTGGGGGTATGCCCGTCGCCAATCGCCTTTGCCCTGACGAAAACCTGCTCCGGCAGAATGCTGCAATCTAACCCGGAAAGGCTCTAGGACCAAGGTCGGAGCGGCCCCGGCCTGAAGTCCCACACCTGGAACACTTCCTCCATCTTGCGGATTGTCTCCTCAGCGGAACCAACCGCATCCAAGGAGGAAAACAGATGAATATCAAACTAGTAGGGTTCGCAGTGGGCGTCCTTATGGCGTCGACTTCTGCCTTTGCGCAGTCGTCCACGGTGACGGGCGCCGCAGGCGGTGCTGCAACGGGCGCGATTGTCGGCGGCCCGGTCGGCGCTGCTGTCGGCGGCATCGTCGGCGGCGTCGCAGGTAGCGTCATCGATCCGCCGCCGCCGAAGGTGGTGACCTATGTTCAGCAGGCTCCGGCCCCGACCGAGCGTGTCGTGGTGAAGGAGAGAGTGGTCGTCGGACAGCCCCTGCCGGAGACCGTGGTCGTCACGCCAATTCCCGATGATCCGAACTATGCATACGCGATCATCAACGATCAGCGTGTGATCGTCGAACCTTCCTCCCGGAAGGTCATCCAGGTCATTCAGTGACCTCGGGCGGCTCAGCCGCCCCTTACGACGATTAGGGCACGCATGCGACGCATGAGAATGCGGGACGGCATCGCGTGCCCGAAACCTCCGAGGTTGATCATGAAAAGCAAGCATCTCACCATGCTCGTAGCAGCGCTGTCACTCAGCGTGTCGCCGCTTGCCACACTGCCCGCCGCAGCCCAGCAGGACACCAGGAGCGGCGGCCAGGCCCAATCCGGTTCTCAGACGGGCACCGATGCCGGTTCGCAGTCCGGCTCCAGCGCCAAGGGCACCGCCACCGGCATTATGGCGTTGCCGATGAAGATCTCAAACGCACTTCTTAGCTGACACCTTGACCGCAGGACCATCGCTCCATCGGCAAAAACAGCGCATTCAAGGCGTCGTCATCGGTCCGGTTTGGGCGGCATCAAATTGCCGAACTCCATCGGAAATGGAAAAATGATCGTCGAGGTCTTTTCGCCGGCGATGACGTTCAATGTACTCAAATAACGAAGTTGCATTGCCTCGGGTTGCCTGGCGAGGATTTCGGCTGCTTCAAGCAGTTTGGCTGCAGCCTGCTGCTCGCCTTCGGCATTGATGATCTTGGCACGCCGCTCGCGCTCGGCTTCCGCCTGACGGGCAATTGCGCGGATCATCGATTCGTTGATGTCGACATGTTTGATCTCCACATTGGCGACCTTGATGCCCCAGGCATCGGTCTGGGCGTCCAGGATTTCCTGAATGTCGATGTTGAGCTTGTCGCGTTCCGCCAGCATCTCGTCGAGGTCATGCTTGCCGAGCACCGAGCGCAGTGTGGTCTGGGCGAGCTGGCTCGTCGCCATCATGAAGTCCTCGACCTGGATCGTCGACCTCTCGGGATCGACAACCCGGAAATAGATCACCGCGCTGACGCGGACCGAAACATTGTCATGCGAAATGACATCCTGGCCGGGCACGTCGAGCACCCGCGTGCGCAAGTCGACCCGCATCATCTGCTGGACATAGGGGATGAGCAGGATCAAGCCAGGCCCCTTGACGCCGGTGAAACGGCCAAGCGTGAAAACCACGCCGCGTTCGTATTCCCGCAGGATCTTGATCGCAGATGCGACGACGACGAGCAGAACAAAGATAATCACAAGATAGAAGGCGAGATCTGAAAACATGCCCATGACTTTTCCTCCTGCATCCTGAAGGCGGTTAGGCCTCCTGCGAACTGCGGACCACTTCGAGCGTCAACCCATCCCGGCCTGTCACTTTCACGCCGTCGCCGGCGGAAAGCGGCTCAGTTGAAATGGCCTTCCAGCGCTCGCCATGGGCGATGACGTAGCCCGAGATGCCCGTCCAACTGTCGACCTTGCCTGAAATTCCGATCATCTGCTCGCCGCCGGTGACGACATCGTGCCGGCGCGAGATGTAGGCGAGACGGGCAATGACAAGGCTAAGAGCGAGGCAGGCGACGGCGATTGCGCCAAGCACCGACCAGGAAACCTTAAGCCCGGGTATGTCCGTGTCGAACAAGATGGTAGCGCCGAGCATCAGTGCGATGCCGCCGCCGACGCCGAGTGCGCCGAAGGAGGGCGAATGCGCCTCGGCCACCGTCAGACCCACGCCGAGAATGATCAGCCCGAGGCCCGCAAAACTCACCGGCAGCAAGGCCAAAGCATAAAGACCAAGCAGCAGGCAGATGCCGCCGATGGTTCCCGGCACCAGCGTCCCAGGCGTCAGAAATTCGAAGATCAGGCCGTAGATGCCGACCATCATCAAGATCAGCGCGATGTTCGGATTGGTGATCACCGAAAGCAGGCGGGTTCGCCAGTCCGGTTCAAGTTCCTGGACGATGAGACCCGATGTTTCGAGCCGGACATCCGTTTGACCGACCTGCACGACCCGACCCTGCGCCTGTGCCAGGAGATCGTTTATATCGGCCGCCACGAAATCTATGACCTTCTCACGCAGAGCTGCGGCGGAGGAAAGGCTTGCGGCCTCGCGCACGGCGCGCTCCGCCCAGTCGGCGTTACGATTGCGCAGTTCCGCAAGCCCGCGGATATAGGCCACCGCATCGTTGATCGCCTTCGCCTCGCCGGCAGCGCCCGGCACTTGCCGCTGCTTGCCGGTCGTATCAGGGCTGTCGTTCCGGTCATCATCGGATGGTCGGCCGCCAAGTGCGATCGGCGTCGCCGCACCCAGATTGGTGCCCGGTGCCATTGCCGCGATATGGCTTGCGTAAAGAATATAGGTGCCGGCGCTAGCGGCTCGTGCTCCGCTGGGTGCAACGAAACTCGCGACCGGTATCGGGGAGGCAAGGATCGCACGAATGATGTCGCGCATCGACGTGTCGAGACCGCCGGGCGTGTCGATCTGCAGGACAACCAGGCTGGCGCCGCGTTCATTGGCCCGTTGAAGGCCGCGTCTTACATAATCGGCCGTCGCCGGGCCAATCGCCCCGTTCATCTTCAGGACTATAGCGACACGCTCCGCTTCGGATGCGGGCGTCGCCAGGCCCAAGGCCGAGAGCAACGTCAGCAGCAAAGCAAGGATTGACGGCATCCACCGCCAAATCTCCAAACGCCACACAATCGTCCGCCGGACTCTCATATCTTGAAATATATGGCAGAACTGCGAAACGGTAAGAGACAAGTCTGAGCTGGCTTGCTCGCTGATGGCGAGCAGGAGGAAAAGCAGCCGGTCGTAGTCGTTTACAAATACGCGACGACGCTTCTCACGGACGTCAAGTCCATCTGCCAGAATTGGTCTTCGCGCGCTGCCGGCTCTTTTGGATCTTACGATCTCCGCCGCTTTCCTCGCTGCTGGAACAGGCGAACGCCTTGCCATGTCAATACATAGAAAACTGCACCGCATAGCGCGGCGAGCGGAAGGCCGCCGACAAGTATCGGCTTTAGAATTGGATGCCAAAGTGGCTCAAAATCGAGGTGCCGGAGCAGCGTGAACAGATTGGCTTCACCCACCCGCTCGGGCGCCCGACCCAAAAGAAAAATGCCGATCCGGTAAGCGGCAGCAAAGATCAGAGGAAAGGTAAGAGGGTTCCCAAACGCCGTCCCGAGCGCAGCCGCGATCATATTGCCTCTGAGGATGAAGGCTAGACAAAAGGCCAAGATGAAGTGAAAGCCGAGGAACGGCGTACAGGACACGGCCACCCCTGCTGCCACGCCAGCCGCAATGGCGTGAGGAGTAGCCTTCAAGCGAAGAACTCGAATGGCGATGTATCGGATGGACCGCAATAGCCCCTTGGATGGCCAAAAGACTTCACGGATCCGCTGAGCCGGTGAGAGCGGCTTCCGTCTCCTAAACAGCATTCCTTACCTTCCGCGGCGTGAGCGCTTGGGTTCACAATCGAATGATATATCGAGAGGCCCGTGTCCGGAACCCAAGCCATCGATCTGTGCAGGCAAGCGAATTCTTCGCGCCGGTCATTGGCACCGCTGCAGCTTATCGCGCTTTCCTGATCTTACCGGTCTGGCACGAATACGGAGTGTCGATTGGGCACGATGTCGTCCAATGCATTTCAAGGATGCGCCTGAAGTTTGTCCGCAGCAGCCTCGATGAAACCGACTGCGTTCGCAACCCCATCCTCGTCCCGGATTGGTGCGCCAACCGCATCTGCCTGGCGTCGCATATGTGGATCGTCCATGGCTGCGAGTGCATCTGTCAGGCTCTCGACGGTCAATGCTCTGCGATCGAGTGACAGTCCGGCGCCGAGGTCTGTTACACGCCTTGCCCAGAACGGTTGATCGCCGAAAAATGGGCAAATGATCATGGGTTTGCCGGCCCGAAGAGCGGCCGCGGTCGTTCCGGCGCCGCCGTGGTGGATGACCGCGCTCACCTCGGGAAACAACCAGTCGTGAGGGGCGTCGCGGACGACGTGGACATGCTCGGATTTATGGTCCGCGGCCAGGGCACCGCCTCCAAGAGCCAAGATGCCCCGCTTGCCCTGCCTTGCGAGGGCCTCGACAACAGTGGCTGTCATTCGGCCCGGATCGACGCCCGGCATGCTTCCGAAGCCAACGTAGATTGGCGGCTCCCCTTCCGCGAGGAATGCTGCCAAATCGTCTGGGGGTCGCCAGTTCTTGCTCTCGAGAAACCAGTAGCCACTCACCAGCACGTCACTGCCCCAGTCCGGAGGGACCGGCACGACATGGCGACTATAGGCGTAGAGCGCGCCACTCGAAGCGATAGCTGGCGTCCTGCGTCGCGCCAGACCAAGCCGTTCCACCCTCCAGGTCGAGAGCAACGTGCCGAACAGAAGTTCCGCGCCCCTGATCGCCGCGATATGGCTGATCCGGTTGAACCAGCCCAGATCTCTGAAAGGCAGCATCGGGCTGGGAAAAGTGGCGGTCGGCGTAAAGCCAGGCAGGGGCGAAGCCAGAATAAATGGGCACTGAAGCGCCTCCGCCATGTGTGGCACCGCGATTGCCTTCGGATGATGCACGAAGATGTCGGGGTTGAAGGCCTGCGCTGCTTTCCATTCCGCGTCTAGCAGGGTTCGCATCATCGGACGGACGTACTTGAGCAGCTTCAAACCCGCACTGAAGCCCTTGCCGCCGGCGATCGCCGCCTTTCCTTCCGGAGTATCGAGAAGAGCGAGAAACTCTCCAGGCAGGGGGGCGAATGCGACGCCGTGGTCTTGCACCATGCTCTCGAACTGAACCGGAGCAGCGAGCTGTACGCGATGTCCTCGCTCGATCAATCCCAATGCCAGAGCGATATAGGGTTGAACGTCGCCGCGCGTGCCGAGCGCATGAATGGCTACCCTCATTGCGCCGTCACCTCGCTTCCGCCTGATTCAATAGCCGATGTTGCCAGTGTCACCGTGCGATTTCGTCGTCCACTCAAGCTACTGTTGTTCTTTAGAGTCAAGGGCCGGACGGCCGCAACGAGCGGCTGGCGACTTTCCCCAGCGTGAGTCCCTGAACCACGATCGTGAAAATCACGACGGCATAAGTGGCGGCAAGCAGAGCCGCCTTGAAAGGCGTTTCCGGAAGGGACAGCGCCAAGGCGATCGATATGCCGCCCCTGAGACCTCCCCAGACGAGAACGATCACGGTCCCGCGAACGAAGTCGTACTGTCTGCGGAGCAAGGTCACGGGGATGATGGTCGACGCGAAGCGGGCCGCGAGCGCCACAGGTATCGCGGCGAGGGCGAGCGGCAGGATCGGCGCCTCGTAGCGAAGAACAAGTACCTCAAGTCCGATAAGGAGGAAGAGCACCGAGTTTAGGATCTGGTCGACCAACGTCCAGAAGCCGAAGAGATATCGCTGCGTTACGTCGCTGAGCGCGTCCTTCGGTCCGCGGTTGCCAACGAGGATTCCGGCGACCACGACGGCGATCGGACCGCTCATATGCAGTGCGGAGGCGAGGGAGTAGCAACCCATCGCCAGCGCGATGGAAATCAAAACCTCGACAGGATAGTCGTCGATCGCCCTCATGGCCAAGTAGGCGACGTAACCTGATAGCAGGCCGATCACTGCCCCTCCCAGTGCCTCGAGGACGAACAGTTCCGCGACCTGCGCCGCGCCAACATCGGCGCCGCCGCTCGCCAGCGCGAGCAATGCGGTGAATACGACGACCCCGACGCCGTCGTTGAACAGCGACTCGCCCGCCATGTCGGTCTCGAGCGCTTGCGGAACCTTGATGGCCTTGAGCGTCGAAAGAACCGCCACGGGATCAGTAGGGCTGATCAGCGCGCCGAACACCAGCGCCCACAGGAATGGCAGCTCTATGCCAAGCAGGGCTGCCAGGGCCCACATCGCGACGCCGACGAGCGCCGTTGAAAGCAGCACGCCGAAGGTGGCCATAGCACCCACGACCGCGACTCGTGAGCGAAGGGCGGAAAAGTCGACATGGAGCGAGCCAGCAAACAGGAGGAAGGCGAGAAGCCCGTTCATGACGGTCGTCTGGAAATCGACCTGCCGCACAAGAGCTGCGACATCCGCGTAGACGGAAACGTCTGGAATCGAAAGCTCCAGCAGGACGAGCAAAGCTGAGGCCGCAAGTCCCATCACGAGGATCCCGATCGAGGGGGGAAGCCTGAAATAGCGATGGTTGACCCAGGAGAACCCGGCAGTGAGAACCAGAAGCAGCGAGATGAGATCGAAGACGGACAAGATCAGCGTTCCTCGCAATGTGACAGAAGATCTGCGCTTATCGGCAGCCGCTAGATGGTTGTCTGCAGCCCGAGTTCGACCACTCGCCCCGACGGCAGCCCGAAATAGTCTGTGGCATTGCTGGCATTCTGTGCAAGCGAGATGAACAGCCGGTCTTGCCAGAACGGCAGGCCGCCTTTCTTCGATGGCAGGATCGTTCGGCGGGAGAGGAAGAACGAGGTCGACATAATATCGAACTTCAAGCCTAGCTTGCGGGCGAGAACGAGCGCACGAGGGATGTTGGGCGTCTCCATGTAGCCGAACGTGATCACCAGCCGGCTGAAGTGGCGATTGAAGCTTTCGAGAAAGATCTTCTCATCGTCCGGCACGAACGGCATCGTTGAGGTCACGACGCTGAGAATGACGTTCTGCTCATGGAGCACCTTGTAGTGCTTCAGGCTATGGAGGAGTGCGGTTGGCGCGCCTTCGATGTCGCTCGTCAGAAACATCGCAGTCCCAGGCACCGTGGGTGGCTTCTTCCGGGCCAGGTTGTCAATGATCGCGGAAAGTGGGATTTCGTCGGCCTTGGTGCGGGCGGCAAGCAGCCGACGCCCCGCCGTCCATGTCTGCATGATGAGCGCCATCGTCGTCGCCACCGCAACGGGAACCCATCCTCCATCTGCGAACTTCGCGATGTTGGCGGCCAGAAACCCGGCGTCGATCAGTGTCATCGGCACGATGACGGCAAGAACCGTCGCCAGCTTCCAGCTCCAGATCCGCCGCATCACGATGAAGAGGAGGATCGAGGTGATGAACATTTCGCCTGTCACGGCGATGCCATAGGCGGCGGAAAGGCCGCTCGAGTTTTGGAAGAAGAGCACCAGAGCAGCCACGAAGATGAACAGCAGGTTATTCACCTGCGGCATGAAGATCTGTCCGGACTGAGTTTCGGAGGTGTGGAGGATGCGCAGGCGAGGAAGCAGGTTGAGGTGCATCGCCTGACGGACAAGGGAATAAGCGCCTGAGATCACGGCCTGGCTGGCGATGACCGTTGCCGCGGTGGCCAGACAGACCATAGGAATCCGCGCCCACTCCGGATGCATGCTGAAAAAGGGATGCTCAGCCATCTGCGGGTTCGCGAGCACGAACGCTCCCTGCCCGAAGTAGTTCAGAAGCAGACTGGGGAAGACGAGCGAAAACCACGCCGTGACGATCGGACGGCGTCCGAAATGTCCAAGGTCGACATAGAGGGCCTCCGCGCCAGTCACGGCAAGAAAGACGGCCCCAAGCACCGCGATGGCTGAGCCGATGTTGTTTGCGATATACCAGAGTGCGTGGACCGGATTGACTGCGCCCAACACCGACGGGTCGTCAAATATGTGGATCGCCCCGCTGACGCCAAGGACGATAAACCACAGAGCCGTTACGGGACCGAACACCGACGCCACGCCGCTCGTCCCGAACCGTTGGACGAAAAACAGCATGGCGATGATCGTGAGAGTGATCGGCACGACCCAGTTGGACAACGCCGGTGCGACCACCTCGATGCCCTCGACCGCAGACAGTACTGAGATCGCAGGCGTGATGATCGCATCACCGATGAACAGCGAGGCGCCGATCACGCCCAGGACAAGCACCCATTTGGGGCGTCCGGCCAGACCTTCGCGGGCGAGCGTCATGAGAGACAGCGTGCCGCCCTCGCCCCGGTTGTCTGCCTTCAAAACGAACGTTACGTACTTCAAGGTGACTACGATCGTGAGCGCCCAGACGATCAGTGACAGGATTCCAACGATGGCCGCACGATGAGCTCCAGATCCGCCGGTGGCGTGGAGGGCTTCCCTAAAGGCGTAGAGGGGGCTCGTTCCAATGTCGCCATAGACGACTCCCAGAGCGGCGAGAACGAGCGATGGCAATCCTCGCCGGCTCTGGTGTTCCAGTTCCGGATCCGCGGATCGGAGCTTGGCATCGGTCAAATGGGCTGTCCTGTTGTAGGCACGGTGTACGTTGGAAGTTGCCACCGGCTTGGTCTGATGGCAACGCGAACGTATGCTCAGCGGTTGCATCCACCTTCCGAAAAAGTCGTGATTGAACCGGCTAGTTAGGGCATCATCAGAGGCTACCCACAGTGTTGAACTCATATGGACATTGAGAATCGTCTTACAGAATTGATCCGCGATTTTCGCCCGGCGGTTACTGACGAGTATATTCGCGAACACGTATCTTTGGCGGAACATGATGAATGTGCTGTCGCGCTGGAGAATCTATGCACCTGAATGAAGATGCCGTGCGTGCCGAGCTTGTCCAATGAACATCCTATTGCGGAATTTCTATCCGGTGTGTTGCGAATAGGCGCCCATTTATCCGCTATCTCGATCGCAATATCCAGATGTCGCCGCGACCGCGTCATGCCGAGTTGAAAACGCCGTTATGGGGATGCCGAAGGCGGCCGGTTTGCGAAGCCGCCTCCTGTTTGGTCAGGTCGTCCGTCTGACCATTCTCGCAACAGCGATGAGGATGCATGCTCCGATGAAGCCCGCGATCAGATAACCCAGCCATCCGCCAAGGACGACGCCGAAGAGCGACAGGATAAAGTTGGCGACGATGGCGCCGACAATACCGAGAACGATGTTCATCAGCACGCCCATGTTGCTCTTCATCAGCAATTCGGCGAGCCAGCCGGCAATGCCGCCGATGATGATGGCGGCGATCCAGCCGATACCTGCACTTTCCATAGCAATTCCCCCTTGTGAATGATGAGTGGACGGCGCGGGCAATCACATCTAGCAGATGCGGCTAAAGCGATTGCCAAGCGACGAGACTGTAAATCTTCGCCGCGCCAGTTGGTTCCATAAGCCCGCGCCCCAAAGCGCTCGCGTGCCCCTCCCCGATCGGCTTCAGGTCACTTTTCGGCCGCCGGCCAATCGTTCGCAGGCTCCTCTATGACGGCAGTGTCGTCCTCCGCAGGGTCAGGATCGCGCTCGAGGGCTGCGCGCAGATTGCCGATCTCCTTGATGATCGCATCGAAGACGTCCTGCTGCCTGGCCCCGGCCACAACGCAGTCGTCGACGAGATGCTCCAGCTTGGCGTGAAGCCCGGCCTTCCAGTTATTTTTGCTCACGACCTTTTCCTCCTCTGATCGATCCACACGGTGCACGGTCGCTCGCCTGTTCCACCGTTGATGGGCGGGCGGCGGTTTCCGCGCTCAGGAGACGGTGATCGATGTGTGGCCCTGGTTGACGGTTCGAACTCGCGCATGCTGTTGTCCGGGATGAGATCGCGGCGAACGGGTAAGGTGCTCGCCTGGCATTTCGTTGCCCGCACCGAGAAATCGGAAAAACCGGTGCGTTCACCATCTCCGTCACGTCCGATTGGCACGCCGCGACCTCGGCGGATTAACCGATAGCCGCAGCAACGGTTCCGCCCCTGCCTGGACTCTTTTGCGTCCGTGAAACTGTCTCGCCTTCACCTCTAGATGTGGAGCCTTTCCGGGTTAGATTGAAGCAATCTGTTGGCTCAAACGGAGTCGGATGGTCGACCGGCCGGCGCTCTTCAATCGGGAATTTCGCCAATGCTACGGGCCATCGGCTCCCTGTTAGGGTTAGGCAGTTTATTCGAGCGATCGAACTGTCTTCGACACGATCGCGGCTAGGGTGTCTGCAAGGCCAGTTGGCGCGGTGTTTGATCGCGTGAGGACGAGCGCAGTTTCCCCGAGCTGCGGAAGGATGGCATCCGAAAGTCGCCGGACTCGATCGGTGAACGCACCTTGCGGCAGGACGCCGACAGCGATCCCGGCCGAGATGGCGGCTCGAACACCGGCGACACTTTCGCTCGTGCAGACGATTTCATAATCCACTCCTGCTTTTTGCAGCAGATCGAGACAGCGTTCCCGCCACCAGCACGCCCGATCGAACAGGGCCACGGGCAGCGGACGACGATGCTCAATCTCGTGAAATGCCGACCCGGCCCAAATGGCGGCTTCTCGGTGAACGACGATATCGCGGGCGCCGACATTCTCAGGGGTATGCAGCGCTATATCGAGATCGCCCGCCGCGAGAGCGGCAGGAAACTCCACGCTCGTGCCGCACCGCACGAGGATGCGAGCGCTGGGTTGCTCTAGCGAAAATCCGGACAAGATCGAAGGGAGCAAGGTATCGCTGTATTCTTCGGGTATGCCGAGGCGGATTTCGCTCTTGTCGTCTGGTCCCCGCATAGCGATGACGACCTGATCGAGTGCTTCAACGACCTGACGCGCGATCGGCAGCAATTGTTCGCCGCGTGCCGTGAGGGAAACACCGCGTCCATGCCGATCGAACAATTGCTGCGCCACAATTTCTTCGAGCTTCTGCACCTGAAGGCTCACAGCGGATTGCGTGCGGAGCAGACGCGCCGCGCCGCCGCTGACGCTGCCGGCCTTGGCGACCGCCAGGAAGCTACGCAGCAGGTCGCTGTCGAGCTGCGGAACTGAGGTATCGCCTTGGCTCATATCTAGTATTTAAACTATTCGCTTTATCAATGGAAGAGCCCGCCATAAACTGCCCCTCAACAGGATGGTGGTCATGAACATTGCGCTTCCGAATCTACAAAAGCCAATCATGTGGGCAACGGCCGTTATCGTCACGGCCGCCGCGGCGATCTCTTGGCCGGTGAAAGCCCAGGAAACTCTGCAGTTCGTGCTGGAGAGCTTCGTTGACGTAGCGCCGACGATTGCGATCGGGCTTGTTCTGTCGGCGTGGGTTGCAGCGAGCGGAGCCGGGGCCGTCACGGCAAAGTGGTTCCAGGGGCGGCCTGCCTCAACGATCGTGATCGCCTCCGCGATCGGCTCCGTAACGCCAGTTTGCGGCGTGACCGTACTTCCGCTGATGACGGGGTTTCTGACGGCGGGCGTGCCGCTTGCGCCCATCATGGCGTTCTGGCTTTCCTCGCCCGTCACTGATCCTGCAATGTTTGCCGCCACATGGGCCGTTCTCGGCCCTGCTTTCGCCATCGGAAAGATGGTCGCGGTCTTGGCGCTCGGGATAATCGCGGGAACAGGGACGGCGGCGCTGTCGAGTACAAGCATGGTGCAGCGCCCGCTGCGCGCATCACGGATCGCGGCGGGCGGCGAGTGCGGCACTTGCGCGTCGGCTGGCTTCTCGTTTGGTTCGCTGGCGATCGGATACGCGTTCGGATGGACTTGGGCGTTGCTGCCATGAAAGGCGGCCGGATTGGAACTACTTTGGCGGCGTTCTGGCGCACGCTTTGCGCACGCTACCACTCACAAAGAAATCGACCGCTGTCCCGGCTCGACGATCATCTGCTTAGTGATCTCGGGATAACCCGCGAGCAGGCGGGTGAACTCGACCGCCGTCACGCGCATCAAACGAAATCGAGCGACAAATCCGTTTAGTATGGTGCTCTTGTCGCGAAAATCCGGGAGTTTCGCGACAGGCTATAGGCTGTCCGTGTCTTCCCGAACCTTTAGAATACGGTCGATAAGACCCCATTCCAATGCTTCTTCCGCCGTCATGAAGCGGTCGCGATCCATCCCGCGTTCAAAGTCTTCATAAGAGCGCCCGCAATGCTCCGCATAGAGCCGCGTCATACGCTGCTTGGTCTTCAGAATTTCTTCGGCATGAATCAGCATGTCGGAAGCCTGCCCCTGGAAGCCACCGGATGGCTGGTGAATGAGGATACTGGCATTGGGCAAAGCAGCTCTTCCGCCGGCCTCGCCTGCCATCAGCAGGAACGATCCCATGGAACGGGCTGTGCCCATGCAAAGCGTATGAACCGGCGCGCGGATAAAGCGCATGGTGTCGTACATGGCGAAGCCGCTGGTCACGGCGCCGCCCGGAGAATTGATGTAAAGATTGATCGGCTTGTTTGGATTCTCGGCCTCGAGGAACAGCAACTGCGCGCAGACCACAGCGGAAACGGTATCGTTCACCTCGCCGTTGAGGAAGATGATGCGTTCGCGCAGAAGGCGGGAGTAAATGTCAAAAGACCGCTCCCCTCTGCTGGATTGTTCTATGACCATAGGGACGAGTTGCATCGCTTCGCGCATCGGCGAACTCCAATCTTCCAGAATTTAAAGGGGAGAGCTTGCCGCGTCAGGCGGCGAGCATGAGGAGCGGACTGTTGCTGTTTGCGGCCGTTTCCGCCATCCGGTCAAGCCTCGCGTCGGTGAGCTCGTGGATGATGCGCAGGCGGGTGCCGCCGGTCGCGTTCGGGACGATCGTGAACGTCACCGTGCTTTCAAGGAAAGGTGGGGCATCGTCGCGCAGGCTATAACGGACTTCCTCGCCAGGAGTGATCGTGGCCGGGGTGGGATCGGCTAAAGCGTCTTTCGGCAACCAGTTTTCCCGAAATTCCGGAATGCTGATTGCCCGCCAGACCTTTTGCGGCGGTTCATCCAGATCGAATTCCAGTTCGATGCCGCCTTTCTGCTCCTTGGCCTTTCCATCCTTCATTGATCCATATCCTTCAGCAAGACCTTGAGAGCTTCGATGCGGGCAGGCCAGTAGGCGCGATATTTCGCCAACCATTGTGCGATGAGAGCCAGCCCCTCCGGATCGACTTCGTAATTCACGAACCGCCCCTGCCGTTCTTCCCTCACGAGCTTTGCGCTCCGCAAAACCGAGAGGTGTTGCGACATTGCCGGCTGGCTGATCTCCATGCCCTCGCGCAGGGCACTGGCATTCATGCCGCCCGCCGCCAGCTTCTCGAAGATCGCCCGGCGGGTTGGGTCGGCCAAGGCTCGGAAAATGTCGTTCTCGATCATGCCTACACATAAGCACACACTTATGCGATTCGCAAGTCCGCAAAACTCTGTCGCATAAGTTGGGGTTTCGCGGCGGATCTTTGCGACGCCGTTACTGCGGTGAACGTCCCTTCGCTCGACTTGGCCCTTGGTCGATCACAAAGGCTGCACCAGCAGACCTGCCGCCAAGGCATGAAAAGCCTCGACCGCCTTTGGCATCACGCTCTGCGGATCTTCGCTGGCGGCGATCCAGAGGGCGGCATTGAGAGCCGCGCCACTCAGCAATCGGGCGGCCGCCTCTGCATCGAGCGGCTTGAGGATGCCTTGGGCGATCAGGCGCTCCACCGTGCTCTTGGTCACCTGCAGGCAATTGTTCTGGCTCGGCCACTGCGAGGGATCGCCCAGCACCGCAGGTCCGTCGAGCAGGACAATGCGCTGGACTTCCGGATTGAGCGCCATCTCGATATAGGCCGCACCCTCGGCAAGCAGGCCCTGCCAATCATTGCCTGCGCGCGCCCCGATCTCCTGAGCGCGCACCGCCATCTCCGTGTCGATCTGATCGACAACCGCCGCCAGCAGTCCGCGCTTGTCTCCGAAATTGTGGTAAAGCGCGCCCCGTGTCAGACCGACGTCGGCCGTCAATTCGTCCATCGATGCTGCCGAATAGCCCTTTTCCGCAAAGGTCTTGCGCGCCGCCGCGATCAGCTTGACGCGGTTTTCCTGCATCGTTTCGCTGCGTTTCCTAACCATCCGATTCCTCAATTTCATATACGAAGCGTATATGGACTTGACATACGATGCGTATCTCATACATTCCACATACGAACCGTATATCAAATGGGGCGCGAGATGTGAAGCGATACGTCGCGCTCAACGGTCGTTGTCAACAATGAAGAGAGATCAGAATGACAAAACGCGAAGCAATCTTTCCGGCCGACAGGCACGCTCTTTACGAGAAGCACGGATACTCCGCCGCGATCCGATCCGGTGATCTGCTGTTTGTGTCCGGACAGGTCGGCAGCCGTTCGGACGGGACTCCCGAACCCGATTTCGAAAGCCAGGTGCGGCTCGCCTTTGAAAACCTGAAGGCGACGCTGAGTGCCGCCGGCGCAACGCTGGATGACATCGTCGACGTCACCAGCTTCCACACCGACCCCGAAAGCCAGTTCGGAACGATCATGGCGGTCAAGCAGGAGATGTTCAGCAAGCCACCCTACCCGAACTGGACGGCCATCGGCGTCAACTGGCTCGCCGGCTTCGACTTCGAGATCAAGGTCATCGCCCGTATTCCGTGAAGTCACTGACATTGCCGGGGCCGCATCCGTCACCGCACGACCTGCCGGCAGGAGAGCGGCCCCGCGCTGCCCCTCTTGGATATGACAAAACACAACTCTAGGAGTTATAGGATGGGCCTACACCGAGGCCCTTCCTCAAGGCGCCCGTGGGATCGTCGGTTACCCAACACCGTTACTTTCTGCTTACATTGCCCCGGCGCCGCAGAGAATAACCCGCAGCGCGCCACTTTCCCATATATTTAGAAAAATCAACTACATAATCTCGCGGAACAAAGATCTCTCCTGCGTGTTCTGACCGCATGGATCTCATCTGATCCGGAAATGGAAGAAACGCATATGAAGAAGATCGTCTTCGCGGCGGCAATTCTGGGCGCGTCTGCCATTGCAGCCTTTGCCCATACCACACCGGCTCCATCCAAGGATGGAAATACACCTGCGGTTGCAACCCCGGACACCAAAAATCCGACCGCGCCCGTTGAGGGCGCCAACAGCTTTACCGAAACTCAGGCTAAGGATCGCATTGCGGAAGCGGGTTACACCGACGTCAAGGATCTCAAGCTCGACGACAAGGGATCTGGATGGCCTCGGCATGAAGGACGGGAAAGCCGTCTCCGTTGCTCTCGATTATCAGGGCAACATCGTCGCCAAGTAACCCAAGGAGAAGCATGATGAGAACTGTAACCGGACTTTTCGACGACCACTCGGACGCTCGCTCCGCCGTCACCAAATTGGAAGCGGCAGGCTTTCCCTCAAACGACATCAGTATCGTCTCCAACAAGGCTGGCCGCGTCCATCGCGACTCTGACGTTGGCAAGGATGCCGCGACCGGCGCCGTCATCGGCGCTGCCGTCGGTGGCGCCGGCGGCCTGCTCACCGGACTGGGTCTGATGGCCATTCCCGGTGTCGGGCCGGTGGTTGCCGAAGGCTGGCTGGCCGTGACTGCGGCCGGGGCTGTCGCCGGCGCCGTCACCGGCGGTGCGGTTGGTGGCCTGATCGGCGCCCTCACCGACTCCGGCGTTTCGGAAGACGATGCCCACCTCTATGCCGAAGGTGTCCGCCGCGGCGGCAGCCTGGTCACGGCCAAGGTCGACGACGCCCGCGCCTCCGAGGCGGAGGCTATTCTTCGGGGTTCGAACTGGGTCGACCCGGTCGAACGTCGGCGTGCCTATAACGAACAGGGCTGGACCCGCTTCGACGACACGCTCGATCCATACGCCCCCGAGCAGATCGCACAGGAGCGCGACCGGTATCCGCGGACAGGCATTTAATCGAGTTCAACCGTCCTTGCACGTCGCAAGGAGGGTTGAAGCGTTGATCTCACGCAGAGCGGCGGATACCAATCCGCTCAGTTTCCGCTGGCCAATCGTCACGCGTCGCAAGTGGCTCAGGTGGACTTGAGCGTGCCGTTCATCCCTTCCGGATAAAAGCCGCCCTTGCTCACTCCGTCCTTGTCGGTGAGGTAGACGATCCGGAGCACCTCCTGCGGCGTTCTGGTGAACGCGATCGCATCGGGCGTCGAGGGAACGATGTTGGCTTTTCCGTCCCCCTGGATCCCCTGGTCCTTATCGTCTGATCCGTCGATTTTGTCTCGGGCATCGGAGACCGCGTTGGCGGCCTTCCAGGCTTCCTCTCCCTTTCGGTATAGCGTCGATCGCGCCATTCCCATGTGATAGGCCTCGACCGCCAGGATGCCTGCGGCAGCGGCGAGGAAGTCCTTGTTTTTCAGAACTGTCGTCGCACCGGCATAGGCGGTGACGCCGACATCCTCGAACACCATCCCGCCGAGAACGAAGTTCGTCTCGTTGCCGAAGGGGTCGAAGTCCGGCCCGAGGCCCGCTGCTTCCGCGACGGCTTTGAAGCCCGCATCGAAATCGATGGCCGGCCTGTCAACCGCGTTGGTTCCAAGCGTCTTGCGGTAGAAGCGGACGTGCGCGAGTTCGTTTTCCGCGACTTCCTGCATGAATTTGCCGATGGCGGGCGTCTCGAACGAGACTTGCTTTCCACCAACGACGTCGCCGGATTTCGAACCGGCGTCGGCTGCGTCGATGCCCATTCCGGTGGTGCCGCGGAGGTAGTATTCAGCCTCCATATATTCGAGGTTGAGCGCAAAGCGGAAAATGTCCTCGTCCGATATGTCCTGTGCCGATACCGGCAAAGGCCGCGCAATTCCGCTGAGTGCCGCTCCGACTCCGAGTACGATAAGTCCCTGAAGCGACTGACGCCGGGATAGGTCAAGTGGGGCCTGCATGGCGATCTCCTATGTTTGTTGATTCAGCACCGCTGTCAGCACCGCGGCACCGAATGCGTTTGCCTGACGATTAGATGATCCAGGCCGCCAAAATATTCCCGTGTCCCACTACAAAGGTCCTGCGAAGGAGCTGCCGTAATCTCGGCGTGGACGGCGTCTAGAGTTCAGTCGCCGCGTTCAACAGATGCGTATCCTCTCGAACCAAACGAATTGCGAGCCGATCGAGGACTGATTGCGCGAGGCGGTCACAACGAGCGCCAGCGAAGAGAAACGTATCCGTGAACACGGTGGCGAGCTGGTCCCGCAGCGCCTCGCGGAGCAGCCGGCGTGCGCGATAAAGACGGGTGCTCACTGTCTGAGGTCGCAATGCCAAAAGAAAAGCCGTTTCCTCAATGCTCATTTCCTCGACGTCCCGCATGACAAAGACGATGCGAAAGGGCTCCGGCAAGTCACCGACGGCTCGCTCCAGCAGGCCGCGGATTTCAGCGAGAGCGGCCGCCTCTTCGGGATCAGGCTTGTGTGCGCTGAACGGAGCGACCATGCCTTCGATGGCTTTCGCGTCTACGGTGGGTCGCCTTTTCCGGCGGCGTCCCAGCGCCTCGTTCAGCGCGATCCGGGTGAGCCAGGTCGACAGCCGCGCCTCCGCGCGGAATTCGGCCAGATGGGTGAAGGCGTGGATATAGGTCTCCTGAAGTACGTCCTCCGCCTCGATGTCGTCATTCAGGACGGCGCGGGCGACCCTGTGAAGCCGCAGATTGTGACGCTTGATGATTAGCCAGAATGCGGCGGGGTCAAGCTGTCGCGCGTGTTCAACCAGCCCCGCGTCGTCAAGGTCCTCGATCCTCACTGCCTCGGTGGATCCGCTCGGCTTCATCGTAGGCGCTCCAGATGCATCAGCTTACTATGAGATAAGCGTTTTCCGGCTTTTCGATCTGCGGCTAGGTGGAGACTTGGGACTCTACCGGACCAGAGGTCTGCTGACCAAGTAAATCGGACTTGTTGCGGAGCAGTTCTATCTTCCGGTTCTGGCGCAACTGAAACTTCCAGCGTGGTCGCCGGCGATGCATGCTTTCAGGAAGCGGCAAAGATAATCTCTACGGCCGGCATGAGGGTGCAAAGCAGCCTTATCCTTCGATAACCAAAAAGGTCCGCAGCCCAGGCCTCGAGCCTGGGATTCACGCGCCGCCGATGGAGGGCAGCATGGATCCTCCGGTCGACGGAGTTTGCGGAAATTTGCCGCCTTCCTCACCGCGCCGAATTGCTCGTCTCTTCGCTGACGCCGACCCGGTGGCGATACACCATTTCCCAGCCTTTCCAGCCGTTGAACAACAGCAGCGCAACGGCGATCAAAGACAGCGCCAGGCCGGTCGGCACGATGAAATCAGGGCCCTGTACGACCCGCCGCCAAAGGCTGACGGCCTCGATCAGAACGAGGACGATGTTGCCGATCATGTGGAGCCAGGCAGCCCGCAAGCTGCGGATGCGGCTATCGCCGAAGAAATCGGTCAATCCGGCGAGTGCTGCCAGGGCTGCCATGACGAGGCCGGCCGTCAGCATCCAGTTCGACGCCGCCGGCCAGAACGGGTCGTCGGATTGGCTGTGGAGGATATCGGTGACGAGCGTTCCGACAAAGAAAGCGACCGGGAACGGGATCAACATCGGATGGATCGGATGGCCGGCAATGTTCAACGTGCTTTTCGGGTTCATGTGCTCGCTCCGACGTGCTCGGCTTATGTGCTGTGAAAACAAGCAGCGGCATGTTCGGTTCCCGGTGCGTCGGGGACGAAGACAATTTCGAGCTGTTGGGAAGCAGGTTTGCGAAGGCTTCAGGTTTTCCAGGGCTTATCTGACAACAACTTTGAGATCACGGCTGAGCGTGATCGTCACGGCTGAGCGTGATCGTGATCACGGCTGAGCGTGACGTCCTTCTGCTTGATCATGTCAATCCCGGAGGCAGCTTCCGGGCTCCCGCGCGACGATGGCATGCTCTCTGCCTGGGCGCTCGACGAGGAAAACCACCTCAGGTTCCGGCCCCTCGATCAGCCGCTCGTATTCCTGCTCGGGTACGCCATAGCAGCCGCCGGCGATCTCGATCAGCTTGTTGCGGTCCGTGATGCGGACGTTGCCGCGTGTCGATTTGATGGCGTGCATGCCTTCGAGAATGTGCAGTTCATCGGTGACGCCCGCCCGCCTGACGCCCAGCATCAGCGCCAGGAATTCGTGGGTCAGTGGCAGATCATTGCCGTCTATGCGGTCGTGACACATGAGCAGCCAGCGGGCCAGCCGCTGATGCGTGTTGAACTTTGCCGCAGCCAGCGCGCTGTGGGCAAGCTGCAGCTCGCAGGTATGCACATAGCGCAGCAGCAATTGCCGCACGCAGGGGTGCTCGAGGATCGGAAGAAAATCCTCGGTGGCCACCTGAAGCCCGAAGCCCGCCACCTGCATGAAGGTCTTGTTCGGCGTTCGGTCGACACCGAGGACGACAGGGTAGCCGGCGATGCCCTCGCGTCCGATGTGGCGGATTTCAACGCTTTTGCCGTCAGCGCTTTCCGCAACCATCGAGGCGAGGCCGCTTTCAAGAAAACAGACATGCTCGATCGGCTTGCGCGGTCGCACAAGCGAATGTTTCACAGGAAGTTCGATAGGATCGAGGAACGGCGCGAGAAGCTGGAAGGCATCCTCCGGAAATTGCCGCAACAACCTGTTTCTCACCTGCCTCTGCAGCAATTCTGTCATGACGTCGCACCACCCATTCAATGGTCAACGCGACGCTATGTCTTTCGTTCGAGTGCCCCACGCTCTGTACGGTTTTGACAATTCCAACGACCGGTCAGGCGTTTGCGCGAGGGTGCTAATCCAGGCGGATAGCGGACCGGAAGGGAACGGTTGCGACCAACGAGCCGTCTTCCGTCATAATCTCGAAAGTGTCTCCGTTTGCCCGCCTGCCCATGCGGATTCTTTCCGCGACGATATCGCGGGCGGCAGCGGTTGCTTCCTCGAACGCCAGCTCGGGTGTGGCTAGGTCTATGCCTTCCGGATCTTCCTCGAAGACATCGTTCCTGCGGACGTGGAAAAAATACTTTGGCAAGCTGTATTCCTCCATCAATAAAAGGACCCCTAACTTCGCGCAAGACCAGTTGTTCCCGCGATTCTCGCAGCAACGGGGCTGGCCATGGCGTGTACGGGAGCGGGTCGCACAAAAGGGACGGAAGCGTGGAACGATCGAATTTTGAACAGAAGGCCGCGCAGAGCGTTACCGAAGGCGTTAGGTGGAGGAAACACACAAAAACCTTGCCTCTGCGCGGCTAAACCCTGGGAAGGGGTGGATCGCAAGAGTGTAGGGGCGGCCGAGGCTCGCAGACTGGGTCTCTTTCTCCCGCGAATCGACTTCCAAACCGCGCGCGCGATAGCAGTTCCAGTACCATTCCTGACAAACCATCGGCGGTGCGGTGGTGCCACAGGTGTTTATTCAACTACAAATTTCCTTCTTTCATTTTGCTCCAAAACATAAATTGACTCTGATTTCGAGTGATATTCCGTATCATGCTATTGGGCCGTTCAGCGATCATTGCTTGCCCCAAGCATTGCGTCTCCTGTACGTTGGGCGGCCCCTGACGATTGCTAATGCGATCAGTCATACCAATCATTCCGCTGCTTCGGACTCCACGCCCGTGCAGGGCCTCTAAGCGGTCGTGAGAACGCGTACATCTCCCTTGCGCCCTACGACGTCTACGACGACCTGTCGGCCGGACCGGCGAATGGTGACGTCAGCCGAACCGGAGCCAACCATAAGATGCCGCAAAGTGATCTCATCCAGGAATGCCGGCAGGCGCGGCTGGTTAAAGCTGATCTGCGAGGCGTTCGGGTCGAAATCCAGACCGAGGCACGATTGCAGTAACGACAAAGGCGCTGACGCGGCCCAGGCCTGCGGAGAGCACGCCACGGGATAGAAGGTCGGTCCATGCGACCGCCGTTGGGAAAAACCGCAGAACAGCTCGGGAAGTCCGCGTAATTCGATATAGGTCGAGGCTGCGAACAGGCCTTCAAAGATTTGCGCTGCCGCTGCCTTGAAGCCGTAGCGCGCAAGCCCCATGGCGATCAGACTATTGTCGTGCGGCCAGATCGAGCCGTTGTGGTAGCTCATCGGGTTGTAGCGCGCCTCGGTGGCGGGAATGGTGCGAATGCCCCAGCCGCAGAAGGACGAGGCGTTCATCAAGGTGTGCGCCACTTGTTCAGCTCTTGCGGGGTAGGCAATGCCGGTCATGAGAGCGTGGCCGGCATTCGAAGAGCGAACACGACAGGCTCGCTTGTCTCCGTCCAGCGCCAGCACGAACGTACCGAGTTCCTCGTCGAAGAAACGGACGTCGAAAGCACGCCGCAGCCCTTCTGCCTTCGCCAGCAATTTCGCCGCGCGCTCGGGCCGGTCGAGTTGGCGGAATATCTCCGCGCCCGCTTGCCACGCGCCATAGACATAGGCCTGTACCTCGGCAATCGCGATCGGTCCCCTGGCGAGTGTCCCGTCCTCATGAAAGACCGAATCGTGGCTGTCCTTCCAGGCCTGGTTGATCAGGCCCTCCACGGTCTGGCGCCCGTATTCGACGAAGCCGTCACCGTCGCGGTCGCCATATTCGTCGATCCAGGTCAGCGCCGCCTCGATATGCGGCAGAAGCTGATGAAGCGTCGCCGTGTCGCCGGTGCGGTCCAGGTAGCTCCCCGCAAGCATGACAAACAGCGGGGTCGAATCGACGCTGCCGTAGTAACGGCGGAACGGAACTTCCCCCAGCTCGGCCATTTCACCGAAGCGAACCTCATGGAGGATCTTGCCGGGTTCGGCATCCGAAGCGGGATTGATATCGGTCGCCTGGTTGGCGGCGAGATGGCGAAGCACCCCCTTTGCGATGGCGGGATCCAGCCAGAGCGTCTGCAGCGCGGTGATGATCGCGTCGCGGCCGAACACCGTGCTGAACCACGGCGTACCGGCATAGGGGTACGGCCCTTCAGGCGTGTCTGTTATCAACATGTAAAGGTCGGACACGCTTCGCCGCGCAAGCTGGTTGAAGATCTGATTGGAACTTGAAACCGAAGCCGCCCTTGCCATCGACGATCGCAATGCCCGTCGAGCATCGCGCATGGCCAGGAAAAAGCCGTTGACGCGGCGATCCTTGTCCGAACGGTCGCAGTCGATCTCGATGAAGATCGAGCGGCTGCCGCGCGCGCTCAAGTGGAGGTCGTAAACCGCCAGATTCGGTGCGAGTTCATCGGGAGCCGTATCGAACGAGACCCGGGTTGTCCGTGTTTTTTCATCGAGGCCGATATAGGAAAGAAGGACGCTTCCATCTTCGATGACGGCCGGCAGGCTACGGCCTCTTTTTGCCCGCACGGTGCCGCGCACTTCGAAGAGGTCAGCAAAGTCCGAAAAGAATTGGAGCTTCATCCGCAGGTGATGATCGCGGTCGTCATAGTTCTTCACTGCCAGGCGCTCATAACAACGCCCCGCCCATAGAAAGCGTGTCCGTCGAATATGGATGAGATCATGCTCGAGGCGCAGCTTTCCATCTTTGCCAAGGAAGTCCGGGTTCGTCAGATCGCAGGTGAGCGTGGCGTTGTCGTCGCGCATTGTCGACGACAGGAGCATCGGACGCCGATCCTCGAGCGTCAGGTAGAGATGCGAAAGATATCGCGTGTCGCGGTGAAAAAGCCCGTCGGGACTTCCTGGTCCGGAAAGAGCATCGCCATTGTGATCGAAGACCGCGAATGTATCGCCGTGCTTTAATGTACGTGGTTGCCGCTCCTGCAGCGACGCGGCAGCGGGAATGAAGAATTGCGCAATCGGCGCCACTTGCTTCGTTGCTGCGCGATTTGAGTTGCCGCCTGCAGATGTCGTCACATGTCGCCTCCGTTTTTTTACGCCACAACCTGGTCAATGGATATCGGGCGGTTCGCGCGCCGGCGCTGCGGGGCTTTTGCGCGCAATCCATGCAGCTGGCCGTAGACCGCAAGATAGTCTCTTGCCATGCGTCCCGCAGTAAAGCGTCTCTCGAAGTTCGCCCGCACCTTGCGCCGATCAAGCTGCAGTGCCCATTCGATGTTCTCGACAGCTTCGGCAACGGTATCGACCAAAATTCCCGAGATGCCGTCGTCGATCACCTCCGGGACCGAGCCGCTGCGGAAGGCAAGAACCGGTGTGCCGCAGGCCATCGCCTCGATCATCACAAGCCCGAAGGGCTCAGGCCAGTCGATCGGGAAAAGCAACGCGCCGGCATTGCCCAGGAAGCCCGCCTTCTGGCGATCGTTGATCTCGCCGATGAACTCAACATTCGGATGGCTCATCACCATCGGCCGAATTACCGTTTCCCAATAATGTTTGTCGACGTTGTCGATCTTGGCTGCGATCCTCAGCGGCATGCCGACCTTGGCCGCGATTTCAATCGCCCGGTCAGGTCGCTTTTCCGGAGCGATCCGTCCGAGGAACGCGAGGTAACCGCCCGCCGGCTTTTCCGTGAAAGGTAGGAGGCTAGCGGGAAGGCCGTGATAGACTGTCCCCAACCAGTTGACCGGCGGCATCGGGTGGCGCTGGTCATTGGAGATCGATACCAGGGGAATATCTGGAAACGCCTTGTAGAAAGGCCAGAGATCGGGCAGGTCGAGCCGCCCATGCAGCGTCGTGACGGTGCGGTCGGCAAAATATCGGGTCAGCGGGAAATGCAGAAGATCGACGTGGAAATGCAGGACATCGAATTCGTGCGCGCGCCTGCGGATTTCCTCAAGCATCAGGATCTGATGCGGCAGGTGGTCCTTGATGGCGGGATTTAGCCTCAGGGCAGTGTTCGAGCACGGCACGAGGCGGGCATCTGTAACGGAATCGCCGCTGGCAAACAGCGTCACATCGTGGCCTTGGGCCACCAGTTCTTCGGTAAGGTACGAAACAATCCGCTCGGTTCCCCCGTATAATTTCGGCGGAACACTTTCTGCAAGCGGGGCAATCTGAGCGATCTTCATCGGCAAAATCTCCTCAGGTGAGCAGAGAGTCGACCGCAAAAATCGGAGCCGCATACTTCAAGGCATGCGGCAGTTGAATCCTAGCTTTTGCAACGGCTGCTGTTTCCTGCGCGCTCCTTTCCAGTAAGACTTCCTCGTCCAATCAAGATTGAACTTTGCCGAACTCAGCGAGCGTGTTTTGGTTCCGGCTGCGGCGATCACCTTCGGTACTAGATACCTGAGACATTTCGATCGCTGACCCGCCGCAGGTGCAGGGGCACGTCTTCTATGTCGGCGAGCTTGCCATGCTTTTTGAGAAAGCGACTGAAATTCGCTGCGACGACCGACGCGGGTAGTTGCCGATTGGCTGCTTTCCGGCAGGCGTCCAACATCACCTCATAGGTGACATCGCGTTTCTCCTGTGGCCATTCGTCGAGAAAATCAAAGACATCGTCAAGCCCGGTGATCTCCTGCACGAAGTACTTCCGTTGCGCGTAAATCGGGTGTTCAAAAGTATCGAGTGCCATCGTTTACCTCCTTCCATGGCGTGAGTGCCGCTGATTTAGGCAACGGAATTCTGCTCTTCAAGATCGCGGATTGGCTGAAATCATCGCCGGGATGGCTTGACGCCAGGATGCATGTCCTCGTGCGTGATCATCCGGAGCGGGTGACGGACTGCCCGGTGAATAGCTTCTTCGAATCGATCGGGCGTAGATGGTTTGGAAAGCCAGATTGCCGCTCCCCACCCGTCACCTTACCAATCCGTAAGTTGTCGCCAAGCCTTCCTCTCGGCTAGATCTCGCCCCAGGCATGGCGGGAATGATCGGGCTGATGCGAATCCTGCTTATCGAGGACGATACCAAGACGTCCGATTATATTGCCAAGGGCTTTTCCGAGGCCGGGCATGTCTGCGACGTGGTCGGAGATGGCCGCGATGGGCTGTTTCAGGCGCAGCGCGAGGCCTATGACGTCATCGTCGTCGATCGCATGCTGCCGGGTCTCGATGGCCTGGCGATCGTACGTTCACTTCGGGCTGCCAAGATCGGCACATCGGCGCTGTTCCTGACCTCGATCGGCGGCGTCGACGATCGGGTCGAGGGGCTGGAGGCTGGCGGCGACGACTATCTCGTCAAGCCCTTTGCCTTTTCCGAACTCATGGCCCGCGTCAATGCGCTTGGCCGGCGCCCGCCGGTGCAGGAGCAGCGGACGGTGCTGAAGGTTGCCGATCTCGAGCTCGATCTGATCCGGCGGGAGGCCCGCCGCGCCGGCCAGGTGATCGAGCTGCAGCCGCGCGAATTCACCCTGCTCGAGGTGCTGATGCGCGGCGAAGGCCGGGTCATCACCAAGACGATGCTGCTGGAGCGGGTCTGGGATTTCCACTTCGATCCGAAGACCAGCGTCGTCGAGACCCATATCAGCCGGCTGAGAGCCAAGGTCGACAAGCCGTTCCAGGTCCAGCTTCTGCATACGGTCCGCAACACCGGATACAGCCTGCATGCGCCTCGCTAGAACAGGAAAATCTCAAATCCTGTTCGCAATTTAAGAGTAAGAGCATGATGTCGTCCGAAAACCGCGCACATTTTTCGGCATCATGCTCGAGCCTGCGCAGGAGCACGCCGTTCCGGCTTGCCGTGACCTTCGGCGTGCTCTTCGTCGTCACCTTCATCCTGAGCGGCGCGATCATCTACCACATGCTGCGCCTCGGCCTTGAGCGGGATCTCGAACAGTCGCTGAACGAGATGAATTCGCTCATCGTCTCGACCTACAATCCCGGTGACACCGAGGATCTGATCAACACACTGAACAATTATGCGAGCTTCCAGTCGACCTCCGATGGGCTCTATTCGCTGACGGATGCAGGCGGGCGCAAACTCGCCGGCAATTTCGCCGCACCCCGCATCCCGAACGGCATCTATACCGTCACCTCCAGGGATGTCGGGCTGAAGGGGCATGAACGCTACCGGATGCAGGTCTCGACCATCGGTCCCTACAGCCTGGTGGTGGCGGAAAATTTCAACGATGTCGACGAGATGCTGCGGATCGTGCTGGTCAGCTTCGAATGGGCCGCCGCGATCGTCGTCGCGACCGCGATCGGCGGCGGCGTCTTTCTCGCCGTTCGCGCCCAGGCGCGGCTGGACAGGGTCGCCCTCACCATGAACGACGTCTCCCACGGCGCGCTCGACGCCCGCATTGCCATCACCGGCAACGGCGACGATCTCGATACGGTGGCGATCCAGATCAACGCGGCGCTGGAGCGGCTGCAGAGATTGGTCGAGAGCATGCGGCAGGTGAGCGCCGATATCGCCCACGATCTGAAGACGCCTCTGAACAGGCTGCGCCTGACGCTGGATGCAGCGGTAGCCGGAAACGACCAGCAGGCGGATGTTTCGGCGCTGCTTGACGAAGCAAGGCACGAGAGCGACCGGATCAACGCCACCTTCGAGGCGCTGCTGCGCATTTCCCAGATCGAGGCCGGCGCGCGCAAGGAGCGTTTTCAGGCCATCGATATCGACGCCGTGCTTGCGGTGATTTCCGAGGTCTATGGCGATGTCGCCGAAGACGCGCTGATGGCGCTTGATATCGCGGAGCGCTGTCCCGCGCTCATCCGGGGCGACCGTGATCTGCTGACGCAGATGATCGCCAACCTGGTGGAAAACGCGATCAACCACTGCCCGGCCGGAACCGGCATCACCATTTCGCTGCGCTGCCAGGGCGGCCGCGCCATCATTGCGGTCGCCGATAGCGGCCCCGGCATTCCCGCCGATGAAAGGGACAAGGTCTTCCGGCGTCTCTACCGGCTCGACAAGAGCCGCGCGACGCCCGGAAGCGGCCTCGGGCTCAGCCTCGTCAAGGCGATCGCCGACCTGCATTCGGCTGAGATCACCATGGCCGACAATCATCCCGGCCTCATCGTTTCGATCGCCTTCCCTCTCACTTCGGCAGTTGGTCCCAACCTCCCATCCGCCATGCCGCGAGCCGGCTGAAGCGGGCGGCAAAGCGGCGCAGCTCGGCGGCAGTGCGATATGGCAGCACGCTCCACGGCCGGCGGCGGCCCAGCCGGTAGGTCGAAAGCGCTGCCTGAATCTGCGAGCAGGGATCGACCCTTTGGCTGACCGGCAGCGGATCGACGAAGCAGGCGCTCAGACCATCATCGAACTCCAGATCGAAGGCGAGATCATAAGGCAGGCGCATGGGGACAAGCACGCCGGCAATCCAGCCCGCCGCCTTGCGGTTGATGAGATAGGCGCCGGACCCCTTCTCGCGGGTGAGCGCAATGGCGAGCGAGCGCGACGCGGTCAGCGGCTCCACCTTGTGCTTTCGCCCGGAATTGACGGTCGACAGGCGCAGGATGTCCCAGCGCGCACCGTGATCGAGGGCGGCATCGAGCAGCTCGGCCAGATCGTCATCGAAATCGAGATCGTCTTCCAGAATGAGCGCGAACTCGGCATGGCTGGCGAGGAACCGCTTGGCGCATTCGACGTGGCTTAGATAACAGCCGATCTCGAAAGGGTTCGGCCGCCGGCCGTGGCGGCTGAGATAGGCAGCTTCGTCAAAGCCCGGATGCGGCAGGCTCAGCCCTGCCCCATCGACCGCCGCCACCCGCTCGAAGGCAAGGCCGAAGCTTGCCAGCAGGCGCTCCATTCGAAACCTGCGCAATGGCGCACGGTCGAGATTGATCAGGTAGGTGTTCACCCGCAGGCTGACCGGATGAAGGGCCGGCATAAGGGCGGCAGGTGCGGCGCGCATGTTCATGAAAGAGCTGACCTTCGACTTGGCAATGATGGCGCCAAGCCTGCGCTCCAAACCTCACGGGGACCTCGCCCGAACTATACATTTTGGTAAAGTGCAGCGGTCGAACGGCCAGCGCGGCAATCTTACGGATTGGTATGTTCCCGGCAAAGTGCGCGTAACAATTTCGCGCTACCAGCGTCGTGCGGCATGCAGTGGACGCCTCCCTTCCCGCGATCGAAACGACAACCCCGCGCCTTCGATGACGACAGCGCCCCACTGCGTGCCGCGCCGGATGATCCCTGGCAACGGCGTCCTGGGGATCCGGCTCTAAGATGGCCCCAACCTCCGTCATTCCAGGCCTTGAGCCTGGAATCCATGCCTACGGCTGACGGAGGCGAGAGTGGATCCTGGGGTCAAGCCCGAGGAGGACGGAGCGGGGGGTGAGCTTTGGAGCAAGGACAGCGACGCATCCGGACATGATCGACGGTTGAGGACTTTTCTGCCGACGCGATCGTTAAATGTTGGACAGCCGGATCGTCTGGATCGCGCTTCGAGGTCGGCATCACCGATCCCTGCCTGGTAACTATCATCAACGATCGCCTTCCGCCCAGTTGTGTCGGCATCGTTTTTCAAGAAAAGTTACGACATGAGTGAACACATCAAGATCGACATTCACGCGCTCCGCGAAATTGGGTGGGATCATTGGGACCCTATCGGCATTCGCCAGCGCGCCAATCTCGATTGCTGCTTCAGCTCGCGATTTGGCGTATCATCTTCACGTCACAGGCATCGCTTGATACGCAAGGGTGCGGTGATCCTGGTACGCCGAAGGTCAATGGCGAAGGACGGGGGCGGAACGAGCTCCGCCCCCGCGAAGATCTGGGCTTGCGAGGAACTTACCGGAGAGGACGCTTTCATGCCGATCGTGCAGAGCCGTCGTCGCTTTTTGGCTAGCGCCTCAGTGGCCGGCGCCGCTGGCTTAGTTGGTGGGTTCAAATCGCTTCACGCGGAGCCGGCGCCGGAGACCCCCATCATACGCATTGAAAAGACCCTCGGAGGTATTTGTACGGCCCCGATGTTCGTTGTAGGCGAGCTGCTCCGCGCAGAAGGCTTTGCCGAACTTCGGTATATCCCGGTGCAATCGGAGGACCTGACCAAAGCCCTCGCGCGGGGCGAGGCGGACTTCAGCCTGACGTTTGTGACAACCTTCGTCGCTTCAATAGACGCTGGGAACCCAATCACCGTATTGGCGGGAGTGCACCCCGGCTGCTTCGAGCTGTTCGTAAACAGTCGCATTCAGAGCGTCCGTGATCTGAAGGGCAGGAGTGTGGGCATACCGTCGGTCGGATCCCCGCCGCACCGGTTCTTGAGCGTTATCGCAAGTCAGGTCGGGCTTCGCCCCAGCGCCGACATCAATTGGGTCACGAGTACTTCGGCGAATCCGATGGAGCTGTTCGCCGAGGGGAAGATCGATGCATTCCTCGGCTTTCCACCCGAGCCGCAGGAACTGCGCGCGCGGGGCGTCGGTCGTGTGATTGTTAACAGTGCCTTGGACCGTCCATGGTCTCAATATTTCTGCTGCATGTTGGCGGCAAGCACGGATTTCGTCCAAAGTTATCCGGTCGCCACCAAGCGAGTGTTGCGCGCTTTTTTCAAAGCAACCG
Organism: Rhizobium laguerreae; assembly: GCF_019778565.1. NCBI lineage: Bacteria > Pseudomonadati > Pseudomonadota > Alphaproteobacteria > Hyphomicrobiales > Rhizobiaceae > Rhizobium > Rhizobium laguerreae. Next base: position 19,621 of record NZ_JAAXQT010000003.1, on the reverse strand, counting down.
ATCTCTGCATGACCGAACCGGAATGGGTTGCTCGGCAGATGGTCGATGGTGGCTTCACTGCGCGGTATGACTATGCGTTGCAGACACTGAACGACGTACCCTACAGCGCGGGACGCGACTATGACGCCGAAGATACGATCCGCTTCTACGCGTTGCGGCTCCAGGAAGCGGGCCTGATCCAGTCGAGCCCTCAGACGATTATCGCCAGCGGCACGGACTGGCGCTTCCTCAACGAACTCAAGCGCGAACTAAAGAACTGAGAATGTGAGAGTCGAATGGCGCTTCTGGTGCTCCTTACCCGTTGAGATTGACGAAGGAAATGCCAAGTTTCCATCCAAAGCGGGCCGCAGCTACAGTTATTAGATAGCGCAAACAATGACATACGAGTGCCCAGTTTCATCGCGTCGGGCGCGCCATTTTCCTACCACTCCAGAACAAAACTAAGAACTGCAGAGAAGGCTGCTTTGCGCCCTCATGTCGGCCATTGAGGAGGCCTTGCCCAAATGCGGACATCGCCGATGGCGAAACTGTAGGTCGCGGTTGCGCCAATTGTAGCCGTTCGCTTGCCTTCGCTGGAACGACCGCTCCCGCAGCCTGTATCAGCCTTTAGATCTACCTCATATCGGGCAGCGCTCGTCAGCCAAGCCACCGGACAATTTCGTAGGCCGGCATCGGGCGATGGAAGCCTTTCAAACTCAATTCGCCAACTGTAACGGCTTCGACCAACGGTTCCACTGCACCGAAGACTCGTTGGCTGACGAGGATCTGACGTGATTTGGCCTGTTCGCACAATCGGGCGGCATGGTTGGGGATGGTGCCGATGACCGCGTAATCCGAGCGCTGGCCGAAGCCGATTTGCCCGATGGTTGCATGGCCACGGGCGATGCCGATGCCGAAACCAAGCAAATAGCCACGTTTGCGCCATTGTTCCAAATGCTCGTCAATGGCATCGCGCATCCCCGTGGCCATGGAGACGGCTTTTTCCGTGTGGTCAGCGCAGGGCAAAGGATCGTTGAAGACGACAAGTAGACCATCACCGACAAAACGTTCCAAAGTCCCTCCGTAGCGAATGATTAGCTCTCCTAGACAGGAATGGTACTCGCTGAGGACTGTCATCACCTCTTCGGGCTCGGTGGTCTCCGCGAAGGCCGTAAAGCCGCGCAGATCGCAGAAAACGACTGTCACCTCGCGCCGGTGGCTTTGAAGAAGCGTGTCGCCATCCCCCGCTGCGACGATAAGGTCGGCGACCTGCGCCGGCAAAAATCGCCTGAGCCGGCCCATTCGCTCGATTTCCGTTACCTGCTCAGCCACCGTTTGTTCAAGGGAACGATTCCATGCCGCCAATTGGGCGGCCTGATCCTCCAGGCGCAGTGCCTGGCTCTCGACCGTGTCGTGAAGCGCCTTTTGGCGCAGCATCGAGCGCACACGGGCGAGCAGCGCCCTGTGCTCAAAGGGTTTGGTCAGATAGTCGTCGCCGCCGGCGTCCAATCCTTCGATCACGTCCCGCGTATCGGCCTTCGCTGTGACAAGGATGACCGGGATCCATCGAAGGGAGGCGTCCTGCTTAAGCGTGCGAACAACGCTGATGCCATCGAGTTTAGGCATCATGATGTCGAGGAGGATCAGATCCGGCTTGAACTCACGCACCTTCGCAAGCCCTTCTTCGCCATCCGCGGCAGTCATCACTTCATAGCCGTTCGCTTCAAGGCGAAGGCGCAAGATTTCGAGATTTTCCGGAGTATCGTCGACGGCAAGAATGCGTGGCGGATCGTGCAATGTCCCATCTCCTCACGCAAGAAATGCGCGAATCTTGGCCAGCAGCACACGCGGGCTGAACGGCTTTGCAAGGTAGCCATCGCATCCCGCAGCAAGCGCTTTCGCCTCATCGCCAGACAATGCATAGGAGGTGACGGCAATGATTGGAATGTGCCGGAGTGCCGGGTCGGCCTTGATACGGCGGGCAGCTTCATAGCCGTCTATCACCGGAAGCTGAATGTCCATGAGGATCAAGTCTGGATGCTCAGCTGCTGCCGCGGCGACACCTGCAGCACCGTCCGCGGCCTCTATCAGTTCGTATTCGGTGGTGGACAGGAGATCGCGGATAATCTGGCGGTTGTCCTCGGTGTCTTCCACCATCAGGATTCGTTTGCTCATGCCGCCTCCGCGCTTTCCTCTACCCGCATCGGGATCTTCAAGCGGAATGCCGAGCCTGAACCGAGAACCGACTCGACCTCTATGGTTCCGCCATGCATTTCAACGATACGTTTCGAGATCGCCAAGCCGAGACCGGTGCCGCCCTTCTGCTTGGTACTGCTGCTGTCGACCTGCTGGAATTCTTCGAAGATGAGCGCCTGGTCCTTAGACGCAATGCCGGGACCTGTGTCGCGCACTGTGATCTCGAAGTGTCCATCGACCGCATCGGCAAGAATGTCGATCGCACCCGTTTCGGTAAACTTGACGGCATTGCCTGCAAGATTGAGGAGGACCTGGGTCAAGCGGCGTTCGTCCCCGCGTCCGATTGGCAGTTTCTCGGCAACAGTCGCCGTGAGCATGAGACCTTTCGCTCGCGCCAGCGGCTCCACCGCCGTCACAGTCGATTGAACAATCTGCCCAACGGAGTATTCCTCGAGCGCAAGCGTTAGCTGGCCCGCTTCGATCTTTGAAAGATCGAGCACGTCGTTGATGAGCCCCAATAGGTGGTGGCCGTTAGCTTGTACGCGCGCCACGGTAGCCTTCGCCTTGTCCGGGAGCTCGCCGTAGATCCCGTCGACCAATAGCTCGGTGAAGCCCAAGACGGAATTGAGCGGTGTCCTGAGCTCATGGCTCATATTCGCGAGGAACTGAGACTTGTGGCGGCTGGCTGCTTCGAGCTCCCTGCCTTTTTCCTCAATCTCGCGGAACAGCTTCGCGTTTTGGATGGCGAGCACTGATTGGGCTGCGAAGGTTTCTATGAGGTGCACGACCTGTTCGTCGAATTCACCTGGCCTACGGCGCCTGACGACAAGCGCACCGACGATCTTGTCCGGCCTGAGCAATGGAACCACGAGGACGCCACGATATCCGGCGTCGAGGACGATCTTCTGTACGGAAGACGGCGTTTGTTCGTTGAGATCAGGTACTTGGATCGGCGTGCGACGCCGTGCGGCGTCGCCGATACCCGGGTCATTCAGCCCTATCGGCTGGTTGGAAATTGCGGCAATTAGCTCGTTGCTCATCCCAAAAGTCGCGCGGAGGCGGAATTGTTGGCTCGTGCTGCTGAACACATAGATGGTGCCCGCATCGGTGTTCGACAGTTGAACCGCCTTCGCTACGATCGTCTGTAGCACGGTATCAAGATCGAGCGTCGAATTCACAGCCTTACTGACTTCCCCGAGCGCCTCCAGTTCGCCAACCGAGCGCGCAAGTTCGGCCGTGCGCGCCTGCACCTCTTGATATAGCCGCCCCAGTTGCTCGGACGTCTGGTTAACATTTCTGGCAAGCACACCAAGCTCATCCCGGTTGACGACGGCAACCTGTTGCGCAAAATCGCCGGCCGCGATCTGGCGCAGACGCATCTCGATCTTCTTTACCGGCTCGATCAATGACCAAGAGATAATGTAGCCGAGCCCGAGTGCCAGCAGGATGCTGCCCACCGCAAAGGAGACCACGATCAGTCGCGACGTCCCGTACGCGCCTTCGGTCGCCTCGATTGCCGCCACCATGTCGGATTCCGCAATGTTGACCAGTTGGTTGGCCAGCCGCTCGAGACGGTCGGACGACGGTATGATCTCATCGAGCTGCATCCTGCGCGCCTCGTCGGTTCGTCCGGCGCGGATCAGCTCGACGACACGTGTAACCTTCGCGGTAATCTGGTTGTATTGTTGCCGGACCTGGCCCAACACTTGCTCCTCACTTGCGGCGACAAACTCCATGCGGTCGAGGTCGTAGCCAAACTGGTTGAGCTGGCGCAATGCTGCATCGAGCATCCTTTCGTCCTGAAGCAAAAGCGCAGTCGAGATGCTGTAGAGTTGGTTCGTCGTGTCGTGCTGGACCTGGCGATAGGCGGCAATCTTGCGCTGCAGCTTGATCAGCTCGGTCGTCTGAGCATTGACCCCACTCAGCACCTGCAACCCGACGGCCCCAAGCACGATCAGCAGTCCGACGATCGACAGGAACGCGATCAACAGCTTGGTCTGGACGCGCGCCGGGAGCCGCGCAACCCAGCCGATCAGCCAGCTTGCTACGTTACTTGGCTTCGTCCATGAGGCTAAGCAGATCACCACGGAATTCCTCCAAGTCGAAACCAGCGCCGAGATATTGAACGCGCAACATGCCATTCGGATCTACGAGCGACGTCAGCAGAGTGTGATCGACATCGCCATTCGCCGTCTTCTTCGCGATAACGCCGTATTTGCGTCCAACTTCATGGACAATCGCCGGATCGCCAGTCAGAAACGACCAGCCCTTTGAGTCGGCGTCGAAATTCCTGGCGTACTCCTTAAGCACCTCAGGGGTGTCGCGCTCCGGGTCGACAGTGATCGAAACGAAATCGATCTCCTTTCCGAACGCCCGGCCCAGCTTGGCTTTCACGCGCACCATATTGTCGGTCAACATCGGACAGATGTCGGAACAGGAAGCAAAGATGAACGCAACCGCGACCACCTTGCCGCGGAGGTCGTGCAATGAGACGGGTGTCAGATTCTGCGATGTCAGGGTGAAATCCGGCGCCGGTCCGATCATCGGCAGTCGCTGGTTGTGCGGCGCGTCATGCGCATGCGCCGTCCCGGAAAGCAGCGTCAATAACAGCAGAAGTATCGGCCACCTGCTCATGTCTTCAACTCGCACTTAAGCTCGCTGAACAAGCGCCAGTCTGTCCCCCTTGCGATAATCAGCTCCTCGGCGACGTATTGTGGAGCGACGCAGATGCCGGGCGCGTCCGAGAAGCGGGGAGTGGTGGTTTCAGGCGGCACATCTTCGGCCGCCGCATTGTGACTCCCGGAAAGACCCGCTGCCGCAAGAGCGGACACGCCGGCGGGAAACCGGCGGCGACTCTGGGTAGTTTGCATTGAAGCATCCTCCTCCTGGGCTGCAAGTTTGCAGCATGCGCTCGGTTTGACGCAAAGTGCCGTCAGCGACTTTAGCGCGGCGCTTTACAAAATCAGATCGGCATTCTCGCCAATTCGATCACAGGCCTCTACATGGCGACTAAACCTTCTGTAACGTTACCCAAGTTCCTTTCCGCTCCCTATCGCTCGGCGTCGGGCTGGATGGGCCAGCCGGGCGTAAGTCCGGCCGCCGCTACCAAGCTCAGTTCTTCAGTTCGCGCTTGATTTCGTTCAGGAAGCGCCAGTCCGTACTTTCCGCGATAACCCTGTCGGGCGAGGCGCTGATCAAACCGACTTCTTTCAGCCGCAGCGCATAGAAGCGGACGGTGTCAGCGGAATCGTAGTCCCGCCATTTCCGGTAAGGCAGCTCGCTGATCGCTGCGAACGCATCATCGTAGTGGCTGGCGAACCCGCCCGCCACCAGGCGCTCGGCAACCTGGGCCGGCGCTGCGGTGCATAGATCCGCAGCCTTGAGGATGGCGCGCAGCACACGCTTGGTAGCAACTGGATGCGCCGCCACAAAATCGCTGTTGGCGGACAGCATGCAGCAGAAATATTGCGACCAGGGCCGGTCCGCGGTGCTGTTGATGATCACGTTCCCGACCTTGCTGCGCCGCAATTCCTGCGGGTCCGGCGGAAAGCCGAGGAACGCATCGACGTCGCCGCGGGCGAACAGTTCCTTGGGCTTGACCGCCGGGTTCACCACCCAGTTGATGTCGTGCGCCGGATCGAGCCCGACATAGGCCGCGATGCTGGCGAGGAACAGATGCGGGCCCGTACCGAGCCCCTGGACGCCGACGTTCCTGCCTTTCAAATCGACGACGCTGTCGATCCCACGCTTGGCAAACAGCTCGAAGCAGCCGGGATGTACGCCGCCGAGCAGAGTGATCCGCGCGCCGGAGTCCAGGGCAACGATCAAATTAGTCACGTAGTTGAGGGTAAAATCGATCTCGCCATTCGCCACCGCGGAGGCCTGGGCCGCACCGGCGCCTGTGACGACATAGGCAATCTCGGTGAAGCCCTCAGCACGCAGAAGTTCCTCTGCAACATACTGGGGTGCTACGCAAATGCTCGGGATCTTCGCCAAGCGAATGCGCGTGGTCTCCAGCGGCGGCTCCGCATGGAGCGATTGCGGAGCGCCAAGAAAACCTGCGGCGACACCTGCCGAAAGGCCGGCCAAGAAGCGGCGGCGGTTCTGGATGACTTGCATGCCACGTCTCCCCTGGAGAGAATGGGATTAGGTGTTCAACTCACGCTTCAAACTCGCCGAGGAAGCGCCAGTCGGTAGACGAACCGAGGTCGTTTCCAGCGGTTCCGCCTGGAGTGACTCCGGAAGACCGACGATACCAGCAGCGCCCACCGTTGCAGCGCCGGCCAGGAATCGGCGACAGGTTTGGATGATCGGCATCAGTACGCTGCTCCGAACTACAAAAAGGGGTCTGGACCGGATTCGAGCAAAAGAGATTCCGGCAAAGGGTGACATCTTGTCGGCTTGTCGGCGCGCCCGAAGGCGGGAGTCTTGCGCTCCCAGTCGCTGACGCTTGCAGGGTCCTAGCCAGCGATAAGCAAGCATACGCCCTATTTCGGCGGCTGTCATTGACGGCTTTGAGTCGCATTCTGGATGTTTGAGCTTACTCTCGCGGCACGACATCCCGTGGCTAGACTCTCATCGTGACATGCAGCATCTCGCTGCCGCCCTCCGGAACCGCCCGTCTCTGCTGTCAGTCAGCGCAGCTTGGCTGGTAGGGGATAAAGACGAAGCAATTCGGCGGCTACGAGAGGCGATAGGGCGCAGACCTGCCGCCAAAGAGCATTTCAGTACTTGGGCAATCAACAATGGTGTTGCGCTCTGACCGAATCTGGACACGTGATCGTCTCTTTGGGAACCCTGACATGGGGCTAAGCGACGGGCACCGACCCCGTCACTGCTTTTCCTCCCATTCTCAACACTTCAGGGCATCAGGTGAGTTGAGCGAGGATATCGTCGACGACACTTGGGACAGTACCCGCCGTGTCGATATTGATGCCGATGGGAAGATATTCCCGGGTATGATGGTAGCGGAGCACCAGCGCCCGCTCGGCCGGCTCGAAGCCCGGCTCATTTGGCCGCCCATCCAACCGTCGGTTCAAGGTCTCAACGTCTGTATCGAGCACGAAAACCTTGTCGAAAAGGTCCAGGAATTTGTGGAAATTGCGCGAGCCGCCACAGAAGAAGGTGGCAGGATGGGTGGTGTCGGCAGCAATAGCGCGGACCTTGTCGACAGGCCAGATCCAGTGGGCGTATCCCCAAACGATGCGGTCCGCGCCTGCGGGTGGTGCTGCGAGTGCCTGGCCCGTCTCGGGGTCGCCGACATAGGCCAAGACCCTGTCACCATGGACGACATGGTAGCCCCGCCGCTCCAGTTCGGTAGCGATGGACGTTTTCCCGGTGCCGGAACCGCCTTCGATCAGATAATTCTTGATTCCCATAGGCGCCGCTTATCATGGCCTTCGGTGAGAAGACACTCTAGCTGGGAACGCTTCTGGTGGTTCACCTTCGACAGCGGAGAAATGTTCCAATCCATTGTCACCCATTGACGTGAACAGGTTTCACCCCAATACGGTCAGGCCAGCCAGACGACAACAGGAGTGTAATCGTGAGCGAACCGACCGTAGCAGATGCAACAAACCGCATTTATGAGTCGCTCCAGGCGGACAACGCCGACATCGACGTGCATATCGCGACGCTCAAGGCAGCGTTGACGCGGGCAGGTTTAAATGAGGCCGTATTCGACCCGGCCAGGCTCGTGCAGAATAACCGTTCTGGCAGGAAGCGGATGGAGGCCTACTTTCGCCAGCGCGGCGTCCTGGTGAAATTCTCAGCCTCGTGAAGCCTTCCAGACGGCTTCGCACCCCCCGCTGAATGGCGCGACAACGGTGCCAGAATTCGGGCGGCACCGACCTGTCACCTCTTTTCCTCCCAATACCTTTGCCAGAGGTCGAGCCTTGGCTTCAGCGGATCTGCTCCGAACGTCACGCCGTGATTGGTGAAGTCGATGACCCTGTGGACGAAGGGGTCGTGGTGAGGCCATTTTGGCCGTGAGCCGCCATTGGGGTCACCGCTCGTTGCAAATTGGACCCAGTAGGCACTCGCCAATGTGGCCATGGCCCAGTCGGCAGGTGTCACCTTGTCTTTCACCAGTGCGTCTGGAATGTTGAGCGTATACGGAATTTCGAAGCCGTGCAGAGCGCCTTTCCATGCCGGATCGTTGCGGAGGGCCTCGGCGACATAGGAGAAACGATACCACCACGTCGGCTGACCAGCGCGGATCATCTCGTCAGCGAGGTGGCGGGATGGTTCGACAAGCGTTTTATCGGCCAGAACCTGCTGCTTCAGCTCATCGAGCGTCTGTTGGCCGGTGGGATCGTAGAGGCTGCGGGCTTCGGCTGCGTGCTTCCCGAAGAGCGCGAAGAGATCATCTTTCGTCGCGGCCTGACCAAGACCGAGATCTCGATTATTTGCCCCGACGATGACAGGAACCGGCGCCTGCCGACCTGCCGCAAAAGCCGCTTCCGGCGTTTCGAGCAAAAACCGCCCGTCGATCATCGGGCCTGCGACGCCGATGACGGGCTCGCCGGTCGACATTCCCGCCAGCACGTCGTGTGCCGATGCGCCTTCGGTCAGCTTTTCCGCAGGCAGCGCCCGAAGGGCGGTGAGAGCGTCGGCATCGCTTCCATTGATTCCGAGAGAAGCCGCATAGTCCAACGCGGTTTTCTCTGCCGCTGTCAAAGGTGATAAAGGCGTACTCTCAGCACGCGCGGTAGGCAGGCCAGGCGACTGTAGAATGGCGCCGCGGAAAAGCCCCCGTGACAGTGGCGATATCATGTGCGCCATCACCGAGCCGCCACCGGCCGACTCTCCGAATATCGTCACTTTCTTCGGATCGCCGCCGAAGGCTTCGATATTTTGCTGGACCCATTTCAAGGCTGCAAGCTGGTCCATGTAACCATAATTGCCGACGGGCTCATCAGGGGATTCCTTCATCAGCGCCGGATGGGCAAAGTAGCCTAATCGGCCTACACGGTAGTTCATGCTGACGAACACAACTCTCCGGGCGGCCAGCTGGTCGCCCGGATATTGAAGGGTGTTTCCCTGGGCAAGAGCGCCGCCATAAATCCAAACCATCACCGGCAGTGGGGTCCGGGGACGCTTGGCGGGTGTCCAGACATTGAGGGTCAAACAATCTTCTGACTTCGGCAGGTCATCGGTCTGCATGCAGGACGGACCGAAATTGCGGGCATCCTTGATCCCGCTCCATGTCTCCATTGGTCTCGGATTGCGCCATCTCAGATCACCCACCGGCGGTGCCGCATAGGGTATGCCCTTGAAGCTGACGACCGTGCCCGACCTCTCACCCTTCAGCATTCCGCTGTCGATCGTCACGGTGTCCTCTGCCGCACCCAATTGCGGCGCGACCGTCAGTTGACACGATGCGACGGCCAAAAAAAGCAGAAACCTGCGACGGCCGTCCACAAACACTGCACTCTCCAGCGCCAAGTTGAGACAGTTTGGGAGCAAAATACTCTCATGGAGCGGCAACGGAAAGGGTCCGTCAGACGTCGACCAAAGTCGCTATCGGTGGATAGTTGCCATAGCGCTCCATTGGGCAGACGACGAAGGCACCCCATTAACCGCATATAAAGCGTAAGCGGTGTGCCGCTCACACCTGAGCGGAATAATTCCGATATTCTGCATCAAACGCCACCAGCCGTGGAGCGCTATGGCGACTATGCGCCAATTGCGATCATGTCGGCTATCGTTGTAGACAAGCCGAGGCTGCAAAGTGCGGCAAGAGAGGGGAAGAGGTTGAAAACCCTATGATGAGTGGAATCGCGCAGTTGCTCGACTTGGATCGCGCAAATGAATTATCGTCGCTGCAGCCGGTGTCTGAAATAGTCGCTGTGAGGATTGCAACGCGCTACCCCAGCATTTCCAAACAATACCTTGAGTTCATTCGTGCGGTTGGGGTGGGCTCAACTACGCGAGATTTCTATATCTACGAGCCCGAGCCCGAGCCCGCGTCCTCCGTCGAACCGCATCCCTCCTTTCAGCTTTACCAGTCTGCCTCCTACCGTGCACTGTCAGGCCCACGTCCCGAAGGGCATCCTATCCCCGCCGATGCGGTCGCTATTGCGGACAGCGGTGCCTCTTGGAGGTACTGCCTTTGCCCCTCTCTCGGCGAGGGGGTCTATTGTCTCGACATGGCTGGCCCCACATTCGAGCCGGAGGCTGACGACTTTTTTTCTTTTGTGGCAAACACCGTGTGTGTGAACTAAGTCCAAACCCTTCTCAGGGTATTGCAAGCCGCAGCAAATCGATAGCGATGGCACGGCCGCTTCGGTCCATCAGCCTCATCGGTGGCACTTACGCGCTGCTGATATCCTTTCATTCAAAAAATGGCCACAGCCAACTCGGATTCGGTCAATCCCGGACGTCCCGCAATTCTCTCTTTTATCCGAGTTTCAACCGTAGCCATTCAAAATCCTCCGATGCTTTCGAGTAAGCATATAGGAACCGAGACAGCATTCGATAGCGGCAATCGGCCTCCATTTCATCACCCACCCCTCGCCCCTCGCAACGCCGTCAACCCCCGCCGCAGCCACAGCAACTGCTGCGGCGGCATCTGGCGCAGGTGGTCATAGTCCATCACCGTGACGTTATAGACCATGCTGCGCACCTGCGGGCCATCAGGGCAGCGCAGCAGGATGCCCTGCAGCGCCATCATGCGGTTGCTGGCTTTGCGGGCGCGGTCGGCGAAGGTTTCAGTCTGTTCGCCTTCATGGCCTTTGACTGTGAACAGCGATTGCGCCCTCGGGCTCGGGGCCGGGATGCCTGTGGTCTTGTGGTAGCGGGCGATCGCCTCGGCATAGTCGTCGCCGGCCTGGCGCTGTTCGGCGGTGATCAGGCCGTCCAGGAACATGCGGCCGAGGGTATAGCCGGCAAAGGGGCTCCTGACCGTCTCGTCATCAACCGTCCGGCCGAAGCCGTGGATGCGGCGGCGGGCTGATATCGCGACGCTGATATTGTCCTTTTCGGTTTCGAAGGGCTTGATCTTGCCGCAGGGAAAACGCTCGACATTTTCCTTGCGCGGCCGGCCGGCGCCCTTGTTAACCCGTGCTGTCTTCACCTTGGTGGCTTTGCCGCCCATGCTGATGGTCCTTCTATCGAATGATGCCGTTTCTGAGTGCCGCGGCGACCAGCGCCGTCTCCTTGAAGACGCCGAGCTTCATCTTGGCGTTGGCGATGTGCGTATTCACGGTGATCGGCGAGATGCCGAGAATGGTGCCGATCTCGGCGGCCGTCTTGCCCGCCGCCATCCAGCGGATCACTTCGGTTTCGCGTGGGGTGACCTGGCTCATGGCTCCGCAGGCCCATCGATGCTCGGCACGCGCGGCATCGTCACATGCGCGCCCGACAGGGTCACCCGCGTGACGCGGTCGGGGTGGCGGATCGGCTGGACAGGCGGGGCCGCCTTCGGCTGCGGATGCCAGGTGTCCTGCCTCGAGGGAAACCTGTCGCGGTTGCGATGCGCCATGTTGATGACGGTGTTCTTCTTCGAGCCGAACAGGTTGGCGATCTCTCTCGCCGACAGCCCTTCCTTCCAGAGCTTTTCCGCCTTGACGATCTTGTCTTCCGTCCAAAAGGTGATGGTCACTTGGCTGCCTCCTGTGCATCGCGCGCGGCGCGGGCGATGATCGGGTTGTCGGGAAACATGCGGGCGAGCTCCCGCTTGGCGTTGCGGCTGCCATTGGCCGCATCGCGCAGCAGTTGCATCTTGTAGGCCGGCACTTTCGGCCGCGGCACCTCGGGCTCGGCTTCCAGGCGAGGCCGGCGCTCGGCCTCGATCGCCGCCTGCTGCTGGCGGCACTCCTCGGCAAAGCTCGCCGAGCTCGGCGCAAAGGCGCGGTTATGATCCCTCACCTGGCCGGAGATGAAGCGTTTGGCAGCCCGCCAGACCGCCTCTGCCGGCAGGCCCTCGACGGCGACGAGATAGGCGCGGATCTGCATGTCGGGATCAGTGCCTGCGGATGCCGGGAAGCCAGAAAGCATCCCCGAAATGATCTTCACCAGAGGGGAAATCTCGTGCGGCATCCACTGCTGTCCTTCTCGTGCTGCTGTTGATCGACCCGGCTTCCCTCGCCTTCTCCTTGAGGTACCAGTCGCATTTGATCGCCTGCCAGCCGCGGAAGATCTGCATCTCGGCGGCGCCGACCGGATCGCCGGTCATCAGATATTCTCTGGCCTGCATTCGTGCTGCATAGGCCGTCAGCGGCTTCCTCAGCGTGCGCTTGCGATGCTCGATGATCGCTGCCGCCAGCTCCTCGCCGAGCACCGGCCGGAGGATTTCCATGATCTCCTCACTCACCGTGTCCTTAGCCATGCGATGTCCCCTTCCCGGTTGAGGCCGCCACGGCCGCATGAATGGTTGGCCTCAAACCCGCAGCCTCCGTCGCCCGCCGGGCAAAATTGACCGGGGCGCCGGGCCTCGCGGAGCGGCGGGGAAATCGCCGGATCTTTGAGCCGTCATGGTCCTGCTGCGCGGTGTCGCCCTTCTCGGCGCTTCGAAGCGTGTGGATCTCGGTTTCCACCGACGGCACCGACCTCCCGAGGATGGCAGCGATTTCGATATAGTCCCGGCCGGTGCGGAAGAGCTCGAGCGCATTCATGTGCGTGTTTTGCTGCGCTGGCGCGGCCTCGGCCTGGATGCTCATCGCTTGATCCTTCTTTCCGATTTCGAACGCGGCTCGCCGTTCCCGCCGAAGCGGGTGGCTCGCCATATGCTTCATGTTCAAATTCATGGATGACGACCGGAGCCGGCCCTGGGAGCAAAGGCTCCGGTCGTCTGCCAGGCCGCCGCCTGGGTCGGACACGACATCGTCGCGCCTGTGGGCACGACACAGTCGCGCCCGGTGGGCTGGCGTCGCAGAGGGAGGGCGACGACGCCAGCGGCCGATAGCCTCAGGGAGGGGCTGGGCTATCGGGGTTGGGGATCGGCAGCGCGCCGGGCGGGATCATCGTTTCCCGCATCTCTTCCGGGCGCGTCGGCCGATCGCAATTCTCGCAGTGGCGCTCGATCACTTCGGCGATCGACAGCGCCTTTGCGCAGATCGGGCAGCCGGTGTAGCGGCCGTTCGGTGGCTGGATCTGCGCCGCGGTCAGGGTGATGGTCATATCGACTCCACCTCCCGGTTGGCGTTCAGCACCTGCTGCAGGGCCTTGGCGAGGAAGGGGATGTCCTCGTTGCGAACTGATATCACCGACATGCGCCCTCCCCTTAGCCCTTGCGGCCGGCGAATGACGACGCCGGTCGGCATGACGTCCATGGCAAGCCGCTCTTCCGAGGAAATGGTGAACCTCATGGTGCCGTCTCCTCCAGTCCGAAAGGCTGGACCGTTGTTGATGATGTCGGTATTTGTCATGGCGATTAGGGTACAATTAATACCCGTAATGTCAAGCGCATTAGGGCATGACATATACCCTTTTTTAGGGTATTTTTTATATCATGTTGAAAGATCAGGAACAATTTGAGCGCGAAGAACGCGCAAAGCGGCTGGTCATAGCCCGGAAGAATGCCGGTTTTGCCGGCCCGAAGGCGATCGTCGATCGGTTCGGCTGGAATGCCAATGTCTACAAGGCGCATGAATCCGGCCGCAACGGCTTCGGCATTGCCGACGCGAAGAAGTATGCCCGCGCTTTCAAGGTCAATCTCAACTGGCTGCAGTTCGGCGCCGGCAACGCGCTCGATCCGGATGAGCTGCCCGCCTCCGTCGCCGATGTCCCCAAAATCTCCTGGGTCAGCGCCGGCCAGCTGAGCGAGCAGGCGCCGATCACCGATTTTTCGGAATTCCCGACGGTCGCCGCCCTCGATCTGCCCGATGGCGAATGGATCGCTCTCGAGGTCGAAGGCAATTCGATGAACAAGATCTCGCCGCCCGGCTCGATCATTTTCGTCAATCTGCGCGACAAGCGCCTGGCGCCGAACGCGCTCTATGTCGTCGCCGACGAGACGGGTGCCGCAACCTACAAGCGCTATCGCCCGAATGACGACCCGCCCTTCCAGCCCGCTTCCTACGAAGACGTGCCGCCGCCGGAATTCCAGGGCGTCGTCACCATCGTCGGCCGCGTCCGCCGGTCGATCATCGAGATGTAGGGGCTCGGAATTAATGCCGCGAATCAATCATATTTCAACAGGGAAAACAGTATGATCCGCCCCTCCTCAGGCGCCGGCAGAATCTGGTTCTATATCGTCACGATCGCGGTGTTTCTCCTGGCCTACAGTGCTGCGCGCGAGATGTACGGCCTGTAGGATTTCGCTCCGAAGCTCGCCGATCCCCAGCCGGGATCATGAGGGATATCGGGACGATTCATCCTCTGAAACCACAAATTGCGGAAGCTCCGGATGCCCTTCGCGCACCACTCGTCACCGCCACCAGGATGGAACGGATGGCAGCGGGGAACATCTCCTTCGGCAGCTTCTCCTCCCATGGATCGTAAATTCGGTGATCCCAGCCCCGCCTCGATCACCTCGTCGGTGATTTCGATTTCGTTGCGCATAGCCGACCTCCTTTTTTCTCTTAGCTTCATACTCCAGCTTCAGTTCTCTATCCTATCTCTTAGGCTTAGGAAGAGAAGGTTCCTGAAGGCTGGTGAGGGAGGGTTCCGGCCAAAGCTTCCCCCTACCCCATGAGCAAAGCCCATGAAGCCGGGAGAGCATTGGCCAAGTCCTGAAGGCCGGAGCCGGGATGGGACACGTGCCAGAGGGGCCATTCGCTTCGCCCTCGTCCTGATTTTCTGACAGCGCACTTAAGGACTTTCGCTTCCCGCGCCGCTGGGCTTCGTCAGCTCGGGAGTTGCACCCGGTCGCCCAATCACTGGCCCCAGACATAAACCTACGATTCGTACCTCGTCAATCAATGAGGTATTTTTTATACCTCTCATCATTGACGTGATAGGGTATTATATATACCTTTCGCCTCAAGCCGATCAAATGGGCGAGAGGACAGGCAATGCAGCACATCCGCAATATCGAGACCGAGGAAAGCAGGCGGGATGCCCGCTGGAATGGCGCACAGACGATCGGCGACTGCCGCGCCTATATGGCGATCGAGGCCCAGCGTATGGGCGCGCTCGGCTTTGCGTTCCTCCGCCGTCCCGAACATTTAATCCGCGGCCCATCCTGGCTGCGGGGTGCGGCAGCCTCCGTCGAGGAGCATTACCGCTATGCCCGCGAGATCATGGGCATCGCCAACAACGATCAATTCTACGCCTGAGGGGAACGGAGATGCCTGCCGCCAACCTTACAGCTGATTCAACCGAGAGCTCTTCCCTTCCTGCCGCCCGACAGGCCGGAGCAAACGAAAAGACCCGCGCCAAGGCCCGCTTCACGGCCGGGGCGCCCGGTCTCCTGACGGCGCTGGTGGAGGCCGAACGCTTTTTCGACGGCAGCAAAGATCACGGCTGCGCGCTTCACCGGAAGATCCTCGACGCCATCGACACGGTGAAAGGCGGTGCAGCATGAGCGATTGCCTGATCAAGGCTTTTTCCGGCTGCGCCTGCCCGCCCGGCGAATGCGCTGAAAAGCCTACCACCCCGGCGCCGGTCACCTTCGTCTCGTGGCGGGTCCAGGCCATCGCCTGCCTCACCTTCGGCTTCCTCGCGGCGATCGTCTCGGCCGCCTGGATGGAGACGCAGTTCAAAACCTGGGATCTGCGAAACCAGGAGCATGTGTCATGGAAGTGAGCCAGGGCCTTGCCAGATGCCACGGATCAGGAACTGAACTTGATGTCGCTCGCCTTCGCCGCGGTAATGAATGCCCGCCGCACCTGCTCCGGCTCGGCGGCATCGTTGAACACATCAAGCACAAGCCGCTCGGCCACCTTGGCCGCCGGCGTCTGCTCGGGCCAATCATTCAGCAAGGTATTGCCGGCCTGAACGACATTGTAGACCGTCCTCACCTTGCCATTGATGGTGATCTTCACCGGCTTGAAGCTTCGTCGCCTGCTCATGATGCATCCCCCTCACGCTGGAAATACGCGACTCAACGAATCACCGCGGGACTCGTTCCGGTTGAGATGATTCTTTGTTCGCCCGCCGGGAGCCGAGCCCGATGTCCTCCGCCTGCATGACAGAGCAGGGCTCGGATGCGTGCGAGGATGCGGCAGATGAAGCCCGAACCGGGAGGCAACACCATGGACCTTCAGAGTCTCGTCGCCGCGCACATGCCAAACCGCCGCCGCCGGACGCCGATGGGTGCCTCGGCCGAGGACCGATACTACCGAAATCAGATCACCCTGCCGCGCCTGAGGCTTCAGCTCCTCGGGCTGATCGCAACCACCGCCGGCGCAACGCTGCTTCTGGCTGTCGTCATCCAGGCATGAGGTGCCGTCATGCTCCGACAGAGCGATCATGCTATGCTGCGATCCGTTGTCACGGGGGACCGCGAGATGGATGGCGGCGAGGCTGATCGGGCGGCGATCATGGCAGTGATCCGCGCCGAAACCGAGGCATGGCTGCAGCGGGACTTCGAGGCGCTGGCAAGCCACTGGGTACAGTCGCCGCAGACCCGGCGGATGGAATATTTCGCCTCACTCGGCGTCCGGGTGGACGAAGGCTGGGACCCGATCGCCGCGCGGATCAAGAAGATCGTCGAGCGATTCCCGGAGAAACACGCCTTTTCGGAGCGCGTCCGCTGGGAAAAGGTCAACATCGTCGTCGACGGCAACATGGCCTGGATGACCTTCGATCAGATCGGCAGCGACACCGGCGAGGATCGCAAGCGCCAGCTCCGGATCCTCCACCGGATCGACGGCGCCTGGAAAATCGGCTGCATGGTGATGATGGAGAGCAGCGTCGAGGAGGCGAACTGCCCGCTGATCGAGGTCGATGCGGATGCGCGGATTCTTTGGACGAACCGGCTGGCGCGGGAGCGGATGCCTGGCCATCCCGGGCTCATCACCGCTGCCGGCCGCATACGCGCAAGGCGGCGCGAACGCGACCCTGCACTGCGCGAGGCGGTGCGGGTGGCATTCCACGAACTGCAGAGCCAGAGACCGCTGAACATCGCGCCGAAGCAGGCCTGGTCGGTGGCGCTCGGCGAGGACGCGGCGGGGATTCCGCTCCACTGCTGGGTTCTGCTTGAGGATGGCAAGACGCTCATCTCCTTCGACGACGCCGAGACGCTGGTGCGCCGGATCGCAAGTGCGCGGGAGGTCTTCGGCCTCTCGCCGGCGCAGACCCGGCTTGCGCGCCTGATCGTCGATGGCCATGACCTCGCCGCCGCCGCCGATCGGCTCGGGGTCAGTGTCAACACGTTGCGCACTCAGCTACAGCGCATCTTCGACAAAACCGGCGTCCGCAGCCAGGCGGCATTGGTGCGGGCGCTGTTGAGCGCCGGGGCTCCGAGCCAATAGCCTCGACCGCCGGCGTCTGGCCGCTACGCCCTTTGGAAAATTCCCCTCTTGATTCCGTCGGCGTCACTGTCTATTTTGACCATATATGGTCATTTAAGACGTGAGGCCACAATGTCGACAATCAGCGTCGCAGAGGCAAAGGCCGGTTTCGCCGGTCTGGTGGATGAAGCGGCAAAGGGAGAATTCGTGACGATCACGCGGCACGGAAAGCCCGCTGCCGTGCTTGTGTCCGTTGAAGCGGCCGAGGCCGCGAAAAGGGCTTTGCAGAAGCCACGGCCGAATTTCGGGGATTTCCTGTTGACGTTTCCCGGCGGGGTCGAGCTGAAGCGGAACCCATCGAAAATGCGTGATATCGATCTGTGACCGCCTATCTTCTCGACACGAATATCATTTCGAAGTTCGCGCCGGGCAAGGTGCCGCCATCCGATCCGGTGCGAGCATGGTTTCATGAGCATGGCGAAGCCGACAGCCTGTTTCTGTCGGCTTTGTCGGTCGCGGAGATCGAGAAGGGAATGCGGAGCCTTCACCGTCGCGGTGGGGTCGAGAGGGCAAAGCGCCTTTCGGCATGGCTGGACGTCATCACCGAGAGTTTCGGCGATCGGATCTTGCCGATGGATACCGTTGTCGCGCGCATCGTCGGCGCTCTAGAAGATGAAGCCGAGAGCCAAGGCCGTCATCCCGGGCTTGGCGATCTCATCATCGCGGCGACCGCGCGCGCCTATGACCTCACTGTCATTACGGAAAACTTGCGGCATTTCCAGCCGCTTGATGTCGCTGTTGATCTTCCTGCCGCGTTCCGGTCGGAATGATCGTTACCGGCGCTGCCAAGACGCCGCCGAGCGAATCGCAGATATCTCGCGAGCAGGATGCTTCGCCGGCCGCGCGACGATTGCAACACATTGGCTCAATGATGTCCGCTCCGATATTCATCTGGATGGAGGCACTCATTACAGGTTAGCTAGGCCGGAGGTCTCCGCGTCCATCTGACCCGACCGGGGGCCAAGGCGCTCCGTCAAGTTCTGGAGGAGTGTGTCTCGGGCGGAGTTCTGAACGATGGCAAGGGTCAGGGCGCGGCGGCCTTCGTTGCTATCGATCTCACAGTGGTTCCTTGTACACCACTGCCGAACCGCAGTGATGACGACTTCGATGTCTTGATCGGACAATGTAATGAGGGACTGAAGCATTTCGATGCCTCCAAAATCCGAGAGCGCCTACGGTTCGCCAAGGGATGGGACCGATATCGCTAGTGATGAGCAGCGGACGTCGTCGCGTTGATCTTCAGCGAATGAGGGCTGTCAAACCTGGCGATCAGCAGCGTAGCGAGTTCCTCCGGCGTCCTGTGCCCCTGGCTAAAAAGATCGACAGCCGCGCTACAGAGCAATTGCGTTGCTCCTTCCGTCGGTGTGACGTGATTATGCCGGTACCAGGTCCGCACAGCCTCCGTAAGCACGTTCACGTCCTTCGTCTGGAGCGAGAGATTGAAATCGATCATATCATCCTCCGACGCGTCGCCGCTCCAGATTAGTCTTGAGTTGAAGCTCGCGCTAAAAACTTAATCCATTGGTTCCTCGCCGCCAACTATCAGTGCGGTTGCGCACAGTGGCCGTAAGGACATCGGCACCGATGACGAAAGAATGCCCAATGCTGTTGATCTGAACGCTGCGGAACGGCAAAATAAGTGACTTATCCCGCCGGGCTTTGAAGGATTTCGAATGCCACGCTTCTACTTCAATATCCTGTCGGAAGCCGGATCGCTCGAAGACTGGGAAGGAACAGAGCTTCCTGATCTGGATGCCGCTCGCATTGAAGCGGTGCGTGATGCTCGCGCGTTGATGAGCAGTGCCGTGCTGCTTGGATATGACATTGCGTCAAGAAGCGTCGAGATCAGAAACGAAACAGGCGATATCCTGCTCGTGCTGCCCTTTTCGGAAGCGGTTAAGCGAGTGGGCTGATCTACCTGGCGCGGAGCGGACCCAGCAGCTTTTCGTATTCGCGCTCCGGCACTCCATAGCAGCCACCGGCAATTTCGATCAGTTTTTCCCTGTCCATTATTCGCACGTTTCCGCGGGTCGATCGGATGGCGTGGA
>NZ_JAAXQT010000029.1:0-6204 GCF_019778565.1 Rhizobium laguerreae | reverse complement strand
GCCAGCCTGTGCCATTTCGACGTCGACAACTGCGTGACCGTATTCCGGCGGTTGTCGGCCCCGGCGGACTGGTTCAAAGGCCGAACTGCTTCCTGTCGCCGCGCCAGTCGGACGACTTCAGAAACTGCTCCCAGGAAAGCGTCTCCGGATTCAAGCGGCGGCTCCATTCCAGATCGTGTTCCTTGTCGAAGTAGCCGTACTCGACCGCAAATTCGACCATGCCGATCAGTTCATCGACAAGAAGCTCATTGGCGCCGAATGCCGGAAAGTATTGTCGCTTATCACTGAATCGAATGCGGGGTCTTTCGCTGTCAACGACTGCGCGCCTTCGCAGCCACGCTGAGCCTCCAACCTCCCGCTACGTCATTGCCCTGTCTCCGACCCGTCCTATCTCTTGCGCGGGACGGTCAGCGAGAGAGGACGCGCATGCCGATAGACAATGCGAGATCGGCTCCGATGCAGCCGGGTGTATCTGTGGAGGAGCTGAAGGCGGCTTTGGGGACGAGCTGGAAGGAGCCGAGCCTACAGGCGGAAGGCCATCTCAATATCTTCACGCACGACAGTGAAGTATCGAGGTTGAAATGACCATCTCCATTCGAGTCGGTAAAAAAACCGACGCCGAGGCGGCCATCGCGATCCTGCGCCAGTCTATAACGCAATTGTGCAGCGCTGATCACCACGACGATGACGCTGAGATTGCGATTTGGCTCTCCAATAAGACTGCCGGGTCCTGGGCAGCATGGATCAATTGCGATGATGCCACAGTTCTAGTCGCAGAACTTGCGGGCAACATTGTCGGGGTCGGCATGGTGGATGCACAGGGTGAAATCCTGCTCAATTATGCTCACCCCGACGCACGCTTCAAGGGAATAAGCAAAGCGATCTTGCTCGCGCTGGAGGCCCAGGCCCGCGCGCGCGGGATAAAGATGTGTGTCTTGGAAAGCACCCAAACCGCCAAGACGTTTTACGAGGCTAGAGGATACCAGGCAGCGGCGGGCAGCCCCCTTCACCTTTCCAAACGGCTGTAACCTGCGTTGGGGTCGAGAGGCGCGCGCTGGGAACCGCTCGTTCCGGGTCCGTCTGGGCCAGTGCAGGATTTTTATCGGACCGGAGGACCGACTTGCGAAGGCAAGGAGGCAGTCGAATATCCGACTCCCGAGCTTGAGGCGGTGCTCGGCAAGACGCTGGGCGTGCCGCTGTTTCAGGAGTCGGCGATGCGGGTGGCGATGGTCTGCGCCGGCTTTACCGGCGGCGAGGCCGACCAGCTGCGCAAGTCGATGGCGACCTTCAAGTTCACCGGCGGCGTCTCGCGGTTCAAGGACAAGCTCGTCTCCGGCATGGTGAGAAACGGCTACACGCCGGAATTCGCCGAAAAGACCTTCTCCCAGCTCGAAGGCTTTGGTTCCTATGGTTTTCCGGAGAGCCATGCAGCCTCGTTCGCGCTGATCGCCTATGCGTCGAGCTACATCAAATGCCATTATCCGGAAGCCTTCTGCGCGGCGCTGATCAATTCGCAGCCCATGGGTTTTTACGCGCCGGCGCAGATCGTCGGCGACGCGAGAGCCCACGGCGTCGAGGTGCGGCCGGTCTGCATCAATCGGTCCCGTTGGGACTGCACGCTGGAGCGGATCGGCAATTCTGGCCGCCACGCCGTACGGCTCGGTTTCCGGCAGGTGAAAGGACTGGCGGTCGCTGACGCGGCGCGCATCGTCGCGGCACGCATGGACAATGCCTTTGCCTCGGTTGACGATATGTGGCGACGATGTCGAGCTTGCTGTGCGCTCGGTCAGAGCCTTCTGGACGAAGAATGCAGTTCGACCTGGTGAGCCAACGGCCAGTCGTTCAGGCCACTTGCCGAACTCCATGTTTGCCAGCGCGATCACGAAATTGGGCGATATCAGCGGCAACTGCAGATCACATTTGTTCAAATAATGTTGCGATGCAATATGCTCCGCGGCTCTTCTTTTGCTCTCGTCTTGTCCTTTATTGTGCACGTGCGAACAGATCGCTTCTGCAACCCGCCGGACGAGACAATCCTCCCACTGTCCGGCCAGAAAGAGGATCCGAATATGGGTGATCTCCTGAAAGGTATCTCCAGTTTTCGCGGCGCCGTGTTCCCGACCCATTCCGCGCTTTACCGCAAACTCGCGCGCGAAGGCCAGCAGCCACATGCCCTGATGATATCTTGTGCCGACAGCCGCGTGATGCCGGAAACCATAACGCAGTCCGGACCCGGCGATCTCTTCGTCTGCCGCAATGCCGGCAATATCGTTCCCCCCTTCTCGACCCTCAATGGTGGGGTCTCTTCCGCAATCGAATATGCCATCCTGGCGCTCGGCGTCAGCGACATTGTTGTCTGCGGTCACTCCGATTGCGGGGCGATGAAAGGGCTGTGCCTCCCACAAATGCTGGAACCAATGCCGAATGTAGCAGCCTGGCTGCGGCACAGCCACGCCGCTTATTCGATTGTTTGCCAGGCCTATCCCGACGATCTTTCCGACGCTGAGCGTGTACGTGCGGTAGCGATGGAAAATGTGGTCGTACAGATTGACCACCTGAAGACCCATCCATCAGTGGCGGCAAAGCTCGCGACCAGCGAAATCACACTCCACGGCTGGTTCTTCGATATCGAGACGGGTGAGGTCCAGGTCTATGACGGGGTTCTGGCCAGGTTTACGGAGGTACAGGAGGGGGAGCCGCTGCCGGTCGCCTTCACAGGACGAGGCCATCCGCATGTCATGCCGCGGATTGCCGCAGCGCTTGCAGGGGAGTAGTGCCATGACAAACACCGGCCCTGTTTCACGCGACCTCGCTTCGTCTCTCGTGGTTTTCCTTGTTGCTATTCCGCTCTGCCTGGGCATTGCAATCGCATCGGGGGTGCCCGCGGCCATGGGGCTGATCTCCGGTATCGTAGGAGGGCTGGTCGTGGGCGTGCTGGCAGGCTCACCTCTTCAGGTCTCCGGGCCTGCCGCCGGTCTTGCCGTGATCGTCTTCGGCTTCGTCGAACAGCATGGCATTGCCATGCTCGGTCCTGTGCTGCTCGTTGTCGGACTTCTGCAGATCGTGGCGGGTTTCCTGAGAATCGGCTCCTGGTTCAGAGCGATTTCTCCGGCGGTGGTTCATGGGATGCTGGCCGGCATCGGCATTTTGATCATCCTGGGACAGATCCATGTTCTCATGGGTGCCAAGCCCGCAGCAGGCGGCATAGAGAACGTCACCGCCATCGACGAGAGCGTCAGCCGGTTAACGGGCACCAATGTCACCAACGAGGCCGTCGCACTGTTGGTCGGCCTCATCGCTCTTCTTGCGATGGTGTGTTGGGAGAAATTCCGCCCGAAATCACTGTCGCTGGTCCCGGGAGCTCTTGTCGGTGTTGCTGCCGCTACAATCTTGACAATCAGGCTTGAACTCCCGATCGCCCGCGTGGACGTGCCCGCCTCTCTAGTTGACAGCATATCCTTTCCGACGGCCGGGAATTTCGCCCAGCTTGTGCAGCCGGGCATTATTTTAATGACGTTGATGATTGCCGTCATTGCAAGCGCCGAAACGCTTCTTTCCGCGGCCGCCGTCGACCGAATGCACGATGGAGAACGTACCCGCTTCAACAAGGAACTATTCGCCCAAGGCGTCGGTAACGGCCTTTGTGGATTGCTCGGGGCATTGCCGATCACGGGTGTCATTGTTCGATCATCGGCCAATATCCAGGCTGGAGCTCGCACGCGCACCTCGGCAATATTACATGGCGTTTGGATCCTGGCGTTGGTGGCGCTTTTACCGGGCGTGTTGGGAATGGTGCCGTTGACGGCGCTTGCCGCCGTCCTGCTCGTCACTGGCTGGAGGCTGATCAGTCTCCACCATGTGCGTCACTTGTTCGAGCACCATGGTCTCGTACCGGTCGGAATATGGGCAGTGACGGTGGCCATGGTCGTCCTGCAGGATTTGCTGGTCGGCGTGGCGCTCGGCCTTGCGCTGTCGATTCTGGAAATTCTCCCCTATCTGCGTCGAAAGCTTGTGATCAGGCATGCTGAGGTCGATAACGAAATCCATGTCCGTTTGCGCGGAGCGGTCACCTGCAAAGACGTGCCGGCGATACTCAGCACGTTCGAAGGGCTACCCGACGGCCGTAAAGTCAATATCATCGGCAAACACCTGTTTTACATTGATCACACCAGCGCTGAGACCATCAGCGAATGGCTTAGGCGCGAGACGAAATCCGGCCGAAACATCGAGATCCATCCGCCTCGGGCGGCACGGCATCCCCGCCTGAAGCCGCTGTTTGCGCGGTTTTCTGCCGAAGTTGCATGACGTTTGCGGGAGGGCGATCCGTTGCCCTCCCTGTCTCATTGCGCTGAGCTGTAAAGTCAATTCGGTCGGATCGGTCTCTTCGACATGGACGACGTCTCCGAGACGCTCTTGGAAGTGAAGCGGCGTGCTGCGACACTCGTCGCCGTGGCAAGGCCAGCAACCGCAAAAACGATTGTACCTTCATACCCTTCAATACAAAATCAGACCCTGGGCTGGCGCAATATCGTCGCTTCACGGCTTATCGTATGCACGGGCCTCTATTCTCGCGATATCGCTGACGACGCTGGCACATGTTGAGTGGGCACCGCTTGCCCAGATGCTCGATATCAATCCGTCCGTTCGTATCGGCTGCCGTAGCGAGGCCAGTCTCGACTAACGATGAGCCGTTGACGTTCGCCTGCCCACATACACGGTGCGCAGGAACTGTTGCGCGACGTTCACTGAACGTACGCACACGCGACGTACGAAGATCCGTATATCAACTTGACGGGTACGTCATTTTGACGTACACATAACCACACAGTTACACCCGAAGAGGAGGCGACTATGCTTGCTTTCAAAGACATGACTGCCGAAATCGATGAACCAAACGACGCACGTATGGGCTTCCGTACGAAGGCGCGCATCAAGACGGCAATTCAACGCGCTGCTGCGCTGTCCGGTGTAGACGACTCCGCTTTCACGATCAACGCTGCTTATCAAGCCGCCATGACGACGATCGCCGTCCATGAACGGACCTTTTTGCAGCCAGCCGATCATGCTGCGTTTTTTGCTGCACTGGACAACCCGCCAGAGCCGACAGATAGACTTAAGGCTGCTTTCAAGCGTCACAGCGAGACTGTCGTTTCAAAATAATGCCGCAAAACGAAGCGCCAAAGCCAATCATCGAGCCGCTCGATCCCCTAAAACATGATCGGGCGGCTTTTTCGTGCGGCATTGAGCAGGTCGACAATTTCTTTCAGAAGACCGCAAACAAGCTTCAGAAGAGCGACAATGTTCGTGTTTTCGTAATGACGCAGGACGCAGGCCCGGTGATGGGCTTCTACGCCATCAACAGCCACGCTGTTGATTATACGGAGCTTCCGAAAAGGTTCGCCCGCGACCGGCCGGGACATGGGTCAATTCCCGCGGCCTACATCTCAATGATCGGTCGCGACTTGAAATTCGCTGGCAGCGGATACGGCGGTGACCTGCTGATCGACTGCTTGACGCGAATAGCGCGTATCTCGGATGACATAGGTACGGCAATCGTCTTGCTCGATGTCCTGGATTGCGGTGATGCAGAGCGGACCGAGAGACGAGTAAAGCTTTACAAGGAATACGGCTTCCAGCCTCTGCCAACAAACGCGATGCGGATGTTCATCCCAATCGCGACGATCAAAAAGATGTTTGACTAAAACCCTGCCGCTCATGGAGTTCTCGGCGGGCCTGTCGTAAGGATTTCGTCATGAGTTTAGAAGGTGAGGTCTCGTCGACCAGGGGTGCAGCGAGACCGACTGCAGCCCAGCTAGGATCGCGAAATCCGGGCGTGCAAGAACCTCATCTTCGAAGACCCGATCAGCGGTAGGTTGAATTCCGGTCATGTCCCACGTCTCTCAAAGAGTTCCATAAATCGCCGTTATCCCACTTGAACCCATGATCAGGTCTGCGGGTCGCATTCATTCAAGGCGCTCGACTGGGCGTACGCTTATTTAAGAGCGCTTACCTTAGCTGCTTCGTTATTTAAGCGAAGGCCCACTTGCTTAAATAGTAGCTGAAAATCATAATCGGCCTATGTCTGATTCCGAGCTAAATCAGCGGTTCGGCCGCTTTGTCGAAACAGCAGTTGCTGGCGAAACCGTGCGGGCATTCGTACCTCCGCCATTGCCGCCTATGCCTGCCATTGATGTGCTTTCACTT
>NZ_JAAXQT010000028.1:2500-5000 GCF_019778565.1 Rhizobium laguerreae | reverse complement strand
ACCGCAGGAACCCCGCATCTTCACGGGGAATTCAATTTCACTGAGTCTATGTTGGAGACAGCGGGGAAGTCGTTACGCCATTCGTGCAGGTCGGAACTTACCCGACAAGGAATTTCGCTACCTTAGGACCGTTATAGTTACGGCCGCCGTTTACTGGGGCTTCGATTCAAAGCTTGCACCTCTCCTCTTAACCTTCCAGCACCGGGCAGGCGTCAGACCCTATACGTCGTCTTGCGACTTCGCAGAGCCCTGTGTTTTTGATAAACAGTCGCTACCCCCTGGTCTGTGCCACCCCATAATAGTTGCCTAGCATGGGGTCACGCTTCTTCCGAAGTTACGCGTGCAATTTGCCGAGTTCCTTCAACATAGTTCTCTCAAGCGCCTTGGTATACTCTACCTGACCACCTGTGTCGGTTTCGGGTACGGTCTATACGGTGGAGCTATTTCCTGGAACCGCTCCGCTGCCCATCCAATCCAATAAGAATGAACAACTTGTGCAATCCGTCACTACCACCAGGCCCACGAATATTAACGTGGTTCCCATCGACTACGCATTTCTGCCTCGCCTTAGGGGCCGGCTAACCCTGCTCAGATTAACTTTAAGCAGGAACCCTTGGTCTTTCGGCGAGAGGGTCTCTCACCCTCTTTATCGTTACTCATGTCAACATTCGCACTTCCGATACCTCCAGGAGCCCTCACAGGTCTCCCTTCATCGGCTTACGGAACGCTCCGCTACCACGTGTATTGCTACACATCCTCAGCTTCGGTGCATGGCTTCAGCCCCGTTACATTTTCGGCGCAAAGACCCTTATTTAGACCAGTGAGCTGTTACGCTTTCTTTAAATGATGGCTGCTTCTAAGCCAACATCCTGGTTGTTTTGGGATCCTCACATCCTTTCCCACTTAGCCATGACTTGGGGACCTTAGCTGGAGGTTAGGGTTGTTGCCCTTTTCACGACGGACGTTAGCACCCGCCGTGTGTCTGCCGAGTAGTACTCCCCGGTATTCGGAGTTTGGTTAGGATCAGTAAGACGGTGAGTCCCCATAGCCCATCCAGTGCTCTACCCCCGGGGGTATTCGCTCGACGCTCTACCTAAATAGATTTCGCGGAGAACCAGCTATTTCCGAGTTTGATTGGCCTTTCACCCCTAGCCACAAGTCATCCCAATCTATTGCAACAGATGCGGGTTCGGTCCTCCAGTTGGTGTTACCCAACCTTCAACCTGCTCATGGCTAGATCACTCGGTTTCGGGTCTAATGCAACAAACTATATCGCCCTATTCAGACTCGCTTTCGCTTCGCCTACACCTACCGGCTTAAGCTTGCTTGTTACACTAAGTCGTTGACCCATTATACAAAAGGTACGCCGTCACCCTTGCGGGCTCCGACTGTTTGTAGGCATCCGGTTTCAGGTTCTATTTCACTCCCCTTGTCGGGGTGCTTTTCACCTTTCCCTCACGGTACTTGTTCGCTATCGGTCATGCACGAGTACTTAGGCTTGGAGAGTGGTCTCCCCATGTTCAGACAGGATTTCTCGTGTCCCGCCCTACTCTAGGACAATCATGATATCTACGCGTACGGGGCTGTCACCCACTACGGCCGCACTTTCCAGAGCGTTCCACTTTAATCACAATTGCCACTGGCCTGGTCCGCGTTCGCTCGCCACTACTTGCGGAGTCTCGGTTGATGTCCTTTCCTGCAGGTACTTAGATGTTTCAGTTCCCTGCGTTCGCTTCTTACACCCTATGTATTCAGGTGTAGATACCTTATCACAATGCTTGGAAACCGAGCGCGTCCTTGACGCGCAGTGAGTAGTGATCAGTCGGTAGTGAGTAGTTTTCACTGCTCACTAATCACTAATTCCTACTCACTTTCGTGCCAACGGCACGCTCGATTTCCCAAGCATTTAAGGTGGGTTGCCCCATTCGGAGATCCATGGATCAAAGCTCATTCGCAGCTCCCCACGGCTTTTCGCAGCGTATCACGTCCTTCATCGCCTGTGCATGCCAAGGCATCCACCAAATGCCCTTACGACACTTAATCGTTCTCATTGCCAATGCTCATCGTCTCGTTGCCCGTTCCGAAGGAACGGCAACAGACCGGGTTACCTTTTACAACCCAGTCAATCCAACAATGCCATTAACGTGTTCGACAGGTCTGCTTTATTGGAGCTACGC
Organism: Rhizobium laguerreae; assembly: GCF_019778565.1. Lineage (NCBI taxonomy): Bacteria > Pseudomonadati > Pseudomonadota > Alphaproteobacteria > Hyphomicrobiales > Rhizobiaceae > Rhizobium > Rhizobium laguerreae. The sequence goes on along the minus strand of NZ_JAAXQT010000028.1, from coordinate 2,823 downwards.
CGAGCAGCTCGCTTGCAGCCTGTCTTAAGACCAGCTTCTCGAGATATGATCCGATACCGCGCGGTCAGGCAACGGTAATCCGATCGTTCATCAGACGATGCCCAAAGGCAACGAACAACGAACGATCCAGAGTGACAAGCTTCCTTCCACCCTCCAGTCCTTCACCCATATCCGGCCGGCTAGGCCATCCATGGGATCATCAGAACTGGGCTCGGACGCCTTGGGCAGAACCCAAAACACCTGGAAGCCTCCAGATCAATCTTCTCTTCACAATGTATGCAGAACACGCATCAGCCATAAGCCGATGCAAAACTTTTATTTCT
>NZ_JAAXQT010000027.1:0-9965 GCF_019778565.1 Rhizobium laguerreae | reverse complement strand
CCGTCTGACGGAGAGTGCGGTCTGCCTCGTAGCGCCCGAAGACGGCTATGACAGGCAGATGGAAAAAATCCTGCGAAACGCCGGTCGTCTTCAAGATGCGGCCAAGCCGATCCTGGAGATCAATTTGCTGCACCCCTTGATCAAAGCGATTGCGAGCGTGGAGGGTGATGCTTCCTACCAGGAGGACGCCGCCTTCTTATTGCTCGACCAGGCGCGCATTCTGGATGGCGATCGGCCAGCGGATCCACGCCGATTTGCCGAGCGGCTTGGACGGGTCTTTCAGAGGTCGTGGCAGTCGTAGCAACAAGGAGAAGGTGGGGCTGGTCTGATCCAGCCTCCACCACGCTCCTCCATATTCCTGCCCGAGGTGTCGCCGAGAGGAGAGCGATGAGACCGGTGCCATTCCACTACGCCGGCCGAAATCCCGCCTTCGTATTCATAAGTCCGGAGCAGGTTGTTGCCGTGCGAGCATTCGAAACCAGCACTCACATTCATGTTGCTGCGCCTTAGAAGAACGGCGCACCGAATTACTATCCCATCAGAGAGACAATTGAGAAAGTCGTTAAGCTGCTAACGGGTCAGTAATCCCGAGCGGCGGAACTTCCATACTTCATCTATGTTTTATCGGCATGAACAACACAGAGCAAAAAGCCACCAAAGGCATGGTCAAACTCGTGCTGACTATCGTCGTCGTCACGGTAATCATAGCGGTGGCATATTTGGCTTTCTTCACGCCGGGACGAGTCTAGGCTGAACTGGCGCAGTGCACCGACACTGCGACAGCGGCCAGCAACAGCAGTAGCTCGCCCGGAAATGGCTTTGCCTCCGACTGGAGCAGGCGAGATGAGCGATAACTTCAGCGCAAAAGAGACCTTGGCCATATATGGCGAGTGCGCAACCACGATCACATTCGTCCCTGATGGCTTCCTTACAGAAGAAAAGACGTTTCCGACAATGCAAGAAGCAGTCGATTACCTTAAGTCATTGGACGCTCCCCCACTCGGGATAGTTCTCCACATCCGCCTTCACGGGCGCAACATTCCATTCGATCGCGATAATGTAGCGAAGCTGATGCGGGAGCTTTTGTAGATGCCGGCCTTATTGCGGTAGGACAAGATCTGGGCGGCTGGGCTGGCAACTCGTTTCCCCGCTTTAGCTGTGTTGAAACTGAGTTTTGTTCCCACGCGCTCTTTTTCGTGCGGTCCTCCGCTCGGAAGAGGACCCTGCCAATCAGTAACGCCGAAATCGCGCGAGCGGAAACATACTCACCAATGTCGGGTAAACTATAGACTGCATTCGGCGACAGCGGACGCAGAACCCGCAAGATCCGTCGTTTTTGTGCACGGAGGCTTTATGGACACTACTGGCTGGGAAGCGGTCTACTCGACGTCAAGTGCGTCTGATCGGAAACCCTATGTGCCGTTCATATTCCAGCTCGGGAACGCCGTAGGAGCCGCCTGCCATCTCCTCCAGCTTCGGTCTGTCCAGGATCCGTATATTCCCACGCTTGGCGCTGATGGCTCGCACACCCTCGACGATGTGAATTTCATTGGTAACCCCCGCACGTCGAACGCCAAGCATCAGCGAGAGGAACTGGTGGGTAAGAGGCAGATCAGCGGTCCGTAGCCGGTCGTGGCACATCAACAGCCATCGTGCCAGCCGTTCAGACATGTTGTAGCGGGCGTTGGCAAGAGCGGAATGGGCAAGCTGCAGGTCGCAGCAATGCACATATCTGAGAAGCAGGTCGTTGGCCGAAGGAACCCGTTGCGCCATTGAAAGAAGTGCCGATACCGGCACCGATATTCCATGCCCCTCGACCTGCATGAAGGTCCTGTTCGGCGTTTGATCGACCTTCTGCAGCACATGAGCCCCTGCCATGCCTTCATATCCGACATGCCCGACTTCCACGGATTCGTCATCGGAATTGGTGGCTACAATCGATGCCAGGCCGCTCTCGAGGAAGTAGACGGTCCCACTTGGCACACCCGGAGAGATCAGTTCGAACTTTACCGGAAGCGCGAGCGGCTGCATCGTCTCCCGCAGCAGATCGAATGCTTCGGGCGCAAGCGCTCTCAGAAGAAGGTTTTGAATGTTTGACTGCGAAAAGTCGGACATGGCTAAGCCTCCGGCGGGATTGCCCCAGATCTGATGTCGAATGGCGAAGCGTCAGCAATGCTTAATTTATGTGCCAGAACACGTCTTCAGGCCAAGAGGGGCCATGCCTTCTGTGCGGTTTTGACAATTCTATGATGCGCCCGATTCTTGCGCAGCAAGGTACACCTGATCCACGATCTGGACGGCGGCCGTGAAGGAAAGAACAATGACCGTGACACCCTGCTCATCGGTGACGTTCATCAGCCATGCCGAAACGTCGGCCTTGTTCAACAGAGCGCCCCTCAGCCGCTCCGCTATGGTCTCTACGGCCTCGTCGCGGGCACTCTGGAGGTCGGGGTGCTCCGAGCCCACCGTATCGGGAATGGAGATGCCGTCATGAACGTTGAAGAAGTAGCGAGCCATTTTGGTTGCTCCTGTACAGGCAAGAGCAACTAAAATCTCTCAGCCATCCGCGCCTGGGTTCGATGGCGGATGATGTCCCATCATCGCATGTAATCACGTTCCCAAGAAGGCACCTGACGCGAGAAGGCACCTGACGCGATTGTCGCGGCGCCTGTGTGCGATTGATGGATTCCAGGACCGGGACGCATGCTAGACATGTCGGGAATCGGCTCTAAATTTTTTGCTGCGGTTCGGGGCCGCCACCTTTGGAGTATAGGATGTTCGTGAAGTTGACCGACGGCACGATTACGCGCTGGATCAACATGGATGCCGTGATCCAGATGCGGTTCGATGAGGACAAACACCAGACGGAATTATTCTTGCTCAGAGAGAACGCTAGACTGGTTTTTGTCGATCAGTCTCCTGAAGAAATCCGAAAGCTAATGGACGTCGAACTCGAACGGCTATCCCAAATCACAAGCTGGAGCATGGGGGGACCGAATGGCCGCAGACGATGAGCGGATTACCATTGGTGGCCTGCTTGCGGGCGATTGGAGGCCGCCCAACGCACAGGAGACAATATGCTTGGGGTTAGCAAGTAATCGCTGGGCGGCCTACGCAATAATACTCATTATAGCTGTAACCTGAAGTCACTTTGTCCTTCGGAGCGAAATCGTACGATATTTGCATAAATTGCGAGTGGGCCCTGTGGGCAGAAAGTATTATTTATTGCGCATATAGGAAGCCTATGCAAAGTAGTTGTAGCAACGCCACGATGCGTTCCTGCCGAGAAACCACCCCCTTGCCTAAGCCCCGCTCTTGCGGGGATTTTCTTCCCTGGACGCGCTTAAGCTCTGGAAGATCGGTACAAAACGGACTGGGAACTTGGCTGGTTGGTTTTTTGTTATCTCTGAAGGACGCAAGGTGTTCCTCTTGTGCGACCCCTGACTTGCCCCGCCTCGGCGGGGCTCTTTCTCGGAAAACACGGCAAGAAATAGGTCACCTTCGGCGTCTCCCTCATCCGAAGCGCGCACGTCTGGACCAACCTCGGAAACACGCTGGTGCAATGTGCTGATCTCTCGCTTCAGGTAGACGATCACATCGCGCGTTCCGGCTCGGGCGATGGAGATCCTCGTCCGCACCGGGGACAATCCAGTCCATCGAGGACGATGAACTTGTTTGGTCGATCGCGCGGTTTTGCCGTCGCCACTGAAAGCTAACCCGGAGTTCTCAGAAGCCACACGCGGGACAGCCCCGACGTCCCTCAACAGGGAATGCTCGGTCTTCACCAGCGGTGTCGAAACTTTCCGGCTTCGATGCGTTTGGCAGCCGGATCCGAAGGTCTAGCCTTTCCAAGATCCCCTTTCCATGTACGCTCACTAGACCCGCAGGTTGAAACGCGGGGCTCTTTTTGACAGCCTGGTTGGCTGGCGATGCCTAGCGCCCGTTCGCCGCCCGCCCGTGACCGTCGGGGCGATGGTTTCTGAGAGTCAAAGTAGTACCGCTCACCTCCTGTCTGATAGCATTTACCGATTTCACGCCGGCCGAATAGCACGCCGATCTCAATTTTTCATTCTTGGTGCCCGGCCCCTCTTGAACCGGGAACCGCCTGAATTAAATGATCTATGCTGGTAGCCCAATTGGGACCGGCAAAGTCCAGGAGACGCCGGGTCGCTCTTGGCGTCTCCTTGTATCCATGTTGCTTCAAAGGAGGATATGGCTATGAGGACAAACCTCGATTTCTCTCCCCTGTTCCGGTCAAGCATCGGCTTTGACCGGATGTTAAGTGCGCTTCAAGCCGGGATCGACACCGTCGATAACTGGCCGCCCTACGACATCCTCAAGACGAGCGAGGATGAATACCGCATCGAAATGGCTGTGGCGGGATTCTCCCAGGACGAACTGTCGATGACGCAGGAGCAGAACCTGCTCGTGGTCGCGGGCAGGAAGGCGGATAGCGATGACGACGTGCAGTATCTTCATCGCAGCGTCGCTCAGCGAAGCTTCCAGCGCCGCTTCGAACTTGCCGACCACGTCAAGGTCGAAAGCGCTGAACTCGTCGACGGACTGCTGATCATCGATCTGAAGCGCGAGATCCCCGAAGAAATGAAGCCGCGCCAGATCGAGATCGGAACTGGCCAGGCGCTTCCAAAGTTCGAGACCAAGCAGATCGAAGCTGAGACGCAAGCAGCGTAAGCCTCGAAAGCCACGTCGGTGCCGGGCACGCCCGGCGCCGATATGCGCGCTTCGCTGCTAACCAAGAGAAAGGAGAAAAGACATGAGTGTTCGTGATCTCATTCCCTGGAGCGGGAACAACGGCCATCAGGCTCCCAGCCTGTTGCGTGATGATGATCGTGATCCGTTCCTGTCCCTGCATCGCGAGGTGAACCGATTGTTCGACGAGGCATTCCGCGGCTTCGGTTCCAACTTTCCGTCGTTGACTGGCCGCAGTGGCATTGGTGGCGGATGGCCGAACGTCGAGGTCTCCGACAACGAAAAGGAGATCAAGGTGACGGCCGAGGTGCCTGGACTTGAGGAAAAGGACATCGAAGTCCTGCTCAATGACGGCGTGTTGACGCTGAAAGGTGAAAAGCACTCCGAGACCGAGGACAAGGATCGCCAGTTCTCCGAACGCTACTACGGCCGCTTCGAGCGGCGCATTCCGCTCGGTGCGGAAGTCAAGGAAGACAATGTCGACGCCCGCTTCAAAAACGGCGTGTTGACGGTGACCTTGCCGAAGAGTGAACAGGCGCAGTCGCAAGTCAAGCGAATCGCCATCAAGAGCTAACCAACCAATGAGCGACCGGCGGCCGGCCTTTGCGGCGGCCGCCGGCATCCTTCGCCGATGGGGAGGGATATAATGATGGAAGTTAACAGAGAGACGCACAACAGAGAGACCCAAAACCTAAGCAAGGCTGTTTCGGATAGCTGGCCGGCGAATGACAACCAGCGGAAGCCTCTGTCATTCGGACGCTCGGTATTTCCCGAGGGTGCTGTCGCCCGAATCTTCAAGCCATCGCGCTCGGCGATGACCTCAGGCACCCCGCGAATGCAAGGCTGGCGGCTCGTCTTCAAGCGCCGTAGCGCACCGTTCATCGAACCTTTGATGGGCTATACGGGCTGTACCGACACGCTCACACAGGTTGAGTTGGAATTTCCAACCCTTGAATCAGCAATCCGTTATGCGGAGCGGCAGGGACTGACCTACACGGTGCAGCGGCAGATGAGTAAGGCGGCGGCGGCAAAGCAGAGAACCCGCCGGCGAACGTACCGACCATCTCGTGCCTTCTCCGGCGCTACATTGCAACGGCTCGGCCTCGCCGCATGTCAGGAGAGCTACGGACAGGCACTAGACGCCGCGCTGCAGGCCCACGTCCATGATCCCGCAAGATGGCCATCGCCTGCTGACGTTGTCGGCGATCGGACGCTGACGCTGCAAGCGAAGCGGACGATCCTGATGAACTGGGCCTGGACGGAGTACCTGGTTGACCAGGCAATCAACGAGGGAATGCCTAAGAACAACCGGCCGTCGCGCCTTCACGAGGTCGAGCAGGCACTGCTTGACCTCGAGCGCAATCTCGAGAGGCGAGATCTTCGGCCGACGATCAACCGAGATGCCGCGTGAGGTGGAGCCATGAACCCATCTATCGTCTTCGATTGCGAGAAGATCCTGCCCAACAGGTTCGCGCTGACTATGGCTGCGGCCGCACGAAGCCGCGCCCTTTATCGAGGGGCGGAGCCGAGGCTGGATCCTTCAGATGCCTGCGTCAGCGAACTCGCGCTGCAGGAGATTGCAGGAGGCTCGTTCACCAGCAGCGAGCTCGCACCCTTTCTGGGCGGACCGGCAGGGACAAAGCGCCTTCACTCCGCCGATCCGGCCACACCTTCGCGGCAACGGCAAGATGCCGCTGCCGCACCCGTCTCCACGCCACCGGAGGCGGTTCAATGATGATGCAAACAAGTAAGGAGAAACGACAATGATGAAATCTCAGTCTTCGAAGGACCGTGCAGCATTCGATATCGTCAATATCGTTGCTGGGCTGGCTCTCTTCCTGTCACCCTGGCTCCTTGGTTTCGCAACCGAGGCTTATGCTCCGTGGAATGCCTGGATCGTTGGCGCTGCCATCGCCGTGATCGCTGCCGCCGCGCTCTTCGCATTCTACGAGGCGGAAGAATGGATCAACCTGGTGCTCGGCGTCTGGGCGCTAGTGGCGCCATGGGTTCTGGGTTTCTCGGCGGTGGGCGCTGCGATGTGGGCACATCTGATTGCCGGCATCGTGGTCGCGGTTTTGGCCGCGGGCAGCATCTGGTTCACTCACAACCACCCGCTGTCGACCACCTGAGGCAAAAGCGAGCGGGCCCGGAACTCCGGGCCCGCTCCTTTGTTTGCGTTGCGGCTGGGCGGCATTGACCTCCCGTCAAATCCAAGGAGCAAACCATGTTCGATATCCTCCAGGGGTTTCATAGGATTGCCGCGTCAGCCGTGATCGCCTTTGCAGCAGTCCTGCTTACGATAGCGCCGGTCACCGCGCAGACCCCGGAATCCGGCACCGCGTCGGCGTCACTTCCATCTCTGGCGCCGATGCTGGAACAAGTCACGCCGGCCGTCGTCAACATCGCGGTCGTCTCCCGTGCACCATCGCGAGACAATCCTCTCTTCAGCGATCCCACCTTCCGCCGGTACTTCAATCTGCCGCAACAGCAACAACGACCCAGGATGAGTGCAGGATCCGGCGTCGTCGTCGACGCCGCCAAAGGATATGTGCTTACCAATCATCACGTCGTCGACGAGGGCAGTGAGATTTCTGTAACGCTGAAGGACGGACGACAGCTTTCGGCCAAATTGATGGGCAGCGACAAGGACACGGACATCGCTCTGTTGCAGGTTAATGCTGCAAATCTTACCGCTATTCAGATCGGGGATTCTCATGCACTTAAGGTTGGCGACTATGTCGTGGCGATTGGCAATCCGTTCGGGCTTGGCCAGACTGTTACGTCAGGCATCGTCAGTGCGTTGGGGCGAAGCGGCCTGAATATTGAAGGTTACGAGGACTTCATTCAGACAGATGCCTCAATCAACCCCGGAAACTCAGGTGGTGCCCTGGTGACGCTCGACGGCAAATTGGTCGGCATCAATACCGCAATTCTAAGCCCCGCCGGCGCCAACGTCGGTATCGGCTTTGCCGTGCCGAGCAGTATGGCGGCGTCGGTCATGAACCAGTTGATTGCGCACGGCAAGGTGGAGCGCGGTGAGCTTGGCATCGGCATTCAGGATCTAACGCCGGAGTTGGCGGAGGCTCTCGGACTCGGTGACCTCCGCGGCGCGCTGATCGCCAACGTCGTGTCGGGCTCGCCGGCTGAACAGGCCGGACTGAAGACCGGGGACGTGGTCACCGCAACTGACGGACGCCCGATCGGTGGTGCGACTGACCTCAGGAACCGGATTGGCCTCATGCCTGCCGGCAGTAAGCTGAGCCTCACGGTGAAGCGCGGCGACGAGGAGAAGGTGATCACGGCCACCATTGCAATGGGCGATCGGTCATCCGCCGCTCTCTCCGGCACGCCGCTCGAGGGCGCTGAGATGAGGAATGCTTCTGGCGAAGAGGCGCAGCAAGCCGGAGGTTACGGTGTGGTGATCGAAAAGGTGGCTTCCGGCAGCGCGGCCGCCGGTGCCGGCCTTCAAGCCGGTGATATGATCGTCGCGCTCAATAGAGTTCCGGTCGCTTCGGTCACCGAGTTCCAGCGCAGGATCGCCGAAAAACCCGGCGTATTGGCGCTTGAACTGGTCCGTGAGGGCGCGCGACTCCTTCTGGTCGTCCGGTAGGAGTAGATGGCCATGGAGATGAATAGGAAGACGCGCTTCAACATCTCGTACTGGATTATCGCTTTCTTGCTTCTTGCGGCATTTCAGTCCTTTTTCGCGACTACTCACCAAATTGCGCGGATTCCCTACAGCCAGTTCGAGACGGATCTCAAGGACGGGAAGATCGCCGAGGTTGCCGTTTCCGATAATTTTATCCAAGGCCGGTATAAGCAGCCGCAGAATGAGCGCCCCTTTTTCGTCACGACACGGGTCGAGCCCGATCTGGCCGAGCAGCTCCGGCAATACGGAGTCGTCGTGACGGGTCAGATCGAGAGCACATTCCTGCGCGATCTGCTGTCCTGGCTCATCCCCGTGGCGCTCTTTGTTGGAGTCTGGATGTTCATGATCAGGCGCATGGGCGGTGGGCTCGGCGGAGGCCTGATGCAGATCGGCAAATCGAAGGCCAGGATCTATGTCCAGACCGACACTGGCGTGACGTTCAACGACGTCGCCGGCGTCGACGAGGCCAAGGACGAACTGAAGGAGATCGTTGATTTCCTGAAGGACACGGCCGGTTACGGCCGCCTTGGCGGGCGTATGCCAAAGGGTGTGCTTTTAGTGGGCCCACCTGGAACCGGTAAGACGCTTTTGGCGCGCGCCGTCGCGGGCGAAGCCGGTGTGCCCTTTTTCTCGATCTCCGGGTCGGAGTTCGTCGAAATGTTTGTCGGTATCGGTGCAGCGCGGGTCCGGGACCTGTTTGAGCAGGCGCGCGCCAAAGCACCTGCCATCATCTTTATCGATGAGCTCGATGCTCTCGGCCGCGCTCGTGGGATTGGCTCCATGACTGGCGGGCACGACGAGAAGGAGCAGACGCTGAACCAGCTTCTGGTCGAGCTGGATGGCTTTGATCCCTCCACTGGCCTCGTCTTGCTGGCCGCAACCAACAGACCGGAGGTACTTGATCCCGCTCTGCTGCGTGCCGGTCGTTTCGATCGGCAGGTGCTGGTGGATCGGCCGGACAAGTCGGGCCGACTCCAGATTCTCGGCGTGCACCTTAAGAAAGTGAAGCTCGCGGCGGATGTCTCACCGGAAAAGGTCGCCGCGCTCACACCGGGATTCACTGGCGCCGACCTCGCCAATCTCGTCAACGAGGCAGCCCTGCTCGCCACACGCCGTCGGGCGGAGGCGGTGACGATGGCCGATTTCAATGACGCCGTCGAACGCATCGTCGCCGGTCTCGAAAAGCGCAATCGGCTGCTCAATCCAAGGGAGCGTGAAATCGTCGCCTATCATGAGATGGGACATGCGCTGGTCGCCATGGCGCTGCCCGGCGTCGATCCGGTGCACAAAGTCTCCATCATTCCCAGAGGGATCGGCGCCCTCGGCTATACCGTCCAGCGTCCGATCGAGGATCGCTTCCTGATGACGCGGGAGGAACTGGAGAACAAGATGGCGGTGCTGCTCGGTGGCCGCGCGGCGGAATGGATCGTCTTTGGCCATCTTTCGACGGGTGCGGCCGACGATCTCGTCAAAGTTGCCGACATTGCCCGCGCGATCGTCACACGCTATGGCATGACCGACAAGCTGGGACACGTGGCTCTGGAGAAAGACCGGCGCTCGTTACTGGGGGCTGATCGGTTGTATTACGGTCCGCAGGAGCGCGACT
>NZ_JAAXQT010000026.1:0-12813 GCF_019778565.1 Rhizobium laguerreae | reverse complement strand
CCCAGTGGTGCCACCGCTGATAACCGCTACATGCGGGCCGCGGTCAGCGCTCATGCCGCGTGATCCATTGCAGCAAACAGCGACAGCGGTGGATGGGCGCCCGCCTCTGTCATGACCTCAATCAGCAAGGGACTTTCTCCTGAGAGACCGCGCTCAAGGTATCGAGGAAGATCGGCGGGATTTGAGATGCGGACTGCAGGGCAACCGCAAGCTTCCGCAATCTTCCGATGATCGACATCCGCAAAGCTGCAGGCCGTCGTGAAGCTGCCGAACTTGACAGTTTCGGCATCACGTTGGAATCCGAGGACACCGTTGTTCAAAACGATGATGAGTATGGGAAGCTTGCTCCGCACCATGGTTTCCAGCTCCGCCCAGCTGTGCGCGAAACCGCCGTCCCCTACGATGGCAACGACTGGTTTGTCCGGTTTTGCCGCTTTTGCGCCGAGCGCAAGTGGCAAGCCCCATCCGAGGCCAGCAAGGCCCCGCGGAGACAGGAAGCGCATACCGGGGGAAAGGGCCCGCAACTGGCCGGCTATCCACATCGACGAATAGCTGGCATCTGAAACAACGGTCGTATCTGCCGTCAGCACTTGCTGAAGGTCGCACATGACCCGTTCGGGACGGATCGGACTCTTGTCCGAACGGGCGACAGATTGCCGCTCCGTGTCAAATGCGCGCCAGAAACCAGCAATCCGAGCCGTCAGCTTACTGCGCTGCGACGAGCGGTACGAGAGATCGCGTCGGGCAAGCACGCTTCGAAGCGCGCTGATGGTTTCGGCCGCATCGCCTGCCAGTCTGACCGCTTCGTAGTTGCGCCCGATTTCGGTGGGATCGACATCGATGTGGATGACTGATGCGGACCGGGGGACTTGGCGCCAACTGTCAGTGCCATTCTGATTGGTTCGTGTTCCGACCAGAATGACGAGATCAGCTTCTTCGACAAGGGCAAGCGTGTGCCGTCCGAGTGATCGCGGACCGACGAGAGCGCCGAGAACGCCGGCTGACAGCGGGTGGTATTCGTCGACCGCGCCTTTTCCCATATTGGTCGTTAGCACGGGAAGCGAGGCTTCGTCCTGTAGCCCTGAAAGCTCGCCCGCGGCATGGCTTGCATGGACGCCTCCTCCAGCGAGCACGATGGGTGCCTGGGCTGCCGCGATCATCGAGGCTGCGCGCTCGATGTCGCTATCGCGCGGACGCAACCGATCGAGTGGCCAGTGGCCAAGCACGGCCTCCCGACGAAAGAGCGAAGGGGCTATCTGCTCCCGCAGGAGGTCGGCGGGGAGCAGCAGAGCTGCCGGTCCCGGCCGGCCCGAGGCGGCTGCCGTGAAGGCTGCATCGACATAGTCGTCGATCCGCTCAGCAACCAGCACCTTGCGCACCCATTTCGTGCAGGATTGGAATAGGATGAGATGATCGAGTTCCTGGAATGCATTGCGATCAGCCTGATCTCGTTCGACATCCTGGACGAGAGCAACGAGCGGAACGCTAGCCTTCAGCGCTTCGGCCAGCGGCGGAACGAGAAGCGTTGCGGCAGGTCCGTTCTGCGCTGCTACCACACCGACCTTGCCGGACAGCCGTGCATAGCCATCGGCCATGGTCCCTCCCATGTTTTCCTGTCGGTAGGCGATTTGGCGGATGCCAATTGCTTCGGCCGCAAGGATAACCGCTGAGGGCAGGCTCTGAGCGAAGATATGGGAGACGTCATGCCTCTTGAGGGAAAGAGCGATACGCTCGGCGACGGTTAAATTTTCAGTTGCCATGGTCAAATGCCTGCTTCGGTAGGGTTTTTTTCAAGGGTTGAAAGGAAGTCTGCGAAGGTTGATGTGATCGCGTCACCATCTGCTGTCGTCATTGCTGTCGAAAGGCAGGCCGCAGCACCGTTGGGAAGCAGGATGCCGCAATTGAGGAAATGCCTGGAGAGGCGATCCATCAACTCGGCCTCTTCCGGCGCGAGGTATGCCTCGCGGAAGTCCCCTGGCTGCTTCCCTTTCGGATGGATTCGAAACAGGGATGCAGCTCCCGTTACGCTAAAGGCTGCGCCGTGACGCTCGATTTCATTTCGAAGGCCGGCGCGGATGCGATCGCCAAGGCTCTCGAGTGAGCCGAAAGCGGCTTCCGTCATCGCCTCCATAGCGACCCGGCCTGCGACCATCGATACGGGATTTGCGGAAAATGTACCGCCTTGCGGCAGCAGCGGTTTACCGCTGTCGCTTGCGAAGACCCGCATCACCTCCTTGCGCCCACCGATCGCTCCGACAGGAAAACCTCCGCCGATTATCTTGCCAGCGGCAATTAGATCGGGCTGGAGACCATAGCGCGCTGAAGCACCCAAATATGACTGCCGCAGATTAAGAACTTCATCGGCCACAATGAGAATCCCGTACTGCTTTGCGATCGCGCCGACCGCGGCAACGAAGCTCGGCTCAGGAGCGATCAACCCGGCGCGGCTCGGCATCGGATCAATCAGGATACAGGCCAGTGCGGGAGCAGCCGAAGCGATCCGACGCTCCAGATCGGCAACGTCATTGAAGCGGATAACGGTCACCTCCTCGCCAACCGAAGCCGGCATACCGCGATAGGCGGGGACGGCTGACGACCGCAGAGGGTCGTTCCATATAGCCGGCGACACCGCCTGCCCTGTTTCCGCCCAATCGTAAGCGCCGTGATAGGCGCCTTCGATGCGTGCGATACCCGGCCGACCCGTGAAGGCGCGGGCGGCCTTGATCGCAAACATCACAGCCTCGGTCCCGCTGTTGACGAAGCGAATATGTTCGATCGCTGGAATGCGCTCGATCAAAAGCTCGGCCAGGGTAATCTCATGCTCAGTCGGGTTGGAGAAACAGGTTCCACGATGAAGCAAATCTGCAACCGCATCGGCAACGGGAAGAAAGCCGTGTCCGTGTATCAGCGTCGTGAAATTATTATTCAGGTCAAGGAGGCGATTGCCGTCGACGTCGATGACGTGGGCCCCCTCTCCGCGCGAAATGTAAAGCGGGCTGGGCTCGTGATCCACCGTGACCCGCGTGATGCCGGTCGGAAATACGCGGCGACCCTTTATGAAGAAATGTTCGGACCGCGACCGGGAAATTCCCCGGCCGCTGCGCAATAAATCAGGGTGAAACATTCGATCTTCTCCGGCCAACGCGGGTCGCGGCGCAACCCTTCATAATTTTGTTATAACAAAAATCATGAACCTGAAGAAGTTGCAACAAAAAAATCAGTTGCCGCTGCTATTTCCGACTGAGACGCTCCTGCGCTGCTTTCTTCAGGCGCCGATAGCCGTCTCGAATATCGTTTTCCATTGCAGCTCGGACCGCAGAGGGATCTTTATCCACCAGCCCCTCAATCGCGGCCAGGTGGTTGTGGACACCGTATTTTGCTTCCGCAAACTCTGGATAGAGGTCGTGGAACGAAGCGCCGACCCTTAACCACAGCGCTTCGATGGTCGAAAGGAGGTGTGGCATCTCGCACAACCGATAGATCGTAAAGTGGAACTCCTTATTATCGTGAAGCGCGTCGGAGTACCGCTTTTCATCGAGCGACAATGTGATTTTCTCCTGCAGCGCCAATAGTTTGTCGACTACATCATTCGTGGCGCGAAGAGCGCCCTTTTCCGTCGCCAAGCCTTCAAGCGCAAGCCGCATCTGCGTGACTTCGTAGAGCGCTGTAAGATCGAGATGCGGGACGATGACGGTTTTAGGGCCTACCATGACAAGCGCGCCTTCAAAGACCAGCCGGTTGATCGCCTCGCGTGCCGGCGTGGCACCGACGTTCAGCATTTCGGCAACCGAACGGATCGGCAACTTATGGCCCGGCTTGTAAGCACCCCGCGTGAGTTGCTCCTTAATGGATGAATAAGCGAAGTCGCTGAGGCGCCCAGACTGCAAATCCGATCCCGACGATTCCTCTTTAGTTGTACTTTCGTTCAAAATTGACCCCCACACGTTGACATCTTCACATTTTTGTTGCAACAAAAGTGAATTAGGCGAAAAACGAAACCGTAATGTGACAGCATAACGGGAACGCGAATATTAGCAACGCCTTGGCCGGGGAGGCCATGTCCGAACAGCTGCCGGTCTTGCCGGCATAGCACCTGGTGCCGCACGAGCGGAGCCGGGAGGTTTCAATGCGTGTCAAAGCACGCAAGTGAGGAGATATCATTTTGATTGGTGCGCCTGTTTTCATCGATCGCATAGGCAAGGCCTACGGGACCCAGACTGCCGTTGGTGGAGTTACCCTGGATATTGCGGCAGGCGAATTCCTGTCGATCCTCGGTCCGTCTGGATCGGGCAAGACGACGCTTCTGACAATGATCGCCGGTTTCGAAAGCCCATCTGCCGGACGCATCATTATTGGCGGGCGCGATGTCACAGCCGTATCGCCCGATCGCCGCAACATAGGGATGGTCTTCCAACGTTATGCTTTGTTCCCGCATCTGACCGTTGCCGAAAACATTGCTTTTCCCCTCAAGATGCGTGGCGTTCGGAAGGACCTCAGAGCAGAACGCGTTGGTCGGGCGCTCGACCTCGTCCAACTCCCGGGCTATGCCAAGCGCTATCCTCACGAACTTTCCGGCGGCCAGCAGCAGCGGGTGGCGGTCGCGCGAGCAATTGTGTTCGAACCGCCCGTTCTCTTGATGGACGAACCACTCGGCGCACTGGACAAGAAGCTGCGCGAGTCCATGCAGATCGAGATCAAACAGCTTCAGCGCCGCCTCGGTGCGACGGTCATCTATGTGACGCACGATCAGGAAGAGGCGCTGACGATGTCTGACCGAATCGCTGTCATGGCGAAGGGTCAACTCGCGCAGCTCGGAACCCCCGCGAACCTTTACTGTAATCCGCAGAGTGCCTTTGTCGCCGATTTCATCGGCAAGATGAACTTCCTGAATGGAGAATTCCTGGGGGAGACCGCCGACAGCCAGACGATCAGACTGGGTGACGACGTGGTCATTGATACTCCCGGCGCTGCCCATGGTTTGGAGGGTTCGGCAAAAGCAGGCGATCGTGTTCGGCTCGCGTTGAGGCCTGAGCGCCTTGGTCTTACAGCTCGTGGCGCAGGGGGAAAGAACGCCCTTCCCGGGCGGATCGAAACGTCGGTCTTTGCCGGCGCCTTCGACCTTCATCTCATTCGTGCCGATTTCGGAAGCGGAGAGATCATTCAGGTGCAGATCCCTGCTGATGGTAAGCGGGTGCCCTTTGCAATGGGGGAGCTCGTGGATGTGATCGCCGAACGGGACGGCCTCCGGCTCTTTGCGGTCGCGGAGGCATGAAATGACGATGACTGTCGATAATCTACCCCTTGCGCCAACCCGTCCAGCAAGCTGGTTTTTCTCACACTCGGCGCGGCAGTATTCGCACGCACTGACGTTCCTGCTGATTGCGCCGTTGATGCTCTTACTGGCTATCGGCTTCATCTATCCAATCGGGCGGCTCGTCTCTTTGAGCGTAATGACGCCGGGTTTCACGCTGGAGCATTACGAGCGGATCGTCGGCGAGCCACTCTACTTGGAGGTCCTGCTTCGCACGTTGCAGACGGGTGCAATCGTAACAGTGGCGACCCTGCTGCTTGGATATCCGATTGCCTTTCTCATGGCGCGTTCCAAAGGCAAGATTGCGATGATCGTATCGGCCGCGGTGTTCTTGCCACTATGGACCTCAGTGCTGGTGCGATCCTATGCCTGGATCGTGCTGCTGCAGCGAAACGGCATCGTTAACGGTCTGCTGATCGAGAGCGGCCTCATTGGCAGTCCGTTGAAGCTTATCTACACCGAAGGCGCGGTGATCCTTGCGATGACGCATGTTCTCATGCCCTTCATGATCCTGCCGATCTATAACGTTCTTCGCAGTATTCCTGCCGAATACGCCCAAGCCGCCCGCAATCTCGGCGCCGGCCAGATTGACGCGTTCCTGCGCGTGACCTTGCCACTCAGCTTGCCTGGAATCTTTGCCGGATGCGTCATGTGCTTCATCCTGGCGATCGGTTTTTATATCACGCCGGCACTCGTCGGCGGGCCTGGAGCATTGATGATGGCAACACTGATCGGCCAGCAAACCACCGTTCTGCTCGACTGGCCATTTGCCGCAGCGCTCGCAACCGTCCTTCTGACCACGACGCTGATCTTTGTCCTTGTGTTCCGCAAGGCGCTTTCCGTTAGCAAAGGAATGAACAGTGTCAATTGAGCCCGCAGTCACCGCCTCATTCGCCCCCTCTCCCGTCAACAACACCCATCGGCCTTACGGCAAAGCGGCATTGCGGCTCCTTGGAGTTCTCCTGATCGGGGCAATCCTGTTCTTCCTGGTCCTGCCGACGTTACTCGTCATCCCGATTTCGCTGAACGGCAGCAGCTATATCGAGCTCCCGCCGAAGGGCCTGACGTTTCGCTGGTATATCGACTTTCTATCCGATCCGGACTGGCGCGCAGCAACGATCTTCAGTCTGCAGATTGCACTGGCGACAACGGTCGCTTCAACGGTTATCGGAACATTGGCCGCGATCGGGCTCGTTCGCGGCAATCTCCCGGGAAAGACCCTTCTGCAGGCATTATCGCTGGGGCCAATGATCGTTCCCCATGTTGTCTTTGGCGTTGCCCTTTATCTGGTTTTTTCCCCTCTCAGCCTGACCGGCAATTTCGCTGGTTTCCTGATCGCGCACACCGTGCTTGCGGTTCCCTACGTCATCATCACCGTATCGGCGGCACTCGAGCGCTTCGACACGTCACTCGAACTTGCCGCACTGAATTGCGGGGCAAGCCGGAGCCGCGCCTTTTTCAGCATTGTGTTCCCTAACATCGCGCCGGCGGTGGCTGCAGCTTCGGTCTTTGCGTTTCTGGCGTCGTTCGATGAGGCAACAGTCGCCTTCTTCATTTCCGATACCGGCGGAAAAACGATCAGCCGCAAGATGTTCGAGGACATCGATTTCAATCTCACCCCGGTCATAGCGGCGGTTTCGACGCTGCTCGTCGCGGTATCGCTGCTGCTCATGGGGACTATTCATCTCCTTACCGGTCGCGGGGAGGATTAACGTGATCATATCAATCGGAGAGAGGAACAACCGATGAAAAGGCGAACGAAGATCAAGCCACTGCTTGCGGCTTGCCTCATGCTTGCTGGTGCGGGGGCGGCGCAAGCCGAGGAGCAGGTCATCATTGCGACCACAGGCGGCGCCTACGATGCCGCGCTTCGAAAATTCTGGTTCGAGCCGTTCACCGAAAAGACCGGCATCAAGGTTGTTTCGGTCGCGGCAACGAATGCCGAGATGCGGGCGAAAGCTGCGGCCATGGTAAAGACCGGCAACGTGACCTGGGACCTTTACCCGGACGGCGAGATCCAGGCGAGCGCTGAAGCGCATCGGCTGACATCTGAAGACTTGACCGAATTTTGCAAGTCTTTCCAGGGCCGGCCAGATTTGGTCGAGGATGCCTGCGTCAGCTCCGGGGCCAGGCTTTTTTCGACCGCAACGCTGATGGCCTACGACCCGACCGGCTTCAAGAGCGGAAATCCGTTGAGTTGGGCCGATATGTGGAACGAGACAAAATTTCCCGGTGGCCGCTCGTTTCCAAATTTCGACGATCCGTGGCGGGTCATGGCTGCCGCGCTCCTCGCCGACGGCGTTGCGCGCGAGAAGCTCTTTCCACTCGACGTCGATCGCGCCCTCAAAAAGCTCGACGAGATTCGCCCGGCGATATCCCTCTGGTGGAAGACCGGTGATCAGAGCGTTCAGGGCTTTCGCAACGGCGACTATAGCATCGGGCAGATCTGGCTGACGCGTGCAAATACACTGAAGGCGGAAGGACGCCAGATCGCCTGGTCCAAGCAGGCCTCGTTCCTCGTCGGCGATCGCTTGACGATCATCAAGGATGCGCCGAACCGCGGAAATGCGTTGAAGTTGATCGGCTACTGGCTTGATCATCCGGAGGTGCAGGCCGGCGTGTGCGACGAACTCCTTTGCACGCCGCCAAGCCGTAAGGCGATCGATTTGATGTCGCCGGCTGCACGGGCGGCCCTGCCGAGCGACGAGGACATCCGGGATTACATCGTCATCCCGGACGCCAAATGGATCAACGACAATGCCGCGATGATGCTCGAGCGTTGGAATGCCTGGATCCGATGACGATCCCCCTCCGGGCGGCGTTGCCGCCCGGAGGTGTGGAGACGGATCTTATCCCTTGAGAGCAAGGTTGATGGCAGCGGCGACTTCGCGCACTTCGGACGCCGTGTGGCCGGCAGTCGGGCATATCCGCAGCCCTGCCCTTCCCTTGGCGACTGTCGGGAAGAAAATGGCCGACGTATAGTAACCGGAATCAAGTACCAGCCTGGCAGCGCCGATTGCCGCAAGCTCGTCACCGACGACGACGGTCCTGATCGGGAGTCGGGACCCTGCCTGTGCGGTCGGCACCAGTTCGTCGAAAAGAGAGATATGTTCTGCGAGTGCACTTTGCCGCACGCCCAGTTCCGGTGTGCGATGGATTGAGTGCGAGGCGAGAGCTGCACCGATCGCCGCAACATTGATGGAGGCCGAGAAGGCATGCGCGAGAGCAAAGCGCCGGAAGATTTCCTCCTGGAACACCGTTGCGAGCATCAGCATGCCGCCTGAGGCTCCGAAACCCTTACCGAGCGAGGCTGCGATGATCGTCCGCTCGCCGAGACCCTCGGGCATTTGTGAACGGGCAAACCCCTCACCTCTTTCGCCGAAGATCGATATGCCGTGAGCATCATCGATGTAAAGGAAGAGGCCGTATCGCTCCTGAAGCTCGCGCAACTCCTTGATTGGGGCACACCCGCCCATGGAATACACACCGTCGCAAACATAGGCGACCGTATCATTATGGCGGCAAATATCTTCGAGCGTCTGAAGATCGTTGTGGCCGATCGTGCGGACCTCGCATTCTTCGGCAACGATGGGCTTGTTGAAGGCAAGCGTCGCATGTGCAAGCCGGTCGAATACCATGACCGGTTTTGTGCCGCGGGTCAGGACTCCGGACGCAATCAGCGGAAGCGCGCTCAAGTTGGCGGCAAGCACAGTCGTGTAGGTAATCACCCTCGCGCCAAAGAGATCAGAAAGAGCATCTTCGAGGTCTCCGAGGGCTGCAAAATTGAGCCGCGTGCGGGCGCACGACCAATGCAGAGTCCCGTAGCGCCGAACGGTCTCGATTGCGCCTTCGATGATTGAGGGATGATTGTCGAGTCCGAGGTACGAGCAGCGGACGAAGTCGATGACGCGCTCCGATCTGTCCCCCGAAACTGGCAGTTCCACCGCTCGTCCATCGGACGGATAGACATAGAGTGCCATCAGGCCGTCAAGATGGGCGGCTGCAAAGTGGGGACTTGCGTGGCTAATCAGGCCCGCGGTGTTTCTGTGGGATGTTTTCGCCGATCCGGCGCCCGAAGCTACTTCTTGCATGCTGTCCTCCCAAAAAGCCCTACCGAGACTTCACGCTATGCGCGAGGTGGTAGTTTATGCAACGAAGGCAACGGCAAATTTTCGAGACGTTTCAGTGAAGATGTGAACGTGGCGAAGTTTACATGCTTTAGGAGATCTCGAAAGCGTATCCTTCCTTCGGTACGGTGCGGATCACATCGCGGCCAAGGACCCGCTTCAATGCACGCCGGAGGCGGCCGATATGAACATCGACTGTTCGCGGCTCGACGAATACCGTCGGTGGCCATGCAACAGCTATTAGTTCCGCACGGCTGAGAACGCGCCCCGCGTCACCCACAAGAGCACTCAATAGACGGAACTCGATCGGGCTCAGATTGACCGGCGTGCCTCGCACCAGAACACGCCGGCTGCTGACGTCGAGCTTCACATCATCAAATATTGGAGCAAGGCGGCTAGTCGGCTCGCCAGAGGAATTGCCTATTGTACCTTGGAGGTAAGACAGCAGCCGTTCCGGCGGCATTGGCCTTGTAAAGCTCTCATCTACGTTGGCTTTCAGGATGTCGAGATAGGCGGCCTTTTCGGCGACGAGCGCTATGAGCGTGACGTTGCTGGCAAGTCCCCTTTCCTTCAGACCCGATGCGATATCAGCCAGAATTTGTGAACCCGGCTGGCAGTCGACGATGATAGCTGCAGCGTCACGGTCTACGGCAGTAGCTACCGCCTCGCTCGGAATATCGACGAGCATCGTCCTGTATCCAGCTCCCTTCAAGATATATGACAGCATCAAATAATAGTCAGCGTCTTGGGATACGATCGCCAGAAGTTCGCTCATCGTCCCGCCTCACCAGTTGCTGACCTTACAGCGACTGCTTTTGCTACCACAAAACTTTCAGAAAACTGCCTCATGTTGATGGAACCTCACACCCTGGCTCGTAAAATATGCGCAGCAGAATCGCAAAAGCGCTATCACTACGGGTATTTTTATAGCTTGCCTTTCTTTTTTGTTACAACATAATGTTGAGAGCGCGAAGAATCTTGCGCCAAAGCGCATATTGCCAGGGACGGCACGTGATCGTGGCCCACTCGGTGGGATCAACGTCCGGCATAATTTGATGGCCTGTTTCCGGACGGTTACGGGGCTTTTAATGCGCGAAATGTTCAAAAGGTTCTCAACCGGCAGCGCTGCGGCGGCACCGGATTTTTGGAGTGATGCAGATGTTGGCGACATAAGTACTGCTACCCGATCGCTCTACGGACAACATGCGAAAACAGCGGCCGCCTGGTGCGCACTTTGCGCGCGCTACGACGGCCGCTCAGGTGATTTCACCTTTTGGGTAGGCGTTTTCAAACATCTGGGGACGGAAGAGATTGTGGATTTCCAAAATCAAAGGCAGGCTTCGCAATGAGCCGGAGGTATCTGGTCCCTGCGCGTTTAGCTTCGCGAGAGTAGCGCCTGCCTCGAGCGGAAACCTCCACTTCAAAGATCGATGCCGCCCCCCCGGCTGACAGCCCGCTGGCGCCGTTCCGAGACGATCTTGTCGCTGCTCTCCATGCGGACGGTCGTCTGCAGGATCCTCAATCTTTCCTGCATCGCCTCGAAGGCGCGGTGCTGCACCGGTGGGACGCGGTTGATGAGATCCTTATCGTCGCGAATGATGGCATTGCGGCCGAAGCGCTCGTCGAGCGCCCGGCTGACTGCGGCGAACTCCTGGCGAATAGTCGGATCGAGAGAAACGGCCGATGCATTCCGCTTGCGACCGTTGTTCTTCGCCTCTGCTGTCAGCCGCATAAGCGCCTCTTCCGCCGCCTTCGACAGACCGGGAATGGCGACTGTCATGCGCCGTCGCTCCTCTGCAATGGCCTGGCGTTCGATATCGAGCACGTTGACGTAGGTCGAACTGAGCGCGCGCAGCCGGGCGGTGGCTTCAGGCACGGCCTGCACAGCCGCTTTCCGCTCTCGGCCGGAAGCCAGCATCCGGTCCATCAGACGATCGGAACCGCGCAAGGCACCATAGGCGGCCGGATCGTTGGTCACCGCAGCGGCGATGCGCTCGCCAGCAAAACCTTTGGCAAGCAGCTCTTCGATCTTGCCGACGGCGCCGGCCGGATCGCGCCAGATCGCGCTTGCCACGGCCGACAGCGCTGCTCGCTGCTGGCGATAGAGAGGAGCTGACAGCACCCGCGAGCGCGCCTCCTCGTCGACAGGGGTCTTGAACTCGGTGACAGCGGCAAGCATGGGCAGCACGGCGGCATTCTCCTTGTCTGTCCCCATGCCCTGATCGGCACTCGCCGCCGCGACGATCTTCGAGCGATTCCGCCGCTCGGCGAGATGCTGCTCGTCGGCAAAGCGCTTCACGGCTTCGAACAGCCGGGCCAGCTTCTCGCGTCTTTCATCCGTAAGGTCTTCCGGCATGCGCTCGACCACGTTGCGTTCGGCAACCGTATCGGCTCTGGATGTGAAGGCGCTCCAGCCGAAGCGGGCAGTGAGCGCCTCGCTGACGGCCTTGACTTCCTGCACGAGCGAGCGGTCTTCGGTGGCGAACGCAAAGGCGGTCTTGTAGGCGTCGTCACCACCCTGACTGCGCACCGCCTCAATCTCCACGAGACGCGCCATCGCTTGCCTGGAAAGAGCCGGGATCGGCAGGGACATGTGAGCGCGGCGTTGTTGCTCACGGAAACCAAACCGCTCAGCATTCCGGCGGAACTCCGTCGCATGGGCACGGGCGAGCGGCAGGAGTTCCGTCAAGGCGGTGATCGCGGCATTTCGTTCGTCGCGTGCCGCACGACCGTCGACGATCAGATCGGAACCACGCAGGCGGTCGAGCCGGTCGGGTGTCGCGGCAAGATCGTCGGCAAGCCTGCGGGGTTCGATGCTTGCATCCGATGAAAGCGCGTTCAGGGCGACAAGTGCTGCATCCGGGTCACGATAGATCTTCTCCAATAGCGGCCGCAGAATTGTTTCCCGCTCCGTCCAGGCCGGCGACGAAAGCTGTGCCAGCCGCGCATCCTCGGCGACGGTTCTGGCGAATCCCGTGGTGGGCGCGATCAGATACCGCACACGGCCAGTGTCTGCATCCGAGACAGTTTGCGTTTCAATGCGCGCCTCATTGTAGGAAACACGCCGTTCCCGCTCGATTGCGAAACCGAGCGCCACGCTGGCCCGCTCCCAGAGCTCAGCCACCTGCTCTCTCTTTTCCGCAATCCACGCCCACTGCCGCGAAACCTCCTCCTCCATGCCGGCGGCAGCTTGAGAAAGAGTGTCGAGCCCACGACGCCGGGCGAAGTCGTCGGCATGGGCGCGATAACCGGCCTCGCTCTCAAAATCGAGCGTCGTCGTCTTGGCACCGGAGCGCGACAGGCGCTCGACGAGTTGCTTGAACACATCCGGCCGATGGCTTTCCCGCTCGATGCGTTGCAGGCGAGCTTCGGCGG
>NZ_JAAXQT010000025.1:0-16785 GCF_019778565.1 Rhizobium laguerreae | reverse complement strand
GGCCTTCTCAAGGTGGATGCCGGAGGGACGCACCGTTGCGTCAATCTGTTCACCTGCGAAAACGGTTGAAATCACGTTCTCAAATGTGCGCAAACCACGGGTCTCCGGTTCGAACCTGCTCAAGGCGGCGTGTTGGCACTCTCGATGTCGATCTCGGACTCGATGCCGCTGCTCTTGGCGATGGCGGGTATGCGTTGATTGGCAACGGTTTCGTACAGGGCCCGACGTAAAGCGCTTTCGACTCATGCGTGAAGTACCAACCGATGATGTCCGGCCGATCAAAATCGTTGTCGACTTCCTAATGCCGCGAGATGCTGAAATCGTGAAGAACAGGCCGCCGATCGTCAACGACTTTGTGGTACAGCGGGCGGATGCCCCGGATCTCGCTTTGCGCTTTTATCAACTCGTTGCAATCACGGGTGACATGCCTAGCGGCGGAACCAATCGCGTTGAGGTGGCCGTTTGCTCTATCCCGGCATTTTTGGGTATGAAGGGCTATGCGCTCAATGGCCGCCATAAGCAAAAAGCGTGCCTACAACGTTTATTATTGCATCCGAAACGATTCTGATGGCATCGAAGCTCTAGCGGAAGCCTGTAAGCCGCTGCTTGAACACGCAATCGGCGCGGAAGATCATAGGCATTTCGCCAACAAATTCGATGTGCCTAAAGGCTATGGCGCCAGTAGCCTCCGAAACTTCGTCGCAGAAACCGATATTCTCGACGGGCGTTCCGCCGATCAGTGGCAGCAAGACGCTTTCGGGCAGGTCGACGCCTGGCTGCGAGCTCTCGGCTTTCGACGCTGATGCAGCCGTGTATGATGTGGGTGACCCCGGCCTATATATCGAATCGGGAAGACTGGACTATTAAGGCACCATGTTCGCCTGCAGGGAAAAATAGTGACTATCACCGAGAGCTTGCCGTACATCGTCTATGCCATTGCCGACGTCCATGGACGCGCCGATCTTCTCGAAGCCATGCTTGGATACATCGCCGCTGACTCGAATGAACATCATTCGAAGCCGGTCGTGATCTTCCTGGGCGATTTGATCGATCGTGGCCCTCACAGTCCAAAGGTACTCGATCAGGTCTGTTTGACACTCGACCTTTATCCGGGTTCCCGACTAATCCTTGGCAACCATGATTTTTACCTGCGTGAACTCCTTCGTGGTGCTCTCACTCATGAGGACGCCGTCAACTGGATGGACTGGGGAGGCGTCGCGACATTGAGCGCATATTCCACTCTGCCAGTTCCTGCTTTCGAGAACATCGCTGCAGACATCCGCCGCGTTTTCCCACACCACGTGGACTTGCTGGAAAATGCGCTGTCATTTAAGGAGATCGGGCGCTTCTGCTTTGTTCACGCTGGAATACGTCCCGGCGTTCAGCTCGCAAATCAAAGCGAATACGACTTGCGTTGGATCAGGGCGGGCTTTCTCGATCACATTGACGTGTTTGGCCACGTCGTTCTACACGGTCACACGATCACAAAGTCGCTTCGACCAGAAGTCTATTCGAACCGCATAGCTTTGGATACCGGAGCGTTTCGGACTGGCCGGCTAAGCGCCGCTGTAATCAGACACGATGAGCTTTCACACTTCCTATGCACCGAACTGACCGAGAGCGGCGCCATCCGAGTCGCCGAGTGGCGGCCGTCTGATTGACAAGAGTAGGAGGTCGGCTGTCATGTCTCGAAACTATGGCGTTCTCCAAAAAAATAAGACTATGGTCAAAGAATAAAGCCGCGCCGACGGTTTGCTTCAAGCACTGAGAATGAACGCGTAACGACATCATCTTTACGAACCTTGTAAAGATGATGTCGTTACGCTATATGGTCCTTCTAGACAGGAGCTTCCCATGCCGACCTCGCACCCAAGCAAACGCCCGGACGCAAGCGTGGCGCTGAATATGCGCATTAAGCCTGCGACGCGCAACTTGATTGACCGCGCCGCTGAAATGCTAGGCAAGACACGCACAGATTTTATGCTGGAAGCTTCCGAGCGCCGTGCCGAGGAAGTACTACTTGACCGGACGATCTTCACTGTCAGCGCAGAAGTCTACGCAGAGTATCTGGCCCGGCTCGATGCGCCAACACAGCCCAATGAGCGTCTTAAGCGCACCATGTCGACCAAAGCGCCGTGGGATGAGGTGTGACCTTAAGCGTACCCGGGCCACTTGCTGACCATCACGAGCTAGCCGAATTCCATTCTGGTGTCCCTGAGCTTGACGATTGGCTGCGTCTGCGCGCCCGCGCCAATCAGGCGAGCGGCGCATCGCGAACCTTCGTCGTGTGTGAGGCCAACCGCGTCATCGCCTATTACGCCCTCGCTTCCGGCGCGGTAAAGCAATCGGAAGCGCCGGGACGTTTCCGGCGGAACATGCCTGATCCGATACCAGTCGCCGTGCTTGGACGCCTTGCCATTGATCAAACCTATCAGGGACGCGGTTTCGGCAGGGCGTTAGTCCGCGACGCAGGTCTGCGCTTGATCAATGCCGCCGAGATACTTGGGATTCGCGGCGTTTTGGTCCATGCGATATCTGATGACGCACGAGCCTTCTACGAAGCGGTTGGCTTCCTGCCTTCCCCGTCCGACCCCATGATGCTGCTGGTCGGGTTGCATGACCTCAACAACGCGCTGACCTCCTGACCAAGCTGACTGCTAATCGCTGGAATCAAACCGTGAAATTCGGCGCAAGAAATGAGGTGCCGAGGGTTCCGATCCGTTCAAGGCGACTTGCTCAATGAGTTACCTGAGTATGCGCTCCTAAACCGAGGAATTCTTGGAGGCGCGATGACTTGACCCCTCTGATTTTTTGCAATCCGGTCCCGAGAGGCCAGAATGTGAGCGGAGCGAACTTGTAAACGCAGACAGCAAGGAGAAGTGTTTCAACTGATTCACTATATTATATTTGCGAAAACAATATAGAGAGGCCTTTGGATAGTGACAAGTGTTAGATTGAGCATATCCCTGCCTTGGCCGGGAGCCCGATATTCGTCGTGAAGGTGGGGACAGTGCCCCAGGGGAGTGCCGACTACCGCTTGCCCAAAGACAGTGTCTATACTAGATTTGTGAAAACAATATAGAGGCCGCCGTGATCAAGCAGATTGATCTCATGTTCCGGACCATGGTCGCGGAACTTCAGCAACGGGCATTCGATGACGATTGGGCGGAAGACTTCCCCCCGTCGGGTAGATTTGTGCCGGTGGCAGTCGATGGTCGGCGCTATTGGTATTTCGACCAACCCGACGGTGAGGGCGGGCAGAAGCGCCGGTATGTCGGGCCTGCCGACGATCCCGTGATTTCGGAACGGGTCGAAACCTTCAAGGGCGAGAAGTCAGACTATAAGGCACGCCGCAAGTTCGTTTCCACGCTGACGCGGGAAGCCGGTTTGATTGCTCCTGATCGCTTTACCGGCGATGTCGTACAAGCGCTTGCCAAGGCCGGTCTCTTCCGGCTGCGCGGTGTTCTCATCGGCACTGTCGCTTTTCAATGCTACTCAGCATATCTCGGCATCCGTCTGCCCTCGGCGGCGATCCTAACAGGTGATGCAGACCTAGCCCAGGATTTCGCGATCTCTGCCGAAGTAGCGGATTCACTGCCGCCGATCCTCGATCTCCTGAAAGGGCTTGATCCAACGTTCCGGGCCGTGCCGCACATCAGCGGTAGCCCTCGATCTCATGCCTTCCGGAATCAAACCGGCTACCGGGTCGAATTCATGACGACGAACAGAGGAGCTGAAGAATATTCTGACAAACCCGCCAACATGCCCGCTCTCGGCGGCGCGTCGGCCGAACCGCTAAGGTTCATGGATTTCTTGATCCGTGATCCCGTTCGTTCGATCCTGCTACATGGTGCCGGTATCTCGGTGGTCATCCCTGATCCTTGCAGGTATGCAGTGCATAAGCTTATCGTTGCCGGTCGCCGCCAAAATGACGCTGGCGGCCAAGCCAAACGGGATAAAGACCTGAGACAGGCAGGAATGCTATTCGACGCCCTGCCGGTCACCGGCCACGGGCCTTCACTGGCTGATGCCGTGGAAGAGGCATGGAATCGCGGACCTGCCTGGAAGCTGGCAATCTCGGAGGCAGCTGAAACCATGCACAAGGAATATTGGGGCGGCGTCAATCGAATGGTTGGCACTCTCACGAGATAAAGATAGGCCCGCTTGAGTGTTGATTTGCGCTGAGAGTTGACCCGGGATTTGCACTGAGAAGTGACCCGCCTCTTAGGTATTGTTCGGGTCCGTTGTGGTGGTCAAGGTCTTACGTTTCTCCTTTGTCGATTTTGGTTCATGCGCTGAACTGTTCTTGAAGCGGAAGCTGTCGTTGCCGGTTTCCAGGATGTGGCAATGATGTGTGAGCCGGTCGAGCAGCGCGGTGGTCATTTTTGCATCGCCGAAGACACTCGCCCACTCGCTGAAGCTGAGGTTGGTCGTGATGACGACACTGGTGCGTTCGTAGAGTTTGCTCAGCAGGTGGAAGAGCAATGCGCCGCCTGAAGCGCTGAACGGCGTGTAACCAAGCTCGTCAAGGATGACCAGGTCGGAATGCACGAGGCGATTGGCAATCTCGACATGGCGTTACGGGAGACGGTGCTGGAAGGCGCCTCGGATGACCGGCCGTGGCTCGAGATATATGCCGACAAAATCCAGGACATCGCTTAGAATCTGGCACATCGAAAGCGCTGCGTGGGCCCGAGATACAAGGGAGGCGCCGGTGCCCAACCCTAACGGCGAGCCTGTCGAGAAACTTTAGCGACTGCCAGACCGTCGTGAACCCGGCTTTAGGATCGAGTTCGCTATTGCCGGGAACAAGTAAGATCCGACCGTCTCGCACGATGAGATCATCGATATCGCACCTGCATGGGGTCACCGGGCCTTGCTCGATTTCAGCTCTGCGGCCACGGACTTTTTCAACGCGTCCATGATGTTCACGACGGTCGAGGCCGGAGCGGCGCCCGGCTTGCCCTTGGCGGCCTTCTTGGCGGGCTTGAGAGCCTTTTTCTATTCCGCAATGATCTTCAGCAGACTTTCTTGGATGGGGTCGCTTACCATGTCCGGGGACCACCGGGGGGTCTTCTGCTTGATCAACTGCTGGACTAGCGGGATCAGCTTGGGGTCAGCCTCTTCATCGATTCCTTCGAAGTAGGATTCCTCAGGGCGCACTTCGTCGCCGAACCGCAGCGTCCAGGAATGACCATCCAGAGCGGCAACGTCCGCTCCTTATGAGCCCAATGGAGCCTTTTGTCGTCTCAGTTCCCGTGGCTGTGGTGTCGCCAGGTGTGGACCGCCGGCGCAATAGTCGTTATTTGCACGCCATGTTGCGATGGTTAAACCGTCGCTGAAACATCACCGCAGATACCCAAGGCTTATTTAAAGTGAAAAAAGTGCAGCGCAGCTTTGCCGTCGAGTACAAATCAGGTCGGCGAAAACTCAACTCTAAACCGAGCTCGATCTGGGCAGACACGGATCTCAAGTCCGTTGCGCAAGATATGGAAGACGAGGCAATGCCATTTATGTCATTAGCTCCTCAGGCAAGAAGCAGCGAGATGCTTGTATCCGGAGAAGAACGGGCCGCGCCGTTATTGACACTGCCGATCGAGCAAGAGACAAATGCATCGGCTTTACAGGAGACCATAATGGCCGACGAAAAAGATACGACAACCAATGCTGACACGCCGGCCGCCGCGGCGTCCGATGTAGCGAAGAAGGTGCGCAAACCTCGCGCCAAAAAGGTGGTCCCTGCAACGGCCTCAGTCGCCGTTTCGGCGGAACCGGCAGTTGCTTCGGGTAGCGCAGTTGAAAAGCAGAAGAGAAGACGCAAAGCGAAGCCTGACGAAGGGACGACGAGTGCCAAGCGTGCGCCTGTCAAACGTGCTCCGAAGGCTGTGTCGATTGCGGCTGCACCTTCGGTGGCGGCCATTGACGAGATCGCGGATCTTCTGCAGCTCGAAGAGGAAAACCAGAGGCTGCGCAAGCTGCTGGCGGAGAAGCTCCGAGCTGAAAATGCCGATCTGCGAAAGCGACTGAACCTCGGTTGATCGACAGCAGACGGTCAAGCGCTGATCGCATTCTCATGCTTATTGAAGTGAATATTTTGGCGGCGGTTCGTTCCGCCGCCAACGTTTTTTGCTCGGAGTTTGCACCCTGAGTAGAATCGAGGTCGAATAAAATGGCGTCTCCATGGAAACTTCTTGCTAGGCTGGTGTCACGGCGACGCCAGCGGACGCAAGAACACGGCTCGACCGATGACGTGAAGCCGGACGCAGCAGCCTTCGCGGATCCGGCTGAAACGGCGGGCGACAACCGGTCGAAAGCCACAGACCGTGCGGCCAACGAAAAGCCGGTCACTCACGAACAACACGAGGCGGTGTCGGTAGACCCCCATCATGCCGAAGAAGCGGTAAGCAGTGTTGATGACACGACAGATGTCGAAAGCGCCACGCTTGAGAAAGCGGTTGATCCGGCCTTATCCAATGAGGCCGACGTAGCCGGGCACCCCTCGCCAAAGGCATTGCCAGTAGGCGAAGGTCCAACGCGAAAGCGCAGCAGGCGGAGCAAGAAAGCGAAAACGATTGCTGTCGTTCTTCCACCTTCTTCAGGCGCTAGCGCCGTTTCTGACGACGCAGTCAGCCTGGATGGAGAAATCAGGTTGCTTCGGGATCAGCTGGCGACGAAGCTTAGGCTGCAAAACGCACAACTGAAGAGGATGCTGGATCGGTTCGAGCGCTGAAATTTTCATTTCCTATCGTACCAATCGCGGCCATTTTGCCTTGGCTCGGAAGGGGTATGAGCTGCGTTGCTCGCGAACTGGATAGCGTCTGGTTGCTCTGCCGCCCGAATGAGATAGAGCAGCGGGGCTTTCATACGGCTGTGCTCAATTCCGATTCCGCCTGCCTTTACTGAAATGACTTGGCGGCCCCCCGTCTCCACCATCAGCCCGGCTGATCGGTTTGGTAGTGACGTGAAGTCATCCCTGGCGAGTTTGCCCGACCACAGTCCCACGAACATTCCGCCACGTGGCGACAATTGCAAAGTCCAACTCGCGCTCTTCGAGGGACATCGCTGAGAGAGTTTGAAGCCTCCGCCTACTTGCCTCGCCGACAAGAGCGCGATCGATTGTTGCCAGCCCGCTGTTGAGCCCATTCTCGCGCCATGCGTCGATGTTCATCGCTCAGGATGACGATCTTGATTAGCGCGTGACGTTGTATCGCACTCGGCTCATTTGCGATGTGGGCGACGGAATACCGGCTCGCGGATTTGCCATGCCCGCCTCCGTCTAAACCTTCCACTTGAATTGCGGCCATCGCGTCCTGCCCCGGCTTTTGGTCCTGCCAGGCTCGCGCCGCCGGCAACGGCTTTGCCGTCCTCCACTGCGTTGCGGCCCTGCGGGTGCAGACAGCACTTGCAGCCCGGCTTTCGGACCGCCGTAGCAGGTCGCGATGGCCGCGACCTCGAAACGGAGGTTCAGACATGAGCAGGCAACAATCCAATCAACGATCCGATATCTACAGCCGCATCACCGCCAAGATCATCGCCGATCTCCAACAGGGTGTGCGGCCATGGACCAAACCCTGGACGACGGGAGATGCGACAGCCGAAGTCAGCCGCCCCCTGCGCCATAACGGCCAACCCTACACCGGGATCAACGTCCTGCTCCTCTGGTCCGAGGCCATCGCCCGTGGCTTTGCCTCATCAAGATGGATGACGTTTCGCCAGGCAATCGAACTCGGCGGCGCTGTCCGCAAGGGCGAAACTGGCACGACCGTCGTCTTCGCCAGTTCGTTCATCCGCACCGAGACGACCGAGACGGGCACCGAGATCGAACAGGACATTCCGTTCCTCAAAGCTTACACTGTCTTCAACACCGATCAGATCGCCGGCCTTAATGGCCGCTTTGACGACGTCGCACCTGTCCAGGACCCTATGAGCCGCATTGGCGATGCCGGCCGCTTCTTTGTCAATACCGGCGCCCTGATCCGGCACGGAGGATCGGCTGCCTATTATGCCGCTCAGCGTGACTACATCCAGATGCCATGCCTGGATGCCTTCCGGGACGACGCCGCCTATGTCGCCGTCCTCAGCCACGAGATGACGCATTGGACCGCCGCACCGCGACGGCTTGATCGGGATCTCAGCCGCTACGCGAAAGATAGGAGCGATCGGGCCCGCGAAGAGCTTATCGCCGAACTCGGCAGCGCGTTTCTCTGCGCCGATCTCGGCATTGTCCCAGAGCTCGAACCACGCCCCGACCACGCAAGCTATCTCGATGGCTGGCTGAAGGTTCTGGGCAACGACAAGCGCGCCATCTTCTCGGCGGCAGCACATGCGCAGCGCGCCGTCGACTACCTACATTGCTTGCAGCCGGAACTCGAAGAGGAGGAGGCGGCGTAAGCCGTCTCTTCCTTGGCTGACGAATGCCTGCATGACCAGGCCGCCCTGGGCGTCGCACCCCCCCGCAGTGAAAACCTACGCGCGGCTCTGCAGCCCTGTCGCGCCGCCGACGATGAGTTGTCAGCCGTCATTGCCTTTCCGGCAGACCGATCCCGCCCTATCATTCAGAGGCGGCCAGCACGAAAGTCACTGAGATGGGAGAGAGCGATGCGGAATTGTTTTGGCCAGTTAGCGGCAGGAGTCTTTTTCCTCCAGCCATCCTGCATCGCCAACGCGCAAGTACCGAATGCCCTGGAGAGGGCCATCGAAGACGCGCAGCCATGCAGGTCGTTGAAGACCAAGGTATCGAGCTTCGGTATCAGTGTGGAGGTAGGCGTCGACAAGCTCGATTCGGTGAAGATCGAAAACCTGCAATTGTCGGTCAATGGCAACACCGCGGAGGCGAGCGCCCGCGGCACGCTTGCTTGCAAGACCTCGGACGAAGCGCTGGTAAAAGGAGGGTTTTCAGCGACCGCTGAGGTTCGGCTGAAGGTCGACCTTACGACCTGCAAGATGACCGAGACCTCCATCGAGATCGTGAAGACCGGTGGCCGGTTCGGCGACATCGTCAAAGGACTTGAGACTGAAATCTCTGGCGCCCTTCGACGAAGTCTAGCGAAGAACTTGGCCAAGCTTTGCGAGAAGTGACAGCAGATCGACGCCGACCGGTCTGTTGGCGGTCGTCGGAGGCAAGAAAAGTGCGGCATCGCACGACTTATCCACCCAGGGCCGTTCGACACAGTTTTGGATTGACGCCCCGGTCGAAACACTCAGGCCTAGTAACCGCCAATGTCGCCGCGAACTGGGCCAATTCCCTGCGGCTGCGCATAGGTTGTGTTGTCAGATCCACTTGTTGCGCATCCAGAGAGAGACATCAAGACGATTGCTGCTGCGGCCAGAATGTTTTTCAGAGGCACGGCGGTCTCCGATCATGGCAAGCTGCTCAGGCCTTAAGGGCCACGCTGAGGATTTTCGGTTAAATCGCACAGAATGGCAAGCGCCTGATCAACTGGCGGTAAGTGGCGACCCGTCTGTTCAAGCGTCCCGATGGTCGGATGGTGGCGGGGCGAGGGATCTCCAAGCGCTAACATTGATATGCTTGCTGCGGCGCCACGACCGCGACTATATGGTCCGAATTGAAGAGGCGGACATGTCGTTATTGCCCACGCATTGGAATTGCGCCAGTTTCACCGTGACGTCTTGATGGAACGGCTTGCCGGGAGCAGTCGGTCCCGGGTTCCGCTCGTTTCGAGCGGCGCTTTGCTAACCCTCCTGCGGCTGCCCTTTTAACCGGTCAAGCCGTGCGCGAACGGGCGCCGGCGCGGGCGCGCCTTTGCCTGGTATGCTCATTGTTTGGAGGGGCGCCTTGCCATGGGACCCATGGCGGCGCCTTTGAGCTTGGGCATGCGGCCGCGTCGCCTGCCACAATGCTATTCGCGAATTTTCTGCCGCCACGTGGTCAATCGCAAGCCATCCACTCGGTCGCCCCACAAGTGTTCGCCGACCTACAACGATCGGCGACTTTGCAAAGGCCGCGAACTAGCCGCGATCTGCCGTGGACGCAAGCTTTTGGTGCAGGTTCGAGAAAAATCTCGATTAACCGTATATCTCGATTAGTATTCGCGAAGGAAGCGGACGCTGGACCACGTACAACCGCTGCGATATCGAGTTCATCAGCATCATTTGGTAAACAAACCACTAAGGGTTTCGCGTGCGCTTTGAAGCATTGAACAGGCTCTGGGAGGGCGTTCGGGAATCCAGCCACGACTTCCGTGCCTCGACCGACATCTTCCCTTCGCTCGATATTGAGAAGTTCAGTTCCACGCTCGATCTGCGAGCAAAGGGTGCCGAGAACGGCAAGCTCAATCGGCCCTTGCCAACCGCCGCGTCGCTGGACGAGGTCGAGCAGAGGACGGTCGGTCGTATCGAGGAGGAGAAGGCCTCCTCCTATCAGGTTCTTGAAGATCAATTTCAAACCTTCGAGGGTCGCCTGCGCAATCTCGACTTCGAGGGACAGTTTGGGCTGATCCGGCAAGCCAACGCGTCCAGCGTATCCGATTTCAAGGCCGAGGTGGCGAGTGGCGTCGACGAACTGCACGGACTGCGTCGCGATCTGAAAGCGGCCGAGGACGAGATGTCATCCTTCAAGGCGAAACACAATCTCGATCGCGCCGCGAAGATTTCGACCGCCGCCGCGCAGGCGTTCAAGATAGCCCTGATCATTTTCCTCGTGCTCTTCGAAATGATCATGAATGGAAGCTTCCTGGCGAAGGGAAGCGAGCAGGGGATCGTCGGCGGCGTGACCGAGGCGATCGCCTTCGCCGTCCTCAACATCGGATCGGCTCTGCTTTTCTCGGTCTGTTGCGTTCGCTTCCTCGTCCATCGTTCCCTGTTGTTCAAGCTGCTCGGGTTCTGTGGGCTGGTCGCCTATATCTGTATCGCCCTGGGCGTCAATCTTGCCCTTGCCCATTATCGGGAGGTGTCATCGACCGTTCTTTCCGGAGCGGGGGCGGACGTTATCTCTAGGCTCAGGAACGCGCCGCTGGACCTTGCCGAACTGAACTCCTGGATGCTCTTCGCCGTAGGGCTGTTTTTTTCAATCTTGGCCTTCATCGACGGCTGCTACATGACGGATCCCTATCCGGGCTTTGCCGGTGTGAGGAAACGGTTGGACAGCGCGCGATCCAACTACATCGACAGAAAGCTCGAGCTCATCGACAATCTCCGTGACATAAGAGACGATCACAACGCGAAGATCGAGGAGATCGTGCGCGATCTCAGCGGGCGGCGCCAGGAATGCGCGGCCATCATCGCTCACCGGACGCGGACCGTGGGACTGTTCGCGGAGCATCAGAGCAATCTCGAGCGCGCCGCGAACGCGCTGCTGACGATCTATCGCGACGCGAACCGCGCGGCACGGACGGAACCCGAGCCCAGCTATTTTTCTCAACCCTACAAGCTCGAGCGCCTGACACCGGTGCTGCGGACCAGCGAGGAATGGGATGACGCGGTCTTGAGTGGCCGAATTCAGGCGGCTCAGGCGGAACTGTCTGAGCAAATTCGCAAGATCGGTGCCGAGTTCGAAGCTGCTGTCGAAAATTATCACAAGCTGGACAATATATTCCCGGAGGCTGGCCTTGGCGCGATCCAGCAGGCGTAGCCGCAGGCGGGGTGGCAATTCCGCCGGGCTGATTGTCGGCGCCATTGCCCTTGGCTTGGTGTCTGTCGCGATTATCGGTGCGTTCGGGTGGCTCAAATACAGGGCAAGTGGCACCGTGGTGGTCGACAAGGCCTCCCTTTGCCCGGTCACCGGCGCGACGTCCGAAACCGCTATCCTGCTTGACGTCACCGATCCCATTTCCGACACGACGGCGCTCGATCTCAAGAACCAGTTTCAGCAAATCGTGGCCAGGGTTCCAATCGGCGGTGCCATCGATATCTATTCGCTCACCGAGAAGGAAGGAAAGCCGGAGCGAACGTTCCATGGCTGCAATCCAGGCAGCGGCGAACTCGCCGATGAATGGACCAGCAATCCACGACTGATCCAGGACCGCTGGGAAAAGGGCTTTCAAAAGCCCCTGGAGGAAATCGCTGACAGGCTGGCGTCCGGCAAGGCAGGCGATGCCTCGCCGATCATGGCCGGAATTCAGCGGATCAACCTCGAGGTGTTCTCGAGCCTCCCCGCCGGAACGCCCAAGGTCCTCTTCGTCGCCTCCGACATGATCGAACACACGCCGGCCTTTTCGAATTACCGCGACGGTGTCGCCTATTCGAAATTTCAGAAAAGCGAGGCGCGTGATAAGTTCAGGACGTCTCTCGACGGGGTGTCGGTGAAGATCCTCGCGTTTCAGCGTCCAAACCTGAAATTCTCCGCCGAG
Source organism: Rhizobium laguerreae (assembly GCF_019778565.1). Classification (NCBI taxonomy): domain Bacteria; kingdom Pseudomonadati; phylum Pseudomonadota; class Alphaproteobacteria; order Hyphomicrobiales; family Rhizobiaceae; genus Rhizobium; species Rhizobium laguerreae. The sequence goes on along the minus strand of NZ_JAAXQT010000025.1, from coordinate 4,477 downwards.
GAACTGGCCGAATTCTGGAAAGAGTGGATCACGAACAATAACGGCCACTTCGACGGTTTCATCCGTCTGGAAGGAAAACGCTGATGACCTCGAGAGAGGTGACAAAGTCTGCGATCCGCGACTATGGGCCGCTGGTGCTGTTTGCGCTCACGACCATCGGCGGCATGGTGTTCATCTGGACGGCCAAGCTATGGGGATGGCCGACGGCGGTCGTCACTGTCGTGCCATTGCTGCTGATGGCGACCTACTTTCTCGCTTCTCTGCTATTGGCGGGATTCCGGCTGCTTAACGAGCAGGCCGGCGACAATCTCTACTATATGGGCTTTCTGTTCACGCTCTCGAGCCTTGGTGTGTCGCTCTATCTGTTTGCCGGTGAGACCTCCATCGACACGATCGTGCGAAACTTCGGTATCGCGGTGACGTCGACGATCGCCGGGGTGACGCTCCGGATCCTGTTCAACCAGATGCGCCGCGATCCGTTGGACATCGAGCGCAGTGCGAGGCACGAACTTGCCGAGATGACCAGGCGCGTCAGAACCGAGCTCGATTCCTCCGCGCGGGAGTTTTCGAACTACCGCAGGGTCAGCAATCAGATGCTGTCGGAGGGGTTCGACGAGATCGCCCGCCAGGCCGAGAAGAATGGCGAGGATATTCGCAAGGCGATCGAATCCCTGTCGAAAGAGGCGATCAAGCCCATTCAGGAGGCGGCGCAGCAGCTTTCTGCCATCATCGAATCCCACAACAAGACCATCAACGACAGCAACAACAACGCGGCCGCGAAATTGACTGAAACGACCGGTCAGCTCTCGACGATCATCGACAGGTTCGGCGGCGCCGTGGAAAGCGTGGGCGCACGGCTTGGCGAGATACGCGCCCCAGAAGATGTCATCAAGATCGAACTCACGCCGGTCATCGAGTCCATCAGGGAGATGACCGAGGTTCATTTAAAGCGCATGGAGGCGGATACGGAGCGGGGGCGTTCTCATATCGAACAGACAAGGCAAGCGCTCCAGCCGCTGCAGACCCTTGAAGAAAAGCTCGATCGTATCGCCAACGCTCTCGAGAAGCCCCCGATGCCGTTGCCACCTGAGACAGGCCCGATCCGGAGCACTTACGCGGAGCGTCCTCGGCCGGCCGTTCCGACCGGGATTTCAGTCTCCGAGGAAACCGCAATCGACTTGGCCAATCTTGAATCTTCAGCAGCCAAACCCGTCGAAACCGATGATAAGCCACGACCTGCATCAGCGATCGAGCGTAAGAGGTGGTTCAATTGGCAGCGCACATAGCCGAGACCCCGAAACTCGAGCATAAGGGCTACAATCGCGGCCTTATTCTGGGCTTGACCATGGCCGAATCCATGCTGCTGCTCGTCTTTTGTCTCCTGCTGGTGGCGGCCGCGCTCGTGACCGCCGAAAGGAAAAAGCGATATGAGGCCGAGCGGGAGCTGCGGGTCACCGAGCAAAAGCTCGCGGAGCTCAAGAAGGACAATTTCGACGCGACCGCCCGGGTGGTCGAACTTCAGGCCAGGCTTGGAGCCGGCAACCTCTCACCCATCGATCGGGAGAAGTTCGAGAAGGAATGGCGGGAACTGATTTCGGCCCGCCACGCCGTTGACCGCTTGCATAAAAGCGGGGTCGAGATGACCGAGCTCGAAAAACTGGCAGCGCTGCGGAAAGTCCTGATTGACAACGGCATAGATCTCGACGCCGCTCCCGCGGAGATCAAAAGGCTTGTCACCGCCAACGCGGCGGCGAAAAGCCCGCACGAGTGGCCGCCCATCATCAATCTCAGCGAAGCTGGCGGCTATTATTTCAGGTCGGGCAGCGCCGAGCTGACAAACGAATTTCAGCAGATACTCAGCACGTCCATATCTAACCAGATCGCGGATAATCTGTCTCGCTATCAGGTCGACGTCATCGAGGTCATCGGCCATACAGACGAGCAGCCGCTGGCTGGGACGGGTTCCAATCTCGACAAAACCTTCATCGATGTTCTGGACAATAAATTGCCAATCACCTCCCTGGAGTCGGCCGATAACGCCGGGCTCGGATTGGCACGGGCGATCGCCGTTGCGAATATCCTCAAGGCAAATCCGAAACTGACGCAAGCAACGGTGCTTCCGATGTCGGCGGCGCAATTGATACTTCCCGGCGATATCGTCACCGCGGGGCAGGCAGGAAATGTCGAGGCCCGACGACGCATCGAAATCAGAATCCGGAGACGGGCTCAGTCCCTTTCTCCGTGACCAATGGCCCCATTGCGGCGCAAGCCGTCCGGCCTTCCGCCTGGGCTTCGTCACAAACCAGCGCTCGCCTTTCTTGGTGTCAACCTTGGTGCGTTCGTACCCCGGAGACCATGGGGCAGTCGGTACTCACGGCGCAGTCGGCTTGCTTTGGCCGCAGACGACTTGGGATCCCTCCATGTCCAACTGAGCGTCGCCCTTCCCAGGAGCCGTGGGGCGCTCACGGACAGGCGCCTATCTCCAGGTACGTGCAGACTGCGCCTTCAATTCCAACCTCACGGCGCCATCGCATTCGTTAGCCTAGATCCTCCTGCAGCGGGACGGCAAAGGAAGCACATATGAAAAAGATCTCTCTCGCAGTTTGAGCTTCGACGCCAGATACGTCGACACGGCATATTTGACCAAATGGAAAACATTTTTCGTGCACTGCAGCTCTGCACCAAGGTCGAGCCACACAGTACCGACACGAGCGGAACCTATGTGAATTGATATCTCGTTCGATTCGCCAGCATAGACGAACCGGTGCAGAGCTGGTGTCGATCATGGAAGCTGCGGCATTTCCCCTTCGGCCACCCGCCAGATCCACGGTGTAATTTCCGGTCTCGTCTCGATCATCTCAGTCAACGCCTTCTCGAAATCCTCGCCGGCACCCGGAGGCACAATGAACATGGCGACAGGAGCCGGGCGTTGTTCCGGTAAGGTGACCGAGACGATTGGTTGCTCGCGCGAGAGATTGAAACGCAGGCCTTTCACGCTCTTTCGCTTCAGCCTTGAAAGCCGTTCCAGGAGATGTTGCTCTTGCATACTCTCGAACGGGATCCAATTCTCGTTGACCACCATTATCGCGAGCTCCTCGATAGACGCGATCCCCGCGCCTGATATCCCGAAGGTCGCAATCATAGTCAGATGGAAGTCCTCGCTCGACCGCCAGAGTTCCATCTCCGTCTCATATCTGGCGCTCAACCGCTTCCAGGTCCGTTCCTCGATCATAAAGGGGAAGGGAAGGTGACGAACGACGATTTTCTGGCCGTCCCGGGAAGCCGTGAACTCCTTCACCTCCGCCACAGTTATCATCAGTTTCCGCGGCCCGGAACTGGAGGTATGGGCAGGAGCCAAGGCCGCCGCCCGGCGGCTGGCTATTCCCTCGCGCTCCTGCTGATGAAACACTTCCGGCACGAACAGAATGTCGCTCAACGGCGCGCCGCGTGCGGTCATCTGTGAGGCGGCGTTCATGAGACTTGTCCGCACCCTGCCCCAACCGCGTTTGCCGGCCCATGATGAGCGCCATTCCGTCAGTTCTCCCGCCTCCCAGAGATAGTGCAGGACGGCGCGCAACGAGAGCTTCCTTGTCTCATTGCGCAAAGCCGGCTCAGATGCCACGGTGGAGGACGCGGGCGCACTACCAGCCCTCTTTTTCGTCAGGGGAAAATCGAGCTTCAGAGCAGCCTTTCCGCTTCCATCGATCTGGATCGCGTTGCCGATCAAAGACCCAAGACCCGATAGCTCGTAGGGTGGCTCATACGACGGGCATGCGGGGTCATGGTCTCGTCCCGAAAGCGGCATGCGCTTGATGACATGGAGACCGTCGATGCGTGCAATGTACATCGGAAGCGGCGGCTCTATGCATCGGCAAAGTGGCCGTAGCTTCTGCGCGTATGCGCGTTCGAGCCTGGCCGAAAGCTCGGGATCGTCTTCATCGTACACCTGCTCGCCAATCGAAAAGCGTCGCACATGGCCCCCATGATCATCTCGTCGGACCGGCTGACTCGCCTGCGAACATGTAGCATGGGTCTCGTCGATTACACTAGCGCAAAATAGACAGTATAAAGTCGATGGAACACCGCGCTTGGGACCAGTTTTGACCATGTGGTTGGAGGACTTCGGAGATTGGAACTGACCGAACCGAAACCTGAAGGTTTGGCGACAGCATCAGCCCTTGCTTCCGCCTCACAGGGCCAAGCCTGCGGTGCAGTCTTCGCACCTGAAGACGTGACGATTCCTTGCGCGCAGACGATCGCGCTGTGCTGGTGCGCGGTCAGGTCATCACTAACGGCATCGCAGCCTTGGTCGGCCTGTAGCCCTTCCGGCGCTTCCGGCGCGCAAGATCAAGAAAATGCGCCACAGCTTCCTGTTCGGTCCCGAACACGTCGGTCCTCTCACCGCCACACTTCCCGATCCGCCCCCAGCTTCGCACGACCGCGGTTTCGCCAAACAAGGTAGGCTCGATTGCAAGCG
>NZ_JAAXQT010000024.1:0-25174 GCF_019778565.1 Rhizobium laguerreae | reverse complement strand
GAAGCGGTCCGCGCTCAACATTTTCAGCAGAGTGTTTTCGACAGTCGATTGGTCAATGTGAGTCATAGCGGCTCCGCATGGGAGCTTGGATGTCAAAACCAAACGCCTGTGAGTTGGTGAAAAACTAAGGGACGGCCGTTGGTTTGACCATAGGTCCCAAGGAACTGTGCGTTTATGACAAAACCGCACATAAGCCGCTGAAATTGTTGACAACCAGCGACGAGAAATCGGTAGCGATCTTTCGATACCTGGCAAAGACCTTAGCACATTTTGCCTCGGCATGCGCGCTCATTGCGAAAGGACGAGCGATTCCTAATATTAATATCTGCCTTTTGTGGATCGTTGACATAAATCGCAATCAATCTCGCCAGCCAAGCCGGCGGCAATACGCTTCGGCGGTCAGGACGGCCGCCTTTGGGTCAACGTAAGGGCCTGGCAGATAGACCGTGACTCCGCGGAAACTGACGATCACCGCCTTTGTCGCGCTATCGAAGACGATGGCCATATCAGGCTCGTAAGCCATTTGTTTTCCTGACGACGCTTACTCCATCGAGATGTGCTCTTATTCGGATGAAACAAGGTGCCGATATCAATCCTTCAGGCACGGGGCGCTGGGTGCGGAACCGCACAGGAACTTTTCCGGCTATCTATGGGTTAGATCACAAGGATCGCACAGGTGCCCCTCTTGTGACGGGGCTGTACGTCAACCCTTCCTTCCTGTGCGATCCGTCCGTTCCCAAATTGCCCCGTTTCGGCGGGGCTCTCTTTTGATCTGCAGCGGACAAGGCGCGAGGACGGTCAGGGATGCCGCAGAGTTTGGCGATGATCTCACACGCAGGTTCTGCGCCACACGGAGCCGCTTATCACAACAGAGCGATGCGAGCTTTGCGCTACCGGCGCTCTTCCGGGCCCGACAGCCCCTGGGGCGAGGCAGGTTTTCCGCTTATGGGGCTTATGCCGCACGTGGCCTTGGCAGCTTGCCCCGCGCGCTGGAAGAAACGGATTTCTGCGGCGATGGTTTCGCGGAACGGATCGGTTTGGTTGAAGTAGTCGCGGTCCAGACCGAGCTTTGCACCGTGTGCATCGCCTTCGTAATAGGTGCCGAACAAATGATCCCAGATCGGGAAATAATTGGCGAAATTCTTGTCATGATGTTCCCGCACTCGGGAGTGATGGATGAAGTGGTCGCGTGGTGACTGGATCACGTATTTGCCAAACCAGCCATGCCAGGGAATGGCACTGTGCTTGACCAGACCAATAGCGCCAAAGGTGATGGTCACGACGGCGAATTCGGCCGTTGGCAGGCCGACAAGCAGCGCCGGAACGACCATGATGGCCATATTTATCGCCTTCTCCAGCGGATGCTCCCGCGACGAAGTCAGCGCGTTGAACTCTTCGGCTGCGTGGTGAAATTCGTGCAGCCGCCATAGTACGGGCAGCCGGTGCATCAACCGATGCTGCCAGTAGCTCAAGAAATCTGACAGCACTAGGAACAAGAGAACATGTGCCCAGCCTGGCAGCCTCCCGGCAAGGTCCAGGTGGGGGGCATTCTGAGCAGCTTTGGTGATGGCATAGGACAGACCAAATGATGCGAGCGCCGCGAATAGCGTAATCATACCCGTCGCCTGAAGGACGAAATAGACGATGTCGGTGATTGTGGATTTGCTGCGTTCGAAGAAAACCCGACGGAACCCGGAATTGCCGAACCCCACATAGGTGAGTTCCACCGCGAAAACCGTCAGAACCAGGCCAATGGAAATGGCGAAACTGAGCGCCATTGCCCGACCATTCAAATAGTAAGTGTTGTAAAAAAAGTCTCCAAGCTTGTGCAGGCAGTACTCGACCAGCTCCATGCCGCAGCTCCAAAACGCGAACTCGTACAGCTTAGTCGTGACGATGCGCTGTTGCCACATTGCTCAAAGGACGATCAGGGCGTCCTTTTGGTATTACCAGCGGTAGAAGGGCAGTCCCGGGAAGCATGCAGGTGGCCGCCCAACGCATAGGAGACATAATGCTTGGGGTTAGCAAGTGATCGCTGAGCGGCCGACTGCCTAATACAAATTGTGACGTGGAGTTGTAGCTTTTGTTCGGTTTCGTACAATAACAGCTTAGCGTCTTAGAGAAAACCTTGCGAGGTGGCCCCATACTGGGCCGTCCGCTTCCCAAGCTTCTTCTGTGCGATCCGTCCTTTCCAATTGCTGCGTTTCGGCGGGGCTCCTCTTTGATCGTCGGCGTGGAATGACGGAACCTAGCCGGTCCGCTTTTTGTTATATCGGCAGGAAAGCACGGGCGTTCCTCCTGTGCGATCCATAGACTGGCCCCGCCGAGAGGCGGGGCTTTTTTTCGAATGGAGTTCCGCGGAAGCAAATGCGGAATCGGTCACGGGTATGCGCATGCGAGTCCGGACTTCCAACAGCAGGCAGCGAACGCTTTTTTAATCGGTCCGCTGCTTCAAACGGTCCGCAATCGGTCCGTTGATTTGAAATAGCTTTCGCGGGGAAGTCGGCTCGGGAGTGAAAACCCTTATGGTGCAAGGGTTCTAGCTGGTCGGAGTGGAGTGATTCGAACACTCGACCCCCACGTCCCGAACGTGGTGCGCTACCAGACTGCGCTACACTCCGTGACCAGCGGCGCTTCTATAGAACAGCCTATCTGGTTGCACAAGCACCAAATTCCAAAAAGCCGGCGGAAATTTTGACGGGGTTGTGACGGGTTTACAGATGAGCGGCTGCAGCAAAAAGCCACACCTCTCGCAAATCGAACGGAAGTCTCTCAGGAGCAATTTTCTTTTGCCGGGTTCCGCGCTAAAGGGCACGACAGGACAGGCGAAACCGCTCACGAGGGCGGCTTGCCAGCCATGCGCTAGAGATCAGGGACGACACGATGAATTTCCGCATCATGACCGCGGCCGGGCTTGCCATTGCGCTTGCCGGATGCACCACCATACCTTCCGCCGGCAATCCGATCGAGGCCCGCTGGGTCGGCAAATCGGCCGGCGTCTTCTTTGCCGCCTACGGGCCGCCGATCAGCGACAGCGAGCAAGGCTCGAGCACCGTTTATACCTGGCGCGGCGGCTACAAGACCGTGCGCATCCCGGCGAAATATGCCGAAGGCGCCGATGGCAAGCGCGGCAAGCAGATCGCGTCGGCCCGCACCGCCTATCTGCGCTGCCAGGCCGAAATCACCACCAACTCCGATTACACGATCCGCGACATCCGCACCGTCGCCGACATCCCCGGCGTCAACGGCCCGTCCTATTGCGCAGAGTTCCTGGCGCCCGAACAGAAGTAACGGACGGCTTGTCCGTAATGAAGAACAGGCGGCCCTGGTGCCGCCTGTTTTTGTTTTGGCTGGTCACGGCCAGGCGCATCTTATTGCGCCTGGAACCGACCGCTTTAGATCCTTCGATCGGTTCCGCCTAAGCTGTCCTTGCGATTGATGAAAGTTTCGGCTTCATCCACCACGCGTTCCTTGACGGCATCATGAGCATCGGACGCAGCATCCACGGCCTTTTGATAGACCTCCGACGCTACCTCTTTACCCTGCGCGACGACGTCCTGCGCCTGATCGCTGAGGGTGTCTTTCGCGCTATCTGCGGCTTCCCCGACCAATTCATCCTCGGTGTCGGTATGCGGCAGCGCCGCGCCGATCGCCGCGCCGACCGCAAAAGCCAGAGCTCCGCCGACCAGCGGCTGGTCGCGGAAATGGATGAGGATCGCCTCGTTGAGCTTGCTCGTTTGCTCCTGAAGACTGGTCGCCGCCGAAGAGGATCGGCTCGAAAGCGAGCTCGCCGCGCCGGACGCACGGGCGGTAAGGTCGCTCGCGGCGCTTTTCGCCTGCTCCCATTTCTCCGCCGCCCAGCCGGTTGCCGCGTCGAGCATTGCACCGGTCTCATCGGTGATCTGACTGATCTGTTTTCCGCTAGCGTCGGCGAAGCCGCGATAGGTCTTGCCTGCCTCGTCCATGAAATGGCCGGCACGCCCCCCTGTTTCGTCGGTCAAGGCTTTCAACCTCCTGCCGGATTCGTCGGCAAAGTGGCTGTAACGCGCTCCGTTTTCCATTGCCGGCGGGCCAATCCTGCGGACTTGGCCTGTCGCCGGATAAAGCGGGTATTCAGGATCCTCCCTCCAGGTCGCCGTATCGCCTGATGACGGGCTGCCTTTTGCCATGAGCCAGGCGAGGCTCACGCCCATCAGCGCGACCGGCAGAGGGTTCGCCTTGAGGGCGTGGCCAAGATTGCTGACATATTCTCCGCCGCCGCTTCCCTTGGCGTAGGCAATCACCTCATCGACCAGCTGGCCTGGCGACATCCGTTCCTGGATAGCGTCAATCCGGTCTCCGATCCGGCGGCGGTCCTGGTCGATCTCCCGCTGAAGCTCGGCCGATGTTTTCTCCATTGGATTTTCCATCAGATTTTGTCCTTCACAACATCAACGTCGCGGCGAAGCGAGGTTGCAGTTCGATCCAGTGTCAGGTTGTTGCCGCGAAGCGCGGAGAGGCCCCGGGAGACCATTGCCCACGCAATGCCGGCGATGATGATGCCGACGATCAGAGAGGCGAGCGCAGTGGCAGTGGTTTCGGTAAATCCCTGTGTCACGAGGAAGGCCGCGAGACCGCCGACAAGGGCGCTCAGCAGGACGCCGACCGCCCCGATTGCCAGGACCAGACCGAAGAGGAGAATCTCTACGCCACTCAGCGCCTGCGAAAGTTTTTCCGAAGCCTCCGTCTTGGCAAGATCGATTTCCTTGCGGAGCAGGCCCGTGACATCACCAACGAGGCCACTGACGAGTTCGGAGAGGGGTGTGTTCTCTGAAGATTTAGCCATTGTACTCGCCTCCAGTCGTTGCTGGGCCGGAGCGATCGGTTGATGCTCCGCGCGACGCGGCAGTTGTTTGCCTTTTCGCCGACGCTGTCAGGAAGCGGCTTGCGGCCAGGCCTGCGAGTGCGGCGATGCCGAGAAAGGCGAGCGGTTGTTTGCGCCCGAAATCCTCGGTCATGGTGGCGATTTCGCCGATGTCCTTGCCTTCCATCCGCCGAGCAACAGTCTGCACGCTCCGCCCGATTTGCCTGGCGTATCGTCCTACTTCTGCCTGACCGGAGCTTTCCATTTCGGCGCCGGCCTTCTCGAGCGCCATTGCAACGCCACCGACCTGGCGGGCGGCGAAGCTGGTGCGTTCGGACATGACTTCCTTGGCTTTCTCGACTGCGGTGTCGGCGCCTTCCCTGATCGTTTCCTTGACGGCGGAAACATCCTCGCTCACCTTCGCTTCCAGATCGGAAATGGACGTGCGCGTTCCCGGCGAAGAACCGGAACCTGGGGATGAGGACGGGGTCTGCGCGGACGCACTCCGCCCCGCCGGATCTGTGATATCGTTCTGCATTTCGAACCTCCCAATTCGTGCCGGCAAATTGCCGCAGCCCCGAACCATGGATGGCCCGCTTTGTTCCCGGACGCGCCGTGGTACGTTCGCCTTCTCTATGGCTCAGAACTGCGACCGCGCGAAGCAGCGCCGTCTAGAGCGTTTCCGGCTCCTGATCTTTGGCAGGCGTGACAATCGACGCCGCTATGTAACGCTCCTCCCGATCGCCATCGTTGAAGTAGTAGACGGCGAGCAGGGATCCATCGCTGCGGTTTACGAGTCTCGGATAGCCGAGATCAGCCGTGCCGCCGTCGCTGCGGATGATCTTCTCGGCGCCCCATGTCCGGCCGTCATCGAAACTCATGCGCATCCTGATTCCAAATGGCGGATCACGGTGGCCGTAGACAAGCATCAGCATGCCTTCGATCCGCCCGAGCGCCGGCGGGTTGCCATTGCTGCCCGTGTCGTCGACGATGCAGCCTTCCGGCGTCCAGGTCCTCCCTTGGTCACGGGAGGTGAAGGCCTCTATCCAACCCTTGCCAAAGCCTCGGCCCATGCAGCGCGTCAGCGTCAGGATGGCGCCACCGGATAGTGCCGTCGATGCCGGCATGATCGAATAGCCCTCGGGTTCCGGACCGACAAAGCCTTGCAGGACGAAGCTGCGCCCGCCATCCACGGTGCGCGCGCAGAACACTCTTCCTTCCGCGCCGTCCTCTTTGGACGTGCTGAGCATGAAGAGCGCATCGTCCCTGCCGAGAGGAACGATATCGGTGCGCGCCGAGAGCGGAAGATGCAGACCGGCGAAACGAAATGGACCCTGCCATGTCAGGCACCGATCCCGGCTGACATAGAACCAGCTGACAGCATCGCCCTCTACATCGGTTCTGGCGCACATGACGATCGTCTCGGGGTCGAGGAAGTCTATGGGATCGTCAATCGAGCAGAGGTCTTCACGGACCGACAGACGGGGACGGACCTTGAGGTCGGCGTTCAAGTGCTCGTCGGCCGAAAGCGAGAGCCCACCCGGCACGCGGCCGCAGAACGGCTCGTCCATCCAGGTCAGTCCGCCGTCCAGGCTGCGTGCCTGCCAGGGTACGAAGGGGAAATCGCGGTCCAATTCGTGCAACTCCCCCTTCGCTCCGAGTTTGCCGCGCGCGAAGACGACGACCATTTCGTCACCCCACGACCAGAGACCATAATTTGCCGGCCAGCCTGCGAACTCGCCGCGTCTGCGATAGATTTCGACATTGCGGAACTGCGTGTCCATGGAGGCTTCCAGACGATCAGAGCGTTTCGACTGGAAGTGCCCGCACAAGCAATTCTTCCTGCCCGAGCAGCTGTTCGAGTTTGCGCCGGTATTGGCGCCACCAGCCCCGATCGAGACTGTTCACCATCACTTCGATGACGATGACCGTATCTTCTTCAGTGCCCTCGCCACTCGACCAAAACCCCTTCGCCGGGGAATTGAGGTATGAAGTCGCCCCGCCATGGCGCTCGGTCATCTCGCGCTGAATCATCGCGATAATGTCTTCGATGTCGATCGCCGCGTGCGGCGCTGCCGGAATAAACAACTGTATCAGATGCATGTCGAATTCTCCTCGTTCCGCAAACTTCGGAGATCTGACGAGGTTCCGGCCCAGCTCGAAATCGCGGACGGGTGGATGAAAACCAATGCGGCGACGGACGGTCGTCGCCTGTGGCAGCTGATGCCGGCGGTCTAAAAAGCCAGCCGCAGCTGCGGCGCCGCGGCCGGTACTCGTTCTTCCAGCGAGGAGAGGGTGACGCCGAGCAGCCGTATGCCCTTTCGCGGCGGAAAGATCGGCGCGAGCAGCAGGTTGACCATCTCCTCGAGGTCCGCGATTGCCGGCAGGGGTGCCGGAAGCGTCTTGCTGCGCGTGATCTGGCTGAAGTCGGCATATTTCACCTTGAGCGTCACCGTCTTGGCGGCGATCCCGTTGGCCTCGCAGTAAACCCACACCTTTTCGATCAGCGGCTGGAGCCCTTCGCGAGCAGGCTCGAAGGCGTGGAGGTCCTGTGAGAAGGTATCTTCGGCGCCGACGGATTTGCGCACCCGGTCGGGCTTGACCTGGCGCTCGTCGATGCCGCGGGCGATGCCGTAAAAATAGGGTCCCGACTTGCCGAAATGCTCGATGAGGAACTCGAGTGTCTTCTCCTTGAGATCGGCGCCTGTTTCGATCCCGAGTTGGTGCATCTTCTCGGTGGTCGCCGGTCCGACACCATGGAATTTCCGGACGGGAAGCTGCTCGACGAAGGCCGGCCCGTTCTTCGGCGTGATGACAGCCTGGCCGTTCGGCTTGTTGAGGTCGCTCGCCATCTTGGCAAGGAACTTGTTGTAGGAAATGCCGGCCGACGCGTTGAGGCCGGTGACTTGCTTGATCTTGGCGCGGATCTCCAGCGCGAGTTCGGTGGCGACCGTCATGCCTTTCAGATTTTGCGTCACATCGAGATAGGCCTCGTCGAGCGACAGCGGCTCGATCAGCGGCGTGTATTCGGCAAAGATCTCACGGATCTGCTGCGACACCGCCTTGTAGACGGCAAAGCGCGGCGGCACGAAGATCAGGTCAGGACATTTGCGCTTGGCAGTCACAGACGGCATTGCCGAGTGAACACCGAATTTACGGGCCTCATAACTCGCCGCCGCCACCACACCACGGGCGGCCGACCCGCCGACGGCAATCGGTTTGCCGCGCAAGTCCGAATTGTCGCGCTGCTCGACCGACGCATAAAAAGCATCCATGTCGACATGGACGATCTTCCGGACGGGGGGTGAGCTTATCTCGTTCATGGCGGTTTCAGCGATCGCGACGGGATCGGCCTCTGAAATTGCGCGCCGAAACAAAAACAGAACATAGCAGTCTTGGGAGGCGATATCAACAATTCCAATGGGGGCCTGGACCTGCCGTCGAACTACCAGCCGCCCAAGGCGTTCTCATCCAGTGGACATTAATATCAGGAGGCAGCCAATGGCGGACGACAGCACGACCACGATCCGAGCCACGTTCGAAACACGCGAAGCCGCTGATCTCGCGGTCGAACATCTGGTTCAGCAGCATCGGGTTTCGAGGCCCGACATCTTTATCCAGTCGGCAAGCGACCGCAACAGTGCGGGTTCGGCGCCATCGGGTGGGGATGCCTCTCATGACGATGGCGCCCGTCGCGATGCGCCGCTCGAAGGCGAGATCGAGGTCTCGGTGGATATCGCATCCAGCCAGGTCGCCGCCGTCCAGCGCAGTCTCCGAGCGGCCGGCGCAGTGCGTGTATCGAGCCGCTGAGCACGATCGATAACCTCTCGAAATCCGCGCCAAGCGCAATTTCAAGCAGACCGCGAATGCGTTTTCGGCGGCGAATGACTCTCCGAGCTCGAAGCTTGTTCATGGTGGTTGAGATCCCGGAAATTGCCTCAAGGCAGCACGCGCACAAACGGCAAATGCGGATCGATGCGGGCGAGCAGGTCGAGAGCATAGGCGGCGCGCAGCAGGCGGTCGGCGCGTGTCTGGCCGGAGGCGGCGGCCAATTGGCCGAGGAGGCGGCCTGGAAGCGCCAAGCCGGCCTCGTAGAGTGTGCGCCCCAGGCGTTGCATGCGCTGCAGCCGCTCCGGATCCTCCATGCGGCCGCCGAGTTCGGCGAGCGCCAGGATTTCGTCGAAGGCGGTGGAGATCAGTCGCTGGCTGGCGGCCTGCGGGCGGGCCAGCGCTTCGAAACGCATCGGTTTGCGCTCCGGCACGCCGGGCAGCGACAAGCTTTTGGTCAGGCGCGAGAGCAGGCTCGGCTTTTGCGCCGTCGTCGTTGGCGCCGGCGGCGGCAGGTCGAGGAGGGTCAGGCTGTCGGTTCCGAAAGCGAGCGGCGAGAGCACGATATCGGCGCCACGGGCTTCGGCGAGGATGGCGAGCAGCGGCGGCTGACGGTCGCCGATCGCGCCAAGCAGCGCGAAGTGGGCCTCCAGCCGTTCGTCGCCTTCGATCTCCAGTTCCAGCCAGGCCCCCTCGCGGTCCCGCACCGGCCAGCGCCCGACCTGGGCCACGCCGTCGAAGCGCAGCGAGCCGAAAGCGGCAGGGCGCAGGATCAGCGGCAAGGCGCGGCGCGGCGGTGCCGCGAGCTTCGGCCGGAAGGCACTCGAAAGACGCATGGCGCATTGCTTCCAGTCATCGATGACGGCGCCTTCGATCCCCTGCACCGCCGTACTCCAGCCGGCCGCGAGAGGCTCGGCACGGCCGCTGCCGGTCTGCAGCCGGCCATCGCCGGTGGCGGAGGCGCCCTCGAGGCGGAAGGTGCAGCCGGCGATTGCTGCGAGCGAACGGCCGAAGACCGGCTCGGCGGTGGCCGCATGGCGCGGCACAAAACCCGGATCGCTGCCGGCTCCACGCGCCAGCGTCGCGCTGAAGCTGCGGCCGTCCATGGAGAGATAATAGCCGGTCACCCCGCGCGCGCCGCTGTCGGCCTGCCACAGGCGCAGGCCACAGCCGACGAGCTCGGTCGCCGGCAGCGGCTGCGGCGCTTCGGCAGCTGCGCCGGTGAGCAATGGCTCATCGGGCGAGGCTTGAAGCGCCTCCGTCAAGGCATAGGCGCGCGCCAGCATGACGAGAAGCTCGGCGGGATTGGCCGCATCCAGCCGCTCGCGTCTTCGCCGGATCATCGCGGCGATGGTGCGAAGCTCGGCGCCTAGCCGCGGCATCGCTTCGGTGCGCGAGGAAAGCACGAGATCGCCGATCCGCTCTTCAAGACCGGCAGGCGCCTTCGACAGCGCCTGGCGCGCGGCATCGCGCAGCAGCGCCGCCGCCTCTTCGAGTGTGCCTGACGTGGCTCTGCCTGGCTCTTCCGGCGCTTGCTCGGCTCCGGCGGCCGTCGCACCGGGGCCGCGGACGGCGAGAAGGGCTGCCGCATGCAGCGCCGCACGTTGCGAGGTCGCAGCCTTGGAGAGCATGCCGGCTGGACCGCCGCCGGCGGGATAAAGCACCTGATGGTGGGCGCCGAGCGCGATGCGGACGGCATTCGGGCTCGTTTCGATCCTGATCGCGCCCGGTTCGACGGCCGCCAGCAGCGTTTGCGCCTGGATAAAAGCGGCGCGGCCGAAGACGCGGATGATGACGTCTTCCTCGAGCGAAAGGATTTCCGCATGCGGATCCGGAATGGCTTCAGCGCGGATCGGCTCCGGTGTCTCGGCTACGCCCGGCTCCTCGGCCGGCCTTACCTCCTCCGCCTCCCGGATGAAAATGATGCCGGCCAGAATATGCCGGCAAAGGCCGGTGGCGGGGCAGCTGCAGTGTGCGGCAGTCAGCGGACCGGCAGTGAGCCGCACGCTTTCACCATCGGCTTCGGCAAGGGCTACCCCGCCATCCCAGCCGGACAGGCGCACGAGCCCGGCCTCCACATCCCGGCGGGCGCGGCGCAGCAGGCCTTTGGAGGAGGCTGCTTCCAGCACCTCGTCGCTGAGGGCTGCGGCGTCGAAACGCTGGGAATTCTCCGTCTTGCCGCGCTTCACCTGATATGCCCCGCAACCCAATCGGCAAAATGCTCCGGCGTCAGTGCTGCGATCTCCATGCCGGCATCGACGAGCCGGGCGGCGGTATCCCGGTCATAGGCCGGCCGCGCGGCCTCATCGAGGGCGGCAAGCCCGAGCAGCTTCACCCGAGCGCCGGCAAGCCGCCGCACTGCCGCAAACAACGGAGCGGCTGGTGCGCCTTCGCAAAAGTCCGAGACCAGCACGAAGATCGTCCGCTGCGGCTCGGCGATATGCGTCGCCTCGCAATAGGCGACGGCCCGGCCGATATCGGTTCCGCCGCCGAGCTGGACCGACATCAGCACATCGACGGGATCGCCGACCTCGTCGCTGAGGTCGACCACCGAAGTGTCGAACAGCACCAGCTTCACCGTCACCGCCGGCAGCGTCGCAAGGATCGAGGCCATCACGGCGCTGTAGATCAGCGAGGTCGCCATCGAGCCCGACTGGTCGATGCAGAGCACGATCCGCCAGGGCAGGTGCCGGCGGGCGGCGGCGTGGAAATGCAGGTGTTCGGCGATCAGCACACGCCGCTCCTGGTCCCAGTTCTTCAGATTTTTGCGGATCGTCTGGTTCCAGGCGATGTCGCGGGCGCTGGAGCGGCGCGCCGTCGTTTCGCCGCGCCGTCTCGCGCCGGAGAGCGCCCGGCTCGTCTGCAGGCGCAGCTTCTTCGTCAATTCCTCGACGACGCGCCTGGCGACCTGGCGGATTTTGCCCGCGATCACAGGGTCGGAGCGGCCACGATGGGCAAGGAGTGCTGCCAGCAGCGACGGGTCGGGATCAAGTTCGGCGAGCGCCTTCGGGTCGTCGAGGATCTCGGTCATGCCGAACCGGCCGAGCGCGTCCTTTTCCACCCGCTCCAGCACCGAATTCGGAAACAGCGAGCGCATCTCGCCAAACCATTCCGGCAGCGTCATCTGCGGCGGCTCAGAGCCGCCCCTGGGGTTCTTCCTGTTGCCTTCGGGAGCGCCGGTGCGGATGCCGCGGCGGCGGTAGGATTCGCCGTAGATGCGGTCGAGCGCGGCATCGCGACGGGCGTCGGCGCCGCTGCAGCAGTTCGAAAGCTGGCGCTCGGCAAAGCGGCCCAGCACCAGGCGCCAGCGGCGAAGACTTTCCTCGGGCTTGTTGTCGTTGCTCATGGCGCCTGCTCCTCCAGCCAGGACCCGAGCCCATCCGCCTGCATCAGCTCGGCAAAGCTGGCGTTGAGGCGGGCATTGGCGAGCATCTCGGCCTCCGTCAGACCGCCGGAAAAACGCGGCGCCAGATCGAGATCGCTGCCCTTCGCTTGCGCGATCACGGCGGCGAGCGCGTCGGTTTCGTCAGGCGCAAGGGCGGTGAAGGCCAGCCGCAGCGACGGCAGCACCTCGATGAAATCAGCCTCGTCGAAGCCGGCGAGCACCAGATCCAGCCTTTCCAGCAGCGCCGGCGTGCGCTTGAGCAGGGCCGGCTGCACCGCCAGCAGGCCGGCCAGCGCCTCCACCCGGGCGGGCGGCGCGCCGACGCTGAATTGCAGCGGGCCGATGACGCGGGTGGCGAGCGCCTCCGCACTCACCCTGCCCGACATATGGCCGATCGCGGCAACCGCGCCTGCCGCCCGCGGCGCCAGATCGGCGTCGATGAGGGCGGCGACCCCCTCGTCGAGCAGGTCGAGATCGAGCGGCTGTTCTCCTTCTCCGGCCTGCGCGCCGACTTCGGCGATCTCGTTCAGCGTTGCCAGCGCATCGACATAACGCGGCACGTCCTCGTCCTTGGCGGTTTCGAGGTCCGGCAGCAGGTCGATCGCCCGGCGATAGGCGATGAGGCGCAGTTCATCCGGACCCGGGATGCCGGCAAAACCGAGCGCCTTGCGGCCGCGCTGGAGATTGTCGAGCATCGACAGGCAGACGGCGACCCGCCCGAAATCCGGATCGGTGGCAACGGCCGGTCCGATCGCGGCAATCAGCGCGCCGCAGGATCTGGCAAGCCCCGCCTGGGCTGCAATCATCAGCAGACGGATGGCGGCATGGGCATTCTTCGCCTGCCCCTCCTCGCCGAGCGCCTGGACGCGCCGCGCCAGGATGGCGTCGGCGGCGCGCTCCACCGTATCGCCGTCGATCGACAGCGCCACCAGCCGGCTTTCGACGGCCGGCGACCATCGATAGGTCCATTCCTCGAACAGCACGTCGGTGGCAATGCCGCCCGCCCAATCCGGGCCTCTGAGACAACGGCCGAAGCCGGTGCCGAGCAAGGTCATCACATGCAGGAAGCGGCTGGCGGCAAGATGGCGGGGCTTGCGATGGATATCGAGCAGGCGGTTGCGCTCGGTGCCGTCCTCGATGCGGAAGCCGAGCGCCCGGGCCCGCCGGCGCACGGCCTCCACCAGCGGCGGAGCGCCGGCGCCGCGCGGCACCTCGCCGATGCCTTCGCCGGTGAGTTCGGCGAACAATGCCTCCATCAGCGGCGAACCGCTGCGGGGATCTTCCCCCTTCATGAGGCAGGAGCGCGCCGCATCGAGAATTTCAGCACGCCCCGGACCCTGCAATCCGCGCAGATCGGCCAGCGCCTGCGCCTGGCCGACGGTTGCAGCCAGCGAGGGCAGCGGCGGGGTGAAATTCGGCCGGTCGCGGCGCAGGCGCTGGGTGAGGTCGAGCACCACATCGGTCGCCGCCTCGGTGAACGGATCGTCATAGCCGTCGGCAACCCGCTGCTGCAGCCGCTCGTACCAGCGCGGCGACGGCATGCCGGCGCCGTAGCCGTTGATCCGGTCGAGATGGTCGTGGGTGTAGCGGATCAGATAGGATTTCGACTGGATGCCCGGCCTCGCCTCCGGCTGCAGCTTCGCCTCCTCAGGCCTCTCCGCCGGGGGATCGATCATCACAGGCGTATGGAATCCGCCGGTGATGACGGCGATCGGCCCGTCGCCGGAAAGCGCCTCAGCCTTTGCCATCGCCGCCCGCATGCAGGCCTCGCGGGCCAGCGTGTCGTCGGCGGCGATCTCCTCGGCCGGTGTGGCAAGCCGCGACAGCGCGCAGTGAATGCCGACGTCGCGGAAGAAACCGCGCCAGTCCTTTTCGGCGGCGCGGGATTCGAACAGCCGGTCCCAGGCCTCGTTGAAATCGCGCACGCCGAGGCGCTTCACCAGGCCATCGGCATAATGCGAATAGGCAAGCTGGCCCTCATCGGTCAAAAGCGCCGGCCCCGTTTCGTCCTCTCTCGGCTCATCCTGTCTCGGCTCGTCCTCGCCGTCTTCCCCGCTCTCGCCCTTCTTCTCCTCGCGCGCGGCGGCCAGGCGGGCGCCGCTCTCTCGGTCCGCCAGAATGACGGCGCTGCCGAATTCGCCCGCCAGCCGCAGTGCCGCCCATTCCGGCGAAGTCGCCGAAAACGGCCAGTATCCGACAGGGAGGCGCTCGTCGGAGGTCTTTTCGCCGTCGGCGACGGAGACGATGGCGATCGGCAGCCTGATGTCGGGATGCGAGAGCAGCGGCAGCAGCGGCGCAAAATCCGCCGGCATTTCGAGAACGATGGCGCGCGGGCGGATTTCGGCCAGGGCTCTAGCAAGGTGCAGCGCGCAGGCGGGGCTGTGGTGGCGGATCGGAAAGAAGAAAAACCCGCCCTCGCCCGAGGTCAGCCGCTGCCCGTAGGCGAGAAAGTCCTGACGTTCCGCCGCTGCCGCTGCCGCCTCCATTCAGTCGAGCCTTAGGGCGCGCGCGGCGTCATAGAAGGAGCGCCAGTCGCTTCCCGAACGGGCGCGATCCTTGACGATGTGATCGACATAGGACTTGAACTTGCGGCCGTCTTCCGGATCGTCTTTCATGACGATGCCGCCGATCTGGCGGGCGAGATGGGCGCCCGTCACCCTGCCGTCGCCGAGATAGGCGGCTTCGAGGGCAGCAGCATGGGCGACATTGACCGCTTCGGCAGTCGACATGACGGCGGTCGGCTTCTGCAGCGTCACGCCTTCGGCGGTGCGGCCGGCCCGCAGATCCTGGAAGCAGGAGACGAGGATGCCAAGGGCTGCTTCCGACATATCGGGCTTGATGCCTGAAGGTGCCAGGCGGTCGGCGAGACGGCGCTCGATCAATTCGCGTTCGAAGGCCGGGTCGGTGATCGGATGCACGGTTTCGAAATTGAAGCGCCGCTTCAAGGCGCTCGACATTTCGCTGACGCCGCGATCGCGCAGGTTGGCCGTGCCGATGATGTTGAAGCCGGGTGCGGCGCGCACGATCGCGCCATCGCCGAGTTCGGGAATGGCGATCATCTTTTCCGAGAGGATCGAGATCAGCCCGTCCTGGATCTCCGGCGGGCAGCGCGTCAGTTCCTCGATGCGCATGATGAGGCCAGCCCGCATCGCCTGCAGCACCGGCGATGGCACCAGCGCCTTTTCGCTCGGGCCTTCGGCGATCAGCAGCGCGTAGTTCCAGCCATAACGCAAATGTTCTTCCATGGTGCCGGCCGAGCCCTGCACGACCAGGCGGGTCGAGCCGGTGACGGCGGCCGCCAGAAGCTCACTCAGCATCGATTTGGCGGTGCCCGGTTCGCCGACAAGCAGCAGCCCCTGCTCGCCCATCAGGCTGACGATCGCCCGCTCGACCAGCGCATCGTCGCCGTAGAATTTGCGCGAGATGCCGAGCGCGGGATCACCGAGCACGAAAGAGCGCACCGCACGCGCCGAAAGCCGCCAGCCCGGCGGGCGCAGCCCCTTGTCGGCCTGCTCGAGCTTGGCGAGTTCGGCGGCATGCAGGGTTTCCGTCGCCGGGCGAAGTGCTTTCTGATCCATGTTCACCATCCGCCCTTTTTCTGCCATTCGCTATCGAAGCCGGTGCCCTTGTCGGCAATGGCGTGCAGGTCGTTCCACGTTTCGCTGAGCAGCACCGGCGGCACCTTGGAGAGCGTCGTCTCGCCGCCATAGATCACCCGGCCGCCCGGCAGAATTTTCGCAAAGCGCATTTCCGTCAGCGCCTTCGGCACACGTTCGTTCTCGCCGATATAACTGCCGGTGAATTCGATGACGGCGGCAAAACCGCAATCGCCGAAGGCCTTCTCGTAGGTGTAGAAGCCGGCGCCGTCCTCGACCGACCCCCTGACATAGCCGAGCGCCTCGGCGGCCGAGCGCAGCGTCAGATTGTCGATCATCCAGCCCTTGCGGTCGTCGATATGCTTGGCATTGGGTTTCTCGTCCGACAGAACCGGCCGGTCGAGCTGCTCGAACAGCGGCTGGACCTCGTAATCGTCGAGATGGGTCTTCCAGGCCTTGGCGCCCGCCTCGCCGAGGCTGACGCGATGGGCGATCGAAATGCCGGAAAAGGCGCCGAGCGCGACGGGTTCATCCTCTGCATTGGTGAAGCTGCCGTCGTCGAGCGCCCGGAAGCTTCCGATGATCTTGCCCTTGTCGTCATGGCCGGCCAGAACCAGGCGGCGCAGCAGCCGGCCGACGATCGGATGGGCGAGCAGGAAGGTTTCAAAATCTTCGCGCGGCCAGATGCGGGTCGCACACATCGCCTCATAGAGACGGCCGCTCTGCAGCTCCACCGTCTGCTTCAACTCCTTCTTGGCGCTGGAGAGAAGCTTCTTGCCCTCCTTCGCCTCTTCCGCCTCTTCGGGATCGGTCGGGGTCGGCAGCGAAGCGATCGGCTTGCCGTCCGGATTTTCGAGGACGAGCTTCAGTTCCTGCGCGCCATTCTTGCCCCGCTCCGCCACCAGCCGCGCCCGGTAAAGGCGCTCGCCGATTGGCAGTTCTAGAATGCCGTCCTCGTCGATGCCGGCAGAGGGCATGGTGCGGTCGCCGAGTTCGGCCGGCGTCCAGCCGCGGGCCTCGGCAAAAGCGGTGATCACCTCGCCGGCATATTTGCGCATACCCGGCTGCTTGTGGCGCTGCGAGGCGATCAGCACCAGCTGCAGCACCTGGGGAACCGGGTTTGCCATCAGCGCATCGATCAGCGCCCGGCACTGGTTCGGCCGCTTGCCGTGTTCGCGCAGGTACCGCTTGACGAGCAGCGTGGTTTCGGCCGGCGGCGCAAAACGGGCGAGCGCCAGCAGGCCGCGATGATCGAGCGCGCTGTTTAAATAGATGGCGAGCTTTTCGCGGCGCAGCTCGGCGAAGGCCAGTTCCTCGGTAAAATCCTTGCGCCACTTCTTCGACGATTCATAGCGCCGCTTGGCGTTCTCCGCCGCATAGGCATTGGCCTCTTCGCTGGTCGGGCGCTGGGTGTCGTAGGAAATGAAGGCCGAGACGATCGCCGCCCCCAGCCGCTCGGCATCCCGGCGGTCGAGACGTTCGAGCGCCATGTGGATCATCGGATCGCCGCCGGCCATTTTCAGCTTGTGCGAGCGGGCAAACCACCATTTGACCAGCTTGGCCGAGACCTCGCGCCCATCCGCCCAATGCAGCACGGGCAGGTTTTCGGCATCGAAAAGCGGGGAATAATCGACCTTGGTCGAGGCCAGCCCCTTTTCGGCTTCGGCCAGCAGCGTCTCTTCGGCGAAGAGATCGGAGGTATCGTCGCCGCAGGCGGCAAGCGCCGACATGGCGGCCGCCTTGACCGTTACCGATTTCTCCTTGGCAAGGGCTGCGCGCAGCGGCGCGATCGCATTACCATCCCGCCGCTCCGCCAGCCAGCGGGCGGCGGCAAGCCGTTTGGTTTCCGGCCCTGATGTCAGCATCGGCGTGATCAGCGGCGTCAGATCGGCGACTTCGCGCAGGAGGTAACGCGCAAATTCGCGCTGGCGCACGCCGCCTTGTACGGCGCGGTCGGCCACCAGCGGGAAATAGCGGCGCGGCAGGCGCGGAAACATCCTGAGCCAGGAGAAAATGAAATCCTCGCTCCAGCGCTCCTTCAGGCCGTCGCCGGCAAGAGCGGCGTCTAGCGCGGCAAAGTTTTCGGCCAGCAGCGGCCAGAGATTGGCCGGCACCGGCTCGTCGATCATCTCGGAAATATTGACATAGGCCTTGTCGGCAAGCGCATCGGCCATGGTTCCGAATGCCGGCGCCCCGGCCTCTGCGGCGATTTCGGCGAGGATGCGGATATCGGCGCCCGCCTTGATGCGGGCGAGGATTTCATTGTCGGGACCGCGCATCCAGTAATTCGTCGTTCCCAGCACGATACGCAGGATGTGCTGCCAATGCCGCCCGTCCGTCGCCTGGAAAAGCAGCCGCGACAGCGCGTGAAAGGAGATATCCGTACGGGAGAAGATCGCCTTCAGCCCGTTGCCCAGGAGCTGGCGCGTCTGCCGCATCCAATTATCGGTGCTCTTGTCGTCGACCGCCTTCCAGATCTCCCGGCGCTGCGCCTCGCTCAGCCGTTCGCCCCGCATGGCGGCGACGATATGTTTTGCAATCGCCGGATCGAAGGGCGGCGTAAACGGGCGGGCCGGCCGCTGGTTCCAGTCTTTGCCCGGCGGCGTCTGGTCGTAATCGATGCGGGCCGCCGCATTGGCTTCCGTCAGAAGCTTGCGGAACGCCTCTTCCAGATCGGCCGGCAGCGGCTCCTCCTTGGCGGCGGGCGGCGGCGCGGCAACGAAGCTGCCGTCGAAGGCGAGGTAACCTGCCTCGCCATCCCCCTCGCCCTCGCCTGCCTCGGCGCCGGCAACCGAGCCTGCCGCATAGGTCGCCCGGATCGTTGCGATCGCCGCCAGCACCGTATTGGATTTTTCCTCGCCCCCGTGCCGGTCGAGGATCGGCAAGGAGCGTTCGCGCAGCAGGGCGGCCAGAATATTGACGCCGGCCAGCCGTTCGTTGGCCTTGCGCGAGGCGAGAAATTCCTCGGCCTTTGCCTGCACCTTGGCCTCGTCGGCCACCTTCAGCGCATTCGAGGCCGCTTCGCGCACCGTCTTGGCGCCGTCGCTCGCCATCTGGAAGGCGAAATCGAAGAAATGCCGATCGCGGTCGATCAGGCCGTTCTGGCCGAGGAAGCTGACCATGACCTCGCGGCCGCCGGCCGCCAGCGTCCCGATCGTCCGGGTCGCTTCCTCGGGCATGGCGGCGATCGCATCGGCAAGGCCCGGCAGCTTCAGCATCCGCTGGGTCAGATCTCCGTAGGGCACGTCCTTGTCCGAAAAGGCGCAGTCGATCAGCGGCGCGACCGAGGGGGCAAGCTCGGCAGCTTCCATCATCTCGAGGATGTGTGGCGCGGTGAGAAAACCGAGGGGGTTGCGGCCTTCCGGTGCCGAGGTGTCGAAGAGCAGGCTTGCCGTGCGCAGCCAACGCGGCGATTGATCGCTGCCGGGAAAGCGCCATGCCCGGTTTTGCGCATTGAACTGGCTATGCAGATGGAGATAGCGATAGAGCGCGGCCGGATCGAAGCCTTCGAGTTCGAAGAGCACGCGTTCCCTGGCCTTGTGGCGCTTCTCGCGCTCGACCTTGTTATTCCAGTCGTCGGCGACGGCGATGAAGACATTGTGAAGCTTGGTGCGGATATCGCCCTGGGTGGTCTTCAACAGATTGCTCACATGAAGCACGCTCGCTTCGTCGGCGCCTGTCAGGACATAGCGGGCAAGGGCCTTGCCGAGACCCTTTTCGACGCTGTCGAAGAAGGCGAGGTCCGCAGTGATGGCGTCCCTGTCCCTTGCTGTCAGCGCGCTTCCTGCCGAAGTGTCGTCCCTCTCCGAACGGCCACGAAAAAGCTTCTTCAAACCCTCTACGAACATCGTCAATCCCCTCCTCACCAGGGCTCATTCTTCGCGGTCATGTCTTTGGGTGATGCTGCGGCCAGGGGCGATAATTCGAAAACAGGGTCAGCGCGCTGGCATCGAGCATTGGGCGGCAATCCGAAATTTATTGAACGAGTAAAAACTAATCATGCAAATCAACGGTCGTATGACGATGCTTGCAGCTAGCGCGCATCCGGTCATTTTCAAGCATCACAATCGCTTCGGTGGCCATGAATCGGGCGCCAGAGAGAAGCGATCGAATGTTTACGGACTTCGCCAGAAAATGCAACCAACGGCTGTTTGCTGGCCGTTGCGTCAGGGGCAGCCCCTCATCCGGCTGCCGCCACCTTCTCCCCGTTTTTACGGGGAGAAGGTTAGGGTGAGGGGCAGCCATTAGCGCGAACGGAGATTAGGGCAACCCTCCAAGGAAGTGACCCCGCTCTACGCCGCCTCCCCCGTCTGCACCGCACTTTCCGCCAGCTTCCGCGCCGCGACGAAATCCACCTTGCCGGAACCCAGCACCGGCACCTTGCCGATATTGACCTCGGCCGGCACCATCATGTCCATGGCGCCCTTGGATTTGGCGAAGGCGAGGAATTCGGCGCGGGTGGCGGTGGGGGCGTCGGTGAGCAGCACCAGGCGCTCGCCCTTCTTGGCGTCGGGTAGCGAGGAGACGACCGACAGCGCGCCCGGCCAGAGTTCGGCGGCCAGCGTCTCGACGGCGGCGAGCGAGATCATTTCGCCGCCGATCTTGGCGAAGCGTTTGGCGCGGCCGCGGATCTTGACGAAACCGTCCTCGTCGATGGTGACGATGTCGCCGGTATCGTGCCAGCCGTCGGCGAGCGGCTCGAGCACGCCGGGCTTTTCGGCGCGGAGATAGCCGGCCATGACATTGGCGCCGCGCACATGCAGCCGGCCGCCCTCATCGATGCCCGGCACCGGTTCGAGCTTCCATTCCATGCCCGGCAGGATTTTGCCGACGGTGCCTGATTTGTTGTACATCGGCGTGTTGATGGAGATGACGGGTGCTGTCTCGGTGACGCCGTAACCTTCGAGGATGCGCAGGCCGAATTTTTCCATATAGGTCTGGCGGGTTGCGGCCTTCACCGGTTCGGCGCCGGAGAAGATATAGCGGATCGAGCGGAAGTCGTAGGGATGCGCCGTCCTCGAATAACCGTTGAGGAAGGTATCGGTGCCGAAGATGATCGTGGCGTTGGAGGCATAGATCAGCTCCGGCACGATGCGGTAATGCAGCGGCGAGGGATAGAAATAAACAGGCACGCCCGAAATCAGCGGCAGCACCGTGCCGGCCGTCAGCCCGAAGGAATGGAACACCGGCAGGATATTGAACACCTTGTCGCCGCTGTGGAAATCGATGCGGGCGGCCGCCTGGGCGGCATTCGACAGGATGTTGCGGTGGGTGAGCACCACGCCCTTCGGCGTGCCTTCGGAGCCCGAGGTGAAGAGGATGACGGCCGGATCATCCGGCCGGCGCTTCACCAGTGGCCGCGCCTTTCTCAGAAACCCAAGGATCTTGTCCTTGAGTGAGATTTCGGCCCTGAGATCATCGAGCCAGACGATCTTCACCTGCTTTTCCATCTCGGCGATCACAGGGCCGAGCTTCGCCTGGGTGACGAAGGCGCGCGAGGTCAGCACATGTTTGACCTCCGCGGCCTTGCAGGCGGAGAGAATATTGGCGGCACCCGCGGTGAAGTTCAGCATCGCCGGCACCTTGCCCGCCGTCATCACGCCGAGAAGGGTGGCTGCGGCGCCATTGGCATTCGGCAGCATGACGCCGAGGTTTTGTTCCGGGAACATGGTGCGGAATTTCGCGCCGAGCACGGCAGCGCCGGTGAGCAGCTTGCCATAGGTCAGCCTTCCGGTGACCGGATCTTCGACGGCAAGTTTCTTCATGCCGAATTCGTGGCCGGCCCGAATGACGCGGTCGAGCACGGTCGACGAAGTATCGGCGGTCTGGAACAGCAGGTTCGACATCACCTGATAAAGGGCAGCACCTGCCGCCGTGCGGCGCTTGCGGCCTTTCAGCTCTGAGGGCACTTCGAGCTTCACCGGCTCGAGAATGGTGACCTTGACCTTGGGGAACAGCCGGCGGCGGATCTTGCCGTTGTCGAGATAGGAGAGATAGCTCTTCTCCAGCCCGTCGATCTTCACCGGCACGACCATCGAGCCGGTCTTGTCGGCGACCATGGCCGCACCATCATAGACCTTCATCAGCGTGCCGGTCACCGTCAGCCGGCCCTCGGGGAAGATGCCGATCGGGTTACCGTCCTGCACCACTTTGATCAACGAACGCGTCGCCATCGGCTTTGTCGGGTCGAGCGGCAGGAATTTACACATCTTCAGGAAGGGGCGCACCCACCAGGCCTGGGCGATCTTGTAATCGACGGCAAAGGTCGGCTCTTCCTCGGTGATCGCAAGCGCGAGCGCGCCGTCGAGCAGGCTGACATGGTTGAGCGCGATGATCGGGGCGCGGCCGGCCTTCTTGATATTCTCCAGCCCCTCGACCTCCAGCCGCATGAAGGCGCGGAACATGATCGAGATGAAATCGCGGAAGGGATTGGTCGGCAGCGTCTTCAGCATCAGCCAGGCGACGGCAAAATTGATGATGCCGAGGCCGATCAGAATCTGCGGGATGGAAGCGCCAAGCGCCTGGACGGCGGCAACGAGGCCAAGGCCGACGGTGATGAACAGCGCCGAGAGCACATTGGCGGCACCGATGACACGGGCGCGGCGGTCCTCATGCGCCCAGGTCTGCAGCGCGGCGAAAGTCGGCACGGCGATGAAGGCGCCTGCTATCGCCATGCCGGCGAGATCGATGGCGACGCGGATGGTATTCTGGCCAGCAAAGAAGGTGGCGATCGTCGTTGCGTGGCTCACCGAAGCCAGGCCCCAGAGGTTCCAGGCGAGATCGAGGCTGAAGAGGCCAAGCAGCGCCGTGCCGACAGGGGCCGGCAGCAGCACGATGCGGCCAGACGACATCCAGGCGGCAATCGCCGAGCCGACTGCGACGGCGATGGCAAAGACGGTGAGATAGGCCGGCACTACGAGCTCGGAGCCGCCGAGCAGCTCGGTCACCATGGTCGGCAGGATGGAGAGAACGAAGGCGCCGACCAGCCAGAACCAGCAGTTCATCAGCGCCGAACGCCACAGGCGCTTGTCCTGGCGGATTTCCATGACAAGGGTGTAGCTGGAGCGGATGACATTGCGGTCGATTTCGAGATCCGGCGCCTTGGAGCCGGTGGGCGGGATCATCCGGCTGGCGAGCCAGCAGATCACCGACAGCCCCATCATCATCGTGCCGAAGATCAGCACATTGTCGCCGCCCGAGAAGGCGAATGCGGCGATGATGGTGCCGGCGAGGATGGCGATGAAGGTGCCGCCCTCGATCCAGGCATTGGCCTTCGGCAGGTCGCGGCGTTCGAGATGATCGGGCAGGATGCCGTATTTGATCGGCCCGAACAGCGCAGAGACGATGCCGAAGCCGAACAGCGCCGCCATCAGCACGAAGATCGAGGAGAAGGCGAGGCCGATGACGGCGAGGGCGGCGACGGCGATCTCGCAGCGTTTCAAGAGTTCGGCGATCTTTGCCTTGTCATGCTTGTCGGCGAGTTCGCCGCCGAGTGCTGACAGTAGCAGGAAGGGCACGATGAGGATGACGCCGGCGAGCGTCACCAGGGCGGCACCTTCACTGGCCGACATCTTGAAGAGAATGAGGAACACCAGGGTGTTCTTGAGGAAATTGTCGTTGAAAGCCGTCAGGAACTGGGTCCAGAACAGCGGCGCGAATTTCCTTGAGGTCATCAGATTATGTTGCACGGCGGGTCCCTCTTTCGATTGGCAGAGAAGGCCACAGAGTTGTTACGCAAAAGTTGAATGCGGTAACAACTCTGCGCTGTGGTTAACCAAGATCAATCTTCATCGTTACGATTGAACTTGACCAGGAGTTTCTCGGTGCGGGCATCCTCGACCTTGCGGATCAGCTTCTCGGATTCGGCGTTGTCGCGCAGCGTCTTGGTGATATTCACCGTGGTCTGCACCAGCATCAGAATGCCCATGGCGAGATAGCCTTTGCCCCAGAGATCGAGCGGCATCATGTAGAGGCCGAGCGCCAGCATGAAGGCGGCCGAGCCGAAGGAGATGTAGGAAAAGCTGACCCAGCTTGCGGAATGTTTCTGGAAACTGTCGTTCATTGTCTTGGTCCTTGATGTTCGATGGATGAATGGTTGGGTGGATGCAATCTTAAGCGGCGGGCGTGATGCGGCTCTTCAGCCGCGCCAGCACATCATCGGCGGAGGTGCGCAGCGGCGCGCCGAAGCCGGCATTGGCAAGCTTTTCGATGATGCCGGCCGGGCGGATGGCGCCTTCCATGTCCTTCAGGGCGGCGGCCGTCAGCTCATTCTGGCTCTGGCGCAGGCGAAGGCGGGCCAGCGTCTCCTCGGCATCGTCGAGCGTCGCCAGGCCCGGGCCGGCAACGACGACATCGAGCTTCTGGGCCTCCTGCGTGGCACGCGCCAGCCGCTCGCCGCGCTGCAGCTCCTGCAGCCTTGCCTCCGAAGCCCGCACGATGCCCTTCAGCTTGTCGATCGCTAGGGTGAACTGGCTCTGCGCCTTCTCGGACGCATCACGCTCGGCTTCGAGATAGGCGATCGCCTCGGCCGCCTCGCGGGCCAGCCCCTCATTGCCCTTCGCCAAGGCGGCGGAGGCGCGGGTCTCGAGATCGGCGATGCGGGCAACGATCGCCCCATGCTGCACCTTTTCCTGCTCGTTCTGGGCGATGGCGACCGCCACGCTGCGCCGCGCCGACTGGATCGATTGGGCGGCATCGCGGATCTGCTGGGAAAGCAGCGGCACGGCGTGACGATCGGCGAAAGCCTGCTCGGCATCATGCGCCCTGCCCCGCAACAAAATGGAAATCAGTTTGAACATTTCCTTCCTCCGGTTTATGAACGTTGTTCACGAGAGGTGTTATGCCAGAATCATGAACATCGTTCAAGATAAATTTTGAACGACGTTCAAAAAATCGAAGTGGAATGGTTAATGGCCGGCAGACGAGAAGAAAAACGCGAAGACCTGAAGGCCCGGCTGATCGAGGCGGCGCGCGAGCGGATCGCCAAAGACGGGCTGGCAAATCTCCGAGCCCGCGACATCACCCAGGATGCCGGCTGCGCGCTCGGCGGCCTCTACACGGTCTTTTCACACCTCGCCGAGCTCGTCATCCACGTCAACTCCGCCACGCTGAAGGCGCTGGAGGCGAGGCTCACCCTGCCCGAGACCCGCGGCAAGCCGCCGACCGACCGGCTGCGCAACCTGGCGCAGGGATATCTCAGCTTCGCCGTCGAACACCGGAACCTCTGGAAGGCGCTGTTCGACCACTTCCCGCCGGAAACCAGCCCGACCCCGCAATGGCACCTTGACGAGCACCTCTTCCTGATGGACGTAATCGCCGAACCGCTGGCCGAACTGCAGCCCGACATGCCTCCCGAAGACCGCGCCATCCGCGCCCGCACCTTGTTCGGCGCAGTGCACGGCGTCGTCAGCATCAGCCTCGAAGGCCGCTTCGTCGGCCTGCCGCTGGAGCGGCTGGCGCGGGAGGTGGATGAGCTGGTGCAGACGATCGCGGCGGGGGCGGAGCGGCGGAGGGGGTGATGGG
>NZ_JAAXQT010000023.1:0-28191 GCF_019778565.1 Rhizobium laguerreae | reverse complement strand
AATTCTTTCGAAAAGCCTGCCGCACCTCCTCCCGCGGCAGGCTTTTTCGTTTTCCGAAACAAGTCCGGAATTCAGGCGTCAAAGCAGAATGCCCTGTTCCACCGGCTCTCCGGATTTCGACACGATCGTTGATCCGTACGGTTCGCGTGAGGAAATGATCGGCGCGTCATTCGGTAACGGCTGGGCCAGTTCCTTCGCCTCTTCCCAGGGCGCCCGCATCCAGGTGTCGGTCTCTTCCTTGGTCAGCAAAAGGACGGGCATCGCCTTGCCATGGATCGGCTTCACCAGGTCGTTGGGATCCGTGGTCAAGAAGCCATAGAGGTCGTCGGTCGTCAGCCCGTCCCTGACCTTTCGGACACTCTGCCATTGCGGCACATGGAGGCCGGCAAAGAACATCAGCGGCTTACTTTCGTCGCGGGCGAACCAGGCATTCGGCACGTTGCCGCCCTGCTCCTGGCGGATCCGGCTCCGCGAAACTGGTGACCGGGACGAGGCATCTGTTTTCGACGCCAAACCATCGTCGTGTTGGCGCAGATGTCAGTCAGCCCAGCGGCGGCGGATCGAGATATATTGGCTTTTCCCCGGAGAGGCTTCGCTTAGCCTCTTTTGTGAAATCGTCAGCGAGAACCTCTTCTTGGTTAGCCTCAAGGCCGATCAAGGCTGCTTCAGCAGCCTGCTGTGGGCTGATTTTCTTCATGTCGAACCCATGGGTCATGTCGGTATCCATGAAGCTCACATGCAGGCCAAGCACTGCTGTCTTCTGGTTGCGCAGTTCGATACGCAAGGCATTTGTGAAGCTCCAAGCTGCGGACTTCGAAGCGGAATATCCGGCAAGCATAGGCCGTGCGTACCAAGTGGCGTCAGACAAGACGTTGATAATCGCTCCACCACCGTTCCTCGCAAGGGTCGGAGCGAATGCTTGGCTGACAGCGATCATTCCGAAGTAGTTTGTCTCGAAGATTTCCCGCGCGCTGTCGATCATACTCGGGTCAAGGATGTTGCTGTTCAAACGGGCAATACCGGCATTGTTGACCAGCAAGGCAACATCGCGGCATTGGTTCGCGGCGTCGGCTATCGAGCCACGATCGGTTACATCCAGTCTGACCTGCATGATACCGGGCCGAGCCGCACCAGTGGGATGCCGCACGCCGGCGTAGACCTTCTTGGCGCCGCGTTTAAGAGCTTCCTCAGCAAACGCCAAACCTAGTCCGCGATTAGCGCCTGTTATGAACAGCACCGAATCTTTAATCATCATTTTCGTTTTCTCCGTTGGACGGGACCAAATCGTGCTGAAGCGGTTCAAACTCCCCGCCAAGATATCTTCTCTTCTTATTTTGCGAGCGACGGCCCCGTGGGGCGGGCTAATAACCATCAGTACCGATGACAACCTCGACAAGCGTCCGCGGCGGTCCTTGGGCAGGCCACATAGCCGACGCTCAGCTCGCGGGCGTCGGCTATGCTTCAAGGCTTTTCGGTCGCGTGCTGTGCTGCTGCGGAGCGAGTGGACGAGCGAGTAGGTGACGACACCCATCGGGGCCGCAAAAAGCCGGCGGCGATCTTGGTTGATCTCGTTCCGCCAAATGCATCTAGGAACCTCTATGGCTGCACAGGCGATCACGGAACGTGAACGCAAAGACGTCCACCGAACTGGTCAAGATGGAGGCGCTTCGCCGGCCTGCTCCGCCACCAAGTATTCGGCGTACCAGTCTGGCCACTTCTCATCACGTTGGCCGCCCCTCCGCTTCTCATGCTCGCCGTGGGCGGCGCCCGCGCGTCGCAGTGCGGCGGCGAGCTCGGTCGACGAGTTGAACGTCGTGACGTCCGTGTCCACGCGGCCAGGCAGTCGTGCGGTGACCTCTTGGAGCAGCCAGCCGTTGCCGTCCGGGTCGCTGAACGAGGCGAATGAGGCGTAGCTGCGCCGCTCGGGATCCAGGCCGGTGAGGCGGCCATCTGGGCCGGCGCCCGGGTGGAACACGTCACTCACTTCGACACCGCGACCCAGGAGCTCGGCGCGCGCCGCCTCGATGTCGGATACAATGAGCAAGAGCGCCGATGTGGTACCAAGGTGGATGGAACCCGGCGAGCCTGGCGGCGTGAACTGCACGGCCCGGGACCCGTCGCTCCTGACGAAGTCAGCATCGAGCCTCCAGCACAGTCCGTCGTAGAAGCGCTTGGCGCGATCGACGTCCGAAACAGGGATGACGGCCACCTCGAGTTTCATGTCCACCGTCCGCGATTCGGCGGTCTCGGTTGCAGTTTCACTGTGCACGTGATTGTCGGTCATGTGGAGCTCCTTGGTTTGGATGCCTTGCTTGAGTTTCGCCTATGGAGATCAGACAAATGTTCTCGTCCTATGTCTTGGGCGCGAGCGGGGCGGCAGCGTCACGCGCTATCCAATTCATTTTGATGGCCGCAGCGGCCTGAACGCGGCGCGCAACTCGGCGGAAAACAGTTCCGGCTGCTCCCACGCGGCGAAATGACCGCCCTTGTCGACCTCATGGAAGTAGATCAGGTTGGGGTAGGCGCGCCTGGCCCATGTCTCCGGGGCCTGATAGCTCTCCCCAGGAAAGACCGTGATGGCGACCGGCAGCGCGATTTCACTGGTCTTCTCCGGTCCGGCAAAAGCAGGGCTGCGTCCGCCTCCGTACTCCCAGTAAATTCGACCTGACGAGGTGGCGGTGTCGGTCAGCCAGTACAGTGTGATGTCGTCGAGCACCTCGTCCGGGGACTTTTCGGGATCTCTGGTGTCGTAGGTCCAGTGGGAGAAGCCCGGATGCCCGAGCATCCACGCCGCGAGGCCGACCGGCGAGTCCATCAAGCCGTAGCCGATAGTCTGCGGCCGAGTGCCCATCATCTGAGCGTAGGACCTATTCCCCATTTTGGCGCCTATGCTGAAGGCGTCGAACGCCGCACGTTCCTTCTGGGTCAGTTCCGCAGGCGCTGGGCCGCCAGCGGCGAGCACCGCGGCAATCTCGGGCGGCACGATCGCCGGCAAGTTAATGTGGATGCCGAGCAAACCTGACGGCGCCAGGCGGCCCATTGCGTTCGATACGGGGGAACCCCAGTCGCCACCCTGAGCGACGTAGTTTGAATAGCCGAGGCGCTTCATGAGCTCCGCCCAGGCTAGCGCGATGCGGTCCGTGCCCCAGCCGGCGACCGCCGGCTTGCCGGAGAAGCCGAAACCCGGCATTGAGGGCAGCACGAGATCGAACGCGTCCTCTGCGGAGCCACCATGCGCCGTTGGGTCAGTGAGCGGGCCGACGGTCTTGAGCAGTTCCAGCACCGACCCGGGCCAGCCATGAGTCATGATCAGCGGCATCGCGTCCGAGTGACGCGAGCGGACGTGAATGAAATGAATGTCCACGCCGTCGATTGTCGTCATGAACTGGGGCAGGGCGTTTAAACTGGCCTCGGCTTTTCGCCAGTCGTAGCCAGTTCCCCAGTATTCGATGAGCGGCTTGATTTTCGCGAGCTGGATGCCTTGGGTCTGGTCATCGACCGTCTCCCGGTCGGGCCAACGCGTGGCGGCGATGCGATCGCGGAGGTCGTCGAGGTTGCCTTGCGGGATGCTGACGGTGAACGGCCTGATCGAGCGATCTTCGGCCGCGGTGGCGTTGGTCAGGCAGAAAAGGATGCAAAGCCCCGATGCCAGCGCGGTCGCCAGTTTGTGGAACTTCATGGCTGAATCTCCTTGCCCGGAGAGTGGAACGTCACGGCTTGTTTGGTGAAGACGCTGCCTTCGGCGTCTACCACCTCGATCAGGACCTTGTGCTGGCCGCGCGACATGCCCACCAGAATAACGGTGTTGCTCTGGCCGTAATCCGCCCACGCCCAAGGCAGATCATCGACCGTGATGTGCAGATGTCCGACCCGCGGAGACACGTTGCGCGCAGCCGGCCCACCCACAGGCAGGATGCGCACGTTCTCCACCCGGTACGGGAGGAACACGACGCCCCTGGCCAACGGACCGGGAAGCGGCGGCTCAACGATCAGCTTGGGCGCAGGCTCGTTGTCGACGGGAACGACGGTGCTCTGGGCGACCACATCCGTGGCGAAGACGGTGCAAGCCGCGAGCACGGCGAGTGTCTTGATCAGGAGGTTCATTGCATTCTCTCCTTTTGGAGATTCGCTATCTGGTAATCGCCAAGCTGAGGTTGACGCGCACGTCCGGCGCAGCGCCCGACACCTCACGTCCGCGCCGTCCTGAACGATGTGCGCAGCTCGTCGGTGAAGGACCCGGGCTGTTCCCATGCTGCGAAATGGCAGCCCTTGGGCGGGCGGCCGTAATGCAGAAGTTTGGGAAACGCTCGTTCGGTCCAACTTTTGGGCGCCGTGTAGATTTCGGACGGATAGGCGCTTACGCCGACGGGAATGGTGATGCCTTTGGCGTCGAAGAAGCCCGCCGTCGCCGTTTGCCGGTGTTCCCAATAGAGCCGGGCCGAGGAGATCGCGGTGTTTGTCAGCCAATAAAGCGTGATGTTGTCGAGGATGTCGTCGCGGGTAAGGCCCTCCGGCTCTCCATCGAAGGCGCGGGCGATCAGTGCATAGCTGTCAGCGTCGTGATCGAGAATCCACGACGCCAAACCAGCCGGCGAATCGACGAGCCCATAGAGCGTCTGCGGACGAAGTGCCATCTCGTTGGCGTAGCCCAGGCCGAACTTGTAAAAGAAGGCAGCCTGTTCGTAAGCCCGCTTTTCGTCGGATCCGAGATCGGCGGGAGGCGGGCTGCCGGCAGCCAACGCCTTCACAATCTCGGGCGGAATGGTCGCTGGCATATTGGTGTGGATGGCGATCAACTCGGGAGGCGCCATCAAAGCCATCTGTTCGGTGATGAGCGCGCCCCAATCGCCGCCTTGCGCGACAAACCGGTTGTAGCCGAGGCGCTTCATCAACACAGTCCACGCCTGTGCGATGCGCGCCGGATCCCAGCCGGGTTGCGTCGGTTTGGCGGAAAAGCCGTAGCCCGGCATCGACGGGATTACCACGTCGAACGCATCGGCCGCGGTTCCGCCATGCGCCGTAGGGTTCGTGAGCGGATCGATGATCTTAAGCAGTTCGATGATCGAACCTGGCCAGCCATGCGTGATGATAATTGGCATAGCATCCTGATGCTTGGATTTCACGTGGATGAAGTGGATGTCCAGCCCATCGAGCTCGGTAACGAAATGCGGCAGCGCATTCAGGCGCGCCTCGCACTTGCTCCAATCGTATTCGGTTCCCCAGTAATGGATGAGTTTCTGCATCGTGCCGAGTTGCACCCCTTGTGTATCGCCCGATGGCGGGGTTTCCCAGGTCCGCCGCGAAGCTGCAGCAGTCACCAGTTCGCGTTCGGGCCAGCGGGTGGCGGCGATGCGGCGACGCAATTCGACAAGCTCCTCGTCCGGGAAGTTGACGGTGAAGGGGCGGATTGAACCGGCGCCCGACGCGGCAGCCGGCTGAACGGAGGTAAAGTTCAACGCTCCGGCTGCCGAAGTGGCGAGTAATACAGTGGCCGAGGTGGCAAGAAACTTGCGCCGATTTGGCGGCGGATTTACCGTGGACATGATCTGTCTCCTTCGTTGCGCGGATGCAATTAAGCGGCTGGGCACGTTTGTTGTGCTCTCACTTCCGCGCGCGATCCATCGAACGCAGGTTTGTCATAATCGCGCCTTCGTTTATGGCGCTCATACTTAAGTATATCGCCATGACAGGTCCGAGTTTCCCTCGGCTGAATTCAATGAAACTAGACGATCGGACTTTGCGGGCTGCCGCGCCTGATTGCGCCGGCAATGGACGACGCTCTAATCGCTGTCACCGCCATCGTTTTTCAATGCAGCCTCAATGCAGCGAGACAGCCTGTCACCGTCAAAAGGCTTGTTCAAAAAGCAGACGGCGCCTCTTCCAAACGCCTGCGTGCGGACGTTGTTGTCGGGATAGGCCGTGACGAAGATGATTGGCATTTTATACCCTCGTGCGTGCAAAACGTCGTGCAACTGGATTCCACTCATGTTCGGCATCTGGACGTCTGAAATCAAACACGAGGTTTCTGTCAGTTGCTCTGAATGCAAGAACGAACGTGCGGAAGAAAAAGCGTGCGCGACGAAGCCGAGCGACCGCACAAGGCTCGCAGTTCCGATACGGCTGGATTCGTCATCGTCGACGATCGAAATAACTGGTGTGTCACGCAAGCGATTGGCCCATCAATGTGCACTGTACAATGCTCTGGGCCACCTACGTGCGATAGTCATACATAGATATGAGGTTTACGAGGCCCTTTTATCGATTAAATGCCGAGCGCCTCAGCCATTTTGACCAAGTCGGCTAGCGATTTCGCGTGCATTTTCTTCATCGCATGGCCGCGATGAATCTTAACCGTAATCTCGCTGAGGCCGACGTGAGCCGCGATCTGTTTATTCATCAAGCCGGTAGCGACGAGCGCCATCACCTCCTGTTCGCGGGACGTCAGGCTGGTAAATAGGCCTTGTAAGTCGAACCGTGCCCGTTCGGCGTCCAGCCTCGTCCGGTCGCGGGTGATCGCGGCGGTGACGGCATCCAACATATCCTGATCGCGAAACGGCTTGGTGATGAAGTCGACGGCGCCGGCTTTCATGGCCCGCACCGACATGGGGATATCGCCATGTGCAGTGATGAAAATGATGGGAATCTGAATATTGACTCTCGTCAACTCGGCATGAAGCTCGAAGCCGCTCAGCCCGGGTAGGCGCACGTCAAGAACCAGGCAGCTCGGATTCGGAGGCAGCTTCCGTTGCAAGAATTCGTTGGCCGAACGGAATAGTTCGGCGCGCAAACCGACCGAACGGAATAGCAGGCCGAGCGAGTCGCGGACTCCGGCGTCATCATCGATCACATAGACAGCAGGCTCGACATCACTTGTAGGCTGCGAACTCGTCGGTGCAATTTTGACCACAACTGATCCTCGTCATGCGGAGACAGAGCGAATTGAACTAAAATGAAATATAGCCCCCCAGGGCATGTTCGGGGCAGCCCACAACCGTCCATCGTGGGCTTCGACGATTGACCTGCAGATCGACAGTCCCATTCCCATCCCTTCGGGCTTGGTCGTGAATAACGGGTGGAATATTCGATCGATGTCTTGCGGTCCAATTCCTGCCCCCGTGTCCGCCACCGATACCCTTACGTGGCCATCCTCATGCATCTTGGATTCCACCGACAGAACCCGCGATCCGCCAACCTCGATCATGGAATCGATGGCGTTCGTGATCAGGATTACGAGCACCTGCTGTAGTTGAGTTCGATCGCCCGTTATCTCCGGCAGTTGTTCATCTATCACAGCTCTAACCAGTATCCGGTGTTTGACCAGATCCCCTCGCATGAGGGCGAGGGTTTCCCGGATAAGGTCATTGAGGTCGAGCGACGCTCGCTTTCGGTCTTCCTTCTTGAAGATTGTTCTAATACCTTCAATCACCGCTGCCGCACGATGGCCGCCGGCGACTATCTGCGTGAACGCCTCCTTCGCTTCCTCCAGATCGGGCGATGAGCGATTGAGAAAGCGCAAGCCCGCGTCGGCACTCGTTATCATGCCAGACAGGGGTTGCTTGACTTCATGAGCAACTGTGGCGGCAACTGCATCTCCGGTTACCAATCGCGCCTCGCGCTCCTGACGCCGGGCACGAACCGCTGCGAGAAGCCGTGCGTAAAGCGTCGTTATTTCGTACAGCATGACAATCAGGACGAGACTACTCGAAATGAATCCGATGATCCGAACAGCATACCAGCCAATGCTGAAGCGGACCGGTGTAGGGTAGTAACTTAGGGGTATCTCTATCGCGTACAGGGACATGACGACCATCAACCACAGATCGAGCATCGAGCGTTGCCTGATCCAAAGCAGGACGAGGGCCGCGACACTTACCAGTGCGACGGGTGCCCCGACATAAGGCCAGAGCGGGCTAAGGCGGAGGGAATCCAGCACCACGCGGGGCAAAATCGCATTAAGACCTACGCAGAGATACACCGCAGCCAACACGACCAGTGCTGTCAAGGCGACACTTATTGCTATCGCCGCACCCGCCGAGCCTCGCCAGAACCGGTTGTCGGGCTCCGCTTCCTTTAGCAATGCGTATCCGATTACGAACATGGAAAAACCGGCGTGCCAAGAAAAGTAGAGCCAGGATGTGCTCTGCAGGCCGCCAATAAGACCCCTACCGGGCACGAATACACCTGGAAACGCCAGGATCCACGGAATGAGGATAAGAGCCGTGAAAACATAGCCGCTCGCGATCACGAGGATGGCGCGCGAGCGGAGAATGGAGAACTGGGCAAACAGCAGGATCGCAGTAATCGAGTCGCTCACGAACATCGCCGTCGTGTAGGCCGGGACGAAGGCGTCAATCCGGTGCGGCTGCACGTTCGAGAGTACTCCGGCGGCGATGAATACGAGAACTAGTAGGCCGAAAACGACAGCGAGAGCGAGCCACTTCTGCGCTGAACCTGGGGACAGCTCTGAGAGGACAAAGAAATCTTCCTCCGACGTGTTCACGGCTGTTCTCCATTGAATACTTTTCGCCGCGGCTGCAGCGCGCGGCACGAAAGTCGTCACGTTCAGAATATCATTAAG
Organism: Rhizobium laguerreae; assembly: GCF_019778565.1. Lineage (NCBI taxonomy): Bacteria > Pseudomonadati > Pseudomonadota > Alphaproteobacteria > Hyphomicrobiales > Rhizobiaceae > Rhizobium > Rhizobium laguerreae. Next base: position 19,613 of record NZ_JAAXQT010000023.1, on the reverse strand, counting down.
GTATTTTCCTTGATCCCTCCGTCATTCTACCACCCGCGGCGAGCTGCACACAAACGAGATTATCTTTGCGGGTGCCGCCTACGCGTTCGATGGCACGCTCGTCGAACGGCAACTTTGTGGGCCTGCTGATAAAATGCCCCTCGGGCATGCCATATCAGCCTAGGTGAGTCTCCAGATTGAGCGGCGGCTCGTATTTTGTTGCCGCAATTGCGCGTGAAATGGGCTCCCGCTACGTCATTGCCCTGTCTCCGACCCGTCCTATCTCTTGCGCGGGACGGTCAGCGAGAGAGGACGCGCATGCCGATAGACAATGCGAGATCGGCTCCGATGCAGCCGGGTGTATCTGTGGACGAGCTGAAGGCGGCTTTGGGAACGAGCTGGAAGGAGCCGAGCCTACAGGCGGAAGGCCATTTGCATATCGAGGAATTTGGCACGCGCATTACCGCCGATGGCAGGCTCGGCGAGGTTCATTTCCGCGCCCCCTTCGAGCTTCCCCCTATCCATGGCGTCAGGATGGGAATGCCGGCCGAAGAGCTGCATCGGCTTTATCCCGGTGTCGAGCGCATCTCGGACGAGCGGGAGAAATATGGCTGGACCATGCTGAAGACGAACCTGTCGGATACGCTGACGCTCGGCGTCGGCATCAGGGAGGATGTCATCAGGATCATCAGTCTGACGGATCCGACGGCGGTCTATCCGGAGCGGCCCCATAAATATGCCGATCCCAGCCTCACCGAGGCCTATGACCTGACGATGACCGATCCTGTCGATCTCGCCCGCCGTCCCAGTAGCGGTTGGTGCTACGGCCGCCCGCCGGGCATCGATGCCAGGAGATGGCCGGTCAGCACCACCAACGGTATGCCGCTTCGCCATGCCTTCACGGTGAAACTACCGCCGCAATACCGCACGCTCGGCGATGAGTATGTGGCGATCTCGCTCTTTGTCGACGAACAATGGGAAACGCCGCCGGCAAGCAGAAATGTGGACACCGGAGGCGCGCGCCGGGCCGATCCGCGCCGCTTCGACATGGAATTCATGGACAACGACTACGTTCTCTTCTGGCTGACGGAAGAGGAGTTTGCAGCACCGCTCGGCGCACCGCCGGCCATCGAGGGCGCTCCTGTTCCCGGCTGGCTCTCGAAATCGCCACTCGATTATTTCGGCGAATTCAACCTGCCGAAAACGGTGGCCGAGCAGCGGGCGAAAAACGTCTTTTCGGCCGGCGGACTTGCCGTCAACGAACTTCTGGCGGCAGCACGGCCTGCTAGGGGCTGGAAGAACCTGCCGGCAACAGAAGCGCTCGACTACGGTTGGCCGATCGAGATCACCTTGCGCGAGGGCGACCCGAATGTCGGAAAGCCTGCGCGAGAATTCAGGCACGAAAACGAGTTCAGCGGCTATATCGCCGCCTATTCGGAAGAAGGCCAGGCATTGGGGCTGGAGCGCTTTCAGGACTGGCACGCCCATCTCGGCGGCACGATGTTTCCCATGCAGGGTTATCCCGATTTCTCGCCCTTCTACATCGAGCTGTCGGAGATCTTCGGCGGCTTCAATTTCGGCGACGGTGTCGCCCAGATCGACCTCAAGGAGATGAAGCTCGAATGGGCCTGCTGATGCTGGAGAAATTTGAAGATGGCTGCCAATTGCCTGGCGCAAGCCCGGCTGAAATCGCGGCCTGCGAGACGAAACTGAAGATTATCCTGCCGGCGGAGATCAAGGCCTTCCTTGCCGCCTCCAACGGCTTCAACGGAGAGGTCGGCCAAGGTTATCTGGTCCTGTGGAGTGCGGCGGAACTTGCCGGGGCTGACGGCTACGAGATCTTCGAATTTCGCGACGACCAGCTGCTGATCGGTTCGAATGGCGGCCCGACCGCCTATGGCTTCGTCAAGGGCGACTATATTTCCATTCCCTTCGTCTTTGCCGGAAACTGGCTGAATGAAGTGCGTGTTCTCGGCCGCTCTTTCGAGGAGTTCATCGAGGCCATCGAGCGCGGCGACGGCTGGTAAGGCCATTTGCTGGGCGGTCGGGCTTGCTGCCCGCTTTAAGGGGACCTTTAAGCAGGAGAAGATCTTGTGTATGTCGTACGATAGGCCAAACTTCAGAATCGTCACCGCTGTCCGCCGACCACCTCAAAATGGCAAGGCGAACACGATGAGATGGATCCTTCTCGGCTGCTTGTTTCTGAGCGTTTTCGGTATGGCATCCATACTCCGTGCGGCACAGACGCACGTCCTGAGCTAGCCGGGCGGCTGGCTGATGAGGTATGCCCTGTTGGTAGACCGGCGGCGGTTCGGTGAACCGGCGCCGGAGTATGTGCCGCCGCGGCGGCGCGCGCGGATGCAATGAGCGTCGCTGCAACCCGTTCTTGGCTTTACGCCACCCCTTCTACGGGAGAGCCCGCAACGCCTCTGGGAATGCGTTCTAGCTGTTGAGTTCCGGCACCGAATTAGGCTGCGGCGACCATCTCTCTCACAGTGCTGATAACCCGACTGTGATCGTATGGCTTGCTGAAGAACCGCCCCTCTACTGGCAGGATTTCGTCACTCAGGTCGTGATGGCCTGATGTAACGATGATTTGGACGGGCGGCCATCGGTCGCGTACCGCAGCGGCAAGCTTCAGACCATCCATTGATCCTGGCATGTCTATATCGGTGAACATTAGCCGGATCTCTCTGTGGACATTCAGGATTTCTATCGCAGCGTCCGCGTCAGAGGCTTCGAAGACCGTGAACCCCTCGTCCTCGAGCGACACTACGATGGCCAAGCGGACGAGAACCTCATCCTCAACCACAAGAACCGCCGCGCCGACATCAGACATCTCAACGCTCCCCGCTCCAACCGCGAGCACCTCTCGCGTCGGCCTAGAGCAGGTAACCCTTGGGCGGCTGGATGGATCCACCCTTCGGAAAAAATTGCAGATGGCCCTCAAACGATCTTCGAATCCGGCATCAGCCGCGAAACCGGACCCTCGGCGCTGCACTGAAAGCCTGCTGCGCCGAACGTCATGGTCGGCGCCGTGCCTAATAGTGAGCCCAGCGCAGAGCGCACATAGCGTGTTCCATATCCCTGACGGGCCGGTGGCCGTACGGGCGGGCCATCTGACTCCGTCCAGTAGATGGAAAAGACCGGCTCTTTGATGCCAGCGATGGCCCAGGAAACCTTCACCTTTCCGTCTGGAAGCGATAGCGCGCCATATTTGATCGCATTTGTCGTCAGTTCGTGCAGACAAAGAGCGAGCATCGTGCCCGCCTCGCGGGTGACTGCCAGGTCGGGACCGGTGAATTCGATACGATTTAGACCGTTGCTGTTGTAAGGGGCCACCGTCAGGCTGACAATCGATAGGAGTGAAATCTCCTCGCCGCCGGCTTCAAATACTGCGGTATGAACGTTGGAAAGCGCCTCCAGCCTACCGGTGAATTCCCGGGCGAGATCATCGACCGTCGCCGCTCGCCGTTTGGTCATCTGGAAAATCGAGGTAACGCTGGCGAGGATGTTTTTCACCCGGTGATTGAGCTCGAGCCGCAACTCTCGCTCGCGCTCAAAGGCGTCGCGAACCTGTCGTTGCCGGAGGCGCACCAGCAGATTTGACTGCAGGACATTCACAAGTTCCAACGGAGCGATCGGCCTCATGTGGAACAGAAGGCGTGACCCCGGCCATGACGACTGCAGCCGACTGCGAATTGCTGCGAGCGGCGCGGACCGCTCCAGAAGGATAATGATCGGCACCTCCGACCAGTCAGGCTGAGCCGAAAGGTGTTCGGCGATCTTTGCTACCGTGTTCGGATCAAGCGCCTCGTTCGTGACGACGATTATGGCGGGATCCAATAGAAGATGTCGGCTCAAATCATCATCGTCCTTGGCCGCAACGACGCCGATTTTTTGCTCCCGCAAAAAAGCGGCGATGTAGTCGGCATCCCGGCGAAAAGGAGCCAGGACCAGCACCCAGTCTAGTTCGCTTTCGCTTTGACTTTCGTTCATTTGGGGTCTGGGAGGGGATTATAGGCGACGACGCTGACACTGCCGCTTTCGATGATCAATTCCCTCACGTTCAAGTCGTGCGGACCGTGGCGTTTCTTGACCACGGTGATGTTCCGCCGCAGTCGTCCTTCATGTTCGACGATCCTGAGCAACAAGACAGTGTCCCCCAGGAAACTGACATCGACATCGATGCCAACATTCTGCCCAAGAAGGCCGTGTTGCGCCACAATAAGCATGGTCAACACGCCTGATCGAGACAGGTATTTTAGAAGGGACTGGATATCGCGGACGGCTTTGTCGCGGTGCGGCAGGGAATTGAGGTAACCGGTCAGGCTGTCGATCACTACGACCTTCGACTTGCTCTGCGTCACCGCATCTTGAACGATCTGACCGAATTCCCCTGGCGAAATTTCGTTCGGATTGAAGTCGCGCAGGATCAGTTTGCCGTCTCTGTGGAACTGCCTGAGTTCCATGCCAAGGCCCTCCGATCGGCGAAAAAACGTCTCAAGCCGTTCCTCGAAGAGGAAGAGTGCGACGTTTTCCCCGCGCTCAAGCGCCGCCGTCGCATAAAGAGACGACATGGTCGACTTTCCGGTTCCGGACTGCCCGATCACCAAGGTCGTCGTTCCGGCCTCCTGACCACCGCCGAACATTTCGTCGAGCTCGGCGACCCCTGATTTGATCAGCGGCGGCTTGCCGCTGTCCGATGCCGTGTTCGGCATGATGCGGGGGAAAACCACGACACCTTCCCCCTCACGAATCGCCATGTCGTGATATCCATCGGCAACCGGCACGCCGCGCATCTTGGAGATTTCGACGCGGCGGCGCACGCCGCCATATTCTTCCAGGGATTTGTCGAGCCGGATGACGCCGTGAGCGAGGCCCTCAACCTCCTCACCGCTGCGGTCGTATCCCGCCGTTTGCGTATCGAGCAGCAATGCCACGACATTACGTTTGGCAAGAAATGCCTTGAAGGCAATAAGTTCGCGGCGGAAGCGGGGCGAATCTCCGGTGATGAGCCGAATTTCAAGCAAGGAGTCATAGACGAGACGGCGGGGCTTGTGTTCCTCGATGGCAGCCTCGATGGCTTTTCTGGTCTCATCCAACCTGAGGTCGGAAGTCATGAAGATGCTCTGCTCATCAGCCTCATTGACCGAGCCAGACGTCGCGAGCTCTTCGACACGGATGCCGTCGAGCGTCCAGCTATGGGATAAGGCGATGGCGTTGAGTTCGGCGGCTGTCTGCGACAGCGTCACGTAGACGCAGCTTTCGCCCAATTCGACACCGGCGCGCAAAAACTGCAGTGCAGCAGTCGTCTTGCCGGAACCCGGAGCGCCCTGAAGCATATACAGGTTGGACGGGGGGAGGCCACCGCGAAGGATTTCATCCAATCCTGATATTCCGGTGCTGACAACAGAGGGAGCTTTCCGATTGGGCATAGTCACGTTCCGTTGCAAATGTTCGGGCGGCGTCGATGGGACGGGAGACGCCACTGCTTTATATTTGTCTTCCCCCAAACATCAATAGAATGAAACATGGCTGCAGGTCCCTCAGCACTCAAGGTTGGCTGACCGGAATTGCACACACCGGCCCAGGCTTGAAGATCCAAGTAACCATTCCCAGATTTTCAAGATCAAAACGCTTAGAAAGGAGACAGTGATGACAAGCACATTGTTTGACAGACCGCTCTTCCTTAAGCGAGGCCACCACATTCAGGAAGTGGCAAGTCTGGAAGACGTATTTGACCTGCTTGATGACTGGCCAGCCGAAAGACGAGGCATGACCTATGAGGTGCTGGTGAAAGCCTGCCGACTGGCGGCACAAGGGATTTTCCCGTTGAACTCCATTCGTGAAAATGTTCGGCGGTATCTCATCAAGGAACGGGCTCTTGCAAACATCGAGGAACTTCCGGTGATCGCGGAGAGGGTTACCTCCCGCCGCTTGACCTCCTAGACTGCGGCATCGCAAAAATGTTCGAGGCCCGGAGAAATCCAAAGCAGGTCGTCATTTACCTGTAGGCAGGCTGGGGCTGACTATCGTTGGCCAGCACGAGGCTGGCCGGTGTCTCCGGCCCCTCGTTTTCAGATACGATGGCCGAGATGTAGTTCAACGCGTTTTTCATACCGTTCATCGTGTAAGGCTTTTCGATCGCGCCAAGCGCACCTGCAAAGTCGGGCGGCAACCGCTTGATGTTACCGGTAACGAAGACGAAGGGAATGCCTGCAGCGGCTAACGAGACGCCGATGTCTATTCCGGTCGGTCCGTCCATCAGCTGAACGTCGACGAAAGCGAAATCCGGTTCTTGGGACGCAAGTAGCTCGTGCGCCTGTCTGCTGTTCATCGCGATACCAGCGACCTCATGTCCGGCCGCTTCGACCTCGCTTTCGAGCTCCATGGCGGGCAGCACTTCGTCCTCGACGATCATGACATTCAATTCCCGCTCTCCTGATGTTCGTCGACCAGCAGTGTGACCTCAACCACTGTCCTGCTGCCCTCAACCTGGCGTTCGATGCTGGCTGCAAGTTGCCGGGCCGATGCTTCCAGAAGAAGCCGTCCAAACTCGGCGGCTTCCGCGTCCGGCTGGACAGGAGTCGAGTATCCTCGACCCGGATGACAAAGTGGCCCTGCATACGTTTTACGTCGACGTGGATCGCACCGCCGCCGTCGCTGAGACCCCTGTTGACCGCGTCTCCTACGAGCTCGTTGACGATCAGCGACAGGGGTGTCGCATTGACGGCTGGAACAAGGAGCGGCGCCAGTCGAGCGTCAGCCGGATGTCATTTCGTCCCACGCCGCCGACAAGATCAGTGACCAGTTCGCGGATGAAATCCGCGACGTCGAAGCGGGCAATGTCGTCAAGCGTGAAAAGTTTTCGCTGCACGGTGTTCAGAGCTTCTATCCTGTTGAGCACCGACATCAGCGTCTGCCTTTTGACCTCATCCATCGTGAACCGCGCCTGCAGTTTGACGATCGACGCCATGGTCAGGCGCGGCTGCTGGCCGTGTCACGCGTGTGCCATCCGGGCATCCGGAAGCCGCGCATGCGATCAACGCCCGCAAGAAGGGCAAGGCCGTCGACAAGGCGGTGGTCTACCCCGCCGTCGATGACGGCGTGAAGGGTGTGGCTTTCGTCGAAGCCTGCGTCGCGTCTTCGAAGAAGAACGGCGCCTGGGTCGAGCTCTAGAGACACGCCATGTGGTTCCATAAATCGGTGTTACCCCGCAAAACTTTCCTTTCCGCAGCTGGCGAAAGTGAGAGGTAGGTCGGCGGTTCGAACCGGTTCAAGACCGGCGTTATCTCACTTCTTGGTCACGCCGCTCATGCGTTTGGTCAAAAATCCTCCACGGGCCGTCGCCGTTGGCAGAACTCGGCTATTCTACTCAAGCGATCCAGGAGCGAACTTTGGTCATGATGCGCCCGCAGGCCAGTCTTGGCCTATTGCCTCATTGGCCTGCTCATGAGGTTGACACCACCTTGATATCGCCCCGGCGATCGATGACGTCGACGACCACACCCCGCCCCGATCGACACAGTGCGACGTCAACCGAGCAATTCGAAAGCCGCAGGTTCCGCAGCATGACATCCTCCAGGAAAGATGGCAGGGTAGGCTCGCCAAAACTGACCTGCCGACCATGCGGGTCGAAGTCCAGGCCCAAGCACGATTGCAGCAGTGACAGAGGAGCCGCTGCTGCCCAAGCTTGCGGAGCACAGGCGACCGGATAGAAGGTCGGCCCCTGAGCCCGCTGGCGCGACATTCCGCAAAAGAGTTCTGGAAGTCGGCGCAGGTCGATATAGGTCGACGCAGCGAACAAGCCCTCGAAGATCCGCGCCGCTTCAGCGCGGTAGCCGTAGCGTGCAAGGCCGCTGGCGATCATGGCGTTGTCATGCGGCCAGATCGAGCCGTTGTGATAGCTCATCGGATTGTAGCGAGCCTCGGTCGAGGGGATGGTGCGGACGCCCCAGCCGCAGAAGGAAGAAGCCCCCATCAACGTGCGAGCGACCACTTCGGCCCGTTCCGGGTAGGCAATGCCGGTAAACAATGAATGGCCGGCATTCGAGGAGCGAACCCGGCAGGGGCGCTTGTCTCCGTCGAGCGCCAGTACATAGGTGCCAATCTCCTCGTCGAAAAAACTGATGTCGAAGAGACGGCGCAAGGCATCTGCTCTTGCAAGGAATTTCGCCGCCCGCTCGGGCCGGCCAAGCCGTCTAAAAATCTCGGCTCCCGCCTGCCAAGCGCCATAGACGTACGCTTGAACCTCAGCAATCGCGATTGGTCCTTTGGCAAGCATTCCGTCAGCATGGAAGACAGAATCGTGGCTGTCCTTCCATGCCTGGTTGATCAGCCCTTCTTCGGTCAGCCTCCCATACTCGACGAATCCGTCTCCGTCGCGATCGCCGTGCTCGTCGATCCAGGTCAGCGCCGCCTCGATATTGGGCAGGATAGTTTCGAGGGTGGCAAGGTCGTCGGTCCGCTCGAGATATTCCCCTGCCAGCATCACGAACAGTGGCGTCGCATCGATGCTGCCGTAATAGCGGCGGAAAGGAACCTCGCCGAGCTCGGCCATTTCGCCGTAGCGCACCTCGTGCAAAATCTTGCCGGGCTCTGCATCCGCGGCCGGATTGAATTCCGTCGCCTGATTGGCCGCCAGATGGCAAAGAACACCGCGCGCAATCTCCGGGTCTAGCCACAAGGTCTGGAGGGCTGTGATGAGGGCATCGCGGCCGAAGACTGTGCTGAACCACGGGATACCGGCATAGGGATAAGGGCCTTCCGGCGTGTCCGTCATCAGCATGTACAGGTCGGAGACACTGCGTCGTGCCACCTCGTTGAATATCTCGTTCGACGTGACAATCGACGCCGCACGCGAGGACGACGATCGCAACGCGCGGCGGGCGTCCCGGAGAGCAAGGAAAAAGGAAAGGTAGTTTGATTCACAGGCTTCAGCTTGGTCGCAGCCGACCTCGATAAACAGCGATCGGGTTTCGTGGGGTGCAAGGCGAAGATCATAAACGGCAAGATCGCTGGCCAACCTAGCAGGAACAGGGTCGAAAGACAGACGCGTCGTGCGTTTTCGTACGTCGAGTCCCAGATAGGAAATAAGTATGCTGCCCGTCTCGATCACGGCTGGGAGGGAGCGCCCCCTCCTTGCCCTGACGGTTCCCCGGACCTCGAAAAGGTCGGCGAAATCCGCCCCAAATACGATCTCGATACGGACTTGCTGAGGCCGCTCGTCATAGTTCTTGACCGTCAGCCGCTCATAGCAGCGACTATTCCAAAGGAAGCGGGTCCTGCGCAGATGGATAAGGTCATGCGCGAGGGTAAGCTTGCCCTTGTCATCGAAGAGGTCCGGATTGGTGAGGTCACAGGTCAGCGTCGCGTTATCGTCGCGAAGTGACGACGACAGCAGGATCGGCCGCTTGCCGTTGATCGTCAGGGAGAGGTGCGAGAGATATCGCGTGTCCCGGTGAAACAGGCCTTCCGGGCTGCCGGGCCCCGAAAGCGCGTCGCCGTTATGGTCGAAGACAGCGAAAGTATCGCCGTGTTTCAAGGTGCGCGGCCGCCGCTCCTGTAGCGAAGCGGTGGCCGGAATGAAAAACTGCGCAACAGGCGACGACTGCGTTGATGTCGCCGGCACCCCGTTGGTGGTTGTCAGCGCGATCGACATGGCTTCTCCCTATGCGACGACTTGCAGATCAGGAACCGTCCTGTTGGGCCGGCGCATGCGTGCGGCCTCGGTGCGCCCCCCCGGAAGACTGCGATAGATATCGAGATAGTCGGACGCCATGCGCTTTGCCGAGAAACGCTTCTCAAAGGTCTCGCGCACTTTGCGGCGATCCATTCTCAGCGCCCATTCGACGTTTTCCACCGCTTCCGCGACTGAATCGACAATGATACCGGAGACCCCCTGGTCGATCACTTCAGGCACCGAGCCGCAGTTGAAGGCAATGACAGGTGTCCCGCATGCCATGGCTTCGATCATGACCAACCCGAAAGGCTCAGGCCAGTCGATTGGGAAGAGCAGGGCACCCGCATTGCCCAGTAACTCCGCCTTCTGACGTTCGTTGATCTCGCCGATGAACTCGATATTCGGATGGCTCTTGACCATCGGCTCAATAACCGCTTGCCAGTATGCTTTGTCCGCATTGTCGATCTTCGCAGCCATCTTCAGTGGCATTCCGACTTTCGCCGCGATCTGGATCGCCCGGTCCGGTCGCTTTTCCGGCGAGATGCGGCCTAGGAAGGCCAAATAGTTTCCTTTTGGCTGCGCGGTGAAGGGCAGGCCATCCGCAGCAAGCCCGTGATAGACCGTCCCGGCCCAGTTAACCGGCGGCATGGGCCGGCGCTGGTCATTGGAGATCGACACAAGCGGAATATCGGGGAACGCCTTGTAGAAGGGCCGGAGATCCGGCAGGTCCAGCCGCCCGTGCAGCGTCGTGACGGTGCGATGGGCAAAATCGCGGATCAGCGGGAAATGCAAGAGATCGATATGAAAGTGAAGGACGTCAAATTCGTGCGCCCGGCGGCGGACCTCTTCCAGCATCACCACCTGATGCGGCAAGTGGTCCATGACCGCCGGATTGAGCCGCAAAGCGACGTCCGAGCAGGGCACCAGCCTGGCATTGGTGACGGAATCGCCGGTGGCAAAGAGGGTGACGTCGTGACCCTGCCGAACCAGCTCGTCCGTCAGGTATGAAACAATACGCTCGGTGCCGCCGTACAGCTTGGGCGGGACACTTTCAGCAAGTGGCGCGATCTGGGCGATCTTCATCGGCAAAACCTCCTCAATTGAGCAAAGAGTCGACGGTAAAAATCAGATCCGCATCCTCGGTAAAAGGCATGCGGCAGATTAAGCGGTTTCTACATTTCCAATGGCTGCCGGCGGCGGTCTCCTCTCCAGTAGCTACACAGGCCCAGGCCACTGAGCCGGCGTGCTTGTGGTCTGCGGTGATGGCCACTCTGGACGTTGGAGGCAACTGATAACCCTTGCTCTCCAGTGCGCATATCGTCCTCGTCCAAATATTTCAGCGCTTGGATGATCTCGTCATAGGAGACCGCCTCGGCCGTGCCGGGGTAATGTCGGAGGGCCGGTACGGATTCGATTGCGAACATATCCGATGCCCACGAAGCGAGAATAGCCCGCTTCTCTTGCTTGCCAATGTCCTCGGCGGCAAGCACCTCACGCGGGTGAGTGAAATGCTTGGCCGGATGCAGCAACTGGACGGCACTGATGGCCGCGGTGGCTTGCTCCGGAAGGGCGTTATCGATGTCCTTTCTCATAGTTTGGCTCCATTGATGTTGCTCGACGGAACGGGTGGTACGGAAAATGTGAGGGAAGGCTCGCTGTGGCGGACTGCGCGAGCCTTCCCATCGGCCTTAGAAGTCCATGCCGGCGCCAGCGGGTACCGCCGGAGCGGCGTCCTTCTTCGGCTTCTCGGCGATCATGGCTTCGGTCGTCACCAGCAGACCGGCGACCGAGGCGGCATCCTGCAGCGCGGTGCGCACGACCTTTGCCGGGTCGATAACACCCTGCGTATAAAGATCGCCGTATTCGCCGGTCTGGGCGTTCCAACCGAAGGAGAGATCAGTCTTTTCGCGCAGCTTGCCGACGATGATTGAACCTTCGGCTCCGGCGTTCTCTGCGATCTGGCGGACTGGCGCCTCGATCGCGCGGCGGACGATGTCGATCCCGACACGCTGATCGTCGTTGGCCGTGGGAAGCCCGTCCAGTGCCTTGGCCGCACGCAGCAGGGCGACACCGCCACCCGGCAGGATACCTTCCTCGACGGCAGCACGGGTGGCATGCAGTGCGTCATCGACTCGGTCTTTCTTCTCTTTCACTTCCACTTCGGTGGAACCACCGACACGGATCACGGCCACACCGCCAGCGAGCTTGGCAAGACGCTCCTGCAGCTTCTCGCGATCATAATCGGACGCCGTTTCCTCGATCTGGGCACGAATCTGGGCAACACGGCCGTCAATCTCCGACCTGGAGCCGACACCATCGATGATGGTGGTGTTTTCCTTCTCGATCGCCACCTTCTTGGCGCGGCCGAGCATCTCAAGCGTGACGTTTTCCAGCTTGATGCCCACGTCTTCGGAAATGACAGTGCCGCCCGTCAGGATCGCGATATCTTCCAGCATGGCCTTGCGGCGGTCACCGAAGCCAGGCGCCTTGACCGCAGCGATCTTCAGGCCGCCACGCAGTTTGTTGACGACGAGTGTTGCGAGCGCTTCCCCTTCCACGTCCTCGGCAATGATCAGCAGAGGCTTACCCGATTTCACCACAGCCTCCAACACTGGCAGCATTACCTGGAGATTGGAGAGCTTCTTCTCGTGGATGAGAATATATGGCTCTTCGAACTCGACCCGCATCTTGTCCTGGTTGGTGACAAAATAGGGGGACAGATAACCGCGGTCGAACTGCATGCCTTCGACGACTTCCAGCTCGGTTTCGGCGGTCTTGGCTTCCTCGACGGTGATGACGCCTTCGTTGCCGACCTTTTCCATCGCCTCGGCGAGATATTTGCCGATCTCCTCGTCGCCATTGGCTGAGATGGTGCCGACCTGGGCGATTTCGGAGTTGCTGGTGATCTTGCGGGCATTCGCCTTCAGTTCCTTGACGACGGCGTCAACGGCAATGTCGATACCGCGCTTCAGGTCCATCGGGTTCATGCCGGACGCCACCGCCTTGGCGCCTTCCTTGACGATCGCCTGGGCAAGAACAGTCGCGGTGGTGGTGCCGTCACCGGCCAGATCATTGGTTTTCGATGCCACCTCGCGCAGCATCTGGGCGCCCATGTTCTCGAACTTGTCTTCGAGTTCGATTTCCTTGGCGACGGAAACGCCGTCCTTGGTGATGCGTGGTGCACCGAACGACTTATCGATGACGACGTTGCGACCCTTCGGGCCGAGCGTCACCTTCACGGCATTGGCGAGAACGTCGACACCGCGCAACATGCGTTCACGGGCATCGGTGTTGAATTTGACTTCTTTCGCAGCCATTTGTTCACTCCTTCGATAGGCAGCTTTCTTGACTAATGCGCTGAGAACGCGTCAGGCGGCAATCTTTTCGGCGGCCTGGGCCTCGATAATGCCCATGACATCGCTTTCCTTCATGATCAGCAGGTCCTCGCCGTTGATCTTGATCTCGGTGCCGGACCATTTGCCGAACAAAATGCGATCGCCGGGCTTGACGTCGAGCGGCTGGATTTGGCCGGCGTCATTGCGGGCGCCGGACCCGACGGCGATGACTTCGCCTTCCTGCGGCTTTTCCTTGGCAGTATCAGGAATAATAATTCCGCCTCTGGTCTTTTCTTCGGATTGGACCCGGCGGACGAGAATGCGATCGTGAAGCGGTCTGAACGACATGTTTTCCTCCATGGACAAACAAGATGACGTTAATCCCCGAGCCGGACCGGATGACCAGTTCGGGCGGGTGCGAAGCCTCTCTGAGCACTTCGCGCAGAAAATTTATTTTCGAGATTTTCCGATTTCAAGAGGCTCTTGAAGGAAAATTAGCACTCTCCCGCGTCGGCTGCTAACATGCTGGAACGGAACAATAAATGAAGTCAAAAGTTCGCAAATTGATTGATGACACAGCGGACTTGCGTCATCCTTCCGCCCGTTATGAAAAGGAGATGAAGCATGCAGTTTTCTTCGGATCTTGAGCGGCAACTCAACGGTTATGGACTCACCACAGCGCATATCCTATATCGCGTTCCCGATTTCGAAACCGTCCTGCAGACCTATGTCTGGCAGGACTACGATCTGGCGCCGGATTTCCCCCACATGCAGAAGTTCCTCGACTATTGGCAGGCCAATCTCGATGGGCCTCTGCACTCAGTCCGGTATACGCATCAGCGTCTCGTCGGTCCGAACGAATGGCGGCGCGTCGACGGCGAATTCAAGCTGCACTGACTGTTGAATGCCGATTTTTCTCTTCCTAATTCTCCGGGCGATCGAGGCTCGACGAGCTCGGTCGCTAACGAACGTCTGTTAGAGTGAGACGGATATGGAAGAGCAGATCAGGAATATAGGGGACCTCAGCATCGAGGAACGGGAAGACGTCTTCGTCGACGTCGCTACTGCCCTCGAGGGCACGGCACGTGAAGCCTTTGTTGAAGGTAACCGCCACTTAGCAGCGCTTTCCGCCAATATGGCGCAAGCGATCCGCGTCAACGCCGATGAGCTGGCGCGCGACGATTTGAGAAATACCGAGCGCATTTTACAGCAAGCAGCCGCCATGATTTCGCAGTTCAACGCGATGCACCCGTATCGTATTGTCAGTCACGCCGTCCACTAGGCGCTGCTTCATTGATCCAGGCGCAGGCCTGGGCGGTTCCTCTGAAGTGCAAGAATGCGGCGGCGGTAAGAGCTATAACGAACGGGCGTCAAAATCTTTATCCAGGGCGGCACGCAAGCGTTGCTTCACCGCTGGAGCCTCGTTGCCCACAGCCGAGATGAGGTCGCGCGCATGATCATGCGAAGACCGTGAAGCTGATCGCCGCGATCCATGATGACGTCGATGCCGGCCTCGTTGACGCCACGCCGTTTGTCAGGTCCAGGATCAGCCGGGCGCGGGCGAGATCTGCATCCCGGAACTGGCACCGCTTCTTCACCCGCGACGGTGACGACATCCGCCTTGAACTGCCAGTCCCGCTTAGCGAAGCCGTGCTCGGAGGCAAGGTACGCGTGACGACACCCTCCGGTCCCGTTGATCTGGCGCTGCCGCCCAATTCCAGCAGCGGCAAGGTCTTGCGCATCAAGGGCAAGGGTGTGTCGCGCGGGAATGGCGGCGCCGGCGACGTCTATGTGACTTTGAAGATCGTGCTGCCCAACGGTCCCGACGAAGAGCTAGCCAGCTTCATGAAACGCCGGTGAAGCTGCGCTCAGCCAATTTCACTCGGTGGGCATTCGCCTGTCGAGTTTGAATCAGTGAGGAGTTGGCCTGCCTCGCGATACCCATCTACTTTGGCCGTGTGATGCCTCGACTTTTACACGTCAAGCATACTGGCCGCCTCGTTTTTCTGACCCCACATGTCGACATTCAGTCAGTGAATCGGTTCAGCTGGAAAAATCCCCCATCCGCCCAGTCGTGCTGCGTCTGGCTGGCTCGGGCGCATCTCGAACCGGGCGCTCCAAGGTTGGAGCGTTGCCATTTATCATCGGGCACGTCACATTGCCGCCGCTACAGGAGGAGTTCGATGCACACTGGAAGCGCCAAAGCAGACCGGAACCTTGCCGGACGCAGGGAATGGATCGGCGTGTGCGTGCTCTCGATTGCCTGTCTCATCTATTCGATGGATCTGTCCATCCTGTTCCTGGCTATTCCTGCGATCGTCGCAGATCTCGACCCGTCGGTCTCCGAACTCCTTTGGATCAATGACATCTACGGCTTCATGGTAGCCGGCTTCCTGGTTACGATGGGCACGTTGGGAGATCGGATCGGTCGTCGCCGCGTGCTGCTGATAGGAGCCGCCGCCTTCGGCGTCGCCTCGGCGCTTGCGGCCTTTTCTACTACCGCACAACAGCTCATCGTGTCGCGGGCGTTCCTCGGCATTGCCGGGGCGACGATCGCACCTTCGACATTGTCTCTGATTGTCAACCTATTCACCAATGAGGCGGAGCGTAACCGTGCCATCGGCATTTGGGGCACCGCTTTCGCCCTCGGTGGCCTGATCGGGCCGCTTCTGGGCGGCTTTCTGCTGCAATATTTCCACTGGGGCGCTGTTTTTCTCATCAACATCCCAGTCATGTTCATCCTGCTGATCGCAGCTCCCATCCTGCTACCGGAATACAAGAGCGAGGACGGCGCCAGGCTTGACCTCCTGAGCGTACTACTGTCGCTTGCTACCGTGCTGCCAATCATCTACGGCTTCAAGCACGTGGCCGCAGACGGTTTTGACATTCGTCATCTACTGCCCATAGGCGGCGGGCTCGTTGTCGGCTGGCTGTTCTTGCGCCGTCAGAAAAAGCTGCCAGATCCCCTGATCGATCTGAAGCTCTTTGCTCTGCCCGCCTTCACGGCCTCGCTTCTGGTAAACCTTGCCGGGATGTTCTTCGTGTTCGGCGTCTTTCTCTATCAGAACCTGTTCCTCCAGTTCGTGCTTGGCCTCACACCGCTCGAAGCGGCCCTCTGGTCGGTTCCCTCGTCAATCGTCTTCACAGTCATGTCCTTGCAAGCCTATCGGTTCACCAACCATTTCGGCCCGGTCCGCACCGTATTGCTGGGCCTGGTGATAAACTCTGCGGGCATGTTGCTTATGTCGGTCGCCGCCTATTGCGAAAGCCTATTCGGAGTTCTCGGCGCAACCATGGTGATCGCCGTCGGTTTCGTGCCGGTCGTGCTGACGACAACCGGCCTAATCGTCGGAAGCGCGCCGCCCGAAAATTCGGGCTCCGCTTCGGCGATTTCAGAGACAAGTGCCGAATTCGGAGGCGCCCTCGGCATCGCATTGCTCGGCAGCCTCGGCACCTTGATCTATCGCATGCTGATGGCCGGGGTGAATGTTGCCGGGCTCGATGCCGCTGAGAGGGCAGCGGTGAAAACGACGATCGGTGGCGCCGTCGAAACCGCAAGGGCGCTTCAAGACAGCGCTGTCCCGGCCTGGCTCGAAGCGGCCCGCCAGTCTTTCTCAATGGGCTTTGCTAGCTGTTGCCTACTTGCGACGGTGACGCTGCTCGTGCTCGCGGTCATGGCCCGAAAGATCTATGCCCGCGAAAATATCGATGAGCAGACCGTTGCGTCTGCTCATTGAGAAAAAAGTCGTTACCTCGCCTCCACACCGCAATCCGGCGTTGTCGAAGAGTCCGTGGCCATTCATTAGTCAATAAGTCGCGATACGCAGCAAGGGCTGCTTTTTCAGCAACTTAAGAAAAATGGCCGGCGCGCCGTCTGTTCACATTGGTTCAAGACGGCCACCTGGCGGATAGCTGTGCCCGCAGTTTCGTTCCTATCAAGAGCTGTACGCATGCCAAGCGCTATGCACCGCGGGGCCGGTGGCAATTGAGTTAGCGCAGGATGGTCATGACGTCGTCGAGCCCGCAGTCGGCCGCCTGGTAGTTCGCGATTGTCGGTCTTTATGAGAATGGGTCGGCGCAACCGTTCATGTTTGTTCCGCCAACAACCTGATCCGGCTGTCGAACTCGCCACGGTCGACATAAAAGCCCTTGAGCAGCCGGTGACCTGTCATCGGATCGAAAGTGGTTCGGCCATGCAGGATCCGCCTGTTGTCGAAGACGACCATCTCTCCAGGCTTCATTTTGAATGTGATGATATTGGCCGGGTCACGCGTCTCCGCCATGAATCTCCGGTAGGCGGCATAGTAGTCGGCCATCACGGTGTCAGGTATATCGAAGCTGTCCATGAGATGGGCGCTGTAGCGGACATCGAAAACGCGGTCCCGCTCATCAACGCTGACCATCGGTCTATGCACGCGAATATCATATTGGCGATCGTGGAAGCGGTACGGAATTGGTATCGACGTCAGCAGCCGGAACGCCTCGGCGTCCTTACGGCGGACCTTCTCGGCAATCATGTAGGCGTCCGCGAACACGGATTCGCCGCCTTCCGCGCCGTTCCGCACACAGTGAAGGAATTGGTATCCCGGCGGCATCTCCTGGTTCGGAAGGTCGGTATGAAGGGGCAGGGCGTGCGAGGTGTAGGCAAGATTGTTGGGATCGGGAATGGTCTCGACACGGAAAGTCAGGCCGAAATTCGTGCGCCTCAGAAACCCGATGCGTTCCCCGAGTGCCACGCCTGCTTCCTCGTTATCTTCAAGTCCGGTGACCACCGAAAGACCGTGCCTCTTTGTGCTGCAAAGCCATTCAAAGAAGACGCGGTCCTCCGAGAGATCGTCGACAGACACTTTGGGAATGTGTAAGTCCGCTTCCCAGATCTCGGCGGCTATATCGGCGGGGTCGGCTGCGCGTACACCCGGACGATGGCTGTAAAGCCAGTCAGCGGCCAGTGTCGTTCTGTCGTGATCTCCTCGCCAATTGACGTGAACGGCGTCGCCATCGAGCGTGACCGCTTCGGCTGTCAGGTCGAGCGGCACGGACAGCAGATCGAACTGCCGTTCACCGGTCTGTGGGTGGAACCCCTTTGGATCGTTGTCACGCAGGAAGAGGTTTGGATAGAATGACGTGTTGCCGTCAATCCAATGCACGGCGATAACGCGTTCTCGCGCTTCTACACGTTCGATATTCATGAAATTTCTCCGTCGGTTTCAGGATCGCGTATGAACCCGAAATTCAGACGGCGGCGGCCACCAGCCCCCGCGCTTGACATATCCGTATGTGGACACAAGCAGCTTCATGGAACGATTGTTAATCCTCCATGCGCGCGAGGACAATAGATTTCGCGCGATCGTCGTCAGACTCGGTCGAGGACACGATATTCGATTTTCAGCTAGGAGGCGCGACCGTCGGTCATCGCGTCTATGAACTCAGCGAATGTCCGGGCCAGCACCTTAACGTCATTTTGCCAGGGACCGGCGAACGCAGGCGGTCTGACGCCTCTTTCGCCCAACGTGGGAGGTTACGTTTGACGAATGTTCTGTCGACAGCGCTCTGCTGAGGCAGAGGGAACTAGGAGGGGCGGGGACAGCAAGCTCAGTCAAATCGACAAAGAGCCGTGCGCGTTGAAGTTATTAAGATAGCTAGCACCCATCAGATTCATTACACTCGGAATCGGAACAAGGATTCAATACCTTGAAGTCATCGGTGACTGGGGCGCGGATTCGAATCCGTTCAGGACCGTAGACTTACCATCAATGCAATGCGTCGGAGAAGGCGATTTCGGAGGCCAGCGCAATTTGCCTGCATGAGAAAGTGGCCTCGCCTCGCCGAGACTTAAGCAGCCCTTCCTCCCTGCGTCGAATTGAACATCCAATATCTCGGTCCAACTCGCTCTCAATCACCTTTGGCCCCAATCGCCGCGGGCAGATCGGTTTCGATACGAAACAGATCTATCAGCCGGATCCCGGCGTGACCGTCTCTTCATCCCGCTCCGGCAATGTTCCGGCGCCTGGCGTTTTGCTCTCGTCGGTCAGGTGATCTTGAGCATGTGGCCCGGCTTGAGGGTTCTTCTTTGCCTGGTTCAGCTCTTTGTCCGTCCCCTCGATGGCCAACTGGGCCTTCCTGTCCTCGTCCACACGCGGCTCCTTTCATGTTTGCTCGATCATTGGGCTCATTACGGCATTAACAAAGGAGCTGGCTGCGAGTTCCCATGATGACTCGGTTATGGAGGCAACGGCGATGTGTCGGAACACTGTACCGCCACAGTGAAAGGCGCTAACGACTTCTGGAGCCCGCATTGGCCAGGCAGTTCTCGAAGAGACGTTGCGAGGATTGGCCGGCTCGTGTCTCCATTACGATCAGGGCTGTTCCCACCTTGATTTTTCAAACCTGTTTCGCCATTTGATCGGCGCTAATTCGCTTTCCTGGAGAACCCGAGCACATGACAAAGACTGCAGAACAGACCGCTGAAAGCCACGTCTTTGAGGCCGACGTTGCCCGCCTTCTGCACATGATGGTCCACTCCGTTTATTCGGATAGAGATGTGTTTCTGCGTGAGCTGATTTCGAATGCGGCCGATGCCTGCGAGAAACTTCGATATGAGGCGATCGAGACAC
>NZ_JAAXQT010000022.1:0-28246 GCF_019778565.1 Rhizobium laguerreae | reverse complement strand
CGGGGCCGCCCGAGGTCAGCGCCACGACCAGGTCATAGGACTTGATCGCCATATGGGCGAGCACGATGAAGGCGGAGAGAAAGATCGGCCGTAAGAGCGGAATGACGATGCGCCGGTAGAGCTGGAAGGGCGAGGCGCCATCGATCTGGGCGGCCTTCATGATCTCGCCGTCGATGCCGCGCAGGCCCGCCAGGAACATCGCCATGACGAAGCCCGACGCCTGCCAGACGCCGGCAATGACGACGGTGTAGATGACGAAGTCCTTGTTCTTGATCCAGTCGAAGTGGAAGCTCGTCCAGCCAAAATGGTGCAGCGTCTGTTCCAGCCCGAGGCCGGGATCGAGGAACCATTTCCAGGCAACGCCTGTCACGATGAAGGAGAGCGCCATCGGATAGAGGAAGATCGGCCGCAACACGCTCTCGCCGCGGATCTTCTGGTCGAGCAGGATGGCGAGGAAGAGACCGAGCGCCAGGCAGATGCCGACATAGAGGAAGCCGAAGATCGCCATGTTGGTGATCGAGGTATACCAGGACGACGGCGGATCGCTCTCGAAGGTCCAGCGCCACAGCCGCTGATAGGCGCGTGCTCCGGTCAGCGCATAGGAGGGAAAGGTCTTGGAATTGGTAAACGACAGATAGGCCGTCCAGACGATGAAGCCGTAGACGAAGATGATGGTGATGACGAAGCTCGGCGCCAAGACGATCTTCGGCAGCGCATCCTGCATCCGGCCCCTCAACGAGATCCCCGTCGATTGCCTCGGCGTCAGAACCGGATCGGTGGTCGCAACGGTGCTCATGGAATGTCATCTCCTTCCCGCAATCGGCCCCGCATGATATCGGGCATGATCGGCTCTGCATCATTGTCCGGGCATGATCATCCCGCATGATCGGCGCGGAGCCTGAAGCTTCCCCGCCAAGCAGGCGGGGAAGCATTTGTCATCACACTGGTCTCAGCGGGCGTCGTCGATCGCCTGGACGAGCTGCTTGACGGCTTCGTCGGAGGTCTTGATCTGGCCGTGTACGAACTTCGAGACGACATCCTTATAGGCATTGGCGATCGCCGGAGGAGCGCCATAGCCTTGCGCCAGCGAGCCGAACAGCGTGCCGCCTTCGTTCGCTGCCTTCAGGTCGGCGATGCCCTTCTTGCCGCAAGCGTCGAAGTCGGTGTCGGGAACGTCGGTGCGAGCCGGCACCGAACCCTTGACGACGTTGAAGGCCGACTGGAAGCTCTTCGACAGCGTTGCGGTCGCCAATGCCACCTGGGCCGCCTTGCGGTCATCAGGGACGTTGAACATGCCGAACATGTCGGAGTTGTAGACCACGCTGCCGTCGGTGCCGGGGAAGCGATAGCACAGGAAGTCGGTATCCGGCGTCTTCTTGGCAGCGACGAATTCGCCCTTGGCCCAGTCGCCCATCACCTGCACCAGCGCATCACCCTTGATGACCATGGCGGTCGCCAGATTCCAGTCGCGGCCCGAGAAGTTCGGGTCGACATATTTGATGATCGTGGCGAGGTTATCGAACGACTTCTTCATCGTGTCGGACTTCAGCGATTCCTCGTCGAGGTCGTTGAAGGCCTTCTTGTAGAACTCCGGACCGCCGGTCGACAGCACGATGGAATCGAACATCGTCGCTTCCTGCCAGTTCTGACCGCCAAGCGCCAGCGGGATGACGCCGGCGGCCTTGGCCTTGTCGAGCAGGGCGATCAGCTCGTCGAAGGTCTTCGGCTGAGTGCCGCCGATCTTCTCCATCACCGCCTTGTTGATCCACAGCCAGTTGACCGAGTGGACGTTGACGGGAGCGGCAACCCACTTGCCGTCATAGACCGAGAACTTCTGCAGGGCTGCCGGAACCGACTTGTCCCAGCCTTCCTTCTTCGCCGTCTCCGTCAGGTCGCCCATGACGCCGGCCTCGGCATAATCGAGCACGGTATAACCCAGCATCTGCGAGGCCGTCGGATAGGTGCCGGCCGCAACCATCGCCTTCAGCGCCGTCATCGCCGCATCGCCGCCACCGCCGGCAACCGGAACGTCCTTCCAGGCAAACCCTTCCTTGGAAAGATCCTCCTTCAAGACGTTCAGTGCCGCTGCCTCGCCGCCCGACGTCCACCAGTGCAGCATCTGAACTTCCTTGACGTCAGCGGCTTGGGCCGCATTAAGGCCAGCCATCATCACGGCAGCAACAGCTGCCGAGCTCAAAAACTTGTTCATGAATTTCCTCCCATTGAAAATTGGCGGCAGGACCCTCCCGCCGCCCGATGTTTCCCACCTTGCAGGTGGGCAACACACGGCCGCGCTCCTCCGCGCGGTTAACAATTTAAAACGTTATAAGGCCTTGGTCGTCAAGTCCTTTCTCGACTCCCGAGAAAAATATGGTTATTGTGGCATCCAATTGAATTATATGATAATTTCAGAATTGCTAACGGAACGATGGCCGCATGCTGCGGCAGCGCATCAACAATCCGGACGCCGAGAATCTTCAGCTCCTCCTGCCGCCGCAGATCGACCTTCCGGTCGGGTAGCCGCTCAGCTGTGACGGCCGACATTTAAAACTGTTTCCATGGCGCGTGATTTGTCCTAGAAGCACCGCGTAATCCGGTCGCAGCCCACCCGGTCAAAACAAGGGATCCAAAATATGAAAACCATCGTCGTCTGCTCTGGCGGACTGGACTCAGTTTCGCTTGCCCACAAGGTAGCAGCGGAAAAACAGCTTATCGGTCTCGTCTCCTTCGACTACGGCCAACGGCATCGCAAGGAACTCGACTTCGCCGCCAGCTGTGCCGTACGCCTTTCCGTTCCTCATCATATCATCGACATCGCCAGCATCGGCGGTCATCTCAGCGGATCGGCCCTGACCGACAATGTCGAGGTTCCGGATGGCCACTACGCCGAGGAGACCATGAAGGCCACTGTGGTGCCCAACCGCAATGCCATCATGCTGGCAATCGCGTTCGGTTTGGCTGCCGCGCAAAAAGCAGATGCCGTTGCCGTCGCCGTGCATGGCGGCGACCACTTCATCTACCCTGACTGCCGGCCGGGCTTCATCGATGCCTTCCAGCGCATGCAGAACGAAGCGCTGGACGGTTATGCCAGCGTTAAACTGCTTGCCCCCTACGTCGATGTTTCCAAAGCGGCGATCGTGGTTGACGGCGAAAAACACGGCACGCCGTTCTCGGAAACCTGGTCCTGCTACAAGGGCGGCGAGCTCCACTGTGGGCGCTGCGGAACCTGCGTGGAACGCCGTGAAGCGTTCCATCTTGCCGACGTCCCCGATCCTACGGAGTACGAAGACCGGGATTTCTGGAAGGCGGCCGTGTCGCGATACTCGGCCACGGAGGTGCGTTGATGTACCGCATCACCAAGGAGTTTCATCTCTCCGCCTCCCATCAATTGGATCACCTGCCTGCCGAGCATCAATGTGCCCGGCTCCACGGTCACAACTACATCGTCGTCGTCGAGCTGGCTGCGGAAAGCCTGAATGACGACGGCTTCGTTCGTGACTATCACGACCTCTCGCCGCTCAAGCGCTATATCGACGAAACTTTCGATCATCGTCACCTGAACGACGTCTTCGGTCATTCGAAAGTCACCTCCGAGTTCCTGGCAAGGCACTTCTACGACTGGTGCAAGCAGCGCTTCCCTGAGACATCGTCCGTTCGCGTCAGCGAGACGCCGAAAACCTGGGCGGAGTACAGGCCGTGAGTGGCGGAACCATTCGCGTCAGCGAGATCTTTGGCCCGACCATACAGGGTGAAGGCGCCTTGATCGGGCTGCCGACGGTGTTCGTGAGGACAGGCGGCTGTGACTACAGATGTTCCTGGTGCGACAGCCTTCACGCGGTCGACAGTGCGTTCCGGAATCAGTGGATTCCCATGTCGGTCGAGACCATCTGGCAGGAGGTCATGAAACTCTCCGGAGGCAAGCCACTGACGGTTTCCCTTTCCGGAGGCAATCCGGCGATCCAGCCCTTAAGGCCACTGATCGAGCTCGGCCACACGCAAGGATATCGCTTTGCACTGGAGACACAGGGGAGCGTCGCCCAGGGCTGGTTTCGCGATCTCGACACCCTGGTCATCAGCCCCAAACCGCCATCGAGCGGAATGCTGACGGATTGGGATCAGGTGGATAACTGCCTGCAACTGGCCGCCGGCGGACCGGAGGTCGCATTGAAGGTCGTCGTCTTCGACGAACCCGACTACGCATTCGCCCAGCAGGCGGGTCAGCGCTATCCGCAAATTCCCTTGTTCCTACAGCCGGGCAATCATACGCCGCCGCCGCCCGAAGACGACGATGCGCGCATCGATCTCGATGGCGTGATGGATCGGATGCACTGGCTTGTCGAAAGGGTGACGGCCGACCAATGGTTTGAAGTTCGCGTACTACCGCAATTGCACGTGCTGCTCTGGGGAAACAAACGAGGAGTATGAGGCCGCCTGCACTGAATTATGCAGCAACACGCTCCGGAAAGGCGAAAACATCGACGGGCTCTCCAAGCCCACGCAGCGGGAAGGTGCCGAGACTGTCCATATCTTGCGCGCAGCCCGCCATTTCGACGAAGGCTCGTGACAGGAGCACCGGACGCTTGACCTCCTTGGTCAGGCTTTCCAGCCGCGAGGCGACGTTGACCGCCGGGCCGATTACGGTGAAATCCAGGCGCGTACGCGAGCCGATATTGCCGTACATGACATCGCCGACATGCACCCCGACGCCATAACGCAGCGGTTCGCGCCCCATGCGCACGTGCTGGTCGTTCAGCTCAGCCATCGATGTCTGCCCTTCGCGGATCGCCTGCAGCAGATCGAGGCAGGCGGTTTCCTTGGCTAACGGGAAGATCGCCAGCAATCCGTCGCCCATGAATTTCAGGATCTCTCCGCCATGCCGTTCGATCGGGTCCGACATGGCGTCGAAATAGTCGTTGAGCAGATGGATGACATCGTCGCGCGGCCAGAGATCGGAGATTGCGGTAAAGTCGCGCAGGTCGCAGATCATGATCGCCGCACCGACGGTCGCGCCGCTACCGCGCGTCGTGACGCCCGACAGGATCTGTTCGCTCGCATGCGGTCCCACATAGGTCTGCAGCAGTGTGCGCGCCATGATATTCTTCAGCCTGATTTCGCTGACGAGAGTTAATGCCGGCAGCAGGTCGCGCAGGAAATCGACATGCTCGCTGGTAAAACCGCCCGGGCGGCTGGTGGAAAATGTCACGACGTGCCGCTTGCCGAATGTATGCTCGAGGGGCCAGGCGATATACTCCATAAGGCCGTCATCGCGCAGTTCCTGATAGAATGAACCCTCGTCGCCGTCGGTTGTGCCTTCCAGCCGTTTGCGCACCTCCTTCGAACCCTGATGGATGGCGTTGACGGGACTGTTCAGAAACTCCGGCGTGTTTTCGATACCATAGGCAAATGTGTCGATCTTCGCTTCCGCGAGGCCTTCTTTCCAGAGAATGCGGGCACCTACCCATTGTGGATGGTTCGTCCTGAAATGCAATGTCGCCCGCGCCACCGGCACCCCCGCCGCCAGCAGCTTCTCGCACATGTCCACCAAAATGTTGTCGATGAACCGCTCGCCGCGCGTCTCATTCACCAGCCAGTCAAGAATCCGTCGTCTGCGGATCGGCCAGACACCTTCACCCGCTTCGACGGCAATCCCGGCCTTGTTCAAAAAAGACGACATCAAAAACTCCCGCTACGCCGCATCATCGGCGAGGACTAAATCTAGTTTCCGCTGAATGTGGGCGATGAGAGAGCAAATGATAAGAGGCAGACGGCGATCAAGCCTCAGAAATCCCAGTCCTCGTCCTCGGTCGCCACCGCCTTGCCGATAACATAGGAGGAACCGGAGCCGGAGAAGAAGTCGTGGTTCTCGTCGGCATTCGGCGAAAGCGCGGACAGGATCGCCGGATTGACCTTGCAGGCCTCAGCCGGGAACAGTGCCTCATAGCCGAGGTTCATCAGCGCCTTGTTGGCATTGTAATGCAGGAATTTCTTGACGTCCTCGGTCAGCCCGACGCCGTCATAGAGCGCCTCGGTATATTTCGCCTCGTTGTCATAAAGCTCGAGCAGCAGCTCGAAGGCGAAATCCTTGATCTCCTGCTTCCGCTCGTCGCCGAGCCGTTCCAGCCCGCGCTGGAACTTGTAGCCGATATAATAGCCGTGCACCGCTTCGTCGCGGATGATCAGCCGGATCATGTCGGCTGTATTGGTGAGCTTGGCGCGGCTCGACCAGTACATCGGCAGGTAGAAGCCGGAATAGAACAGGAAGCTTTCGAGGAAGACGCTCGCAACCTTTTTCTTCAGCGCATCGCCGGAGCGATACTGCTCCATGATCAGCGCCGATTTCCGCTGCAGGAATTCGTTCTCCTCCGACCAGCGATAGGCATCATCGACATCGGGCGTCGAGCACAGCGTCGAGAAGATCGAGGAATAGGATCGCGCATGCACCGCCTCCATGAAGGAGACGTTGGAAAGCACCGCCTCCTCATGCGGCGTTACCGCATCCTCCATCAGCCGGATGGAACCGACGCCGTTCTGGATCGTGTCGAGCAGCGTCAATCCGGTGAAGACGCGGATGGTCAGCTGCTGTTCGGCCGGCGTCAGCGTCGCCCAGGAGGGAATGTCGTTGGAAAGCGGCACCTTTTCCGGCAGCCAGAAATTGCCGGTGAGCCGGTTCCAGACCTCGAGATCCTTATCGTCCTCGATGCGGTTCCAGTTGACGGCGCGCACGCGCGAGGCGGGTTTGATTTGCATGTTCATTAGGTGGTCCCTCTTGAGGAATATGTCTGGGCGCCCCCTCATCCGCCTGCCGGCACCTTCTCCCCGCTGGGGAGAAGAGACTTGTGGCAGCGTCATCCGCAACCAAATCCCCCTCTCCCCAGCGGGGAGAGGGTTAGGGTGAGGGGGCTTCTGGCTCGCGGCCGAAATCAACTCACAGCGTACAAGACACGCAGCCCTGCACCTCGGTGCCGGACAGCGCCATCTGGCGAAGGCGGATGTAGTAGATCGTCTTGATGCCCTTCTTCCAGGCATGGATCTGCGACTTGTTGATGTCGCGCGTCGTTGCCGTGTCGCGGAAGAACAAGGTCAGCGACAGGCCCTGGTCGACATGCTGGGTCGCCGCCGCATAGGTGTCGATGATCTTCTCCGGCCCGATCTCGTAGGCATCCTGATAATAGTCGAGATTGTCGTTGGTCATGAACGGCGCCGGATAATAGACGCGGCCGATCTTGCCTTCCTTGCGGATCTCGATCTTCGAGACGATCGGATGGATCGAGGAGGTCGAGTGGTTGATGTAGGAGATCGAGCCCGTCGGCGGCACTGCCTGCAGGTTCTGGTTATAGAGGCCGGAGGCCATCACCGCCTTCTTCAGCGCGGCCCAGTCTTCCTGCGTCGGAATGTGGATCCCCGCCGTCTCGAACAGCGCCTTCACCCTCTCCGTCGCCGGCTCCCAGAGCCGGTCGGTATATTTGTCGAAATAGTCGCCGGAGGCATATTTCGAGTTCTCGAAGCCCTTGAAAATCTGGCCCCGTTCGACCGCCAAAAGATTCGAGGCGCGGATCGCGTGATAGGTCACCGTATAGAAATAGATATTGGTGAAATCGACGCCTTCGTCGGAGCCGTAGAAGATGCGTTCGCGGGCGAGGTAACCGTGCAGGTTCATCTGACCGAGGCCGATCGCATGGCTCTCGTCATTGCCCTTCTCGATCGAGGGAACCGAGGAAATGTGGCTCATGTCGGAAACGGCCGTCAGCGCCCGGATCGAGGTCTCGATCGTCTTGCCGAAATCAGCCGAATCCATTGCCGCCGCGATATTCAGCGAGCCGAGATTGCAAGAAATGTCCTTGCCGAGATGTTTGTAGGAAAGGTCGTCATGATATTCGCTCGCCTCGCTCACCTGCAGGATCTCCGAGCAGAGATTGCTCATCGAGATGCGCCCGGCGATCGGGTTCGCCCGGTTCACCGTGTCCTCGAACATAATGTAGGGGTAGCCGCTCTCGAACTGGATTTCGGCAAGCACCTGGAAGAATTCGCGCGCCTTGATCTTCTTCTTGGAGATGCGGGCGTCATCAGCCATCTCGCGGTACTTTTCCGTCACCGAAATCTCAGTGAACGGCACGCCATAGACGCGCTCCACGTCACAGGGCGAGAACAGGTACATATCCTCGTTGTTCTTGGCGAGCTCAAAGGTGATATCGGGCACGACGACGCCGAGCGACAGCGTCTTGATGCGGATCTTCTCGTCGGCATTTTCGCGCTTGGTGTCGAGGAAGCGCATGATGTCGGGGTGGTGGGCGTTGAGATAGACGGCACCCGCCCCCTGCCGCGCGCCGAGCTGGTTGGCGTAGGAGAAGCTGTCTTCGAGCAGCTTCATGACAGGGATAATGCCCGAAGACTGGTTCTCGATATGCTTGATCGGCGCGCCCGCCTCGCGAATATTCGTCAGCGACAGCGCCACGCCGCCGCCGCGCTTTGACAATTGCAATGCCGAATTGATCGACCGGCCGATCGATTCCATATTGTCCTCGACGCGTAGCAGGAAGCAGGAAACCAGTTCGCCGCGCTGCTTCTTGCCGGCATTGAGGAAGGTCGGCGTCGCCGGCTGGAAGCGGCCGGAAATGATCTCGTCGACCATGTCGCGGGCAAGGGCCTCGTCGCCGCGCGCAAGCGCCAGCGCCACCATGCAGATGCGGTCCTCATAGCGCTCGAGATAGCGCTTTCCGTCGAAGGTCTTCAGCGTATAGCTGGTGTAGTATTTGAAGGCGCCGAGGAAGGTCGGGAAACGGAACTTCTTGGCATAGGCCTGGTCGAACAGATCCCGCACGAAATTGAAGGAATACTGGTCGAGAACCTCCTGCTCGTAATAGCCCTCGGTCACGAGGTAATCGAGCTTTTCGCGGAGATTGTGAAAGAACACCGTGTTCTGGTTCACATGCTGCAGGAAATATTGCTTGGCAGCCATTCGATCCTTGTCGAGCTGGATCCGCCCCTCGTCGTCATAGAGGTTCAGCATCGCATTCAGCGCGTGGTAGTCGAGCGCTTCCGCCACTTTCAAAGGGCGTTCGCCGGCGGGATGAGCCAATGTGTGATGCGGTTTTGCGCCCGCATCCCGCGTCAGATTTGTTCCCGTGTCCAAAATCGTTCCATTCCGTGTTTGACCTTGGCGACATCGTCTTCGGTGCCCATGAGCTCGAACCTGTAGAGGTAAGGCACCTGGCATTTCTGCGAGACCACGTCGCCGGCGAGCCCATAGGTCTCGCCGAAATTGCTGTTGCCCGCAGCGATCACGCCGCGGATGTGTCCTCGGTTTTCCGCATCGTTGAGGAAACGGATCACCTGCTTGGGAACGGCACCCTTGCCGCCGTCGCCGCTATAGGTCGGCACAACAAGCACGAAGGGTTCGCGAATTTGGAACGCGTCTGCGCCAATTGGCGGAATGCGCGCCGCGCGCAGTCCGAGCTTGGCGACGAACCGATGGGTATTCTCGGATCGGCTGGAATAATAGACGATCAGCCCCATCGTCTGTCCTCAGCTCAGGAAAGTGCGCTGATCATGTCGGGACGGAAGCCGGCCCAATGCTGCTCGCCGGCGATGACGACAGGCGCCTGCATGTAGCCGAGGCTGCGGACGCGATCGAGCGCTTCGGCATCCTGCGAAATATCGACGATGTCATAGTCGACACCCAGGCGGTCCAGAGCGCGGTAGGTGGCAGTGCACTGGACGCAGGCAGGCTTGCTGTAGACGGTGATGGTCATAATATTCCTCGTGACGACGCGATTGGGACGCAGGACATTGATCGGAAATCTGTCGATATCCGTCGAAAAATCTCGGTGATTTGAGCTATGCGGCTATTTAGCCGCTGGGCGTACTCCGCCCTCTACCTCTAGCGGGTGGCGGCCTGAACTGAGATACTGACATGACTTCACCCCGAAGTGGCTCAATACGAAGGTTTCGGGGGCGAAGGTTCGGGCCTGCGAAACGCGATGCGGAGATTCCCCGCAGCCATGCAACGCGACCTTCCGGACACCCCGCCCGTGGACGTTTCGTTCGAGGCAGGTCTCCTGGCTCACGGGTCAAAGCACCCTGTCCCAGCCTTCCCGGAGCATCATGCTCCAGTGACCTGAAATCGGACAGTTGCTCGCCGCTTACAGTTGCGGGGGCAGCTCCGGCATTGCCGCGCCATGATGGCGAAACGCACCGAATTCCCGTCTTAGCCATCGATCCCTACGAATCGATGGAACCTCGAACACTAGATATAGTACGCCAATCCAAATTCGCGTCAACGGATGGTTTGTGCATTGCGTTACGACAGATTTGAAATCGCTACGTTCCTGTGAAAAACACGGATAACGAAAGCTTAAGGAAAGCAGGCTGTGGAGAAAGCCCCGATGAAGAGAGCCGACCCTATGGCCGGTCCCGCGATTTTCGATTCAAGATTGGGCCCGAATCGTCGATAGGACATCCCCCCGGTGACGAACGCCGGAGGGAGGAAGTCAGAAATGTTATATCTTTATCCGAAGCAGCCGCAGCGCATTGATCGTCACCAGCACGGTGGCGCCGGTATCGGCGAGGATCGCCGGCCAGAGACCGGTGATGCCGGCGATCGTCGTCACCAGGAACACCGCCTTAAGCCCGAGTGCGATGGTGATATTCTGCAGGATGTTGCGCATCGTGCGTTTGGAAAGTTCGATCATTCGCGCCACATCGCCGACGCGTCCGTGCAACACGGCCGCATCCGCCGTCTCCAGCGCCACGTCGGTGCCGCCGCCCATGGCGATGCCGATATCGGCCGCGGCCAGTGCCGGAGCATCGTTGATGCCGTCGCCGACCTTGGCGACGACGAAGCCCTGGCGCTTCAATTCGCCGACGACCCGCTGCTTGTCCTCAGGCATCATCTCGCCGCGCCAGTCGATGCCGAGCATGCCGGCAACGGCTGCTGCCGTCCGCTTGTTGTCGCCGGTCAGCATCATCGCCTTGACGCCGGCTGATTTGAGGGCAGCGAGCCCGGCCTCGGCATCCTCGCGCGGCTCGTCGCGCATGGCGATCAGGCCGGCCGCAACACCGTTGACGAGCAGCACCGACACGCTCTTTCCCTCGTCGTTCAGCGCCGTGATGCATGCATCCTGTTCCGCGCTGAGCGTCCCGCGCTCGCGGGCGGCAGGCGGCGATAGCAGATCCAACGTCTCGCCACCAACCTTGCCGCTGACACCCTTACCCGGCAGCGCTTCCAGCTCGAAGGCCGGCGGCACGGGAACGCCGTCCGCCTTGGCGCGATTGCGGATCGCCAGTGCCAGCGGGTGGCTGGAACCCTGCTCCAACACCGCCGCGCGCGACAGCACCTGCGCCTCGCTCGGGCCAAAGGAAATGATGTCAGTCACCTGAGGCTTGCCTTCAGTCAGCGTGCCTGTTTTGTCGAAGGCGACCATCGTCACCTTGCCGAGCGTTTCCAGCACCGCGCCGCCCTTCATCAACAGCCCGCGCCGTGCACCTGCCGAAAGCGAGGCGGCGATCGCCGCCGGCGTCGAGATGACGAGCGCACAGGGGCAGCCGATCAAAAGGATGGCAAGGCCCTTATAGACCCATTCGCCCCACGGCCCAGCGAACAGCAGCGGCGGAACGACCGCGACGAGTGCTGCGACCACGAGCACGCCGGGCGTGTAATAGCGCGAAAACCGATCGATGAAGCGTTCGGTCGGCGCCTTCGATTCCTGTGCCTCCTCCACCAGCTTGACGACGCGGGCGATGGTATTGTCGGCCGCGGCGGCCGTGACGCGAACCCTGAGCACCGCATCGCCATTCACCGTACCGGCAAAAACGACGGCATCGACGCCCTTGCGCACCGGCGTGCTCTCGCCCGTCACCGGCGCCTCGTCGATCGCACTCTCGCCTGAGATGATGATGCCGTCCGCCGAGATACGGTCGCCAGGGCGAACCATGATGATGGCGCCGACAGCAAGGCTTTCTGCCGGCACTTCCCGCGTCTGGCCATTGTTTTCGAGCAGCGCATTCTTCGGCACCAGACCCGTCAGCGACTGGATACTTTCGCGCGCCTTGCCCGCCGCCACCCCCTCCAGCAACTCGCCGACGAGGAACAGGAACACGACGGTTGCCGCCTCTTCGCCGGCATTGATGATGACGGCGCCGACGGCGGCGATCGTCATCAGCATCTCGATCGAAAACGGTGTTCCTGAGAAGGCGGCCATGATGGCGCGCCGCGCGATCGGCACCAGCCCGATCAGCATGGCGACGGTGAAGGCATAGGACGCGATCGCCGGCACGAGATGGCCGACGGTATAGGCGGCAACGAGTGCTGCACCCGAAAGGATGGTCAGCCGGCCCTTCCTGCTCTGCCACCAGGGACCGGCCATCGGCGCATGGTCGTGCCCGTGCAGCCCCTCGATTTCCTTCTCGCCATGATCGTGAGGATGATCGTGGTCATGGCCCGCGTGATCGCGGTGATCATGTCCATGGTCGTGACGATGCTGCGCGCCCTGGGTATGCGCAGGCGCAGCGGTTCCGGCAAACGGCGCGACGGAATAGCCGAGCCCGGTCACCTTCTTCTCGATCGCCTTGAGATCGCTGCTGCCATCGTGGCGGACGGTCATCGTGCCCGCCATCACCGAAACGGAAACATCGGCGACACCCGTCAAGCGTCTGACCGCCGTATCGATCTTGGTTGCGCAGGAGGCGCAATCCATGCCGCCAACCCGGTATCGTGTCTCGCTCTCAGCCATGATCCGCTTCCTTGTCAAATAGAAGCATCCCTCCTACATCCTCTAGCGACTAGAGGTGCAAGAGGAAAATCATGAAAAAGATCACCATTGGTGAAGCTGCCCGCCAGAGCGGCGTCAAGGTGCCGACGGTGCGTTATTATGAAAGCATCGGCCTGCTCGCGGCCCCGAGCCGTAGCGAGGGCAACCAGCGCTCCTTCGAGCCTGCCGATATCAGCCGTCTCGCCTTCATCCGCCACGCCCGCGAACTCGGTTTCGAGATCGACGCGATCCGCACGCTGCTCACCCTGCAGGACGATCCGCACCAGTCCTGCGCCTCGGCCGACGCCATCGCCAAGGCCCGCCTGATCGAGGTCGAGCAGCGCATCCGCAGCCTGATGGCGCTGAAGGCCGAGCTGGAAACCATGGTGGAAGGCTGCGGCCACGGCCGCGTCGACCAATGCCGCGTCATCGAGGTGCTCGCCGACCACGGCCAGTGCACGCATCCGCACCACTGATCTCTGCCCTTGCAGGCGGTCCGCGCCCGCGCCAAAACTGCATACAGAGAGAATCGGGCGAAGACATCAATGAACCAGAAGCGGATTGCGATCATCGGCGGCGGCCCGGCGGGTCTCGCGGCTGCCGAACTGCTTTCCCGTTCCGGTCACGCGGTAACGGTCTACGACGCCATGCCGACCTTTGCCCGCAAGTTTCTGCTGGCCGGCAAGTCCGGTCTCAACATCACCCATTCCGAAGATTATGCCCGTTTCGCCACTCGCTTCGGCGCGGCTTCTGCCCGTCTGCGCCCCGCTCTTGATGCCTTTACCCCCGATGATATCAGGGATTGGGCAGCAGGGCTCGGCACTGAAACCTTCGTCGGCTCGTCCGGGCGGGTTTTCCCGAAGGAGATGAAGGCCTCGCCTTTGCTGCGCGCCTGGCTCAGGCAGCTGGAGGCACAGGGCGCCACGCTGCGCACCCGCCACCGCTGGACCGGTTTTGCCGAAGACGGTTATGTTTTCGAAACGCCCGAAGGGCGCAGCATCTTCTATTGCGACGCGGCCCTGCTCGCGCTCGGCGGCGCAAGCTGGCCGCGCCTCGGCTCCGATGCTGCCTGGGTGCCCCGGCTGGCCGGCAGGGGTGTGGAAATTGATGCTTTTCAACCCGCCAATTGCGGCTTCGTCGTCGGATGGAGCGGGAACTTCAGCGAGCGTTTTGCCGGCCAGCCGGTAAAATCAGTCACCGCCACGTCCGAGGCCGGCACGTTTCCCGGCGAATTCGTCATCACCGGCAGCGGCATCGAAGGCAGCCTCGTCTATACCCATACGGCCGCATTGCGCGACCGGCTGCTGAACCACGGCAGCGCCCTCCTGACGCTCGACCTCGCACCCGGCCGCACCATCGAGAGGCTGAGCCGCGACCTTGCGCGGCAGGACGCCAAATCGAGCTTTTCAAACCGCCTGCGTAAGGGCGCCGGCCTCGACGGCGTCAAGGTGGCGCTGCTGCGCGAACTTGCTCCCGAGCGCGACCGCACCGATCCGGGGCGTCTCGCCGGCATAATCAAGGCCCTGGCGGTGCCAGTGATCGAAACCCGGCCGATCGCCGAGGCGATCTCCTCGGCCGGCGGCATCCGCTGGAGCAGCATCGACGAAAACTACATGTTGAAGGCACTGCCGGGCACCTTCGTCGCCGGCGAAATGCTCGACTGGGAAGCGCCGACCGGCGGTTATCTCCTCACCGCCTGCCTGGCGACCGGCCGGGCGGCAGCGCGTGGTATCGAAGCCTGGCTGTCACGGTCGATGCCGATGATCTCAAACCGGATCTAGATCAATGAAATGGCGGATGATGTCGTGCAAAGATCGCTGACACTTCTCAGCATTGTGCCCTGATCGCTTGAGGCGAAGGGGAGGATGGCCGTCGACACGTGCAATTGCAAACCGGCCGCTTTTCCATCAGACTATGCTGAACTTCGGTGGGAGGAGCCGATGCACGAACACTCAGCTCATGCCGAGCACGTCTACACGTCTGCCCAGCGCGATTCTGCGGCAGCCAGTTCTCCTGTTGTCGCCTCATGGCGGCGATGCATGACCATGCACCAGCTTGCCCCCGAGGATGAACGCGCGCCGCTGCGCCTCACCGACCAGGAATTTCGCCGTGCGCGCGAGCAGTCCGAACAGTTGATTGCCAACGCGACAGAAGAGCTCGATCGTCTCTTTACCACCGTTGGCAGGGCCGGCTGCTGCCTGCTTCTGACCGACAAGAACGGCATCGCCCTGGAGCGCCGGGGCGCTGCCGGCGACGACAAGGAATTCCGCGAGCTCGGTCTGTGGACCGGCTCGGTCTGGACAGAGGCCAGCATCGGCACCAACGGCATCGGCACTGCCCTTGCCGACGAGCGTGCCGTCGCCATTTTCCGCGATCAGCATTTTTTCAGCTCGAACACCAGCCTCAGCTGCACGACGGCGCCGATCCGCGACCATCGCGGCCGGGTGGCAGCAGCCCTCGACATCTCCACATGCCGCGAAGATGTCAACGAGATGACGCTGGCGATCCTGACGCAGACCGTGCGCGATGCGGCGATGCGAATCGAACTCAATCTTTTCCGCTCGGCCTTTGCCGGCGCCCGTTTCCTGATGGTCCCGGCCGGCGCCAATTCCGCTGCCGCCCTGCTTGCCGTCGACAGGCACGATCTGGTGCTCGGTGCGACGCGCGCAGCCCGCATCGCGCTGCAGCTCGACGACAGGCGCATCGCCGGAGGCATTCCCGCCGCCGATGCCCTGCACGAGGCTGGCGTCGCCCAGCAGGACGAGATGGTCGAGGCGGAAAAAGCGGCCCTGCTTCGGGCGCTGTCGCGTGCAAGCGGCAATGTCTCGCAGGCGGCGATCGCCCTCGGCATCAGCCGCGCCACGCTGCACAGGAAGATGAAAAAGCTCGACCTCCACTGATCAAGGTTCGCCGCCCGCAATCGTGAAGCGATGCTGTCGCAGGTCTGCGACACTGTGCACTGCGGTATGGAAGACCCTCCCTGTTCACTCCGTCAAAACATGCACATTTTCCTCCCACTGGTTCGTTTGGGAACCTGGATCATCAAGGGAGGATGACATGCTTCATCAGAAAATCGTCGAGTCGCCGTTCAAGCTGAAATACGGCAACTATATCGGCGGCGAATGGCGCGAGCCGGTCGAGGGAAAATACTTCGAAAACCTCACGCCCGTCACCGGCGGCAAGCTCTGCGACATTCCCCGCTCTAATGAAAAGGACGTCAACCTCGCACTCGACGCCGCTCATGCGGCAAAGGAAAAATGGGGTCGCACCTCGGTTGCAGAACGCTCCAATATCCTCATGAAGATCGCCCAGCGCATGGAAGACAAGTTGGAATTGCTCGCCCAGGCCGAGACCTGGGACAATGGCAAGCCGATCCGCGAAACCATGGCGGCCGACATTCCGCTGGCGATCGACCACTTCCGCTACTTCGCCTCCTGCATCCGCGCCCAGGAAGGTTCAATCGGCGAAATCGACCATGATACCGTCGCCTATCACTTCCATGAGCCGCTCGGCGTCGTCGGCCAGATCATTCCGTGGAACTTCCCGATCCTGATGGCCACCTGGAAGCTGGCGCCCGCGCTTGCCGCCGGCAACTGCGTCGTACTGAAGCCCGCCGAGCAGACCCCGGCCTCGATCCTGCTCTGGGCCGAGATCGTTGGCGATCTCCTGCCGCCCGGCGTGCTCAACATCGTCAACGGTTTCGGCCTCGAAGCCGGCAAGCCGCTGGCGACCAGCCCGCGCGTCGCCAAGATCGCCTTCACCGGCGAGACGACGACAGGCCGGCTCATCATGCAATATGCCAGCCAGAACCTCATTCCGGTGACGCTGGAGCTCGGCGGCAAATCGCCGAACATCTTCTTCGCCGATGTGATGGCCGAGGATGACGATTTCCTCGACAAGGCGCTCGAAGGGTTTGCGATGTTTGCCCTCAACCAGGGCGAAGTCTGCACCTGCCCGAGCCGCGCCCTCGTCCAGGAATCGATCTACGACCGCTTCATGGAAAAGGCGGTCAAACGCGTTGAGGCGATCAAGCAGGGCAACCCACTCGATAGCGCGACGATGATCGGCGCCCAGGCCTCGACCGAGCAGCTGGAAAAGATCCTCGCCTATCTCGATATCGGCAAGCAGGAAGGCGCGGAAGTGTTGACCGGCGGCTCGCGCAACGATCTCGGCGGCGAGTTGGCGAACGGCTATTATGTCAAGCCGACGATCTTCAGGGGTCACAACAAGATGCGTGTGTTCCAGGAAGAAATCTTCGGACCGGTGGTTTCGGTCACGACCTTCAAGAACGAGAAGGAAGCGCTCGAAATCGCCAACGACACGCTCTACGGCCTCGGCGCCGGTGTCTGGAGCCGCGACGCCAATCGCTGCTACCGTTTCGGCCGCGAGATCCAGGCTGGCCGCGTCTGGACCAACTGCTACCACGCCTACCCGGCCCATGCCGCCTTCGGCGGCTACAAGCAGTCGGGCATCGGCCGTGAAACCCACAAGATGATGCTCGACCACTACCAGCAGACCAAGAACATGCTGGTGAGCTACAGCCCGAAGGCACTCGGCTTCTTCTGAGAGCCGTCCATAAGTGATATGCTGAAAAGCCCTCTCCCGGCGACGGGAGAAGGCCTAGGCTGCTGATGAGTCGGCAACCCCTCTTTCGTCATGCTCCGGCTTGTCCCGAGCATCTGCAGCCGGTTGATATCAAGCAGATCCTCGGCACAAGGCCGAGGATGACGCCGAGTAAAGAGCGAGGTTTGTCAACAAACTGAGCTTTCTCCCCAACACGGGGAGAAGTCCTTGTGTCTTCGGAGGAGGCATCCATGGAAACCACCACCGTCAACGGCGAACCGCGTGTTCTCGCAACCGACGCAGCTCTCGATTTGATTGCAGAAATCAAGCGGGATCATCCCGATATCCTCTTCCACCAGTCCGGCGGCTGCTGCGACGGCTCCTCGCCGATGTGTTATCCGGCTAACGAATTCATGATCGGCGACAGCGACGTCAGGCTCGGCGAGATCGGCGGCGTATCAGTCTATATTAGCGCCAGCCAGTTCGAGGCGTGGAAGCATACGCAGCTGATCATCGACGTCGTACCCGGCCGCGGCGGCATGTTCTCGCTCGACAATGGCCGCGAGAAGCGCTTCCTCACCCGCTCCCGCCTCTTCGGCGGCGGCGAGGCTTGCGCGGTGCCTGATGTGAAGGTCAGGGCGGTCTAATGCTGTTGCCTTATCGGGTGCGAATTTCGCCTGTAGTATTCCCATAGTACCTGCTCGCGGCAGCTCTTTGCTAATCTCCGCCAGTTGGTTTCAAAGGGAGGAAACGATGCCAGCCTCAAAGATCCTGATGATCACGGGTGACTTCACCGAAGATTACGAAACGATGGTGCCGTTCCAGACGCTGCTCGCCTGCGGCTACACGGTCGATGCCGTCTGCCCCGGCAAGAAGGCCGGCGACACCGTCGCCACCGCCATCCACGATTTCGAAGGCGACCAGACCTACTCCGAAAAACGCGGCCATAATTTCGCGCTGAACGCCACCTTCGACAGCGTGCGCGCCGAAGATTACGATGCACTCGTCATCCCCGGCGGCCGCGCGCCCGAATATCTTCGCCTCAATGCCGACGTCCTCAAATTCGTCCGGCACTTCTTCGACGCAGGAAAACCCGTCGCCGCCATCTGCCATGGCGCGCAACTGCTCGCCGCAGCCGGCGTACTGAAGGGCCGCACCTGCTCGGCCTATCCCGCCTGCCGGCCGGAAATCGAGCTTGCCGGCGGCATCTATGCCGACATATCAATCAACGATGCAGTCTCAGACGGCAATCTGGTCACGGCGCCCGCCTGGCCGGCGCATCCGTCGTGGCTGCGCCAGTTCATGGCCGTGCTCGATGCCGCGGCCCTGCTCGAAACCAACGCCGCCTGAGAAGGCGGCACGGGGGAGGACGATATGTGTGAACTGTTTATCAAGGCGGATGCTCGGCTCTGGGAAAGCGCTACCCGATCGCTGCGCATCGACGGCATGGTCACCAGCGTCAGACTGGAGAATTTCTTTTGGGCGAAGCTCGAGGAGATTGCCCGGCGCGACGGCATGAATGTCGTCCAGTTGATCACCCGGCTGCATCATGAATCGATCGATGCCGGCCACGATCTCGGCAACTTCACGTCCTTCCTGCGGGTCTGCTGCGCCCGTTATCTCGACCTGCAGCTCACCGGCGACATCCCGGCCGATGTCACCCGTCCGATCTCAGGCCTCGACGCGCCTGTCATCCTCGACCGCGAACGCGCGAAATATCACTGAAATCACGTCCGACAGACGATCAAAGACGAACGGCCCGCAGATAGCTCCGCGGGCCGTTTCGCAAACATCTGACCTGTGTTGGGCGGCGGGCTTGCACTACCGCGCAGCCTGGATCAACAATGCGCCGCACCGTCGAGCGCGGGCACCGCCAGGAGATCGATTGCCATGAAAGACCAGAAAGCCGTGATCGTCACGGGAGCCGGCGGCAACCTCGGCAGCGCCGTTGTCCGCGAGCTTGCCAGCGCCGGCGCGAAACTCGTCTGCATGAACCGTTCGAGCAGTGAGCTGGAAGCCTTGGCCGGCGATCTTCCTGCCTCCACGGAGTTTCTGTCGATCGCGGGAACGGATCTCACCGATTATGCCTCCTGCGCCGCCGCCGTCGCCCGGGCCGTCAAGCGCTTTGGCGGCGTCAGCGCATTGGTCAACACCGTCGGCGGTTTCCAGATGGGACCGGTCGGGCCGGAGGCGCCCGCGCAGTGGGAGACGATGATGACCGCAAACGCCCGCACTGCGCTGACAATCAGCGCCGCGGTTCTCCCGACCATGAAGGCGGCAGGCTACGGCCGCATCGTTCATGTCGCCGCCGCGCCCGGCCTGAAGGCCGGCGCCAAGCAGGCCGCTTACGCCGCCTCGAAAGCCGCCGTCATCCGGCTGACCGAGGCGATCGCTGCCGAATGCCGCGACGACCGCATCACCGCCAACTGCATCCTGCCCGGGACAATCGACACGCCTGAGAACCGCGCGGCCATGCCTGATGCGAAGACGGACGGCTGGGTATCGCCGCAATCGATCGCCCGCCTCATCGCCTTCCTGATTTCGCCGGCCGCAGCCGTCGTCACCGGCGCGGCAATCCCGGCGACCGGCCGCGAATAACCCAAGGCGCGGCGTGATCGACCGTCGGCGACTGCTCCCTTGTCGAGATCCGTGGGTGATGAACGACAGAGCCCTACAAGTTTTAATCAGTGGTTTACGATCTGACTTGAGCTTCGGTTCGCCTTGAGGCAGCGTCGTCTGTGCCTGCTCATGGGACAGGCAAAAGAACAGCGGACGGACACCATGGTGTTGATGATCGCATTGCGGCGGCATTTGCTAGAAGGCGGGTGGTTTCGATGACGGACGGTCCGGCATTGCGCGCTGTCGGCCCAAGCAGCCTGATACGCGAGGAATGGTTCCTGGGCGTCAGCGTCGTGACGAGCTTAGCGTTTCTTGCCTTCCAGGAGCAGCTCTTCGGCCGGCTTGCCGATCCGCTATGGTTCAGTGTCATTTTCGTCTGGCTGTTTGCCGTCGTCCTCGGCTCCGCACTGTCGGTCGTGCGGCACGCGGATCATTTGGCTGAGCGGCTGAAGGAGCCCTACGGCACGCTTATTCTGACGCTTGCCATCACCTCGATCGAGGTGATGGCAATATCAGCCGTCATGCTTCACGGCGAGAACAATCCCACGCTCGCGCGCGACACGCTGTTCGCAGTCGTCATGATCATCCTGAACGGCATGGTCGGCCTGTCCTTGCTGCTGGGCGCATGGCGGCGACCGGAACAGCAGCATAACCTGCAGGGCGCCAACGCTTATCTCGGGGTCATCGTGCCGCTGGCGACCCTGAGCCTGGTGATGCCGACATTTCTTGCAGGCCCGGACGGACAGCATCCATCCGCACCGAGACAACTGATACTGGGTATAATATCGGTCGGTCTTTACGCTACGTTTCTGTTTCTTCAGGCCGGCCGCCATCGGGACTATTTCACCGACGACAGCAATCGTCACGAGTATCATGGTGAACATGCCCCTCCCCGCGGGCCGGTCTGGCCTCATGCCATTCTGCTTTTCGCCTATATGGCTCCCGTCGTCTTTCTCGTTGAACAGCTTGCCCGCCCGATCGATTACATTATCGAAACCCTGCATGCTCCAACCGCATTTGGCGGTGTTGTCATGGCCATCCTTGTCGCAACGCCTGAGGCAATCAGCGCCGTGCGTGCGTCCATCGCCAATAATCTTCAGCGTTCCGTCAACATCTTCCTTGGTTCGGTGCTGTCAACGATCGGGCTGACCGTGCCGGCAATGCTTGTCATCAGCCGTCTTTACGGGCACCCGGTGAAGCTGGGCCTCGAACATGGAGATCTGGTGATGCTCCTGCTCACTCTGGCCGTCAGCATCATCACCTTTGCCAGCGGCCGCACGCATCTCATGCAAGGTGCGGTCCATCTGGTGCTTTTCCTGGCTTACGTGCTGCTCATTTTCCAGCAATGAAATCCGCCCAATTACGGCCGCACAAGATCTGGAAGTTAAGAGTTCCGCGCTTGGTCCGTCTTCCGCTATGATGACGGGAGCTATTGCACAGCTTGCAGGGTGGCTGCAGGACTTACGTGGCGATACGGAGGCCGGACTTGGGCTCACTGTTGGTTGGAGGGCTTGTATTTGTTTTTCTGTCGATGGCAACATCGATAGGATTGGTGGTGCGCGGCCGTTTGCCGGATCACCATCTCAATGCAGAATCCAAGGACGTCATCAGGCTGGCGACCGCGGTGGTGGGAACGCTGTCGGCTCTGACGCTCGGCCTTCTGATTGCATCCGCCAAGTCGTCCTATGACAATGCCGAAGTGGAGATGAGAACGGCCGCGGCACGGGTACTCCTGCTTGACCGCGTGATGGCGCAATACGGGCCGGAAACCGACAAAGCGCGTCAATTGCTGCGTGAACTCATAGAGAGACGGCTGAGCCGCGGCTGGACTGCCGAGACCACCGACGAAACATTCGGCAATGCGCCGGGGGAATATCAGGATATCGAGGCGGTTCAGGCCGTCCTTCGATCCCTGTTGCCGAGGGGTACCGTGCAGCACTCTCTGCAAGCGCGTGCTGTTGAGGTGAGCGGCATGATGGCCGAGGCCCACTGGCTGCTGGTCGAATCCGGAGAAGAGGGTCTGCCATGGGCCTTTGTCACCGTTCTCGTCTGTTGGCTCTCGCTGCTCTTTGCGACCTTCGGGCTGCAGGCGCCGGCCAATCTGACGGTGCTGTCAATTCTGCTCGTCTGCGCTCTATCCGTCGCCGGCGCCATCTTCCTGGTTTCGGACATGGCGAACCCATATCTCGGGCTGATCCGCGTTTCGGACGCACCATTACAGTCTGCCATCGAACGGCTCGGGAAACCGTAGCCGCGTCATGGCATCCATCGAAGACGAACTCGCAGTTGAATTGCGCACCAACAGCTATTGCAATTTTTAGCAATGCCGCGACATAATATCGCATGCCCGGAACTTTTCGGAGAGGGGTCGTCTCCACCGAGGCATGCATGAAGACTACAGCGCCGCGCGTCTTTTTCAGACGCGCAAATGACGCTGTATGCCTTTGAAAGAGCTCGTAAACATCGGGGCGGCGGCAATGCGTGTGAGATTGTATCAGGGTCTGCACCTGTCTGTGGTTCTCGCCGGCATGGCAATTCTCGCTGGCTGTGAGGAAAGCGGCAATACTTACGTCGCCCCTCCTCCACCTCCGGCTCGGGTCGCCCAGCCGATCCAGCAACCGGTGACGCTCTATTTTGAACTCACCGGCAATACGGCGCCGCTCAACTCAGTTGATATCGAGGCGCGCGTCCAAGGCTACGTCCAATCGATCGACTACCAGGACGGCATGACGGTGATGAAGGGCACCAAGCTCTTCGGAATTGAGCGCAACACCTATCAGGCGCAACTGGATCAGGCGAAGGCATCCCTCGCCTCGCAACATGCGTCTCAGGTCGGCGCGCAGCAGGAATACGACCGGCAGCTCAATCTATCGAAGCAACAGGTCACAACGCAGACCGCGGTCGACAGCGCCAAGGCGACGCTCGACGAGGCGAATGCGTCCATCCTCAATGCCCAGGCCAATCTCGATCTCGCGACGATCAACCTCGGATATACGGAGGTGTTTGCCCCCTTCGACGGCACAGTCACCGATCACCTCGTCGATATCGGCGCTCTTGTCGGCGTATCCGGTCCCACCAAACTCGCCAGCATCGTTCAGACAGATCCGCTTTATGCCTATTTCAACGTCAGCGAAACCCAGGTGCTGATGATCAAGGAAACCCTGGCAAGGCAGGGGCGCACCTTCAAGCAGACGGACCTTCCAAGCATTCCGGCGGAGCTCGGCCTGCAGACCGAGGAAGGCTACCCGCATAAGGGACATCTCGATTACGTCTCGCCGCAGCTCGATGCCTCCACAGGCACGCTTCAGGTGCGCGCCCTGTTCGACAACAAGGACCATGCCATGCTGCCCGGTCTCTTCGTGCGGGTTCGGGTGCCGGTCGGCCATAACGACAAGGCTCTGCTGGTGCGCGATGACGCCATCGGGACAAACCAGCTGGGCAGCTACCTGCTTGTTCTCGGCAAGGACGACGTCGTCGAACAGAAGCAGGTCAAGACCGGCCAGCGCGAAGGTGCGCTCCGTGTCATCGACTCCGGCCTCGATCCCGCCGACTGGGTCGTAACCCAAGGTATCCAGCAGGCCATCCCCGGCAGCAAGGTCACGCCCGAGAAGATCGAAATGAATCCACCGGCAGCTGCCACCGGCGATGCCAAGGCCAAGACCACCACGCAATGAATCCGCCGCCATGCTTCATCTGAACGTCTAAGGACAACAGCATGATCTCGCGTTTCTTCATCGAGCGACCGATACTCGCCAATGTTCTGGCATTGGTTTTCGTGCTCATCGGCGCGGTCGCCCTGTTCCAGCTGCCTGTGGCGCAATATCCGAACGTCGTTCCGCCGACGGTGCAGGTGACGACGCGCTTCCCGGGCGCCAGCGCCCAGACCCTCGTCGACACCGTCGCGCTGCCGATCGAGCAGCAGGTCAACGGCGTGCAGGACATGCTCTACATGCAGTCGACAAGCGCCAGCGACGGCACTTATTCCCTGACCGTGACCTTTGCCATTGGAACCGATCCGGACCAGGCCCAGGTTCTGGTGCAAAATCGCGTTGCCATTGCGATGTCATCGCTTCCCGAAGCGGTGCAGCTTCAGGGCGTGACGACGCAAAAGAAATCGACGGCGATCCTCGGCTTCGTCAGCCTGACCTCGCCCGATAGCCGCTATGACAGCCTTTTCCTGTCGAACTACGCCGTCATCAATCTGCAGAATGAACTCGCTCGCCTGCCGGGTGTCGGCAACGTCACCGTTTTCGGTGCCGGCCAATATGCCATGCGCATCTGGATGGATCCGAACCTACTGCAGGCACGCGGCCTGACGCCGCAGGATGTGGTCAGCGTCGTGCAGCAGCAGAGCCAGGAGGTTGCCGCCGGCCAGATCGGCATTCCGCCGGTGCCGAAGGGGCAGGTCTTCCAATACACGCTGAACGTCAATGGCCGATTGAACGAGGCGGCCGACTACGAAAACATCGTCGTCAAGGTCGAAAGCGGACAGGGCGGCCGCATTACGCGCATTCGCGATATCGGCCGCGTCGAACTCGGCGCCCAGACCTACAGTCAGTCCTTCATGCAGAACGGCCGGCCGGCAGCCGGTATCGGCATTTTTCAGCTGCCGGAGGCGAATGCCATTGCAGTGGCGCAGGCGGTGAATACGAAAATGCAGGAGCTCTCGAAGAGCTTCCCGCCGGGCCTCGAATATCACGTGCCGTTCGACACGACGAAATTCGTCGACGCTTCCATCGACGAAGTTTACGTCACCTTGATCGAGGCGGGCGTTCTCGTTCTCATCGTCATTCTCGTTTTCCTGCAGGATTGGCGGGCGATGCTCGTGCCGGCGACCACAGTTCCGGTCACCATCATCGGCGCCTTCGCTGCCATGGCGGCACTGGGCTTCACCGTCAACCTGTCGACGCTGTTTGCCATCGTTCTCGCCATCGGCATCGTCGTCGATGATGCCA
Organism: Rhizobium laguerreae; assembly: GCF_019778565.1. Classification (NCBI taxonomy): domain Bacteria; kingdom Pseudomonadati; phylum Pseudomonadota; class Alphaproteobacteria; order Hyphomicrobiales; family Rhizobiaceae; genus Rhizobium; species Rhizobium laguerreae. The sequence goes on along the minus strand of NZ_JAAXQT010000022.1, from coordinate 3,363 downwards.
TTGTCATCGTCGAAGGTGTCGCCCGACACATCGAGGCGGGCATGTCCGGCCGAAAGGCGGCCGAAAAGGCGATGGAGGAACTGCTCGGCCCGGTCATCGGCATCACGCTTGTGCTGATGGCAGTTTTCATTCCGGCCGCCTTCCTACCCGGCTTGACCGGGCAGCTCTATCGGCAGTTCGCCCTCGTCATTGCCGCCACGGCGCTGATCAGCGCCATCAATGCCGTCACGCTGAAACCGACGCAATGCGCCCTTTGGCTACGCCCGCCGGTCCCGCCCGAGAAACGCAACATCTTCTATCGCGGCTTCAACAGGGTCTATGACAGGGGTGAACGCAGCTATGCCGGGCTGATCGGATCGATGACCCGCCACAGCGGCATCATGGTCATAGCAGCACTTGCGCTGATCGGTGTCGCCGTCTGGGGGCTCGCCCGTCTGCCGACTGCGTTTCTGCCCATCGAGGATCAAGGCTATGTGCTGATCAGTGCGCAGCTGCCCGACGGCGCATCGAAGGAGCGCACAGACGCGGTGATGGAAGAGGTCGGCAAGATCGCCGAAGCCACACCTGGTGTCGATCAGGTACTGACCATCAGCGGCGTCTCGGTTCTCGACAACAATGCCAGTCTGCAGAATGCCGGCGTCGCCTATGTCGTGCTGAAGGACTGGGACGAGCGCGGCAAGGAAAAGGGGCAGGATCTGCTGTCGATCTACCAGCATTTGAACGGCGCGCTGCAAAGCGTGCTGGCCGCCAAGACGCTGGTGGTCGTGCCGCCTCCGATCCAGGGCGTCGGCAATGCCAGCGGCTTTACCATGCAGGTCGAGATCAGGAACGGCATTTCCGACTACCCGCTGCTGCAATCGCTTGCCGACACGATCGTCAAGAACGGCAGTGCCCAATCGTCGCTGCAGAGGCTGAGCACCCCTTTCCGCTCGAACGTGCCGCAACTTGCCGTTTCCGTCGATCGGATCAAGGCAGAGACACTGGGAATTACGGTGGGCCAGGTCTTCTCCGCTCTCTCCGGCTATGTCGGATCGAGCTATGTCACCCAGTTCAACAAATTCGGCCGTACCTTCCAAGTCTATGCGCAAGCCGCTTCCGATTTCCGGGTCAGCGCTGAAGACATCCGCAATCTGAAGGTCAAAGCCGGTGACGGCACGATGGTGCCGCTCGGAACGGTCGTCGATGTCACCACGACACAAGGCCCCTCCCTGATCAGCCTCTACAATCTCTACCCGTCCGCAACGATCGTTGGCGGGCCTGCCGCCGGCTTCAGTTCCGGCCAATCGCTCGACGTCATGGAGCAGATTGCCGATCAGACACTGCCGCCGGGTACAGGCTTCGAATGGACGGCGCTGTCCTATCAGGAGAAGGCCGTGGGCGGGCAGATCTATTTCATCTTCGCACTTGCCATGCTCCTCGTCTATTTCGTGCTCGCGGGCCAGTATGAAAGCTGGACCTTGCCGCTGGCAGTCCTTCTCGCCGTGCCGCTCGCTCTCCTCGGCACGGTGGCAGCGCTTATGGCAGCCGGTGTCGCCAACAACCTCTATACGCAGATCGGCCTTATCCTGCTGATCGCGCTTGCATCGAAGAATGCCATCCTCATCGTCGAATATGCTAGGGAAAGGCGGGCGGAAGGCATGGAAATACTGGATGCGGCCGTCGAGGCCGCCCGCTTGCGTTTCCGGCCAATTCTGATGACGTCCTTCGCCTTTATCCTCGGCGTCCTGCCGCTCGTGCTGGCGACCGGCGCCGGCGCATCCGCCCGCAAATCGATCGGCATATCGGTCTTCAGCGGGATGATCGCCTCGACCTGCCTCGCCGTGCTCTTCGTACCCTCTTTCTACGTCGTGCTACAGCGCTTCGAAGAATATTGGAAAGGACGTACGAAGACCGCAGCCGTCGCTGAGGTGGAGGTGTCGAAGGTACAGTAAGGGTGTTGTAACAACCTTTTTGCGCGATCGTCTGCGGTTTGCGGGACTGGGTTGTTGGCGGGCACTTCACAGCGGGATGTTCGAAAAGACGCTATAGTCCCGAGGTCAGCACCCTATGACAGGCAGGCGACACGCGTTGCAGATTATCTCGGAGGCAAGCCATACCCCGTCCTCCGCCCAAAGGCACCATGCGACACAACGCCTGAAAATCCGCTCCGCAGGTTTCACGCAGGATCATCAGTTCCTCGCGCGGCGAGAAGGCCGGCATCATGGCTCGAGGAGCGGGCGTGGTCGCGACCGTCGCCGCGGCGCCGCTGGCTGGGGTTGATCCGGCTGATCCTCCCCCCGCTGATCCTCCCAAGGCCGCAACGGCTTGCTGACACGGCGCCGATAGAGCGGCATTGTGCTGCTGCAGGCAACTGAGTGCCTCAGTGCCGCCCGGTGTGACGCCGGAGCATTGCGCCATGAAATCGCGTTGGCAGGCCGATTTGACAGCGCTGCGTTGCGCCTGGGTCGGCTGATGCGCCGGTACACCCGTCGCCGGTGCCGGGCTGGTCGCCCCAGTGGTTGCTGGCGCAGCCGGAGCCGGCTCCGCGGATGTCGACTTAGGTTTGCTTATCGCCGACACCGCCTTCCGACAGCCAGCCGAAAGCGTGGCGCTATGCTGTTGCAGGCAAGTGAGCGCCTCGATACCGCCCGGCGTCACCCCTGAGCATTGCGCTATGAAATCGGAGCGGCATTCCGCCCTGATCGCATTGCGCTGCTCCTCAGTCGGCGCTTGCGCGCAAGCGACACTGGCATAGAGCACCACTGCGCAGAGAGCTGGCAATCCCGAGATAGCAAACGGAAGACGACCCCTTCCATGCGAAGTCGTCAGTAAAGAAGATGCCCATTTTCGCATTTATTCATTCCCCCATAAATCTCTGATCTACTCCATGAAATCGCATAGCCTTGCTGAGTAGAATAACCAGCGTCCGCCAATTGGAGGGACGTTGCGTGCTGTTATGGAAATATTAAAATGCCGGCTCCACGTATATTAGAATATTATACTTTTATCAACTATTTACTCGTGCCTGAAAGTTGATCATACGCCCATTGGGATTTTTTTTGCTGCAGTGTCTCTGACCAGAAAGACGCCATGGACCGACCGGGCATGCGTTTACGACAGTTGGGGAACGAGGCTGAGTTTGCCGCAGCGGTTCCCAACGTCAAATCTTGCGTCGCCATGCCATTTCGCAAAAACAGCAAAGCCCCGGCCGTTTTTGCGGTCCGGGGCTTTGTTGTTTTGTCTATTTGGGAAGTATCTGGTTGCGGGGGCAGGATTTGAACCTGCGGCCTTCAGGTTATGAGCCTGACGAGCTACCGGGCTGCTCCACCCCGCGCCATGTGCAAATCCCGAAGGGATTTGTCGCGTCTGAGTAAACGCCTTTGG
>NZ_JAAXQT010000021.1:0-34752 GCF_019778565.1 Rhizobium laguerreae | reverse complement strand
GCCAGCCTGTGCCATTTCGACGTCGACAACTGCGTGACCGTATTCCGGCGGTTGTCGGCCCCGGCGGACTGGTTCAAAGGCCGAACTGCTTCCTGTCGCCGCGCCAGTCGGACGACTTCAGAAACTGTTCCCAGGAAAGCGTCTCCGGATTCAAGCGGCGGCTCCATTCCAGATCGTGTTCCTTGTCGAAGTAGCCGTACTCGACCGCAAATTCGACCATGCCGATCAGTTCACCGACAAGAAGCTCATTGGCGCCGAATGCCGGAAAGTATTTCAGCAGTTCTTCGCGCTTGAAAGCGCTACGGTATTCTGCCTTGATGCCGGTCACGTGCTGGAAAGTTTCGACCATCTCACGCGGCGAAATGATGTCGCCGACGATTGGAAGGGTCTTTCCTTTGAATGTCTCCAAGTCGGACAGCACAGAAAGGACGGCCGGTCCCGTTGCCGTCATAGGATCGACGAACGGCGCGCGGAAGTCCCCAGGGAGGTAGATCGGCATGAGGAGCGTGTCGCCTTCCATCTGCGGTACGTAATATTCCAGCAGGTTCGTATAGAAAAAGGCGAGAGAGACGAACGAGTGTGCAATTGGCAGGGTGCGAATGTAATCGGCAACGAGCGCCTTGTCGGTGAAGTGAGGCGCGAACTTCTTCCCGCCCGAGATCTTTTCGACATTTTCTAATGTCGAGAAGACGATGTGACCGACGCCGGCTTCAACGGCTGCATCGGCCAGTTGTTTGCCCAGGGCAAATTCGGCGTTGTCTTGTGGCAGAAGCTGCGGCGTCATCAGGTACGCGCCATCCGCGCCCGTAAAGGCTGCGACCAGTTCCTTCTGATGGCCAGGCCCCAGCGGTGCGACCACAACTTCCGCACCAAGAGCTGCGAGGCTGCGAGCTTCTTCTGAATAGCGGTTCCGGGTAAATGCGCGAACCCTGTATTGATTGCTCTTGAGAAGTGTCGTGGCCACGCTGCGGCCTTGCTTGCTCGTTGCACCAACTACCGAGATAAGTGGCTTTTGTTCCGTAGCCATTGTGGGGCTCAGCTCCTTCTTGAGGTGAAACGGCTGGAACAGGCCCTCCGGTGCCAGCGTGTCCTTCTTTTCACTGCCGTCAAGTAGGAGTATGACGCTTCTGAATGAAGTACGTACAAAGAGAGCATGTAGTATCATGGATGATAGTGCCAAGTCGAAGCGCAAGCGCAGTACGGCCAACCGGACTGGATGCGCCGTGGAAGCGACAATCTCGGTCATCGGGGGTCTGTGGAAGCCGGTGATCCTGTTTCATCTGCTAGATGGCAAACTGCGGTTCAACGCGATCTGCCGCCTCACTCCCGCTGCGACGCCGCGAATGATCACGCTTCAACTCAGGGAGCTGGAAGCCGACGGCGTTATCAACCGCATCATTTATTCGGAGATTCCGCCTAAGGTGGAGTACGAGCTCACGGAGCTGGGAAAATCCTTGGAACCTGTGCTTGTTAGTATGTGCAACTGGGGTACGCGGCTTCAGGAGCTTAGCGGTCTGCCTATTGATACCGGTAGCTGCAGAAGCACTTTACGGCAGCAAGAGCTGATCGATGGGCTTACGGCCTTCTCAATCGAAGGCGATGTCAACTGATCCACCGCTGGCGTGGTCAAGGTCATGTCCGCCAGCGGGAACTGGCTCTAGGCTAATCAGCGAGCGGCCCGGCGACAGAATTCTCCAAAGCTAGCTTTGCGTAACATCTGCAAGCGAGGCGGCTTGGGTCTCGAGCGCCAGGCACGCGCCGGTCCATGCATCGACATCCGCCCCCAGTGCTGTCTGCAGCCACGCAGCTGTCAGCCGCTTCGTGGCTTCCAACACGTCCGGCGCCTCGATCTCGGTTTCCTTGGCATCGAGACCAGCGATACCGCCAAGTCCGTGGCCAACGCCGTGCAGCGTCAGAAGGGCGTCAGCGCCCGGCGCATCATAAAAGGCATCCGCATGCCACTCCGGCCCGCGCGTGGTGAAATGCGGATCGTCGGCTTCACCGCAGACAACGAGACTGCGTGTCGTCATCGTCGAGAAATTGACGTCGAAGAACGGGAAGCGAGCGGCGCTTTCCTGGGTCATGTCTTTTCCACCGCGCCCGGGAGCCGCCAACAAAATGCCGGCCGAGATGCGCAGATCGGAAAAGCTTTCTTCATTGAGGCGGGCGCCCAACAGGAGGCCGACGGTGTGACCGCCGAAGGAATGACCGGCCGCCGCGATCCGCGAATGATCCATCCGTCCTGCAACGGCAGGCGCTTGGCGTTCCACTTCAGGCAAGTGATCGAGGATTACCTTTAACTCCTCGACGCGCTCGCGCCAAAAGAAAGGCGCACCGGGTGCGTCGGCGGGCAGGCCGCCGACACGCGAACTGGCGTGCGTGGGCTGGATCACCGCAAAACCGCGCTCGGCCCAGAACTGTGCGAGCGACGCATAGCCGTCTTTCGAGGGGATGTAGCTGGACGGCCCAAATCCGTGCGACAGCAGCACGATCGGAAGGTCGCTTCCGATCGACGGCGCGGTCAGCCGCAGTTCAAGCGGTTGACGGCCATCCATCGGCAGACGGATCGGCGTGTAAGCGACGGTGAGTGAGGCCTCGGGCGTGGGGATATGTCGCGAAAGATTGATCAGGTTATTCATGACCGGCTGTCCTTCTGCATCACGGATGGACCCGCTTCGCGAAACAATTTTTGCGCATCCGCGCCGGCCGGAGTTTTCATCGGCGCGTCCGGTTCTGTCACTGCACGCCAGACGGCATCGGCCACGTCTTGCGGCGTCGTGAATTCAGTGCCGGATCGCAGCGTCATTAGATAATCCTGAACGAATGCGGCATAGGGTTCGGGGATATTCATACCCATCCGGGCGACAGCATTTTTCCCGAAGCCGGTTGTCGGCGCAGAGCCTGGCAGGACCAGTTTGGTACGCACACCAAACAAGCCAGCCTCAAGCGCGAGGCTTTCGGTAAACGCATTCAAGGCCGCCTTGCTGGCACTATAGACGGACAGCGCGGGCAGCGGCTTGATGGTAACGCTGGAACTGACATTGACGATGACGCCGGATCGGCGGTCTCGCATCTGCGGGAGAACCGCTTTGGTCACGGCCATCGCGCCAAAAACGTTTGTCTCGAACAACTCGCGGATCTTCGAGATCTCAGCGCCTTCGAGGACGTTGAGCATGCCGACGCCAGCATTGTTGACCAGAGCACCGATCGGCCCTGCGGCTTCGACCGCATTCGCGATGCTCTCCGCGTCGGTCACATCCAGCGCCAGGATTTTAAGCCTGTCATGAGGAGGCAGCAAATCGTTGCGCGGTGTGCGCATGGTGGCAACCACGTCCCACCCTTCAGAAAGAAACGTCTTGGCTATGGCAAGACCGAAGCCGGAAGAGCAGCCGGTGATGAGGATCTTTGGCATGTGATTGTCTCCACGAGAAATTTTCTCGCCTATAGATGGACTGCTTGTGTCGGATATCCTATCTTCATTTGTCCAATTCTTATTAGCGTAGGTCCGAATGTGACTGATCCAGTGGCCGAAATTGTCTCTTTGCTCAAGCCAAGCCCGTCGATCTCCAAGCTGGTGACCGGCGGGGGGCAGTGGCTCGTCGAGCGCAAGGAGCTTGGAAGCCCCTTTTATTGCGCCGTGGTCGAAGGACAGTGTCTGATGACGATCACCGGTCGCGAGCCGATAGTGCTGACCGCGGGCGACTTCGTGCTCGTTCCGGAGATTTTCTCGTTCACGATGAGCAGCCTGGAGCCGCCGCCTCGCGGAGCGCTTGCCCAGCGTCTAGAGACAAGTCCAGGTGTGTTCCTGCTCGGCGACTCAAGCGCTCCGGCTGAGGTCGTGGCGATGGTCGGCCATTGTGCATTCGGCTCGGACGACAAGACACTCCTCCTCTCGCTGTTGCCCGAGGTCATCCATATCAGTGGCGAGGAGCGCCTGATGCTTCTCGTTCGGATGATCAACGACGAGACCAGAGCCGAGCGAACGGCACGCGACATGGTACTGCGCCGCTTGTTGGAGGTGCTGTTCATTGAGGCGCTTCGTTCGACGGGTAGTGCCGCAGCCCCGCCCGGCCTTCTGCGTGGCATGGCTGATCCGCTGCTGGCACCGACCTTGCGCCGGATTCACGCCGATCCGGGACGCAGTATGACGGTCGAAGCGTTGGCGCAGGACGCGGCAATGTCGCGATCGACGTTCTTCGATCGTTTCCGCCGTGAGGTTGGCGTTGCTCCGATGGAGTACGCAACCGGTTGGCGCATGGCACTTGCGAAGGAACTTCTCCGCAACGACGTGGCGACGGCCGAGATTGCACAGCGCGTCGGCTACGGCTCGGCGAGCGCATTCAGCGTCGCGTTTACTCGCCATGTTGGCAAGCCTCCCGGGGCATATTCCCGGCAAGCTGTTACTGCGTGAGTTCATGAGCCGGGAGGAGGTGTTCCTCTGGTGGCTCTGCGATCCTTCTTCACGCGCATGCTGATTACCAGGGAACGGTCTCCGTTGAGACCATGCTGAGTATTGGTGGCGTCAACCATTTTGGGCTCGTGGTAGACGATCTCGACGGGATTGTCTGGACGCTGGCGGAAAAAGGCATTGAAATAGTCATAGCACCGTCTGCTGTACCTAACGGTTCCGGTGACCGCTTTGCCTACATTCGCGACAACAAAAGAATGTTGGTGGAGTTGTTTCAGTCGGCTGGTTGATCTCCAGGCCTAACCGCGCCAGGGCCTCTGAACAAATCGGTGAATATCTGCTTGAAGCTCAGCTTGGCGGCGTGGGCCGTCAAAAGGCTGGAAGGTGTTGTCGTAAGCGCGGTAAGACCGATAACGACGATAGCACCAACTGACGTGGCCGCTGCCAACTGCGTAACTGTGTGGTTCATCATTCCGAGGCTGCTGCGACTGGGTTAAAGCGCCGCCGATAATGGCACCAGCCGCAAGGCCGCCAATCACAGCCGCTGCGTCTGAATGACGATGGCGTCGGTGGTGATAACGCCACACCCCACGATCATGGTCGCGATACTGGTGATGACGCCGAAAATAGCCGCGCCATCGTGGGCCCTCTGGGCGCCAACGGCGATCGCTGTCCCTCTGAGGTTGCGATATACCCGAAATCGGGAACGCCTGGGCTGGGTGCGGGCCGTGAAATAAAGTCGTCATTAAGAGCAGCCAGTTTCTTCATTTCCATCTCCACGTGATGAACTTTGTCTTTCGCCGTCCGCGCTCAAATGAGCTAAGACTACCGGTTAGGGTGGTCCTCCCATCCCGTGTTGATGCGATAGGCCAGGAGTCAGATTTCGATGGAGGTGTCCGCGGACCGAGGTCAGGATTGTGGAGGTAGGCGATACAGGTAATACCGGCGGATCTGTCCGCCGATATTGCTCATACTGACTTTATCGGCGGCACTCACGCCGGCCAGGATCCCGCCTGCAGCGCTCCCAACGCGCGCGGTCGGCCATATCCTGCGCGTTGCGTGCGATCTCCTGCGTCACTCGGGTCTGCTCGAGCGACTCCCGTTGCGCGTTGTCGCGCCGCGCCTGTTGTTCCAGCATGCAGTTCGTATAAGCGCGAGACCCGTAGGGTGCCCCAAAACTCTGGCAGGTATTTGCGTCCCTGTACTGCCGTTCTTCCGCCGACACACATCCCGACAAGGCGATGCCAAGGAGGGCCATGGAGAAGGCGGTTACGCAGGAGCGACGGTGTTTGACGGAATGGTGCTGCAGCATGCTGGTGATATCCTTAAGAAATGAGCGTTGGACGTTTCTTCGGCGACACGCGGAAGGTGGAGCGGTACCCCGAAGCGCGCCCATGGCCCAAAAAGCAGGCAAACATTGCGGCAACATTGTCTGAGGCCGAAAAGTGCTCACTGAGAAGCCCGGTTGCGGTTCGCAGACGTCGCGGCGCGCGCAATTACTGCATCGGTGCGAAGCCGACTGCCGACGCGATGCTGTTCATCCCGTTATAGACGCAGTGCACGATGACGCAGGGCCAGACCGATCCTGTTGCACGGAAGAGTATCCCGCAAAGAACACCGACCATGATCGCGACGGGCAGGATGACGCTCACGCCGTGTGCGAGGCCGAATATGATTGAGCTGAGAACGACGCCAGCGAACACGCCATAACGGTTGAGCGCGTTTGCAACGACGCCTCTGAACAGAATTTCCTCGCCGAAAGGTGTAAAAATGGCGCCGCCCAGAAAGGACAACAGAAACGGCATGAGCCCGCCGCGTGCGGCGGCATGGAGGATCCCTTGAGGATCATTGGCGCCGAACCAGGCCAGATATGTGAACTGTATGATCAGGTTGAGACCATAACCGACGATTCCCATTCCTGCCGCGGTCAGCAGCCAGCGAGGCGAGACTCGTTTGAAGCCAAACGGGCGCAAATTCCGTATGCGAAGGCTATAGGATGCAGCGAAAGCGCCGACACAGACAAAACCCCCTGCCGTCGAGCCGACAACTCCCAAGACCACAGCATCATTGCTTGGCAGAAGTCCCATCAGCAGGGCGAATAGAAAAATAAGCATTCCATATGCAATAAGTCCGGTCAGGGTTTCTAACCAGCCGGGTCGTCGCCATCTGTCATTTGTGATCATGCTGAACCTCAGGTGAGCAAAGGCGGCCCTCCGTGGTCGCAACTCACCGAGCGATAGGACCGCTTACATGAGGAAGGTATGTCCTGCCCTCTCCATCCAAAAATGCATTTTCACAGGGAAATATTGCGCCAATATTGGCTCTCTCGGCTACGACACCGCAGGAAACTCTAGTCGTACAATCGCGCCGCCGCTGGGGCCATCCGCAATCGTGATGCGGCCGCCATGATGATCCACGACCTGTTTGACGAGGTTGAGACCCAGGCCAGCACCGGAAGAGCGCGGCCGCAGCCGATGAAAGGGTTCAAGCACCCGCTCGTGGTGGTCTCCCGGTATGCCCAGCCCGTTATCCTCCACTGCCACCGAGGGGCCGTTGACCCGCACGATCACCTCGTCTCCGCCATGCTCGACAGCGTTCTGGATGAGATTTATGAGCGCGCGTTCTATCGAGCCGCTATTGCCCATGATCATTCGGGGTTTTCTCAACGATCACCTCAATCGCCTTGCCTGATGCGATCAGCACCGGCGCCAGGTCCGCTGCGACAAGCCGGGCGATCGCAACGAGGTCGATCCGGTCACTCGGCGCGCGCCAACCGACGAGGCAGCTGGCGACGAGAATTCCGCGCCGACGCAAGCGGTGGAAGCAATCCGATCGATTTCAAAAGGTGAACGCTACCCTTGCGCCGATCATTCTTCTTCTTTGTCTAACCTTGCCGCCCCGTCACCAATGGGCGGGTTTCCAAAACATTCGATGAGCATATCAGTGAGGACCCTCACTTTTCGCGAGGGATACTGGCCAGGTGGCCTTACAACAAAGATGCCGGCCGGCGGGATCGGATAACCTGACATGACGGGCACCAGTGCGCCCGAGGAAATATGACCCGCCACGAGCGGTTCCGGCAGACGGGCCACCCCGAGCCCCTCCAGAGCAGCCGCCATAAGCGATACCGCGTTGTCGGCTACAAAGCGTCCCTGGGGACGCACCGTGACAACTTTTTCGCCATCCATCAATTGCCACGTTTCGGCTTCCCGCATTACGATCTGGTGGGTCACAATATCTTCCGGTCGTTCGGGAGCGCCGTGAGCCTCGATGTAGGCAGGACTCGCAACGAATCTGCCATAGAGCGGTCCGACACGTCTTGCGACGAGGTTCGAATCTTGCAGGTAGCCTACCCGAATTCCGCAATCGAAACCTTCTCCGACGAGATCTACGAAGCGATCAGTATAGGACGAACTGATATGTAGTTGTGGGTATCGGCGCGCCATCTGGGCGAGGACAGGAGCAAAATGCGTCGGGCCAAATGATAGTGGTGCGGCTACGCGCATGCGGCCTCGAAGCTCACCGGCTGGCAGGATCGTTTCCCGCGCCGCATCCAGTTCGGCAGAAATCCGGGCCGCATACTCCCTGAATGTGGCCCCCGCTTCTGTCAGCGCTACACCACGGGTCGTCCTCGCAAGTAACTGTGCACCAAGTTCCGCTTCGAGCTGCGTGATCCTCCGGCTGACCATGGACTTGGAAATACCCAGTCGCAGCGCTGCTGAAGAGACTCCGCCCGCATCGGCGACCTCAACGAATATCCTCAGATCCTCTATTTCCACTTCGCGTTCCTACTCTTGCAACACAGCTTCACACGGCCAGGGACTACCGGGCTGGAGAAGAGAATGACAGGTTCCTCGCGGATGACTCTCCGACGAGGGCATCCTTGCAACATCCCTCAACGAACCACCAATATAGGATGTATTCCATGACCTTTCGTAACGGCCTAGATTCTCTCCTTCGTCCCGAAGATTCTGTTCTCGTCCTCATCGATCATCAGCCCTATCAGCTGACCAACGTTAATAGTCACGACCCTCAGGCTGTCGTCAACAACACGACTGCGCTGGCAAAGCTGGCAAAAGCGTTCAATGTTCCGACCATCCTCACCAGTGTAATCGCTGATCGCGGCGGCAAGCTCTTCAAGCAAATCACGGACGTCTTTCCGGGGCAGGAAGTGATCGACCGGACCTGGGTGAACACCTGGGAGGACAAGAAGGTGGTGGACGTGGTCAAGGCGACCGGCCGCAAGCAACTGATCATCGCGGGCTTGTGGACGGAAGTCTGTGTTGCGATGCCCGCAATCCAGGCCGCTGGCGAAGGCTGGGACGTGACCGTCATCACCGACGCATCGGGCGGAAGCTCCGTCGAGTCTCACCAAGTCGCCATCCAGCGCATGATCGCAGCCGGCGTCAACATGATGACCTGGATGGCGCTGACCGGCGAATGGCAGCGTGACTGGGCTCGTACCGAGCATGTAGAGGAACTGACTGAAGTGCTCATCTCGCACATGGCGGGCAGCGGCATTGCTTATCTGTGGGAGCAGCAGTTGCTTAACACACCAGTGACGAACGCCCCAGCAGGACTCTAGTGATGGCCGGGATGACGAGGAAGTCGATGGAGGCACCGGAACACTGCGGACGATCCTCCTTTCCTCGTCGTTCCTTCCGAAAATGCCGCATCGAACAACCGAAATGAACCTCGTGGGATTGATCAACTTAAACCTAGGTTCCCAATGGCGCGCCGGCGGTGATCGATGCAGCAGGCGACAGCCGAACCTTACTGGCTTCACGCACTGGGCAAGGAGACTTGGTTTATCGTTGGCTCTCATCATCCTCTCTCAGATGGAGCACGGGCTTGCCCTCGCCAACGACGATGCAAATGCGGCGGAGCGGCCCGTGATGAAACCCGATCGCTCGAAGGAGGACTGGTCGCCTTTCGCGGATGCAGAACTACGGACGCAATCGCTGGATCGCCTCAAATACATCCCGTTATTTCCCTCTAATCCTGACAGCTATATTTCGTTAGGGTTCAACCTGCGAGAAATCTTTGAAACCAGCTATGCGCCAGCGTTCGGAACGGTGGCGACAAACCCGGGGGATGCCTACGGATTGCAGCGCGCGCAGTTTCACATCGACGTTCACCTGAATGAAAACTGGCAATTGTTTACGCAGTTTGAAGATGTGCGCGCCATCGACAAGACGGCAGTCGGCCCCAACGATGCAAACAGATTTGACCTTCGGCTCGCATTCATGGGGTATACGCAGGAGACTGACGCGGGAACGTTCAGTGCGAGGATCGGCCGGCAAGACTTCGCGTTCGACCTAGAGCGTTTCGTGTCGACGCGTGACGGGCCGAATGTCCGCCAGTCGTTCGATGCGGTGTGGGCCGGGTGGGAAACGGAGACATGGCGCTTCTATGGTCTTGTCAGTCAGCCTGTCCAGTATCGGGATGACGATCCTTTCGATGATCAGTCAAGCAGCGATCTGCGGTTCAGTGGCGCCAGGGTCGAGCGACAACTGTCCCCGTCGACAGAGGCTTCCGCCTATTACGCGCTCTACCAACGCAAGGACGCCAGTTTCTTAACCGCATCGGGAGACGAGGAAAGGCATGTGCTCGATTTCCGGTTGGCCGGGACGTATGCCGGCTTCGACTGGGACGCGGAAGCGATGGGCCAGGTCGGACAGGTCGGTTCGGCCGATATTCAGGCTTGGGCGTTCGGGGCGAGGACGGGGTATACCTTTGAGGGAGTCACTTGGTCGCCCAGGATCGGTCTGCAGTTCGACATGGCTTCAGGTGACCGGAATGCGGATGATAGCACGCTTGGCACCTTCAATCCGCTGTTTCCAAACGGATTCTATTTCTCGCTTGGCGGGCATACCGGATACGCCAACCTCATCCACCTCAAGCCATCGATCACCGTTCAGCCGATCGAGGACCTGACCTTACTGGCCGGGGTCGGTCTGCTGTGGCGCCAGACGACGGACGACGCCGTTTATACCTTGCCGAGCATCCCGGTTGCCGGGACCGCAGGCGGAGGAGATCCGTGGACGGGCGCCTACGCTCAGTTGAGAGCCGACTACAGGTTCAATCAAAATCTTACCGGCTCGGTAGAAGCGGTTCATTACCAGGTCGGTTCGACGCTTCGCAACGCCGGAGGCCGTGACAGCAACTACTTCCGAGCGGAACTGAAAGTCGCCTGGTAGCAGATGGAAACCGTTGCTTCGGTCGCCACGATGAACGCGGTTATTCGGTGACAAAAGCCGGGCGTGGTCAAGGTCATGTCCGCTGGCGGAAACCGACTGTGAGTTAATTCAGGTGCTCTCATTCCGTTCAACGAGCAACGATGCGATTTCGTTATATCCGTACTGGAGCGCCAATGCTCTGGGCGTGAGGCCTGCGTGACCCAGAAGATCGAGTCGCGCGCCAGCCTTGACCAACGATCTCACAGCGTCAAGGTGACCGTGCCACGCAGCGTCATGGAGTGCGGTTAGACCATTATACGGTCCCTGTGCATCCACGTCCGGCTGCTCTGCCGTTTCGCTTCCGGTTTGGGAAAGTACATTGATCACATCTGCATGCCCGAAATAAGCCGCTTCATGGAAAGGTGTACCTTTCATGAGGCCGACGACCTGCCGAACGTCTGCACCTGCATCCCTGAGAAGGGCCACAATTTCGGCATGCCCTTCTCGCGCGGCGATCCCCACTGGAGTATAGTCGTCCTCATGCGTCCCGGTGATTGGCATCCGTTGATTGACGTCGACGCCGGCCGCAAGTAACCGTTTCACTTCTCCGAGGTCACCCGCTTTTGCGGCAAGTACCAGATCAGATCGCAGGACTTTTGCTTCATTGGCGCTGACTTTATCACGGATCAGCCGCGCGATTGAATCGGGGCCATCATTCTCGGCGAGGTCAAGAGCCGTTTGGTCCCAGTGGTTTCGGATTGAAGTCTTGGCGCCATAGGAGAGCAACGTCCTTACACCATCTTCCTGCTTGTGTAAGACGGCATCCATCAATGCTGTATTCCCCAATACGGGTGACTGCTGATCAACAAATGCGCCGTTGTCCAGAAGTCGCTTTATTGTCTCACGATTGCCGGATTGAGCAGCTTTGTGAAGCGCTGTCGCGCCCATGCGCGGCTCAAGGATCAAAACATCCGCTCCTGCATTCAGCAGCAATTCCACCATCTGCGGCAGTCCCGACCCGGCAACGATCATCAGCGAGCCTATAAGTGCAACGAAATTTCCAATATTGGAGATCGCTACCGCCTCCTACCTGGGTGGATAGGGTTCTATATCCGCCGACCAGTAGTGCCTGGCGATATTCTGACTGTTGCGGATGACGTGATAGGCGATGTCGGGATTGCCGCCTTTGAGTGTGTCCGGATCCGCACCGCACATCAGGCAGTACATTCTTTGATGAACGACGCTCGCAAAATACTGAATCGCCGGCGCGGATTCCTCCTGGCCGATTGCTCTCATATCCTCGGCAGCCTTTTTGACCGCCTCCCGCAGAGCCAGAGACACCGCATCAGCCAATGCCTTGTCCGCAATCTTGATGACGTCGACGATCTGTCTTTCGGAGGGTGTGAGAACCGGGCAACTTTCTGTCATGTTTAACTCCATAAAATGTTGAGGTCCCGATTGCGCCGGGGCGTCTAGTCCGGTAGGCTGGTGAGGAGCGACAGGTAGGTTTTTGCTCTTTCGGTAAACTCGCGGTCGGTATCGGATACGGACACAAGTCGCGCGTGGCGTGCATCGATGACTGCTTCGAGGCGATCTCTGATTGCTGGATCCGAAGTGCGCGCGTGATCGACCAAAGCTCGGACAACCGTCGTCAATGCGAAGTTCTGTGCCGAGAGTGCCAGTTGCTGTCGTTCACTTCTGTCCTTCTCGATATCCTCCGGACGGTCTTTCTTCATCCGTAATGTCGCCGGACTGCCTCGTTCCCTCTCCCAGTGACGGGCGACGCTGCGCCCTGCATATAATATCTTCCATGCCGTTTCGGGATCACCTTCCGTGTTCGTTGTCGGGTCGGCTCCGCACAAACGGAAGAACAGGTGCCGCAGGACGCCATCTGCGAAGTAATCACGAGTTGAGACGCGTGAACCAACTCCTTCAAGTTCAGGTCCAGCGGTCCTCACAGCGTTGTCGATTGCCTCATCGACAGCGGCCATCAGGATCTTATCTGCCTCCAGGATCGGATCGGGTTCTTCCTGCATGCTATTCTCCGATGCAAATATTCTGCTCACTTTCGAAGAACATCCTGCCATTCAGGATGTCGCTCAATCTGGGCTTTCGCAAACGGACAAAGAGGAATGATAAAAACACTCTCGCGTCGGGCATCTTCGACCGCCTGGCGCACAAGCCGCTCACCAACTTTTCTCCCCCGTAAGGCGGCGGGGACATCGGTATGGTCGATGATGATGAGCTGTGTGCCAGCTCGGCTGTAGGTCATCTCCGCCTCGACGCCCTCTACCACGATCCGGTACCGCCCTTTCGACGCCCCGTCCTCCCGTTCCACTTCCTCGCTAACCGAAGAAGCAGCCTGCTCCGGGGCCTTCGCATTCAGTTCCCGAACTTTGCCCCGCTGCCCGTGCGTGCACTCAAGCTGGTCGCGATCCCAATTTCCAAGATCGGCGGCTGCTTCGTAAGTCGAGATGAGAAACGCCATGAGCGCTTCGTCAGGATCGGCTGCAGCTTGGACCGCCTCATAAGGAAGTATGAACTCCGACAGGCCCTCATGCCAGAATGCCGAATCAGGCTGAACAGACGCAGCCCTGAAACCGCTCGGTGCGGGATAGGCATAGGCATAGAATGCGGGATAATCGATGCCGCCACCTCCCGGCCAAAAGCCCGCCGAAGATACCTCGCGGTCATAGGCCTCCTGCGCCACTTTGTCCGGCAGCGCTGGAATGCCGCCTGGATGGACTGGCGCCTGCCGTCCCGAAAACCGTGTGACGGCCAAATCAAAGCTGCCCCAGAAAAGGTGCACAGGACTGGATTTCCCGATGAAGGATGTCCGGAACGCTTTGAATACCCGGTCTATCGCCATCAAGACCTGATGAAAATTCTGGACGGCCTCGCGGTCATACGAACGTTCCCGATGGTCCTCATCGAACGGCACGGGGTCTGCCACTTCATTTGGCTGACCATGGAAGTCGGGATTGCCGCCGAGTTCGGAGATCAGATGGGTGAAATTGGCATGGAACTCAGCGACGGTAGACGCCCCCAACGCAAACGAGGCCCGGCGTCCGTCGCCGCTCGTGCCCACTACGGCATGGTCATGGAAGCCGAACGCAATCTCGATGCCGGGGCCATCAGGAATTGGAGAGGACGTCAGACCGGAAGGGGTCACGTAGAAAGTCGCGTTCCAGGAATGGTTGAGCCACGGTGTATGAGCCAGCCGGTATTTACCGACGACCTGCAGATAAAGGTGCAGGGCGGAACACGTCTCGCGCCAGCTGAGGTAGTCGAGGTGGGGCCATTTATTGCTCATTTTGCTTTCTCCAATTTCTGCCGAAACACGACGAGGCCGTGAATGCTGTTTCGGTTTGATCGACCGCGCCAAGGCGATCGCGCTACTGTCGTCATTCCGGAAGCGGTATATGCTCGTCGCGATCGTCGATCGGCAGGTCGAACAGGCCTTCGCCCCATTTCTGCGCCTGCCATTCAGCCTTGGCTTCTTCAATTCGCTCTTTCGACGAAGCGACGAAGTTCCACCAGATGTAGCGCGGTCCAGACAGTGTCGCCCCGCCTAAGATCATCAGGCGCGCGCCTTTCTGCCCGGCTGCGACCGTGATCCTGTCACCGGGGCGGAAGACCATCATCTGCTGTGCCTCAAACTCCTGACCAGCGATCGAGATCGAGCCTTCGACGATATAGATGCCTCTGTCTTCTTGATTGTCCGGCATCGGCAGGCGAGCTCCTGCCTCCAGCGTGACATCGGCATAGAATGTCTCAGAAAACATGGTTGCGGGAGCGGTCTCGCCATAGGCGTTGCCGAGAATGAGCCGAACCGACACCCCGTGATCCTCGATCACCGGCAGTAACTCCTCACCGTAGTGGTTGAACGTTGGCGCCATGTCCTCGTTCTCTTCCGGCAAGGCGAGCCAGGTCTGGATCCCAAAGAGGCTGTTCGGCCCGGTTCGGGCAGTGGCGGATGTTCGCTCCGAATGGGAAACACCGCGGCCTGCAACCATCCAGTTTAAAGCACCAGGACGGATGATCTGGTCGGCTCCGGTGCTGTCGCGGTGGTGAAAGTCGCCGCGATAGAGGTATGTGACCGTGCCAAGCCCGATATGAGGGTGAGGACGGACGTCGATGCCCTGGCCTGTTAGGAGTTCGGCCGGTCCTGCCTGATCGAAAAAGATGAATGGTCCCACCATCTGTCGCTTCGGGGCTGGCAGGGCGCGCCGGACCTCAAAGCCGCCGAGGTCGCGAGCGCGGGGAATGATGAGGGTCTCGATCGCGTCGATGCCAACCTCGTCCGGGCAGCCTGGTTCGATTGCGGGGTTCCAGCTCATGTGCGGACACCTTTCTTATCTGGTGGGCGATTTACATCGCGGAGTGAATTGGTTGCTGCAGTTCTCTGACGGCATCATCATCTGAAACGGAGTTATTTATCGCCAGGCGGAGTTCGGCACCCGACGAACTGTTGAAAGATGTGGGCGGGTGATCAAGGTTGGGTGATCGGTTTTCCGCACCCGACGCCCCGCGAAGTTTTTCGAAAGATGCGATGAGAAATTCGGAAAGGATACGCACCTTGCGCGGTGGATGGGGGCTGGATGGCCTCACAACATGAACATCCCCGACGGGCAGCGGAAAGCGCGTCATGATCGGGACGAGCGCGCCTGAGGCAAGATATGTATGGGTGACACAGTCCGGAAGCCAAGCAATGCCAAGCCCCTCCGCTGCGGCTTTGGCGATCGCCGCACCATTGTTGGAGCTGAAGCGTCCTTGTGGCTGCACAGTGATGATCTTGTCGCCTTCCAGGAACCGCCAGGCCTCGATACCCAATAGGCCTTGGTGGGTCGCGATTTCGCCTGGCGATTTAGGTGAGCCATGAACCCTGATATAGTCGGGGCTGGCGACGAGCTTAAAATAAATCTCGCCCACGCGCTTGGCGATCACGTTTGAATCACGCAACGCGCCGACCCGGATTGCGCAGTCGAACCCTTCTGCAACCAGATCGACGCAGTGGTCGCTATATTCGGAATGGATTTGAAGCTGCGGGTGGCGGCGCGCCATTTCTGTAAGCACGGAGGCGAAGTGCATTGGGCCCGATGTCAGCGGAACGGAAACCCTCAAGCGCCCACGAAGGTCGCCTTCGGGCAAAATCGTTTCGCGAGCAATGTCTATTTCGGTGCAGGTCTTCGCCGCGAAATCGCGAAACGTAACGCCCGCCTCGGTCAGGCCCGCACCGCGCGTTGTGCGCGCAAGAAGTTGAACGCCGAGTTCTATCTCAAGCCGCGCAAGCCGCCGACTGACCATCGACTTGGATACCCCCAACCGGCGCGCCGCGGGCGATACACCACCGGAATCGGCGACTTCGACAAAGGTCCGCAGATCTTCGATGTCCATTTCGGGTTCCCCGTATTACGATCAAGCCAGGGTATTAAGCCGTTGTGCCGCTCTGACCGCCGGCGCCACTTCAGTGCCCAGCAGTTCTATCGATCGTTTCATCGCTGCAGTATCGAGAGCCGCTGTGCTCATCTGGAAGGTGATGCGAGATGTGCCACCCAGTGTTTCGCTCGCCTGCAGTATTTTGGCTGCCACCGTCGTCGGATCACCAACTAGGAATGCACCTTCAGGTCCCACCATGACCTCAAACTGCTGACGCGTCGGCGGCGACCAGCCGCGCTCGCGTCCGATATTCGCTGTCAGATGTGCCCAGCCAGGGAAAAAAGCGTCCTTGGCTGCGGCATCGCTTTCGCCGACGAAGCCCATCGCATGAATGCCGATCTTGAGCACTTCGGGGCTGTGCCCTGCTCGTTTACCAGCTTCTCGATAGAGATCGACGAGCGGCCGAAAGCGCTCAAAGCTTCCGCCTATGATGGCGATCATCAGTGGAAGCCCAAGCGCACCAGCGCGGGCGAAGGACTGCGGCGTGCCGCCCACACCGATCCATATCGGTAGTTGCTGTTGATGGGGACGCGGATAGACTCCTTGTCCACTGAGCGGTGCTCGGAAACGCCCTTCCCAGGTGACATTCGTCGACTCCTGCAGCGCGAGTAGCAGATCAAGCTTTTCCGCGAAAAGGTCGTCGTAGTCACGCGTGTCTAGGCCGAAGAGCGGGTAAGCCTCGACGAAGGACCCGCGACCGACAACGATTTCCGCACGGCCCTTGGAAATTAGATCGAGGGTCGCAAATTCCTGAAATACACGCACAGGGTCGGCGGCACTTATTATTGTCACCGCGCTCGTCAATTTGATTTGGCTGGTCCTTGCCGCTGCG
This sequence comes from Rhizobium laguerreae, assembly GCF_019778565.1. Taxonomy (NCBI): domain Bacteria; kingdom Pseudomonadati; phylum Pseudomonadota; class Alphaproteobacteria; order Hyphomicrobiales; family Rhizobiaceae; genus Rhizobium; species Rhizobium laguerreae. The sequence goes on along the minus strand of NZ_JAAXQT010000021.1, from coordinate 17,894 downwards.
GCAGCCAGTATGATCGTCGGCGCGGAGTCGAGGAACTCTGCGCGGTGATGTTCACCGATACCGAACACGTCCAATCCAACGCGGTCCGCCACTTCGACTTCCTCGATCAGTTCCGCCATACGGATGGTGGCCGAGGGAACCTGTCCTGTCGCCGGATCTGGTAGGATAGCTGCAAAACTGTCGATACCGATTTCCATTATGGGTCCTTTGATAGATGTTTGGCGCAGAGCTTCTTTCACCACGGGTAACCGCCACCGACAGGTTGAGAGTGTCATCACAGCCGGCCATGCGATAGTGCTCGATCCTGGGAAGCTCTGTCGCAAAATGGGGAACGCCATTTGCAAGAGGATCTGCATGCCAACCAGGCTTTATTCCGGGCGCGGAGGTATGGCATCTTCCGGGTGGACAAAAGAGTATCAGTTCAAATCCGCGAGATCGCCTCACAGCCGGCACGCAATGGCGATCGCGAGCGACGAGGTGGCGGGGAGTTGAAGAAGCCGATCTCCCTGTCATTTACCTCCTCACAGATTGCATCGGACGCGCTTTTGGCACTTATGATCTTACAGCCACGACCGCCGGCAGGCATTCAGGTTTGAACGCCCTCAGCATTACCAGGCAGCTGGAGCAGAAGCTGCCGAGATCTTCGAACGCGACATGGCGAATGGCCTGCAAGCTGAGCTTTGTCATGGTGAAGCCCTTTACTCAGATAGGTGTGCTGCGGCCCGCGCCGTCAAAACGTGTTCGAGATCCTTCAGCGCAGCAGCGGCTGTGGCCAGAGGCTCCTTGCCGGATCCGATCGCGATCGTTTCCCCCATCGCGTCGGTAACGATGCGGATTGCCTTGTCCTTTCCGCGAATGTTCGCGAATGGATCGGAGAGAGGATAGGCCTTGATGCCAACGGCGGCGCTAAATGTGCCGTCAGCCCGCGTGAGACTGCCGACAAGTTTTGGAACGAGCCCCTCCCTGCGCCATGCCTCGATACGCTCGCCGGACACCGACTGAACACCCTCGACGGTCAGGTCATTCATCGTCAGGTCGGCGTCGAGGCCGAAATTGGCGAGGATCAGCAGCTTGCAGGCGGTATCCCACCCTTCCGTGTCGTTTCGCGGATCGGTTTCGGCAAAGCCGCCGAGCTGCGCCTCGCGCAAGGCAGCGTCAAAGCCGATCCCACGTGTCATCATGGCGTCGAGCAGGTAGTTGGTCGTGGCATTTAGAATGCCTTCGACTTTGAGCACCGTGCAGCCCTTGAGGCTGTGATCAACGAGATCGATCGTCGGCAGGGCCGCCGCCGCCGCGCCGCTGAGCTTCAGAAGGGCGCCCGATCTTCTCGCAAGTTGGCGAAGTTCTATTCCGCTGTGGACGAGCGCACCCTTGGATACGACGATCGTGTCACGCCCGGCAGAGAGGGCGGATCGAATGTAGCCAAGCCCCGGGCCGCCGCTACGAAAATCGCTCGGGCCGGCTTCGATGAGAAGATCGGCTCCGCTCGCCTCTATGAAAGCCGGACCAGAGAGACCATCCTCAAGCGCGCCGAGCTGGTCTTCTCCAAGACCGCGATCGTCGCTTAAGCCGGCCCGGGATCCGCAGACCGCAACCAGGCGGATGTCGACCCCATAGACTTGGCGATAACGCGCGCGCCGCGACAGGAGAAGGCTCGCCGTGGCCCGACCCACGCCCCCGAACCCGGCAATCGCAACCTTTACCATTCGCATTCACTTTTACCGCTATTTTTGCGTGGACGCTTTGCCGAAAGGTTCCGGAACTGGCTGGACATGCAACCGGCCGCGGCCGGCCATGTCATTGCCCTGTACCTGCTCGGACAGCCGTTCATTGTCGCGCTGACGCACGTCATCGGCGGCCTCCTCCACATCGAGCTCAGCATACCCCAGCGCCCGCAGCCCTTCCGCCCCCATCATGTAGGCGGATTCTACCGTTTCGCGGATCTGATAGTCGACCCCAGCCCGGATCAGTTCCACCGCATGGGCGCGATCAAAGCTGCGCACCAGGATCCTTGCCTGCGGGAACTCGTGCTGCGCCAATCTCACGATCCGCATGGCAGCTTTGGGGTCGTCGATGCAGATCAGCAATGCCTCGGCCGATCCGGCTGCCGAATGTCGCAGCGTGTCGAGGCGGGTGCCATCACCGAAAAAGACCTTGAAGCCAAACCGTCCTGCTTCGCGGATACGATCGGGATTCATATCGATCACCGACAGACTGACGCCCTTGGACAGCAGCAGTTGCGATGCGATCTGCCCGAAGCGGCCGAACCCGATAATCAGCACCCGTCCATGCAGATCGTGAGCGGCTTCCACACCTTCCATCGATGCCTTGCTTCTCAGCAAGCTTTCGGCTGCGATCATCAGTATGGGCGTCAGGGCCATTGAAAAGATCACAACGGTGGTGAACAAGGCATTTTCCCGCGCGTCGATCACGCCCCCGCTCGCTGCGGCTGCGTAGAGAACAAAAGCAAATTCGCCGCCCTGCAGGAACATCGAGGTGCGATGCAGCGCCTGATGACCGGAACTGCCAAACGCGCGCGCGACCCCATAGACCACGGCTCCTTTGGCAATGATGAAAGCGATCAGCATGGCGAGGAGAAGCGACCAGTCTGCGACAACGACGGCAAGGTCGAGCGACATGCCGACGGCCATGAAGAACAGCCCCATCAGCAGGCCGCGAAATGGCTCGATATCGGTTTCAACCTGATGTCTGTAGCTGGAACTCGATAACATGACCCCGGCAAGGAATGCGCCCATTGCCATGGAAAGGCCAACGACTGCCATCAGCAATGCGGCCCCGAGCACGACCAGCAGTGCACCCGCCGTCATCACTTCACGCGTCCGCGCTTTTGCAAGTAAGGCAAAGAAGGGATTCAGGCCCCACTTCGAAACGCCCAGTAGGACGAATAGCGCGCCAAACGCCATGAACACATCAGTCCACCCCGATTGCCCCTGCGACAGGGGCGACATAAAGGCGACGACCGCCAGAAGCGGCACGATCATCAGATCCTCGAAAAGGAGAATGGAGACAGATTTCTGACCCTCGGCGCTTGAGATCTCCCCACGGTCCTGCAGGACCGACATGATGACGGCTGTCGATGAAAGAACGAAGCCCGCGCCGGCAATAAAAGCCACTGGGCCGGACAGGCCGAAAACCAGCATTCCCATCAGCGCAAGGCTTGCGATCGCAAGCGCGCCCTGCGCCAATCCCAGTCCGAAAATCTGCCCACGCATCGCCCATAGCTTGAGTGGGCGCAATTCAAGCCCGATCACGAACAGGAACATTACGACGCCAAGCTCGGAGAAATGCAGGATGGACAGGGCGTCGGTAAACAGGCCAAGCAATGAGGGGCCGACCAGCACACCGGCAGCAAAATAGCCCAGCACTGACCCCAGACCGAGCCGCCGAAAAAGCGGCACTGCGACAACAGCGGCTCCCATCAGGACGATCGCAGGTCCGATTGTCTGCCCCAAACCCACTTCAGCCAATCATTCACCTCCCGATTTGTCAGCTTGACCAACGGGACCAGCCGATTGCGCAATTTTGCCCCTCTTGTCGCACTGGAATTCGCCACGCAGCCAAGAGCAGTTGGGGGACCGCCTTCAAGCCAAGCGTTTGCTTAACTTGCAGGTCGTTCGTTGCCAGTTCCCTTAACGCCATTCGTAACGTTGCGTAGATTGGCTGGATAGACGCGTGGATTGCAAAAGTCTGTCGCGAATAGAGGAACGCCAAACCCCTAGCTGCTCTCACCAGATTCTGCGACCTAGTGAACCCAATAATCTGTCGGCATGCATTCATGCCACAGCATATAACGACTACCGCATTCAAACTACGAACCCAGCAGGGAGAATTCCATGTCGAATTTTGCCGTCACGGCGGTCGTTGCAAGCGCCCTTTTGTCCGGAACTGCTGTTGCGCAATTGTCGCTGAATAACTGAGAAGAGCGGGAGCATAGCCTGTCGTCTTCTCCCAATCCTAACGCCAGGCTCGAAGGATCAAAAGACTGAGGAATCCATCATGATCGAGTTATTAGGCACAGCTCACCCGATTATCCAGGCACCGATGGCGGGTATCTCCACTCCGGCCTTGGCAGCGGCGGTCTCCAACGCCGGCGCCCTAGGTTCGCTCGGAATTGACGCAAGTTCGGTTGCCCAGGCAAGATCAACAATCCTTCAAACCCAGTCGCTCACTGACAAGCCGTTCAACGTAAACGTCTTCTGCAATGCTCCGCCGCGGCGGGACAGGAACATCGAGGCAGCCTGGATCAGCCATTTTTCTGCACTGTTCGAGAAATTTGGTGCGAAGGCGCCAGAAAGTCTCAACGAGATCTACCAGACCTTCGTTGTCAATGATGAAGCGTTCCAAATGCTTCTGGAGGTGCGTCCTGCATTCGTCAGTTTTCATTTCGGCATTCCTGAGGTCGAAAAGATAGCTGCGTTCAGGGAGGCGGGTATCAAGACACTGGCAACTGCGACCAAGCTACAAGAAGCTCGGACCATCGAAGCAGCCGGTATCGAAGGTATCATCGCCCAGGGTATTGAGGCCGGAGGACATCGGAGTGTGTTTGATACACGCGCAGAAGATGATCAGCTCGCTACACTCCCGGTGGTACGGCTGCTGGTCCGGAACAGCAGGCTTCCAGTGGTCGCGGCAGGCGGCATAATGGATGGCCACGGCACCAAGGCCGCACTCGATCAGGGTGCCGTGGCCGCCCAACTAGGCACCGCCTTCATTTTGTGCCCGGAATCGGCGGCTGATGTGGGATACCGGGCAAATCTCAAGAGCTGTCGATCTGGCTTCACACGATTGACATCTGTGGTATCGGGCCGCCCCGCCCGCGGGATCGTTAACCAACTGATCGAGCACGGCGAAGCGGGCACAGGGTTGTCGCCAGCCGACTATCCGATAGCCTATGATCTGGCAAAGCAGCTTCATGCAGCTGCGACGAGAGGGGGCAACAACGAATTTGCGGCCCATTGGGCAGGGCAGGGGGCGCGGCTCGCCCGGGAATTGCCAGCAGCGCAACTCGTAAAAATTTTGGTCGAAGAGTTTACAGCGACCAGCGCTCAGGCTTCACTGTCAAACCATGGCAGATCAGTTTAGCAACTTTTCGGTCACTATCGCGCCGCCATGGTCGATCAGATATTGTATTGTTGGTTGGCTGTGACAACGACAACTAGGCATGAGCCCACTGCGATGACGGTATGCGGATGTTACCCAGGGGAATTCAGGGTGTAAAATCTCGTTGCTCCAATGTCCGCCCATCGGTCGCGATTGCTGTGTTGGGTGAGATCTCGATCCAGCCTTCCACATTCTCGTCAAGTGGTTCCGAGCTTATGACAATACCATCGTCTCGAATTTGGTAGAACAGACTTGGTACGAACCGATCGGAAGCGTATCTGGCTGCATAGACTTTCTGTCCATCACTCCAACACGCTGCGAAGCGCATGTGTGGCGTGTAGTTGGCTTCCTGAGCCAGCGCCTGAACCCGGCCGACTGCCTGCTCCATCGTACGCATCCGGCGTGGGCCGCCTTGTCGGTTTGATTTGAATGTGGCCGATTGTCCTTATGGACGTATATAAGGACAATTGCCGGCCAGATGTGAGCCGGTTAGACATCATCGAGCTTGGTCGGCGGCGCGAATTTACGGATGCGGCGCGGCTGCGGATTGTCGAGGAAAGCTACTCAGCTCCGCGACTTGGGTCGGCGACGGCGCGCAAATACGGGCTTTCGCGCTCGCTGTTGAATACGTGGCGGCGCGCATATCGGGAAGGTCGACTTGCCGGCAGTGATTTTGATGGCTTCGTGTCTGCGCTTGTCGTGCCGGAGTCGCCCGTGCCGACGCCTGTCTCGCCAAGTTTGTCGGCGGACGGGCGCATGGAGGTACTTAGCGCAAATGGGCGTCGCGTCATTGTCGACCGCAATGTCGACGTCGATGCCTTGCTGCGCATCATCCAGGGTCTTGAGGCTCTGCGATGATCCCGATTTCGGCAGGCGTTCGGGTTTGGTTGGCGACGGGCTACACGGACATGCGGTGCGGATTCCCGTCGCTGGCACTGCGTGTGCAGGAGGTGCTGAAGCATGATCCTGTGGGCGGTCATCTGTTCTGCTTCCGAGGCCGCCGCGGCGATCTGATAAAATTGATCTGGCATGATGGTCAGGGGGCCTGCCTGTTCACGAAAAAATTGGAACGAGGAAAGTTTATCTGGCCTTCCGCCGAAGGTGGGGCGGTGGCAATCTCGTCGGCGCAGCTTTCCTATCTGCTGTCCGGAATTGACTGGCGCGCACCGCAGGAAACCTGGCGCCCTAGCCGGGTCTGACTGCATTTTTGCATTGAGATTGTTGAGAAATCTGCTTCAATGTCGTCATGACATTGCCGACGCTTTCCCTACCATCGGACCTTGCCAGCGCCCATGCGGCGCTGCTGGCCGAACGCGCCGCGCGGCTCCAGGCCGAGGCGGAAGCTGCCAACGCGAAGGCGCGGCTGTCGAGCATCGAGGCGCTGAACGTGCATTTGCAGTTGCTGATCGGCAAGCTGGAGCGCGAGAAGCACGGGCCGCGTCGCGAGCGCACGCAGCGGCTGATCGATCAATTGGAATTGCAGCTCGAAGAACTCGTGGCGTCGGCCGCCGAGGACGAACTGGGCGCCCAAGAGGCCGCGGCCAAAACACAGTCCGTACGCGCCTTCGCCCGCAAGCGTCCGGTGCGCAAGCCGTGGCCCGAAGACGTCGAGCGCGAACGCATCGTCATTGAAGCGCCGACGGTATGTGCCTGCTGTGGCGGCTCACGGCTGTCGAAGCTGGGCGAGGACGTGACGGAAACGCTGGAGGAGATCCCGCGCCGCTTCAAGGTGATCGAGACGGTGCGCGAGAAGTTTACCTGCCGCGATTGCGAGGCGATCAGTCAGGCTCCCGCACCGTTCCATGCCACGCCGCGCGGCTTCATCGGCCCTCAGTTGCTGGCGACGATCGTGTTCGACAAGTTCGGGCAGCACATCCCGCTGAACCGCCAGAGCACGCGGTTCAAATGTGAGGGCATCGATCTGTCGACCCAGACCCTGGCCGATCAGGTCGGGCACGTCACCTTCGCCCTCAAGCCGGTCTTCGACCTGATCGAGGCACATGTGTTCCAGGCCGAGCGGCTTCATGGCGACGATACGACGATCCCGGTCCTGGCCAAGGGCCAATGCACGACCGGGCGAATATGGGTTTACGTGCGCGACGATCAGCCGTTCGCCGGTCCTGCGCCGCCGGCGGCGGTCTTCTACGCCTCCAGCGATCGGCGCGGCGAGCACCCGCAAAGGCATCTGGCCGACTTCAGCGGCATCCTTCAGGCTGATTGCTACAACGGCTTCAATCCGCTGTTCGACCGGACGAGGAAGCAGATGCCGGCAACGCCCGCGTTCTGCTTCGCCCATGCGCGCCGGAAGTTCTTCGAGCTGGCCGATGTCGCTCGCAACGCTCGGCGCGGCAAAGGTGCCAAGCCGATCTCGCCGGTAGCCCTCGAGGCCGTGAAGCGCATCGATGCCCTGTTTGCCATCGAGCGCGACATCAACGGCCTGAGCGCGGCCGAGCGGCTTGCGGTCCGGCAGGAGAGGAGCAAGCCGCTACTGGGCGATATGGAGGAATGGTTGCGCACCGAGCGGGCCAGCCTATCGCGCTCATCGCCGGTGGCCGGACCGATCGACTATATGCTGTCGCGCTGGGCTGACTTTGCCCGCTATGCCGACGACGGCAGAACCTGCATGACGAACAACGCCGCGGAAAGAGCGCTGCGCGGTGTGGCTTGCGGAAGAAAAGCTTGGCTCTTCGCCGGTTCCGACCGCGGCGCAGATCGCGCTGCCATCATGCTCACCCTGATCATGACCGCACGGCTGAACGACGTAGACCCCAAAGCTTGGCTCGCCAATGCCCTTGCTCGCATCGCCGACCTGCCGGCCTCGCGTCTGCCGGAACTGCTTCCCTGGGAGTGGAAGCGGATACGCCAGGCCGAAAGCTCCGCCCTCATGCTGGCGGCTTGACAATGGCAGCTTCTCTGGTCCGTCTGAAGGTCACCCTTGATCATGTCGAACCGATTGTGATGCGGCGCATTGTCGTGCCGTGGCGCATCCGGCTCAGCCGGTTGCATGAGGTATTGCAGGCCGCGATGGGGTGGACGAACACCCACCTCTACGAATTCCAGATCCGTGACATTGGCTTTGGTTTGCCCGACCAGGAATGGGGGGATGGTCCGCTCGATGCACGCAAGGTCTCGCTCTTGTCGGCAATCCAGGACACCGGTGCGAAATCCTTCAAATACCACTACGACTTCGGCGACGGCTGGACGCACAGCATCAAGATCGAGCGCACGTTCCCCATCGTCGCGCTTGCAGATCCAATGCTGATCGAGGCAACGGGGCGCTGCCCGCCTGAAGACGTCGGCGGTCCGTGGGGATATCAGGAATTCCGCGAGGCGCTCGCCGATCCCGCTCATGAACGGCACGCCGAGCTTACCGAATGGTGGGGCGCCAAAGACTTCGACCCAAACAATGCAGCCTTCGCTGATCTCAACAGAGCCGTGGAAAACCTGGCTGCGAAATGGGCGCGTAGATCACGCCGGAAAAACTGACCCCCGCTACGCCAAGCATTCCACTTTGAACCAACCTCATCAGTGTAGGCGATTTGACGTACCTCACGCGTGCTAATGCCGCGGGGCTGCTCGGATGGTTACGCTCCATCGCGACAATAGGAGCCTGGTCGAGCCCCAATCCTGCAGCAACGAGGAAAATGGCTTCGCTGTCGGTGGCTCCATAGCGCTGATCGTAGCACTCTAGGGGTATCATTCCGTCAAGCTTCTGCCGCAGCTTCAGATGCCCGCCTAGTTGCCCATTATGCATAAAGCTCCATCGGCCTCGGCTGAAGGGATGGCAGTTGTTGCGTGAGGTGGCCGTCGACGTCGACGCGCGCACATGTGCCAGGAATACTCTGGCCTTGGTGTGAGACGCGATTTGCATCAGGTTAGCATCCGGCCAGGCAGGGTAGACGTCTTTGTATATGCACGGCGTATCTCGTTCCGAATACCATGCAAGGCCGAAGCCGTCGGCGTTGAGGGACGTTTTTCCTACCAATGCTGATCGACTTAGCGTCACCAGCGATTGATCAGCCTTGACTACGAAATCATCGAGGAAGCGTGGAGCTCCAATCCAGGCAAGGAAGCGACACATCAGGCGGTCACCGTTCTCGTGCAGGCAGTCCATCTAATTGCCCAGAGATGATCAGGATCTGAAACGCAGCCTGCGGCGCTATTGGAGTCTAGGGCACCGGAGCTCCCCTTGATCGAGCCCGGCCCGGTAAACCGGACCAGCGATTGCCGTAGGCGTGCCCCACCCGAAACGCCGCTGTCGATAGCCAGTGTGTGCCCCCCGAATTTCCCCTGTCTTAACCGATACGGATATACGTGAAGGTGTTGGTCCGGTAGTCGCAGTGGGTGTGTAGCTGTGTTGCGGAAGGCGGAACGCTTCCGGACATGCCCATGAAAGCTTGGAAGATGCCGACTGTGACGCTAGCGTTGCAAGTCGTTAACAGGCGGGCTGCCAAACATGTTTTTGTACTCCCGGCTGAACTGCGATGGACTGACGTAGCCTACCTGGTAAGCGATACGCGATACGTTGGCCGAGCCACTGGCCAGGAGTTTGCGAGCCTCCAGAAGGCGGATATGGCGTTGGAAAGCGAGCGGGCTGAACCCGGTCACCTCCTTGAAGTGGCGATGAAACGAAGTGACGCTCATTCCCGCGGATCTTGCGAGATCAGGAATATTGATGGCCTCGTTGTGGTTGGAAGCTAGCCAGTCGGCGGCCATCTTGATCTGCTGAAATCTCTCGTTTCGCTGACCGATCTGACGCAGCGTATCGCCCATCGGACTCTGGAGCAGGCGGTAGTAAAGTTCACTCTCGTAATGCAGCCCGAGCATTCCGATGTCTTCCGGAGTGTGCAATAGGCCTACAAGCCGAGCCAAAGGCTCGCCCACCGGACCGCTCAGATCCCCTGCTGCCACCGCGCAGGTCCAACGATCTTCTTGTTTGGGCATATTGAGCATGACTCGGGTAAGCAAAGCGGTATCGAGGTGAAGGCTGATCGCGACGTAAGGCTGATCCGGCGTGGCGGCGGTGAACTGATGGAGGAAGGGCAGCCCAAAAGATGACGCAGCGCAAGCACCTGCCTCCAACTCAAAGCGATTGGCGCCCATGATAAGCAGCTTAGTCCCACGCAGGACCGCATAGAGCATGGGTTCAAAGACGGCTGGCGTGGGTAAAGTCGTTACCGTGCTCGTCCAGACCGTCAGACGCGGGACAGGCGTCTCAATCCCGGCCACTCCTGTGCGTCCGGCAACAAGAGAAGCAACATCGTTTAACAAGCGATCTGTCATGTTTCCAAAGGGGCTCATTCCCGAAGACATTAGAGATTTGGTAGGATCAGGCAAGCCTCTGGTGCGATCGTGGATGTCGATCTTGACCCGACTCCTTATCTAGAGGCCGGAAGGAAAAGTATATTAACCTTCCGGCCCAGATGCGGGCGCTTCAACCGTACAGCATGAGGATGTAATATGATTGATCTCAAGGGAAAGCGCGCGCTTGTCACGGGAGGCTCGCGCGGTATTGGCGCCGCAATCGCGCAGGTGTTGGCCGAGAACGGCGCCGACGTGGCAATCACCTACAACAGATCGCCTGAGCGCGCGGACTCCGTCGTCGCTACTATTGAAAACCTGGGTCGTCGGGCGCTGGCCGTACACGCCGATGGTGCCGACACAAACGCTGCAAAACGGGCCGTGAGTGAGACTGTTGGAAAGCTGGGTGGCTTGGACATTTTGGTGAACAGCGCGGCCATCGGACTGGCCGGACCGATAGCTGAGCTCGACCTAGAGCAATTTCAGTCTCTCATGGACGTCAACGTGCGCGCCCCTGTCGCTTTCTCGAAAGCTGCTATCCCGCACTTCGCCAAGGGTGGCCGCATCATTTCGATCGGTTCGGCCCTCGGAGATCGCGTCCCCTTTCCAGGTGTGACCGCCTACGCTATGTCCAAGTCAGCGTTGCACTCGTTCACGCGCGGTTTGTCGCGGGAACTTGGGCCGCAAGGTATAACTGTCAATTTGGTCTCGCCGGGATCAACCGACACCGAGGCAAACCCGGCTGACGGTCCAGGTGCTGATTTCCAACGAAGCCTCTCGTCGATAGGGCGTTTTGCAGATCCCCGCGAAATTGCGAGTGTAGTAGCATTTCTCGCGAGCCCGGGCGCAGATATGATCAACGGCGCAACCCTGACCGTGGATGGCGGCGCGAACGCTTGATCAAGCCTGGTGAACCGTTCAGCGCGGGTCGTTTCCCGGGAAGACGTCAGTTGACTAACGTCTGAAACGCGAAGGTTTGCCATTATCCATAGGGGTGGGGAATGAAATCGAACAGACGCGCGGACGAACCGGCGGTCCCCGCGCGTCACGTTGCTCGAACTCCTCATATTCTCCGACCTTATTGCTGTTCGCCGCACTACATCTCAGCCGAGAACATTTGGCGTTGTAAACGTTAATCTCCGGGCGATGATGACTGGTTGGCAGTGCTTGTCATCGATTGCTATCCAGAATATTCTCCAAGCCCTGGTCCCAGTACGGTTGATGCCCAAATCGATCGAGAAGCCAGTCGATGAACACCCTCACCTTTGGCGCCAGCTCACGGGAACTCGGATATAGCGCCCACAGCGTCTGGGTTGAAACGAGCGGGTATTCGGGAAGGGCCGGCACGAGGGCACCAGATCGGATCTCGTCCGATGCGCACCAGGTGGCCATCAAAGCGATGCCAAGCCCGGCAGACGCTGCATCGCGCACGGCGCTGCCGTCATTGATGCGCAGGCTCGGGGAAACATGCCGTTCGATCACTTCTCCATCCTTCCCCCGGAACGTCCACAGATCCAGCGTGCCGACGACTAGGCACGAATGTTTCGCTAAGTCGTCTGGCGTGTTCGGCCGCCCGCGTTGCTCGATATAATCGGGCGACGCAACCAGCACCCGATTGTCCGGAGCAAGCCGCCGGGCGACGAAGGAAGAGTCGCTAAGCTCCGTATACCGGACCGCCACATCGAAGGCACCCTCGACGAGATCGACGATGCTATCCGAGATGCGCATATCGAGCGCCAGTTCGGAATATCGCCTGCAGAACTGCGGCAAACCGGGCACAATATGCATCCGCGCGAACGAGGCCGGAGCCGCCACCCGCAGGGTGCCGCGCGGCGAAGCCTGCTCTCGCCCAAGCGCTGCTAGGGCGGATTCTGCCGCATGCACAACTTGTTCTGCATGGGGCAGGAAGGCGAGGCCGTCCTCGGTCAAGGTCGCTTGGCGCGTTGTGCGATGGAGAAGCCTGGCGCTGAGCTTTCGCTCAAGTGCCGCCAGTCTGGCGCTGGCTCCCGCCGGCGTGAGACCCAAGTCGCGAGCGGCGGCACTGATGCTGCGCAGTTGGGCAATACGTACGAGCAGGCGCAAATCGTCGACGTCCATAAGAGTGCTTTCAAATGTTTGTTGAAACTGATCCTAAAACGTGGCCGCTACCAAAAGCAATTCCGCCAAATCAAATAGGAACATCGAGACGGCGCCATAGCCTATGGGACCGTCAATGCTCCACCTGATGAAAGGATATTGTCATGACCAACACAATGAAAGCAGCCGTCCTCACTCGTTTCGGCGGCCCGGACGCATTCGAACTGCGCGACGTACAAGTGCCCGCAGTCGGTCCGCGGCAAGTGCGAGTGCGGGTGCATGCCACCGCCATCAACCCGCTCGATTACCAGATCCGCCGCGGCGACTACACGGACTACGTGCCGTTGCCCGCAATCATCGGCCATGACATCTCGGGCGTGATCGAGGAGCTGGGCTCAGACGTTCACGAGTTCGCTGTCGGTGATGAGGTTTACTACACACCAAAGATCTTCGGCGGTGACGGCTCATACGCCGAGCAGCACGTCGCCAACGTCGAGCTCGTCGGCCGAAAGCCCCGGAATCTAACGCACCTTGAGGCGGCAAGCCTGACCCTCGTTGGCGGTACGGTTTGGGAGGCGTTCAACCAGCGCGCACAGCTGAAGGCCGGTGAAACGATCCTCATCCACGGCGGAGCTGGCGGCGTTGGCACGATTGCGGTGCAGGTAGCCAAGGCGATCGGCGCACGGGTGATTACGACGGCGCTCGCCAGAGACCACGACTTCGTGCGCTCGCTCGGCGCCGACGAGGCGATCGACTTCACTGCGGAAGACTATGTCGAGGCGGTCGGCCGGCTGACCGGAGGGGAGGGCGTGGACGTCATTTTCGACACGATCGGCGGTGATACGCTCACGCGAAGCCCGCTTGCGCTGGCGGATGCCGGACGCGTGGTCAGCCTCGTCGATATCGCGCAGCCACAGAACCTCATCGAGGCGTGGGGCAAGAACGCAGCCTATCATTTCGTTTTCACCCGCCAGAACCGCGGCAAGCTCGATGCCCTCACGGACTTGGTTGAGCGCGGCTTGGTCAAGCCCGTGATTGGCGCCACGCTGCCGCTCGCCCGCATGGGTGAGGCCCACGAGCTCTTGGAAAACGGCTCTGCGCGGGGCTTGCGCGGAAAGGTCGTGATCGACGTGTCGGGCGAGGCGGGTGCCTAGTTCGACATCTTGAAACATTGCACGGACGGTCGAGGATCGCCCCGGCCGTCCAATACAAAAAGGAAAGAACGATGATTATTGCCCCATCGCCGGCCGAAAACGCCTTTTCGAACCCTTTGGGCCGCGGCTACGAGTCAATGTTCGCGCCCGAGCAATTGACGGTCGGCGTCTATTTCCCGATCGAGTCTTTCGAAGGACCCGAGCCGGCTATGCACGACCAGATCGAACTCGCCCATCAGGCCGAGCGTCTCGGCTTTGCCGCGCTCTGGGCGCGGGACGTGCCGCTGAACGACCCGAGCTTCGGCGATCTCGGCCAGATCTACGACCCTTTCGTTTGGCTCGCGACGATCGCGGCGCGCACGTCCACCATCGCGCTCGCCACGGGCGCCGTCATCCTGCCGCTCCATCACCCGATCGATGTTGCCAAGGCGGCTGCGTCGCTCGATCACATATCCGGCGGACGTTTCGTGTTCGGCGTTGCGTCCGGCGACCGTCCGGTCGAATACCCGGCCTATGGCCGTGACGCGAACCTGCGTGGCGAACTCTTCCGCGAAGCGTTCGACTACGTGGAGGCGTTGCTCACAAAGCGTTTTCCGGTCCACGCGTCGGCGCACTATGGGCGGCTCGCGGGCGGCGGCGATCTCGTGCCCAAACCTCTCTCGCCCCGGCTGCCCACCCTTGTTACCGGGCAAAGCCAGCAATCGCTGGACTGGATCGCGCAGCGTAGCGATGGCTGGCTCACTTACCCGCGCGATGTAATTCAGCAGGAGCAGGTCGCCTCGCGTTGGCGCGAAGCACTCAACCGTCTCGGACAAGGATTCAAGCCAATTGCTCAATCGCTCTACGTCGACCTCGCCGCAGATCCGGATACGCCGCCCAGCCCCATCCATCTCGGAGTCCGGGTGGGCCGACGGGGGCTAGCCGACCTATTGGACGACCTGCGCTCAAGTGGGATCAACCACGTCGCACTGAACCTCAAGTTCAGTCGAAGACCGGTAGCCGATGTTCTCGATGAGGTCGGAACTGAAGTCATTCCGCATTTCAGCATCAGTGCACAATGAGCAAGGCGGGAGTAGTCAATGAACTTGGCACCTTCTCCAATCGAATGCCTGGAACCTCTTGAGGAAGTTCGCTTGTTGAGCATTAACAGATTGACAGCCCGGTGATTGTTCAGGCGCAAAAAAGCTGAACCGCACCGGGTTGCGGGAGGCCATTTCGTTTAAGTTATGCGGCCATAGCTGGCGCATCCAGCCGTACGTGCGGCTCCGGCTGGCGGGGATGTTGCCGATGGGCTCCAGAAGCCGTCGATGGTTGAACCAGTCGACCTACTCCAGGGCGGCGAATTCAACCGCTTCGAAGCTGCGCCACGGTCCGCGCCGATGGGTGACCTCGGCCTTGTAGAGGCCGTTGATCGTTTCGGCGAGGGCGTTGATGCTCCTATATCTGTCAAGGTCCAGAAAGCTGGGAAGTGAACGGCGCGCAGAGATATCGGTAGTCCCCTCGCAGCAGGTAACACGGCAGTTTCAAACTCCTCCTTTCATTCCAGACATACGCTCCCCCATTGTGGGAGGAGGCGCGCCATAGGTGAAATCCGAAACCCAGAGCCTGTGCGGCGCAGGAGCCCTGAACTGGTGGTTCACCCGATCAAGCGGGCTGGGAGCCGTCTTGTCCGGGATCGGCTTGCCCCGGATGATACCCTGAAGACCCAGTCTAGCGGATGAGCCGGGCGACGGTGCAGCGGGCTATATATCAAAGCCTTTCCGCTTGAATTGCCGCCAGACCTTGCTCACGCCGTAGAGGCGGAAGTTCGCCTCGAAGACGC
Source organism: Rhizobium laguerreae (assembly GCF_019778565.1). NCBI lineage: Bacteria > Pseudomonadati > Pseudomonadota > Alphaproteobacteria > Hyphomicrobiales > Rhizobiaceae > Rhizobium > Rhizobium laguerreae. Next base: position 2,420 of record NZ_JAAXQT010000021.1, on the reverse strand, counting down.
GGCGTATCTCGATCTTCAACGCAATGTCGCTGCGGGCGGACTGACAATCGGTCCAGGGCCAGGCGTTTGTCAACGTTCTCGTAGTAGGCGGATGGGGTAATCTGCAGCAGTCTACAGATCGGCTCGACCACGAATACCGAGGGGTGTCCGTCGATGGAGGAGATCACGGCTTCATGGGCGGTCGAACTCCGCCATCGCGAAATAAGCGGACGCTTGCACGGTATCTCATTGGCTTGCCGAAGCTCGCGGGTCTCCCGCTCAAGAGCCTTCATCTTCTCGGCGACTTCGTTTGGGAGCCCAGGCCGAGAACCATCGTCCACTTCCGCCTTCTTCACCCATTCATTCATCGTCTGCGCCCAGCAGCCGACCTTGGCGGCGATCGAGGGAGCCGCTGCCCATCGCGAGGAATATTCGCCTTGGGGATCCAGAACCATCCGCACTGCTCGGGCGCGGACCTCCGATGAAGTTTGTTGGTTGTCTTGCTCATGTTGGCTCCACTTTCTCAGAAGTTGGAGCCTCCGGCAAATCGGTTCGATTCAACTTTCAGGGGTAGTTTGCGTTAAGCGGACGGCTGTTTCATCGCGTCATCCTCACCACCTCAAGCTGAAGCTGCGCTTTTGAGCGATGCGTACGAACACATTCAGTCGTCCACGTCCAAGCCGACGGCTTTCAAAGCTTTGTTGAAACTGATCCTAAAACAGAGCTGCTACCGAAAGAAAACGCAAGAAGCTAAGTAAGAGCCATCAAGACGGCACCATAGCATATGACCTCCGTCAAAGCTCTACTGGTGCTCAAAACAGACCGGGCGACGATCGCATCGGTACAGATCAAAAGAGGAAAGCATTATGACCGTAAGAACTCGAACAATTGTTGCTACTACTGTATTACTGGCCAGCTTGGCAGTCCAGACGGCACTTGCCACAAGAGCTCGCGCCGTCGAACCAATTCCGGGCAGCATCACGTATCAGGGTCAGCCGAAAACAAAACTGCAAAAGTCTCCTGTTGGAAGCATCTTCTCCCACAGCTTCTACGCAGGCGGCGCACGCTATGAGGAAACCTACAAGGTTAAGGAAGATCGATCGCTGGAGCTAGTGAACCGTAGGCGGTTGAGCAATCGATAGTGCCGATCACGTGCATGCTGCAGAGCCCTCGGCAAACCCGACTCGTTAAGACGAGCGGCTTGCCGAGGGCAGGTTCTGCAACAAAGCGTGTCTGAGGCGGATGGGGGACAACCCTAGGCCTCGCGAAACGCTTGCACGCGCTGCGGCAGCCGGGATCCGTATTTGCCTGTCTGCTGTGACAAATTCGGCGTTCAGCGCGCGCTAACCCGAAAACTGCTGCTGCACACCCCCTTCAAGAAACGAGGATTTAAAATGAAAGCGATGATACTCAACTCTTTCGGCGGCCCGGAATCGTTCGAGCTTTCCGAAGTGCCAAAGCCCGTTCCGCAGGCGGGACAAGTCCTGGTTCGCGTCCATGCCACGTCGATCAACCCCCTGGACTACCAGGTTCGGCGCGGCGACTATCGCGACTATGTGCCGTTGCCGGCCATTACCGGTCATGATGTTTCCGGCGTTGTCGAAGCCGTCGGTCCAGGCGTGACGGCGTTCGCTCCGGGAGACGCAGTCTGGTACACGCCGCAGATCTTCGACGGTCCGGGAAGCTATGCCGAGTACCACGTCGCGAACGAAAACATCATCGCGAAGAAACCCGCCTCGCTCAACCATCTCGAAGCGGCAAGCCTGAGCCTGGTCGGCGGGACGGTGTGGGAGGCCCTCGTCGGCCGCGCCGCTCTGCGCGTGGGCGAAAGCATCCTGATCCATGGCGGTGCTGGTGGCGTCGGTCATGTGGCGATCCAGGTTGCTGATCAATGCGGCAAACCTGAAGAAGGCTCACGAGCAGCTCGAAAGCGGTTCGACGATCGGCAAGGTCGTGCTCGAAGGGTTTGCGTGATCAAAATCTGGCGGCGCGCCGCTCGCGCCGCCAGTTGGCGCCAATGAAAGGAAGTACCACCTGGACAAAACTCTCTGATCATTCAGAGAGTCCGGTCGTGCACAGTTAACGACAGGTCTGAACGTTTCAGTTCCAACATCTCGTTCAATCGATAAAAAGGACCAGTTCAGTTCCATAAATAAGGGTTATCCAACTCGAACCGATGATGAGGTCTTCGGGTCGCATCCGTTCAAGGCGCTCGACTGGGGCGTACGCTTATTTAAGAGCGCTCACCTTAGCTGCTTCGTTATTTAAGCGAAGGCCCACTTGCTTAAATAGTAGCTGAAAATCATAATCGGCTTATGTCTGATTCCGAGCTAAATCAGCGGTTCGGCCGCTTTGTCGAAACAGCAGTTGCTGGCGAAACCGTGCGGGCATTCGTACCTCCGCCATTGCCGCCTATGCCTGCCATTGATGTGCTTTCACTT
>NZ_JAAXQT010000020.1:0-36407 GCF_019778565.1 Rhizobium laguerreae | reverse complement strand
GACCGCTTGACGGTAACACCCCATGATCGATTACCAAAATATCCGTCGACATAGCCGTCCGGCAACTTCGCAAGCGCGTCTTCGAACGTCGCCGGAATTGATGGAGGTGTTTCTGTGCAGGCGGTCACGGTGCCAGGCATTCGTCGCAGATCCCGCAGCCATCGTCATCCATGCTTGAGGCCGGACGAAAACCTACGACAGCACGGACATGTCGTTGCATCCGGTGCACACGTTTCATCGCGATCCGGCGGAAGAATTTCATATAGAATTCCGACAGCATATCGGCCGCGCTTCGATCCATGGCGATGCTCCGGTTCGGGGTTACACCAGACATAGTGAGCCTCGAAGGCCGTTCAAGCCGGCAGCGCGCGCCGCCAGGGACGAACCAGTTCGAATATAAGACAATCGAGCGGCCTTCTTGACGATCATCCATCCGTTTCAGATTCTTTTTATCTAACAATGGCGTTGGCCTGGTATCAGAAGAAACATTGGCTGGGGGTGGATGCAGTGCGTTCAGATCTGGTTAGTTTTGCACCGATTTGCAGACATTGCGGCCGCCCTAGAACGGCTTGTTTCTGACATTGGAAAAGTCAGAAAAACAATTTCCGTTTAAAACTTGGGGCTTTGCGGACGAGCGGATCACCTTCCGGCTTCTTGCGATCGACGACCTCCCTGGGTTGCGCACATGGTTCGAGGATGCAGAGCTATCGCGCCCTTCGTTTTGGGCGGGGTGGAAGAACGGACGCTCGACAAGGTCGAGACCTGCTCAAAGGCCCGGTGCCCCCGGTGGCTTATTTGACACGCTGCCATTCAATCCTGATTTCAGTGCCTTCCGGCCTCCGGAATTGTTCGGTCATGCGGTCGCCGTCAACCACCAGCCTCAGATCATCACGCGTTCGCACGCTGCCGACCCAGTTCGGAAATGTCGCCCCTTCGACACGGTTTCCGCTCAATTCTCCTTTTTCATCAACGGTGTAAGTTCCGAAAAACCCGATACTGCGTGACATGGCCATGCGATTTTCATCATCTGTTCCCGCACCGCGAGCGTTAGAAGCAAAACGCGGGATGCCGGCGTCGGTAAGAACTTCCACGAAGTGCATGTCGGGAGTGAAGACGAGAAGACCGTTGGGTTTCTCTCCATAGGCAGAGATATTTTTTCCACCGGGATCAATCGTCGCCGACATCATCCGCCAAGTGCCTACTACCTGATTTTCTGGGGCAGTCTGCGCGAAGGCGGAAGACGAAATGCTAAGGGCGAGAGCCAATATTATTGGTCGAATGGACATGCTGTTTCCTTTCCTGTTCATGAGGTCTGTGTTTCCAGGCCGCTGTCGCGGTTCACAGATCCTGCCGGTCGGCGGAATTCGCCACTCCCCGCTGCGCCTCAAGGGCAGCGAGGCGTACGGAAAGCGCCTCTGAGATTGAGGAATAAGCCGTGCTACCCAGCGCCAGCCGCAATGACGGTGTTTCGCTCTCGGCGGCTGATATGATTGCAGCTACGGTGCGCGCCGCATCTCCCTTGATCTCGAAGCTGCCCTCAGTGATCGCCCGGCGGACGGCGCCGGCAGGGGTTTCATCGTAGGCATCCATCGGTTTCGCGCGGACGAGATTGGCTCCGAAATTCGTGCCGGTCGGTCCCGGCTCGGCGATAATGAAGTCGATGCCGAAGGGACCCACTTCCTGTGCGAGGGATTCGACGAAGCCTTCGATACCCCACTTGGTTGCGTGATAGAGGCTGAAGCCCGGATAGGCGATCTGCCCTCCTTCGGACGAGACCTGGACGATCCGTCCCCCGCCTTGCTTTCGAAGAAGGGGCAGTGCGGCACGGATCAGATGGATGGATCCGGTAAGGTTGGTGGCGATTTGCCGGTCGATCTCTCCATTCGTGAGCTCTTCCGCAGCACCGAACAGGCCATAGCCTGCGTTGCTGACAACCACGTCTATCCGACCGTGACGCTGGAATGCGCTCCCGACGGCCGATGTAATGCTTTCCGATTCAACCAGATCGAGCCGGACGACATCCAGGCGTTCGCGGTAATCCTGCGTCAGTTGCGCCAGCGCGTCGGACCGGCGGGTTGTCGCGACCACCTTGTGTCCCTTGGCGAGCAGTTGCCGTGTCATCTCGAGGCCGAGCCCCGAGGAAGCGCCAGTGATGAACCATGTCTTGAGCATGTGAACTCCTCATCTGTTCATCTCCGAATGTAATTCAGCGACATTGGTGTTATAAGATCTTCAATATGAGATGGTGTGGTGAGGTATAATCACGAATGGTGCGTCCCAGTCTGAATGATCTGGCCGCCTTCGCGGCAGTGGCCAGCCACCGCAGCTTCCGCAGGGCTGCTGAGGTCATGGGGGTTTCGCGCTCCGCACTCAGCCACGCGATCATTGGACTGGAGGGAAAACTGGGCGTTAGGCTTTTCAACCGGACGACACGCAGCGTGTCGCTGACCCAGGCTGGCGCACGCCTCCTCGCGCGTCTCGATCCGGTTCTTCAGGATCTCGATCAGGCGCTCGATACCCTCTCGGAGGAGCGCGGCACCCCGAGCGGCACATTGCGGATCAACGCGAACAAGAGCGGAGCCCGCATCCTCCTCGCGGAAGTCGTGCCGCTTTTCCTGGATCTCTATCCCGACGTTGAGCTTGATCTGGTTTCGGAAGGTCGGCTCGTGGATATCGTGGAACAGGGTTTCGATGCCGGAGTGCGCCTGCTGGAGGCCATCCCGCGAGACATGATCGGGGTGAAGTTCGGAGGCGACGTGAGATTTATAGCCGTGGCGGCGCCATCCTATCTGGACGGTAGAGCAATACCGAACACGCCGGATGACCTGCATGCTCATTGCTGCATCCGCCAACGTCTCCCCAGCGGGAAGCGCTACCGCTGGGAGTTTTCCAAACGCAGCGCCGAGGTCGCGGTCGACGTCCCCGGCAATCTTACCCTTGATGACAATGATCTTCTCGTGCAGGCGGCGGCAGACGGACGGGGCATCGCCTATATCCCCGAGCACTTCGCCCAGCCATTTCTCGAATCGGGCCAACTTGTGACCGTTCTTGATGACTGGTGTCCGCCCATACCTGGCCTGGCGCTCTATTACCCGCGCAGCCGGCACGTGCCGTCCCCGTTACGCGCCTTCATCGACCTCCTGCGAGAGGTGGATAAGACACGATGACGGGGCGCGGGGAATGGCGTCCGACCCGCCTGATGGATTCAGGAAGACCTGCGGCACCCGAGCTGTGTTCGCATCACCGTTCGCGTAGAACTGGTGGCTTACCGGGCTGCCGGGAGGAGATTTGGTGAGACGAACCGCATTCGTCTCTCAAAGGTGATGCTGCCCTCGATTGGTTCAATATTCGATGGCGCTGATGCGAGACCGACCCCTGAACGGAGGCTACCAATGGAGGGATTATTGCCTCAATGTCTTTTCTTCCTTTCAGAGTCACCCGCGGCCTGGAGTTTGCGGCCTTCCCGCGGGATCGCCGGAGAAGGCTCTCGCTGATGCGAAGCGAAAAGCCGAACGCGTCCATTTGTGGTGAAACCCGAATTCGCAGCTCTGTCGGATCTGAGGGCACCTGAAGACAGTTCCCGGAGTGATAACGAATGGTTTTTGAAATGGTGTTGAGGTCGTTCTCGTAGATCTGCGGTAGGACACGTCGCGGTGGAGTTCGCGGCGCCCGTTAGCGACAGAATGGCCGCATGCCCATCCACGTTGTCGATCCAAGTGCCGACGCCGGCATCCCACTACCCTTCGATAATTGTCAATTCCATCTCTCTCCTTTAAGCCATGGAGGAATGTGCCCTGTCGGGAGCTATCATCGCTTAGCCTCATTCGACCATCCGCCGCCCTCAGGGGCATCAATGATCTGCAAGGCTTGCAGAAGCGGTCGCCCAAACTTAACGAATTTTCTGGCCAAAATCCTAATCTCCTTCAAGTTTTCGTCCTTGGCTTCAATCTTGTTGCCGTCCCTCACGAGGCGTTCGCCAGTGCTGTCCAGGAAATCCCACACATAGTTGGCCAAGGCCTCCGCGCCCTCTTTGCCCGCGGTAGTGGCGAGCACGAATAGCTGTGTCATGTGGTTGAGCCCGATCCCGCCGCCGGTCACCGGCGATACCATGTGATGCAGATCCATGCTGACAAGCGCCCGTTGCAGAATGTGTCGGTTCAGCGCCCTGCACTGCTCGGAGACCGTCTCCGAGGGGCCTTGGGCCGGGGCGGCAAAACCAGCCCCCGTGAGTACCGTCAGGAGATCAACAATGTCCTGAGGTTTAAGCTTTCGCAGCTTGTCGTGTTTGAGAAGTTCCTCGACACGTTTTGGTCGGTAGCCATCGTCGGCCAAAGCCTCGAGGATCAAGTCGTATTTGTCGGCGGGCAGTGCCACTTCGCCCCTCGCGCACATGATCTTTTTCGGGACATCAATCTCCGGGACTACAAGCACGAATGCCAGCGCGCACCAGGCGTCGCGATGTTCCCGACCCGGGAGTGGCCTTGCTCCCTTTGCGAAGATATCGGTGCGGAAGCGCCGGTTCACCAGAAAGTCGCGGACCGTCTCGCGCATGATCGGATGGCCAATCTGCGACACGAATCTAGTGCCCTCCTCGTTGAGCTGGAACGCATCAATGCCGTCAAGCAGCCGTGCGGAGCCGACATATGTGAGTTTGGCCTCATCGAGGCTACGGGCCATGTCGGAAAAATGCTCGAGATGCCAAACCGCATTCATATACTCGTGTCCGAGATAGTTGCGTCCCTGTTTACCCATGTGCTCCAGATGATGCCTGGCGAAAGGGTTGTCCCGAAAATAGTACGAGCCTGCCTTTGCGATTTCTTCCGCGAACTGCACCGCGCCTTCGATCATCTCGATGGGTCTCGACATCTTCCCGCCCCCATAGTCCTGGTAAAGGGACATCAGCTGCCGGATCGGTACCACTGGAGCCCAGCCGGGCAGGCAGTTATAGCTAATATACGCGACACCCCCGGGCCGAAGTTTCCGCCGGATGATGTCGGTTATGATCTTGCGGTTATTTTCCGAGATCCAGCTCCAGATGCCGTGAAGCGCTATAACATCAAAGTCCGGAAGATCCCTCCGGTTGGCAAATTCCTCGAAGGAGTCGTCGTACAGGTGAATGTCGGCTCGAGACGCATCGGCCAGTTTGCGAGCTTCGACTGTTTGCGCTGGATTGAAGTCAGTACCCCAGTAAGTTCCGGAAGACGCCGCCGCAAGCATATTGATCGTAACCCCCTGCCCGAAGCCTAGCTCCAGATAGGACGGCGCATCGGGCAGTTGCGGCTCTACGGCATTGCACAGGCATGCCAGGCGCAACATCGCCGGGTTCATTTCCGGATAGTATCCATGGGTATAATTGAGGTCAGTGAAGTAGCCGTATGACCATGCCATCAGGAAGTCTCCAGGACACGTTCAAGGCTCGCGCCTGTCGTCCTTTGTTGTTGGTTTTGAAAAGAAGTAAGCGACATTGGCCGGCACCACGCGTTACAGGGGGAAACCGACGGCGACACATTCCATTCCCGTGAATGAAACCGTCATGACCTCGACGCCTTGCGGGAACCGGATACCCGAGGAAGACGGTCGATTGTCACTGGCTAGGACGAGTCCCCTCAGCCGAACGACTCGTCGGCGGATCCGGTGACCCGGCAGCCATCGCTCACCGATGCAGCCGGATAGGGACAAGGAGTGACACGGCTCGGCGTCTTATGCGAAAATCGCGCCGGTCATCTTCAAGGACATATCCCAGAGCCGCGCCGCCGCGCCGCTATCCAACGCCTGCTTCGGGGGCGTCTCCTCGACGGGATATCCGCGCATCCCGCCCATTCGGTCAGGTCCATAGTACGCGCCGTCCCGTGCCACCGGATCGGTCCCAGCGTAGAGCGTCGGCAAGGCGCCTTGCCAAGCGGGTTGGAACAGGAAGGGCAGGAAACGGCGCAGCATTCCGGGCAGGCTCGACCGCCCCGAGCCGTTCACAATCAGGTCGGTGCGTGTGATGCCCGGATGGGCCGCCAGGCTTTCAACGCCCCATCCCGCCGCCTTGCTGCGCCGGCTCATCTCGAAGGCGAACATGATGCAAGCAAGCTTGGACTGGCCATAGACCCGCATCGGCTTGTAGCTGCGCTCGGCCTGCAGGTCATCGAAGTCGATCGCGGCGCCGCGCGCCGCCACGCTGCCGAGGGTCACGACGCGCGGCCTATGCCCACGCTTCAAGAGCGACAGCAGATGAGCCGTGAGGGCGAAATGGCCGAGATAGTTCGTTCCAAACTGGAGTTCGAAGCCATCGCTGGTCTCGCGTCGCACCGGCGGTCTCATGACTCCGGCATTGTTGATCAGAAGGTCGAGCCTGTCCTGCTCCTGCGCGAGCCGCGCCGCAAAACTGGCGATCGACGCAAGGTCTGCGAGATCCACTTGTCCGAACCGCACCTGCGCGCCAGGCACCGCATGTCGGATCGCGGCCACGGCTTCAGCACCCTTTTGAGCATTGCGCCCGGCGATCACGACGCGGGCGCCGGCGCGGGTCAGAGCTAGCGCGTCCTCGTAGCCCAGCCCCCCGGTGCCGGTCACCACGACCGCGCGGTCCTGTTGAGATGCAATATTACTGGCCGTCCACTTGGTCATCTACGATCCTTTCTTCTTGCAAGGCGGAGGAGGGTCGAGCGATTCTTGCCTCGACGCACTATGTTCGTCTTCATCCTCAAGATGCCAGTTGCGGCGCAAACTGCCATGCCTGAAGGCGTAAAAAACATGCCTGATTCTACGACCATGCCTACCAAGCACGCATCGCTAGCAACCGATCCAGGTCAATCGTCCGAAGGCTTCAGGCCGCATAAAAACGGTGAGACCGCCAGCCGCCAAACCGGTCAGCCCGACGAAGGCACCCTTTTCAGCGCTCACATTGAGGTGAACAGCGAGGTCGCAACACGATGAAGGCGCTGAGGCAAGCAAGCAGCAGCACAAATGCCCCGCTTTCGACCAGCACACTCCAGTTTCTTCGACTGACGCGGGTGACCAATTCAGCAATGGCGAGATTGGGAACTTCAAAAAAGAACACAATGATCGCGTCGAACTAGCCGCTGAAGTCCGGCTCGCGACCGAACCCTCCGACCAGCACGGACCAGAGCCATCTTCCACTCGATAGAGTCACGATCCGATCGTCAGCGCGAACAGCCTGACTGCCCAGGCGCGATGCTGATCCTAATTGCCGGCCGGGCTCGGGCATAGGCCATGGCGGCGCGGCGCACCATCTACGCGCCGCAGAAGCCAAAGCCCGTATCCATCAGCGGGCCGCCGATCATACCTCTTCTCAATATGAAGCGAAGGCCATCAACCCCGGCCAAGCCGGCCGAAGGGACCTAGGTTCGATCGAGCCAACGATTGAGGGCGGGAACGCCGAGTGCCACCGCTTGGCCGGGCGAGTTCCCGACCAACAGGCGAGGAACTTTCCGCTATGGCGCTTGTGTTGAATCGCACATCATTGTGCGCTCCCTTTCGAAGGCATGGCTGCTGCCCGGGTGGGTCGCGGAAGCTTCTTTATCGCTTCATTGCGCGCGGCGAAGCACCATGGTCCGGCCGAGAAGGGTGGTGCCCCTATAGGCGCGGAGTTCCAGTTTTCCGCTCACAAGCGTTGCTCGGGCGGAATGGGTCTGGCCAGTCGCTCCGCTGTAGAAATTTCCGCCTTCCCAGCGGCCGTCAGCAGCATCCCACTTGAGGTTGGTCACCAGAACAGCTCGCTCCAGAGAACGGCTCCTGAGGTTCGGATCCGGATTCAGGGTGTCCTTCTTGAAGGTCTTGCCATCAGCCTCGACCAGAAGCTTTCCGTAGAGGACCCGGGCCGCATAGGTTTCTCCGGCGTCGAACATCTCAAGTTTAAGGTTGCCGTCCTCGGACTCCCATACGCCGACAATCTGATCCGGCGAAGAGGCCTGTGCGAAAGCCTCCCCAACCGGGAGACCTGTCATTCCTGCCGAGAGCACTGCAGCCAGCAACAGGCCCATTAGTGATTTCACCATTCTATGCTTCCTTTTTGACGGTTTAGGGCGGACATCGACAAGAGAGTCGTGCGCGCCAGACGCTGTGGATGCCAATGATCCAGCGGCTCTCCTGAAAAGGAGCGCGGTCTTGGAACCGGCCGGACAACTGCCGGGACATTGCGCCCGTGAAGCTACATGCTCGCTGCGCGGCGCCGAATGCCCAGAAGCTCAAATTTCCTGCCTGATCCTACAGTTGAGCAAAGCGAGTATGGCTCATCCCAGCTCGCGCAGCAGTTCGTGAAGAGGCGAGCAAGCCGGCCTTCGTTCGAGCCGCCAATGCTGCCTCCTCTCCCTCCCGCCAGTGATCTGAGCAAAGCGGATCCCCTTGACATTTGTTTGGTACCTCACGTATTTGTTAGGTAGCTAGCAAAATTGGAACATGCGTTGATGGATCGGGAGCGGAAAGATACAGATCGCGAACTTATCGGAGCCTGGACAAAGCGATGCTACTTCGCCGGACGGGCGGTCATGGACTCTGCCCTGCGTCCCTATGATCTCGGATCCGTGCAATGGTACGTGCTCTACCAGCTCGCGACTGCCGGGCCGACCATGCAGCGGGATCTCGTGCGGTTGCTTACGATCGAACGCGCCACAATGACCGGCATTGTCGCGACCCTCGTGCGCAAGGGTCTCGTCGGGCAAGAGCCCGACCGGGTTGATCAGCGCCAGAAGCTTCTACGCATTACCGCCACCGGCGCCAAGTTGTGGGGCGAGCTGCCCGATCTCTCTTTCATCCGCTCGGTCGCGTTCGACGGCATCGACGAGGCCGACATCGCGGTCGCGGTCCGGGTTCTTCAGACCGCAACGGAGCGTCTCGAAAACCAGCTACAGAAAGGAACAGCGTCATGACAGTCTTGGTAACCGGCGCAACAGGGCTCGTCGGAGCCCGCCTTCTTCCGCGCCTTGTCGAAGCAGCGGCGAATTGCCGTGTCCTGATGCGTGGCGGGAAGCAGGCGCCTCCCGGCGTCAGCGCGGCAGAAGCGGACCTCCTCGATCCCGCGTCCCTCATGCGGGCGGTAGAGGGCGTTTCGGCGATCATCCATCTCGCTGCGGTTTTCCGCACGCCCGACACCGATCTTATCTGGAAGAGCAACCTCGAAGGCACGCGCAACCTCATCGCCGCGGCAAAGGCGCGTGCGCCCGAGGCACGTTTCATCATGGCAAGCACGTCCAATGTCTATGACGCGGACAGCCCGTGCCCTGGCCGTGAGGACGATGCGGCCAACCCGCAACAAGCCTATCCGGCCAGCAAGCTCGCCGCCGAGAACGCGCTACGTGAAAGCGGGCTAAACTGGGCGATCCAGCGGTTCGGCTTCGTCTATGGCGACAAGGACGGACATCTCGAAGAGTTGCCGCGATTGGTCACAAACTTCAAAATGCAGCCGGCCCAAAGGATGAGCATGGTTCATCATCGCGACATCGCAACCGCCATGAACCTCGCCCTGACCGGCGCTATGGATGGGCGCATCGTCAATATCGCCGATGAGGCGCCCACTTCGATCTACGAGCTTGTTGCGCTGGTCGGCGGAACAATGGAACCGTCTTCGGCACCGCTCGGCAATCCCTGGCGCCTCCACATGGATGTCTCACTCGCTCGCAGTATTGGTTTTCGGCCGATCGTGAGGACCGTTTATCAGGCAATGCAGGAAAACCTGATGTGACGCCGCCGTCGGCAGCTGACGGCCGGAGGAATATCCGCGCCACTCACAATGGCATTTCTTCGCAGCAAGGCCGCTCCGAACCGAGGCTGCAAGGGGCGACCTGCTGCAACACGGCCTTACGCTGTTCGCGCCTTGCGGCTGGCGTACTGGCTATACATGCGCTGATGGTTCAGCGCGTCCTGCTTTGGGGCAACGCCGAACATCCGCGAGTATTCGCGGCTGAACTGCGAAGCGCTTTCGTAGCCGACCTTGTAGGCGGCTTCCTCGACGCTTGCAGCGTCCGCGACCATCAGGCGTCGTGACTCAAGGAGGCGCAGCTGCTTCTGGAACTGAAGCGGTGTCACCGAGGTGAGCTGCTTGAAATGCTGGTGAAACGATGACGGGCTCATGCGCGCCACCTCGGCCATTTGTTCTACACGCAGCGTCTGGGCGAAATTTGCGCGCAGGAAATAAATGGCCTTGGCAACCCGCATGAAATTCGATTCCGGCACGGCCAAGCTGCAGAGTTCGGCGCCGTGCGGGCCGGTCAGAAGCCAATAGCAGATCTCCCGCATGACAGATGGGTAGAGGATCGGGATTGCCTTCGGCGTCTGGGACATTCGGATCAGGCGCAGCACGCATTCCGCCAAAGGTTCGTCAACCATTCCGACGAACACGGATGGACCGGGCGTGGCAGGCGAAACCGGTGGCGTCTCCAACTGCTCCAACACCTCGCGCAGCATCGTCACGTCAAGATCGATGGTGACGCCGATATAGGGCACCTGCGGACTTGCGTCGACGACCCGCCCGCTGGCCGGCATTTCCATGCTCACGACCAAGCATTCCATGGCGCCATAGCGAAGCGTCTCTTCGCCGAAGAGAATTTCCTTTGCGCCCTGAGCCACCACGCAGAGCGACGGACGATAGATCTGCCGCATAGGCATCCGCTGCTGGTAGGAACGGATGATGTTGACGTTCTCGATCTGCGTCGGAAACAGGCCTTCACCGCCGCCCTGGTTTTCGATGTATGCGGTGATCCCGTCAAGCAGCGATGACGACACGCGAACCTCCGGTTGGTTTCGAGGCCAACGCAGCACTCGCCCTTCCGCCGGCAGCATATCGCCGCCTGTAGGAATAGGCAAGTTTATTGAGGTATTCGGCATTCTGGTCATGGAAGACTTCCTCTAGCTTGATGACGTCACTCACAGCCAGGGAAGCACCAAGCATGACAGAAACGGCCGCTTCGTCAATAGATAAGCACGCTGATCTGCCCACCATATCTACTGCGAGCGGCGATGAGTACGTTGAGGGTCGGCGGGCCACAATGCTGCTTATTACGCTATTTCTTGTCAGCGCCACGTCCCAGATCGACCGGATGCTTCCCTTCGTCCTGGCCGAGTCAATCAAGGAAGAACTCGATCTGAGCGACACCGAGATGGGCTTGCTCACGGGCCTCGCCTTTGCGGTCTGCTACACGCTGCTGTCGATGCCCCTCGCCCGCGCCGCCGATCGAGGATCGCCCCGTTCCGCCCTCGTTTTATGCATCTTGCTCTGGAGCGCTATGACATTGCTCGGCGGCCTCGCCATGAGCTTCCTGTTCCTTGCCTTTACCCGCTTCGGTGTCGCGTTCGGCGAGGCCGGCGGAACGCCCTCCAGCCACGCGATCATCGCCCGGAAGATCCCGCCCGCGCACCGCGGGCTGGCGCTCGGCATTTTCTCAATGGGCATTCCACTCGGCACCATGGTGGGCTTCGGCGCCGGCGGCGCTATCGGCGATACGCTCGGCTGGCGTACAGCGCTGGTAGGGGCCGGCGCCATGGGCGTGCTGATCGGTTTGCTGGCGCTCCTCGTCGTCGGTCCGACCCCACCGCTCAAGCGCTCGGCCGCCACGAGCGAACCTTTCCTGCGGTCGAGCTTGCAACTGCTTTCGTCCCCGTCATTTCGTTGGCTGTTTATCGGCTCGATCGCACTCGGTTTCGCCGCGGCACCGTTCTACGCTTTCGCGGTTCCTTTCCTGATCCGCACCCACGACTTCAGCGCCAGCGAAGCCGGGCTCGCGTTCGGACTGCTGCAGGGCCTGATGGGGATTTGCGGAACACTGATAGGTGGGCGCCTGTTTGACCGCGCAGTGCGCTCCCGCACCGGCAGGTTGCTCGGGCCGCCCGCATTCCTGTTCATGGTCGCAAGCCTGACAACGACCGCTGCGTTGCTCGCGCCGGTCGGGTGGCTTTCTATCCTCCTTTTCGTCCCCGGCATGTTGTCCTTCGCGTTTCTTCTGCCCTGGTGCTTCGGCGCTGCCCATTTGGTGGCAGGCAAGGGCAAGGAGGCGATGGCGACGAGCCTCGCGATGATCGGCTCCGGTCTTCTGGGGCCGGCACTCGGCCCCCTTATCGTTGGCATGATCAGCGATGCAGCGACAGCGGCGCAGGTTCCCAACGGCCTTGGGCTCGGTCTGCTCACCGTCCCAGTCGCAAGCATCCTGACCGGCATCGCCATGCTGATCGCAAACCAGCGCATTGCTGCCTCGCTACGGCGGCCGTGACTGCCGAAGGGCCACGGCCGCAACCCCCGACTTTCACGAATTTCTGCGAAAGAGAGGTTCTTTCCATGTCCGACCCGATAACGCCCGTCGCACCGTCTTGGCGCTCGCCGCCGCCCCAGCGTCAGCAGGTCCGCGTCCATGCCCCCTCTGGCCGCATCTGCAAACCGGAGGATGTAGCCATGGCCATCGCCGCCTTGTGCGCGGGAGACGGCGAGTGGATCAACAGCCACCTCGTCTCCGCCAACGGAGGCTTCCTCTGATCGGCCGGGGCGAGTTTCGCGCCGCCGTGTGGCGCCGCAACGGGACGGACGATCAGCAACGCAATGCGGGCAATAATCAGGAGAAACTGCATGGTTGAGTTGGTCGTCAATGGAAGGTCGTTGAGCGTCGACGCCGAGGTCGACAAACCCCTCCTCTGGGTGCTCCGTGAGGATCTCGGGCTGCTCGGCCCGAAATACGGATGCGGCATTGCCCAATGCGGGGCTTGCCGGGTCCTCATCGACGGAAAGTCCACTCCCTCCTGCATCACGCCAGTCGGTTCCATCGCGGGCGCGTCGGTGGTGACCGTAGAGGGACTGGCTCAGGCGAACGGCGCCCTATCGGCAGTGCAGCAGGCGTGGCTCGACGAGCAGGTGCCGCAATGCGGATTTTGCCAACCGGGCTTCATCGTCGCCACCACGGCGCTGCTGGAGGCGAAGCCACGTCCGACAGACGCCGACATTGATGAGGCGATCACCAATATCTGCCGCTGTGGGACCTACCCGCGCATCCGCCGCGCGATCCATCGCGCCGCCGCCATGTTGGCCGAGCGTTGAGGAGACAGTCATGGCCCGTTTTCTCTCCCGTCGCGGCTTCCTGATCACCGGCGCGGCCCTTGGCGGCACCGCCCTTGTCGCCGCTGTCGGCGGCGTCGGCTATCTCGCCACCGTCGATGTCGACGGCCTTCACGGCCATCTCAACGGCGAGCGGGCCGCGCTCAATGCATTCCTCATCATCCAGAGCGACGGCCGGGTGGTCGTCAATGTTCCGCGCACCGAGATGGGCCAGGGCATCCATACCGGCCTTGCCATGGTGGTGGCCGAGGAACTGGATATCCCTTTCGACGACCGCATCACTGTCGAATTCCCGACGGAGGCGCATCCGGCCTATTCCGTGTGGTTCAACATGCTGCAGATCCGCCCGGAAGAGGCGTCCGGACCGGTTGTTTGGGTGGGTCGGCGCGTGCTGGGGCAGCTGGGCTTCATCGCCACCGGAGCGTCAGGCTCGACGATGGGTATGTGGCACCCGATGCGCGTGGCCGGTGCTTCGGCCCGCTACATGCTGCTGGCGGCGGCGGCGGCGCGGCTGGATGTGCCGGCCGCGGAGCTTGCCACCGGCGACGGGTTTGTTCAACACGTGTCCTCGGGCCAGCGGCTGTCCTACGGCGAGCTTGCCCGCGAGGCCGCCCTCCTGCCACCACCCGATCGTCCAGCGCTGAAACCCGCCTCTGAATGGCGGATCATCGGCCGGTCGCAGCCGCGGGTCGATCTCCCTGCCAAAGTGCGGGGTGAGCCGGTCTTCGGCATGGACATTGCTCTGCCTGACATGGTCCATGCCGCCATTCGGCATGCGCCGGTCTTCGGAGCCAAGGTGGGCCGCGTCGTTAATGAGGCCGAGGTTCGTGCTGCGCCCGGCGTGCATGACGTCGCCGTCATCGAGGGGCAGAAGGTGGCTGTGGTCGCGGCTTCCTGGTGGCACGCCGAGCAGGCCGCCTGGCTTCTCGATATCGAGTGGACCAAGACCGATGCTGACGGTGTCAGCAGCACCGAGATGTCAGCGCGACTTCGATCCGCGCTCGCAAGCACGACCCCGTACGAGCATATCGACGACGGCGACGCCAATTCCGTGATCACAAATGCTTCGACGGTGGTCAAGGCGGAATACACGGTGCCGTTCCTTCCCCATGCCTGCATGGAGCCGATCAATGCGACTGTGCTCGTCCGCGACGACTTGACTGCAGAGACGTGGGTTTCCTCGCAGTCGCCGATGGCCGTGCGGCAGGGCGTAGCCCGTGGCGCGGGGTTGGCGGGAGTCGAGCCAACCTCGGTGACCTGCAACATCACCATGAACGGCGGCGCCTTCGGCCGGCGCAGCGATCAGGACGTGGTGGCCGAGGCAGCTTTCCTCGCGGCGCGGCACCGTGGGCGACCGGTCAAACTGATCTGGTCGCGCGAGGAGGACATCGCATGCGGGCTATTCCGCAGCCATGCAGCTGCCCGACTGCGCGCTGCCCTCGGGCCGGACGGCCTGCCGGTTGCCTATGACGCGCTTGTCGCGACGCAATCAGTCATCGAATCGATCGCCAGCCGCAACCTGCCCGTCAACCCCGGTCCCGATGGGGATCGCATTTCGGTCGAGGGGTTGGACAAGCTGCACTACGCCGTCCCCAACCGTCGGATCCGCAGCCAGCATGTACCCAGCCACATGCCGATCCACTTCTGGCGATCGAACGGCTTCTCGTTCAACACCTTCTTCACAGAGAGCTTCATCGATGAATGCGCCCTGGCTGCCAGGGCGGATCCTTTGGCCTATCGCAGGGCACTTCTTCGGGGCAGTCCGCGCCACCTCGCCGTGCTCAACCGCGTGGCCGAGTTGGCCAAATGGGGCACGCCTATGGCGCCAGGTCGCGGACGCGGCATCGCCATCGAGGAGTGCTATCGCAGCGTCGTGGCGCAGGTGGCCGAGGTGACGGTGGCCGCAGACGGTGAAATCAGAGTGGACCGCGTCTTCTGTGCAATCGATGCGGGGCTCGTAATCAACCCCGACGCTGTGATCGCCCAGATGGAGGGCGGCATCAGCTTCGGCGTGACGACCGCGCTGATGAGCGCGATCTCGCTTGATGGTGGCGCGGTCGTGGAATCGAACTTTCACGATTTCCCTATGCAGCGTCTGGCCAATGCGCCGGCGATAGAGGTCGCGATCGTCGACAGCGGCCTGCCGCCGGGCGGGGCGGGCGAGCCGGGGATCGTGCCCGTTGCCGGCGCGATCGCTAACGCCATCCACGCAGCCACCGGCCGGCGGATACGCTCGTTACCGCTGGCCGTCACCGAGACTGTCGACGAACGCCGAACCCGGACCGTTTTGCCCCCCGCCGCGACGTGAGGCGTGTGTGCTCGCCTCGGATCAGGAAAGCTCATGCCGGACGAACCGACGAGAATTGCCACTGATCCTGTCTATCTGCGGGCGGCTTCAGAACCACCGGGGGCGGCCCGCCTCCCTTCAGGTCGCGCGGTCCGCATCCGGCGAAAGCTGCCCCAGTCATCGATCGAAGAGGAATGGCATTATGGATTTTGACCCGATAGCAGCGATCATGGCGTGGATCGGCGCGTATGGGCTCGTTGGTCTTTTCGCCATCGCGCTGGCCGAGCGCTTCGTGCCGGTCATCCCATCCTACGGGCTGCTGCTGGCGATCGGAATCGGCGCAGCGGACGAGGCCTGGTCGCTGCCCGCTGCATTCCTTTCGACAGTCGCTGGCGGTATGCTCGGCTGCGCAGCCTTGTTTTACACCCTGCGGGGGATGGGCACCGCGCGGTCCGTGCGCCTCCTGAACAGAGCCGGGCGGATCTTCGGAATGTCAGTCGATCGCATTGAGCGCGGGACTGCGTCATTCCGCAGGAATCAGGCAACGCTTGCGTTCGCTCTCCAGCTCGTCCCGACCGTCCGGCTGTTCGCTCCGGCCTTCGCCGCCATTCTGCGCGGAAGGTCGCGTAGCGTCCTCGTGGCATCGGCAGCCGGCATAGCCGCCTGGAACGGGCTGTTCATCGGCATCGGCTTCTACGCCTCCCACACGATCGAGACGGGGAACATGACGGTCCTCGCTTTGGCAGCCCTGGCCTGCCTGCTCGTTACAGAAGTAGCCCTATTCTGGCTCGCACGATGGGTTCGCGCCCGTCGCAGACGGGGGGCCGCGCTATGCCAAACCTGATGACATCTGGCGGGGGCGCGCAATCGGCAGTGCTACCGGGCCAAGAACATGTTCGGGGTGATATCCAATGAAACAGCAGCGTATAGCCGAGACGTTCGGCTTCTTACGAGCATGGCTTAAGAACCCTCTGCGCGTCGCCGCCGTCGCACCGTCGGGACGGGCGCTGGCCAACCTCATCACCTGCGAAATCTCGCGCGAGACCGGCCCGGTGATCGAGCTTGGGCCCGGCACGGGCGCATTCACACGCGCCCTGATCGCCCGTGGCGTCAGAGAGGAAGACCTAACGCTGATCGAGTTCGGGTCCGAGTTCGCCGCTGCGCTCCATTTCCATTATCCAAGAGCGCGCACGCTTTGGATGGATGCCGCCCGCCTGCGTACGATCGACCTCTTCGACGGGAGGCTAGCCGGTGCCGTGGTCAGCGGCCTGCCTGTGCTGTCGATGCCGCCCCGTAAGGTGATCGCGATCCTGACCGGCGCATTCCGCAAGATGAGGCCGGACGGCGCCTTCTATCAGTTTACCTACGGCCCGCGTTGTCCGGTTCCGCTTCGATTATTGGACCACCTCGGGCTCCAGGCGGAACGGATCGGTGGCACGCTCGTCAACCTTCCTCCGGCGGCTGTCTACCGGATCAGACGCACGCACCCCAATCCTTTCCACCTTGATCGCGTCTCATTGCGACAGCGCGAGCTCGCTGGATAAAAACTGGAAAGGCGCGAACGGAGCTCTGATTGGTCCAAGCTGGCGTCTTCGAGCGATTACCTGCGCAACAACCTTTATGTCGCCGCGAGTGGCATGTCCTGCCAACCCGTGAAGCACGCGGTTTTAACCATTGGGCGGATCGGCTGCTTTCGCGACCGATAGGGACGGCACGGGCGGCGATGTCGAAATTCCCTGGGGTATTTCCGCTGAAGGAGGCAAGAGCTGCACCTTGCCTCCTTCTAGAATCTTACAGGTCAAGCTGTGATCTTTGTCTTAAGCCAAATCACCGCAGCCTCAGAACTGGGAAATTGCAGGTTCCCCCTCGAGCCGCTTTTCTGAACAGCAACATGCGAGGCTCTCCATGGAGGCCGCTCTTCGCCCTCGATCCGCGAGAGCATCTACTAACCGAAGTTGAAATCTCATTGGCCCGTCCGAGCACGAGCTGTTGCTTGTGCCGCCCGGATCAACCCCTGATACTGGGCATCCTTGTCAGGATACCAGGGCATTCGTGCAATATCGGCGAAACCTGGGAGCGCCTCCATATGCTGCACCATGCGCCGGCGCATCGCCTCGTCTGGTAAGGGCCCGTACATGGCCTGGACATTCTCCTCGGCATGCTCCGGATTCGAAGTACCACATAGCACCGTCGTGACGGCTGGATGGGCCATAACCCACTTCAGGAAAAACTGTGCCCAGGTCGCGGCTTCGAATTCCCGAGCGAAGTCCGGTAGCGGGCGACCTTCCACCACCTTCATCAGGCGTGCCTTTTCGAGCGGAAGGTTTATGAGCACAGCGACCCCGCGGTCGGCGGCGGCCGGCAGCAGCCGGCGCTCGGCGCTGCGGTTGAAGATCGAATAGTTCGTCTGAACGAAATCAACACCGCCACGCTCCACGAGTTCGGCGAGCTGATCCTGCGGTCCGGATTCATGGTGAGTCACGCCGACGTAGCGAATGCGACCTTCCTTCTTCCAGGTCTGCATGAGGGGCAGGACCACCGGTGCGTTGACGATGCTGTGGCACTGCATGAGGTCGATCGTGTCGCGCCAGATACGCAGCCTCGACTGCTCGAAACTTGCCACAGCATGGCTCTCGTCGCCGAGATATTCGCCGGTCGACCAAATTTTGTTGGCCACGAAAATCTCGGATGCCTCCGGAGTACCCGCAAGGAACGCGCCAACAGAAACTTCCGCCGATCCGTAGAGGGGCGACGTGTCGATGACCCGACCACCGCCCGCGACGTAGCGCCGAAAGACCTCGCCGAGGCCGCTGCGGTCGTCACCCGGGCGGGCGTCAAAGGTCAGGAAGGTGCCGAGACCGAGTGTGGTGAGGGTCTGCTGCGTTCTCGGAATCGTTCGTGTTCGCGCGGCTTTCGCGGCAGCCGTCTTCGGCACGCTCGCTTGGCCCTGGGCGTTGGCCCCACCGGAAAGGAACGGTGTTGTAGCCAGTATGGTGGCTCCCGTGCCCAGCGTACCGATGAAGCCGCGCCGGCTGAAGCCGAAATTCTGCCGTTCGCTCATGCAATAGTCTCCTTTGTTGTAAGCTTGACTTCGTGCACGGACCTCTGCGCGTCGCGGGCTGGGTGACTGACCGAACCACCACAGACCTTCGATGCGGATCGGCGGCTCTCGAAGACGCCGCCCAGTGGCATGAGAGATCGCGTTTGCGCGCACGACGGCTAGGTCACTGCCGCTAAGCGACGTGCGATGACCGCTCCGACCCGCGAGGAGCCGGTGGCGCGGCGAGTTTGGATGGCTGAGATACCCATGGCTCAGACCACAAAGTCGAAGCGTGCGAACTGACCGTCGCCAGCGGGGCTAATGGTCATGAGCAGCGTTTCGTCGAAGATCCGGTCGCGCGCATTGCCCGGCTCGCCTGGGAAAAACAGCTGCGTTGTCATGACAACTCCGCCCGGACGCTGAACCCGGAAATGAAAGTGGCGCGTGCGTCCCGGATACAGCGCCGGCACCACGGTGTTGAACCACCACCGGCCTTGCTCATCGGCGAACTGGTGCCCACGCAGGCGAAAGCCCGAACGATCGTACTCGCCGTTTTCGTCCGCCTGCCAGATCTCGACGAGGCTGCGCGACGTGGGGCGACAGCGATCATCGAGGACGTAGCCGGCCACGGTGATGCGTTCGCCGCGGGGCGCCTCCAGATATAGATCCTGCTTCAGAGGTGAGTTCGGCTTGAAGAACGGGCCGGCCTCGCGGGCGGGCGTCGGTTCGTCTCCGTCGGCGCAGGCGCGCGTCAGCGGCAGCGACGGCGCCTCCTTTCCGATAGCGACCGCTCCGGAAAGCGGCACGAGCGGCATGGCGAGAAAACCCGAAAGAAGTGCGCGCCTTGATGTCGTCATTGCGGGGCCTCCGTTGCTCACCGAATTAGAACTGCCAATCGACCGGGACCCAGGCATAGGCCGTGTCGGTCTTGAGTATGCGACCGAGACCTGGGAATGGATAGTGGAAGCCGAGAACGAGAAGCCGGTCTGCCGCCGCCATGTCGAAGATGCGGCGGCGGGATGCGAGTGCGGTGTCCTTGTCGCGATCCGGCCCAGGCGTCCATGGCCGATCGACATTAACGATCGGGTGGTAGGCGAGATCGGCGGTCAGCAGGAGCTGATCGCCCCCCGATTGGACAAGGAAGTTTGCCATGCCGGGGGTGTGGCCGAATGCTGGAAGCGTGGTCAGCCCGGGTACGATCTCCGCGCCGGCTTCATACAACTCGATCCCGTTGGTGACCGGTTCGACGCTTCGCTTGATGGCCGCTGCGAAATTGCGACGGAAATCCTCTGGCACCGGCATATAGGAAAGGTCGGGATCGTTGCGGACGAAGAAGTCCCAGTCTGCCCGTGGCGCAAAGACCGTCGCGCGAGGGAAAGCCTTGCCGCCGTCAGCCGTCCGAAGATTGCCCACATGATCGGGATGCGTGTGGGAGACCACCACGACGTCGATGTCCTCGGGCCGCAAACCGATGGCGGCCAGATTGTCGAAGATGCGACCGCCTTGCGGTCCCATGGTCTGCCCGGCTCCGGCTTCGAGGAGGATCCGCCTGCCGTTCGTCTCGATAAGAAGCGTGTTGAGATTGAGCGTCAGGCGGTCGGTCGGCAGGAAGGTGCGCCTCAGAACCTCCTGTAGTTCTGCCTCCGGCGCATTGCTGGCGTAGACCCGCGGAGGGCCGCCGATCAAGCCGTCGCTCAACACGGTCGCTGAGATGTCGCCGATGTGAAAGCGGTAATGGCCGGCATTTCCACCTTGCGCTGGGGACGACACAGCGGGAGCAGCCTGCGCAATGGCCATGCCGGGCGGCAAGATCAGCCCCGTCACGGCCGACGCGGCTGTCAGCATGATCTTCCTGCGGTTCAGTGTGATTTCACCCATAGTTTTGATCCCGTTGATATATCGGCTAGCAGGTGCTGCTCTTGATTTAAGCGTCGGCAGGAAGGGCCGCGATCATCCGTGGTGCCGCCTAGCTATATGTTCTCCAAGGATGACACAGCTGGGGCGTGCGGATAAGCTAACGAAAACGGATCAGCCTATTAAGCAGGACTTTGCAATGCGACCGCTACGCCTAGACAGCTTAGAGATCTTTGAGGACGTCGTGCGCTGCGGCGGCTTTAGAGCCGCCGCGCTTGGCAGGGGCGTTTCGTCGTCCGCCATCAGTCAATCGATCAGCGTGCTCGAGGAAGCGCTCGGGATCCGGCTGCTGAATCGAACGACACGCAGCGTCGCGCCGACGGAAGCGGGCGAGCAGCTTCTCGAGCGGCTAAGGCCGGCGCTTCACGACATCAGAACAGCGATCGACGATCTCAATCAGCTTCGCGAGCGCCCATCCGGCACCGTGCGGATCAATGCCCCGGGTCCGGCCGCCGACCACCTTCTGTGCCCTCTGGCCTTTGAGTTCATGAAAATCTATCCCGACGTCAACGTCGAGATCATCAGCGATGCTGCGATCATCGATATCGTGGAGCAGGGTTTCGACGCCGGCGTGCGCTTCGGGAACCAGCTCGCCCAAGACATGATTGCCATGCCCCTCGGTCCCGCCTTGCAATATGCGATCGTGGCCTCGCCCGATTATCTTCGCAGGCGCGGTAGACCAGATTCGCCGCGCGATCTCTTGCAGCACGACTGTATTCGTCGCCGTTTCCCCGGCGGAACCATGGTGACGTGGAAATTTAAAAGAGACGGCGAAGAAGTGGAAATCACCCCGAACGGTCGGTTGACGCTGAGTTCAGCGCAACAAGAGCGGCAAGCCGCGCTCGCGGGATCGGGAATTGCCCACCTGTTCGAGGATTACGTCCGTGATGATATCGAACAAGGCAGAACTATCGAGCTGCTCAGTGACTGGAAAAAGAAACTGCCGAGCTGGTATCTGTATTATCCGAGCCGGCGGCATACGAGCGCAGCCGTGCGGGCTTTCCTCGAATACGTCCGTAACCAGAGATGGTAGTTAAGAAAAGACGGGCGGGAAGAGGCCGATAAATCCGTAGGTGCGGGCGGGTTCGCATCCGCCCGCATCTACCACCTTCGCCACGCCCGGATGTTGCCGAGATTCCGGTCTGCGCGCTATATATTCGTTAGCCGGGTGGTCGGGAAAACAGCTGAAGTAGCGAGTTCTGGCGGAGACCTATTCTTTTATATACCGGATCTCCAGCAGCGGTGGCCTCGAGCATACCCCGTCACTTGCGCGTGACCGCCACCCCGAAACCGCCACTGGCGGTCAGTGTCGGTCGCTGCTAGGTCCAGAAAACAGACAGGAAACTCGCTCTGCGTCAAGCCGCATGACCAGCTCCATGACCGTTCAATTTTGCTGAACTTGACGCACACAACCGCCATCCACCCTCGCACGCGCCAGCACCTAGGGATCACGTGGGGACGGAGCGCATGCCTTCTGCGGAGATGCGCCTTGTCGGGTTAGGATACGCCCGGATGTTCGCCGCCGTTTTGAAGAAGGTCGCTTTGGCGCCGTGACATTTCAGCAGATCAAATAGCTTAGGATTGATATCTGGGGCCGTCATCGAACTGGCCGGCAACCGCTCCCCTCGCCGCTTCGGACACTTGAGACTTCATTAACTCATCGCGACGGAACGTTGTCTAACGGGGATTTCCGCACGTCCGTCAGAACACTATTTCTTTTCGAGAAGGCCGCTCTTATCGAAGACTGTAAAAAGCCGCCTTCCCGGCGCGCGATTTACGCAGTACGAACTGTGCGGCTGGCATATTCGCTATTCAAGCGCTGCTGGTTCATCGCGTCACGCTTCGGCGCAGCGCCAAACATCCGGCAGTATTCGCGGCTGAATTGCGAAGCGCTCTCGTAGCCGACCTGATAGGCAGCCTCTGCTACGCTTGCAGCTTCAACCACCATCAGTCGCCTTGCCTCGAGAAGGCGCAGCTGCTTTTGGAACTGGAGCGGCGTCATCGAGGTGAGCGCCTTGAAGTGCTGATGGAACGACGACGGGCTCATTCGCGCGACCTCGGCCAGATGCTCCACATGCAGCGTCTGGGCGAAGTTCGTGTGCAGCATGGAGATGGCTTTCACGACCCGCTCGATATTCGATTCGGGTAACGCCAACCTGTAGAGTTCGCCTCCATGCGGGCTGTTCAGAAGCCAGAAGCAGATCTCGCGTACGATGGAGGGGTAGAGGATCGGGATCGCTTTCGGCGTCTCGGACAGCCTGACAAGACGCTGGATGCAATCCGCCAGAGGTACATCGACCTGGCTCACGAACATGCAGGGGCCGTGGCTGACAGGTGGGACAGGCGGCTCATCCAATTGTTCAACCACCTCGCGCATCACAGTCACGTCGAGATCTATGGTGACCCCGATGTAGGGCGCGTCGGGGCTCGCCTCAACGATCCGCCCGCTGGCCGGCAGTTCCACGCTTACGACAAGACACTCCATCGCGCCGTAGGACAGCATGTCGTCACCAAAGAGGATCTCTTTTCCTCCCTGGATCACGACGCAGAGAGATGGTCTGTAGATCGCCCGCATCGGCATCATCATTGCCTGACAAGAACGGACAATGTTGAAGCCGTCGATCGGGGTCGGAAACAGGCCCTCACCGCCACCCTGACCCTCGATATAGCCGGTAACCGCGGCAAGAAGCGACGACGACACGCAAGCCTCCGGTTTGTTGCGAGGCCAATGCAACACGCAATCCATATCCGGCAAGGAATCCTCACTTGTAGGAATAGGCAAGTTTCTTGAGAGTTCGGGCATTCTGTTCACGGTGCACTCCATCTAGCTTGAAGGTGCCAAACAAGCGAGGAGTGCGCCGAGCATGACAGAAACTCCCTTGCGGTCAATAGATGTTCAAATACGTAAATGACCGGCGTCCAGGGAAGCAGGCCAGTCTCATTCGCCCTGCTGAACGCAAGTCAAAGCGTCGCCGCTTCCACAACATTAACGGTATTTCCGCCCACGCAGATAACCGGGCGTGGCGCGCACCGTGCGAGACGTCAGCGCAGCCTTGCCGAGCAAGTCTTGTAACAGCCTCAACAAAGGAGACTTTTGAAATGTCCGATACTGATAGCTCCCGCCGCACGTTCATGGCCCTCGCCGCCGCGGCGCCGGCGGCTCTCGCCCTGACGAGCGCGGCCTCGGCGCAGACGTCCACCGCCGGCACCGGCACCCTGCCTGGCGCCGGTCGGGCTGCGGTTGTGACCGGATCGTCGCGGGGCATCGGCGCCGCTACCGCTAAGCGTCTGGCGCAGGACGGCTACGCCGTGACCGTGAACTATCTCACCAACCGCGATCTGGCCGGCCAGGTCGTGGCCGACATCGAGGCGGCTGGCGGTCGCGCCATCGTTCGCCAAGCGGACGTGGCTGATCCCGCGGCGGTCAAGGCGCTCTTTGATGCCAATGACGAAGCCTTCGGCGGGGTTGATGTGGTGGTGAACAATGCCGGGATCATGAATGTCGGCCCCTTTGGTCAAATGACCGACGTGGCATTCGATCGAATGATGGCCACCAACGTAAAAGGCAGCTTCAACGTTCTGCGCGAGGCGGCGCGGCGTACGCGTGACGGCGGCCGGATCATCAGCCTCAGTTCGAGCATCATAAAGACGCCGCCCCCGGCAACTGGCGCGTATGCGGCCACAAAAAGCGTCCAGGTGCTCTTTTCCAGCGTCCTCGCGAAGGAACTAGCCGGCCGCAACATCTCGGTCAACTCTGTAGCTCCCGGCGCAGTCGACACGCAACTCCTCCGTCAACACGGAGAAGAAGCACTCCGAGGAATTCCCGAGCAGACGCCGCTCGGTCGCCTGGGACTGCCGGATGACATCGCCAGCGTGATTGCTCTTCTTTGCTCTCAGGAAGGTGCCTGGATCGATGGTCAGAATCTATTCGCGAACGGCGGCCTAGGCTAAGGGAGAGCAACCGGCTTGCCCGTGCCGCCGAAGCTGCCAAGCGCCGTCCCCGACGGCGCAGGCTGAATGCAATCGAGATCGGATCAGAGGACCACTGCCCGGTCTCGAAGATCCGGAAAGGAGATCGCTGGATACCCCATCAGCCAGCGATCTCCAAGCCACCGAAGACCGTTTCCGGAACCTAGACCCCTTTGGTGGCCCCATCCCCATAGCAACGAGCCGAGGCGAAGCTTATGGCCTTCGACCCGGCGACTGCATTCGCGGCCATGATCAACGCCTATGGCTCCGTGAGTCGCTTTGCCGTTTTACTGCCAGAGTGCTCCATGCCGATGATACCGTACGGGCTCGCCGAGCGGATAGAGGCGTATAAATCAACCTGTTTCGTTAGATTTGACATACGTTTGCGGGAGCCTGAGCGCGCAGTCGGTGTTTGGCGAGACCACCCGCGATGATCGTCGCCCGTTCGACAGCGGCGACTGTTATGAGGGCGCCAACCGTCCGGACTAACAGCTCGCAGTTCATTTAAGGCACCGTCCGCGGCAAGGTCGCAAATACTTCCGCGGCGGCCCCTCTCCGGTCTGAGCAGAATTATCCCCGTCGCAGCTTGGGGCGGTTGAGCAGCCCCCTCCTTGGGATATGCCAGCCCTCGCCTAAATATGCGCTCGTAGGCGCCGCAAAGGCGCATTGGCGTGCACGACAGACACCGGGACAGCGAACATGTCATGTGACTGGAGGCATCGAAGCTGGCAGATTGCCGTAGCTTCTGAAGGAGGCGATTGCTGGAGTTTGGATGGCGGCTATCCGCACAAGGGGCCGGGCCAACCACTTTCGACGCGAGCTAGACAAAAATATGACAGTCGCTGCCGCTTCACGTTTGGTGCCGCGACCCCACTTGATTATTGCCACCTCTATGGAATCGGAACCCGCAGGAGATGCTCGATCCGAACCGGCAATTTTCGCAGCCGCTTGCCGGTTGCATGAAAGATTGCATTCACGATAGCTGCCGATGCGCCGACCATCGCCACCTCGCCCAGTCCCTTCACCCCTACGCTATTTGCCACCGGGTCGGGTTCATTGATGAAGTCGACCTCGATCTCCCCAATATCGGCGTTCACCGGCACCACGTAATCCACCAGATCATTGTTAAGGAAACCGCCGAAGCGCGGATCGACTTCGGTTGCCTCACGAAGTGCTGCGCCGAAGGCCCACACGACGCCACCACGCACCTGACTGACCGCAGTGCGCGGGCTGACCACGCGCCCGCAATCGGCGACACTCACCACGCGCGGCATCCTGATGCGCCGGGTGGTCGGCTCGACCTGGACCTCAACAAAATGGGCAATGTAGCTCATTGCTGTAAATTCGGGAAAGGTCGGACCGGCGATCGCATATTGCCCCCTGCGCAACCGTTCCAGTGCTGCAGCATCCTGACCGGGTCCGAGCAGCGAAACGTCAACAGTTAAAAACGGGCGGCGTATGGCGGCGAGCTGCTGATGAATGGTTCCGGAAAACTGCCTGCCTGCGAGCAGTTCGGATATCGCGGCGCGCATCCGCTCGACAGCGAGTGCTGCAGTCGGCACCACGCTGAATGTTCCCCAGGACCCGGCAGTGATCTGCTGGGGAGCAACGGTGGTGTCGCCAAGGACAATGTCGAGCTTTGCCGCGTCTATCTCCAGACCGTCGAGCAGTACGGCACCAATCGCAGTCTTGATACCCTGGCCGAATTCGTGATGCGTTGTCGCGAAACGTGTCGTACCGTCTGCGCTGATGCGAAGCGTCGCCACGGTTGCGGTGACCAGGGCGGGATAGATGCCGCTCGCAACACCCCAGCCGACCAGCGAGCCGTCCGCCGCCCGCATGGATCCGGGCTTGGGCGTGCGTTTCGACCAGCCAAAACGTTGGGCGCCGCGGCTGAGGCATTCATTGAGATGACGGGACGACAGTGGCCGGCCGTTCTGGGGATCGACGCGGGTATCGTTGGCGATGCGAAAATCGACCGGGTCCGCGCCAAGGCCATACGCCAATTCGTCAACTGCGCATTCAAAGGCGAAGCACGCCGGATGCTCGTGTGGTGCGCGCATATGCCCGGGAGGTTGGGTGTCGATCCTGTAGTCCACGCCGCCGCCATAATAGTTTCGAATGCCGTACAAGCGTGTGGGGCCAGCATGATAATCGGGCGGAAAGGTACCTCGGCGGGACTGCTGCTGATCGGCGACATAATGTACGCCCGTCATTTTTCCCGCAGCATCGGCTCCAAGCCTGATGCGGTGCGTGCTGTTCGGCCGGAACTTGGCAAGGTGAAATATCTGCCCCCGCGGGGTGACCAGCTTGACTGGCCGTCCGAGCAACATTGCTGCCCGGGCGATGATGGCCGTTTGCTGCTGTACCCAGCCCTTTTGACCGAATGCTCCGCCGACCGACGGGCTTTTAACGTCGACAATACCCGGGTCGATCCGCAGGATCCGCGCAACAACCTCCTTGATCCCACTGGCGAACTGGGTCCCTTCATAGATGGTCAGCCGGCCATCCGTCCAGACAGCGGTCGTCGAAATCAGCTCGATCGGATTGTGATGCTGGGCTGGTGATTCGTATTCGACATCCACCGTCATGGTAGCTTGCGCCAGAGCGGCTTCAGCATCGCCGAAAGCGGTTGGCCGCGCCTCCTCGCGGACTGCGAGCGCGCTGCGCTTGGTGGCCGCAAACGGCTGTGTCTCGAATGTCGCCGCCACGCGCTCAGCTCCCTCCGTCGCCGCCTCCAACGTCTCGGCGACAACCAGCGCGATCGGCTGGCCACGGAAGGCGATGTCTCGATGAAGGGTCGGAGGCGCGTCAGCGTTGGGGAAGCGCACCGGCTCCGGTGGCGGCGGAAAATCATCTGGCGTCAGTATACGCACCACGCCCGGCACACTGACGGCGTCTTCGACGTGGAGGGTCGCGATACGGCCTTTGGCCACCAACGATGGTACGAGCATTGCGTACAGCATTCCCGGCACGGGAATGTCGGCGGCATAGGCCGTTGCGCCCCGAACCTTGTCAACAGCGTCAATTCTCGCCCGGTCCTTGAACGGTGTGGTGGTCATGAGGTTCTCCCTAAAGCAGATGTTCGATGCGGATCGGCAACTCGCGTATTCGTCTGCCAGTCGCATGGAAGACGGCGTTGGCGACGGCCGCCGAAATGCCCACCATCGAGACCTGGCCCAGTCCCTTGACCCCGGCAGGATTTGAGAGGGGGTCCGGCTGGTCGATCAGGCCGATCTCAATCTCGCCGATGTCGGCATTCACGGGCACGACATAATCGGCCAGGTCTTCATTGAGGTAGCCGCCGTAGCGCGGGTCGATCTCAGTCGCTTCGCGCAAGGCGTGGCTCAAGCCCCAGATCACACCGCCGTACACCTGGCTCCGCGCGGTACGCGGGCTTATCACCCGGCCGCAGTCGGCGATGCTCACCACGCGCGGCACCCGAATGCGCCGGGTGCGCGGCTCGATGCGCACCTCCAGAAAATGGGCGCTGTAGCTGAAGGTCGAGAATTCCGGATAAACAGATTCGGCGACGGCAAAGCCGCCCTGACGCAAGGTCTCCAGCGCGGCCTGATCCTGGCCCGGTCCCACGGTCGTCACCTCAACCTGCAGGAAGGGACGGCGGATGCTTGCGAGCTTCCGGTGAAGGTTTCCCGAGATCTGCCGGCCGTCCAGCAGGTCCGCGACGGCAGCCCGCATCCGCTGCGCCGCCTGCATGGCCGCCGGCACGACGCTATTGGTGCCCCAGGATCCGGCGGTCATGTGCTGTGGCGCTGCCCTCGTGTCACCGAGCGCGATTTCCAGCCTTTCGGGGTCGATATCCAGGTCCTGAAGCAGCACCGACGCGATGGCCGTCCGCATGCCCTGGCCCATTTCGTGACCGGAGATGGCAAAGCGGGTATGGCCGCGCGCGTCGATCCTGAGCGTCGCGATCGCCGGTGTCGTCGCCGACTGGTAGATACCGCAGGCCATGCCCCATCCGATCAGGCTGCCGTCAGCCGCGGTCATCGACCCCGGCACCGGCGAGCGCCGCGACCAACCGAAGCGCCGCGCACCTTCCTTCAAGCATTCGTTCAAGAACCTCGAGGACAGGGGATGGCCATTCTGCGGATCAACGCGTGTGTCATTCGCCAACCGAAATTCGACCGGATCGCGGTTCGTCTTATGGGCAAGTTCGTCGATTGCACTTTCGAACGCGAAGAATGCAGGCTGGGGATGCGTGCCGCGCATGTAGCCTGAATCCTGGCGATCAAGCCGGATATCGGCGCCGGTCCCCAGATAGTTTCGAATGCCATACATCCGGATTACGTCCCGGTGATATTCGGGGACAGCGAAATATCCGTTTGGCGACTGCTCCTGTTCGACGTGATGCTGCACACCGACAATCGTTCCGTCCGCGTCCGCACCTATGCGGATCTGATGCCGCGTACGAGCCCGGTAGGTGGCGGTATGAAATATCTGGGCCCGCGGCTGCACGAGCTTGACCGGCCGGCCCGTCAGAATCGCGGCACGCGCAACAAGCGCTGTCTGCCGTTGCACGGCCTTTTGCCCAAAACTGCCGCCCGTAGTTGCGCCGCGCACATGGACGAGGGCTGGATCCAGCCGCAATGCCCCTGCGACGGCACCTTTGACGAGTGAACTGGCCTGGGTCGATTCGTGGATCAACAACGCGCCATCTTCCCAGAGTGCAACCGTCGCGATGAGCTCAAGAGGGTTGTGATGCTGCGTGGGAGAATTGTAAGTCGACTCTACCGTCGCCGCCGCACCGGAAAGGGCTGCTGGAGCGTCCCCGAATGCGACTTCATCCGCAGGCTGACGCCGCGCGCCGGCGCTTTCCATCACGCAGGCAAACGCCTCCGCCACGTAGGTCGGGCGGATTACCTCAGCGCCTTCAATCGCAGCTTCCAGCGTTTCAGCGATGACCAACGCGATCGGCTGGCCGCGGTAGGCGATGGTTGTT
The DNA here is from genome assembly GCF_019778565.1 of Rhizobium laguerreae. Taxonomy (NCBI): domain Bacteria; kingdom Pseudomonadati; phylum Pseudomonadota; class Alphaproteobacteria; order Hyphomicrobiales; family Rhizobiaceae; genus Rhizobium; species Rhizobium laguerreae. Next base: position 7,195 of record NZ_JAAXQT010000020.1, on the reverse strand, counting down.
TCCAGGGTCGGAGGCGGCGGCGGGGGACCATCTTCGCTGAACGGCGGAGGTGCCGGAAAATCTTCAGGGGTTAGGACACGGACGACGCCCGGCACGCGGAGCGCCGCATCAACGGGCAGCGAGGATAAGCTGCCTTTGGCGATGGTGGCCGGGACAGTCATCGCGTAAAGCGTTCGGGGAAGCACCAGGTCGGCCGCAAATCTTGCCTCTCCCCGCACTTTGGCAAGAGCATCGACGCGGGCGCGATCGGGAAAAGCGGTGGTACTCATGTGCGACCTCTTCCGGCGGCAATGATAAGGGCATCAGCAATGGTGCGGGCGCCGAGCTCTGTCTTGAAGCTGTTATGCCGCCCGGGTCGCGCATCACGGAAGGCGGCTTGGCCGGCAGCGAGCGCGAGTTCCGGCGTGAGCCGATGGCCGATCAGAACCTCTTCGGCCTCGGATGTGCGCCACGGCCGCGTTGCCACGCCGCCAAGCGCGATCCGCGCCCCCTCCACCCGATCACCGCTCATCTCCAGCGCTACCGCAGCTGAAGTGAGCGCGAAGGCGTAGGATTCCCGATCCCTGATCTTATGGTAGGTCGACAGGCGGCCGGCCGGCGTCTTCGGCACCGTGATTGCAGTTATCATCTCGCCGGGCCCGAGGGTAAATTCAAGATGCGGGGTATCGCCCGGCAATCGATAGAGATCGCCGACGGGCAGCGAACGTGAACCAGCCGGTCCCAAAAGCTCGATGGAGGCATCCATCGCGACAAGGGCCACCGGCCAGTCCCCCGGCGAGACGGCGGTGCAGGCCTGGCTGGTTCCGAGAACCGCTTGGCCGCGATCGAGCCCTCCGATAGCAGCACAGCCACTGCCCGCTTCGCGCTTGTTGCAGGGATAAATCCCACCCCCACCGTTGCGGAAGTACATGCAGCGCGTACGCTGGAGGAGATTGCCGCCGACGGTCGCCATATTGCGAAGCTGCTGGGAGGCCGCCTTCGCCAGAGCCTCCGACAGAACCGGATAGTCGCGCCCGACGACGGGATCCTCTGCAACGGCGCTCATCGCTGCGTTCGCCCCAAAGCGAAGCCTATCGCCGACCGTTTCGATCCGGTCCAGCCCCTGGACAGCGGTCACGTCGATCAGATAGTTCGGCCGCTCGATCATAAGCTTCATAAGATCGTAAAGCGTGGTGCCGCCGGCAATGAAGCGTGCACCTTCGCCGGCTTCGGCGAAAGCACCGACTGCTTCTTGAGGTGTTGCCGGACGGATGTAGGTGAATGGGCGCATTTTTCAGCCCCTTCCCATCTTGGCAGCAGCATCTTCAATGGCAGCGACGATGCCGACATAGGCGCCGCAGCGACAAATGTTGCCGCTCATATATTCACGGATTCGTTCGCGTGACGTAGCGTTGCCCTCGGCGACGCACGCCACCGCAGCCATGATCTGACCAGGCGTGCAGTAGCCGCATTGAAGCGCATCGTGATCGATGAACGCCTGCTGCATCGGGTGTAGCGTGTCGCCTTCGGCAAGGCCCTCGATTGTGAGCACTTCCCGGCCATCGACTTTGGCTGCCAGCGTCAAGCAGGAGGCGACACGGCGGCCGTCTATGTGAACAGTGCACGCACCGCACTGCCCGTGGTCGCAGCCCTTCTTTGCCCCCGTCAGCGCAAGCCGTTCGCGAAGCAAGTCGAGAAGGGAGGTCCTCGCATCAACCGTAAGCTCCACCGTTTGGCCGTTAACCGACGTGCGAATTATGAGCGCCTGATCCGCAGAGACGGGCAAAGCAGCTTGGCGAGGCCCGCTTTGAGCGCGAGCGGAGTCTGCGAAATGGCTGGCGGCGACAACCGCGACGCTTGCGATCATCGCATCTCGCCGTGATACGAGGAGTTGGTTGTCCGGGATCTCCGGCGCGACGTCAGGATCATTGCACATTGTTGCTCCTCTCGATTGGAAGTGTTGCGGCAGAATCTGCATTGCTCGGACGGTTCTTTCCTCTGAGCAGGTGACGTGTTGGGATAAGAGCCCGTAGGACAACCGATTGAATTCTCCCGTCGGCGCTATCAGATTTGGCAGCACCGATCGGCGCGGGCTAACTCCCGCCAAAATAAACCCCTGCAGCGAGATCTTCCAAAAGCGTGGAGCCGCCTGGCGACCAGCCCAGATTGCGGCGCGTTTCGGCACTGGATGCACGGATGTCCATCGCCGCGAAGTGATTGAACCAGCCGAAATGGTTAAGCGCGGCTTCTGCGTCGATCGGTGCGACCGGAAGGTCCAGACCGGTGCCGATTGCGGTCGCGATATTCCGCAAGGGAATGCCTTGCTCGGCAACTGCGTGGAAGCGCGCATGGGTCGACGCCCTCTCGGCCGCCAATCGATAGAGCCGGGCCGCGTCGCAGCGATGGACGGCGGGCCACCGGTTCTCGCCGTTGCCGACATAGGCCGAAAATCCCTTTGCCCGTGCGATATCGATGAGAGTTGGCACGAACGCACGATCCCCTTCGCCATGAACACTCGGCGGCAGACGGACGATCGAGACCGGCACCCCCAGCTCGGCCACCGCATCGGCGGCAATTTCCGAAGCAGCGCGCGGATTGGCGGCTGCGTCGGACAGAGGAACAGCGTCCGTGGCTTCCGTAACGAGCCCGTGCTTGGGCAAGACGCCGATTGCCGACGTGACGATGAGTGGCCTATCCGAGCCGGTAAGTTCTCCACCGAGAAATTCGATGACATCGCGATCGGCTTCGCAGTTCGCGCGGAACTGCGAAAAGTCGTGATTGAAGGCGGTATGTATAACGCCGTCAGCCCGAGCCAGCGCCGCCCGCAGGCTGTCTCGCTCGCGCAGATCGGCCGCATAGGCTTCCGCCCCGAGGGTCGCCAGCATTCCGGCCGCGGCGGCGGACCGGACTAGTCCGATTACCCGATGTCCGGCACCGACCAGATCCTTCACCACAGCCGAGCCGACAAAACCTGCTGCGCCGGTCACCAAGATACGCATAGCAATCTTCCTTTAACTGAAGGCAATCCAGCGGCCGGCGAAGACGGCGCTGACCCAGAAACACAGCGATACGGCACCTGAGAAGCGCGCGGCTCGCCTTCCAACCAGGACCGCGAGATTAACGCCCAGCCCCGCCTGCCGCAGAAGCAGCGCGTTGCCGCCGGCTGCCGCAATGATCATCATCTTGATGAGGAAAACCGGATTTTCCGCGTAGTTCGCAATCCGCACCGATAGCAGCAACAGCCCGGTCGTCGCTGCCAAAGCAAAGCCGCAGAGCGCCATCCTCACCAGCGCCGGCAAGGCCGCATCGAATTGCGGGCCAAGAATCCGCAACAGCCGCAGGTCGACCGCGACGATCGAGCCCAGCAGGGTCCCTATGCCGATGATGTGCAAGGCCGAAACCACAGGATAGACCCACGGCACCGCAACGATCAGCCGAACAACGCCAAGGTTCTCGATCTCTTGAAACATCAAGGCTAGCATCCGTCCACTCCCGGCGCCCAGTCTCTGGAGTAGGATAGCATCTCCCCGTCCCTCAGCCGTATCCAGGTGCTGCGCAACTGATGCGGGGGAAGGCAGTTGCGAAGCGCAACCAGTGTGACGCGATCACCGGGCTTTACCTTAGCTTCGAGGTCGTAAAACATGCGGACCGGAGAAAGTTCGACCTCACGGACCTGTCCGAGGTCCTCGGGACGAGCTGATACCGGTCCAAAATACTCGTCCGGACGGCCGAGTTGCCCGTCAGCGACCTTTGCTTGCTCGACACGGACGGAAAGAACGGGGTGCGGCGGCGAGAAGGTCGTTGCCGTGACGATGCCGGAAATGAGTATTGGCCTGGAGGCATCGTAGCGGCCGGTAATCCCATGATGCGCGAGCGCGCTGCCTGCTAGTCCGCTGGCAAGGACGACGGCTGCAGTATGCCTCAAATGAGTCATAGGAAACATATTACGCTCCATCGGCAACAGATGTTTCTGTCCTAGTCGATGCAAACGTAGAGGCTTGATGCAGCACGATCCATGCCCTACCGTCCGCGATATCGTCGCGATCGTCCGGAATTCGTATGGATCCACTTTCTGAAGTCTTGTCGCTACTCAGAACGCGCAGCTATGTGTCGTCCGGTTTCAGGGCCGGCGGCGAGTGGTCGCTTCATTTTTCGCTCCAGGACGACGTGATCAAATGCTACGCTGTCGAGGCTGGCGGATGTTGGCTGGCGGTGGACGGGATCGGTGAGCGGGTCAGGCTTGAAGCTGGAGATTGCTTCGTCCTCCCAAGTGGACGTCCGTTTCGCCTTGCCAGCGATTTGACGCTCTCGCCGATGGATTCGAAGGCCGTGTTCCCTCCCGCCCTGCCAGGTGGCACCGTCACGCTGAATGATGGCCGTGACCTGCTCCTCGTGGGGAGTCGCTTTACCGTGGCGGGACGGCACGCAGGCATGCTTCTGAAGATGATGCCACCGATTGTGCATATTCGAAAGGATGTGGATCAGGCGGCATTGCGCTGGTCAGTGGCGAGGATGCGTGAGGAACTTCGCGATGGTCAGCCTGGCGGCGCGTTGATTGCGCAACAGCTGGCCCACATGATGCTGGTTCAAGCGCTGCGCCTCCATCTGCTGGAAGGTGTTCATGAGCCCGGCTGGTTTGCAGCACTAACTGACACCCGTCTGTGCGCGGCGATATCGGCAATGCATGCCAATCCTGCGGAGCGCTGGACCTTGCAGGAACTTGCTGCAGAGGCCGGAATGTCGCGATCGGTCTTCGCGCAGCGGTTCAGGGAAGCGGCCGGTGAAACACCTTTGGAATACCTGACCCGCTGGAGGATGCTTCTGGCCGGCGAGGAACTGGAGGTTGGACGATCGGTTTCGGCGATCGCACCCGCGCTCGGCTATGCATCCGAGAGTGCCTTCACCAGCGCGTTCAAGCGCGTGATGGGCTGCACGCCAAGGGACTATCTGAACAAAAGTAAGACTAGGCTTCCGCTTCAGGCCGCTCAGACCGGCCGCGATACCCACAGAAGGCTTCGCGGCTGAATCGAATGATACTCCCGTGCGGGTCCCAAGGCCCCGAAGCCGGGCGAAATGCCGTCTGCCCGGCTTTCGCAGAAATCCTGATTTTTGCTACAGGGGCGGCAAGCGTCGTTTGACGGACGTTCCCTTGATGACGGCCGTGCTGGTGACGGCGTGTTCTGAGAGCGCTTCGAGGACGTCGTCCATCTGCTCGATCGTATGGACTACCAGACGAGCAAGGAATGGATCATCGCCGGTGATCTTGTCGCATTCGACAAATTCCGGACGCTCCTGAATGAGCCGTTCGACGAGGTGCAGTTTGCCGGGGAGCGGCCGGATGCGCACCATCGCGTTGTCGAACAGGCTTGGTCGCGTCCTTCGCGAACGGCGTCGTCAAGGACCGTGCAGCCGTCAGCGCCGCGATCACGTCGCCATGGTCGAATGGCCAGACCGAAGGGCAGATCAACAAGCTCAAATTGGCGAAACGCCAGATGTATGGCCGCGGAAAGATTGACCTCCTCCAGGCCCGCGTCATAGGCGCGGGATAAAATCCATCACCACCAAAACTGCGTCAAAGCCAATTTTGGACGCCGATTAACAGCCCTCGGCGTGATGAGCGAAAAAAATTGCTTTTATCGCTCAGATTATTGCGGCATTGTGGGCGATAATATGGAGTTTATCGCCCATGGCGTGGAATTGGGAATTGGCGGGGTGGCCGAAGTTCGAGTGGAACCCTGAGCTTCTGCGGGAGAGGGAGCTGGCATCCATGGAGAATGCAGCTATCGCGGTCGGCACCATGCGCCATCTCGGGAAGAACGATCGCGAGGACGTCGTGATCGAGCTTCTCAGCTCCGATGCTTTGAGCACATCAGCCATCGAGGGGGAAGTCCTCGACCGTGACAGCGTTCAATCGTCCCTTCGGCGGCAACTCGGACTGTCTGCGGCACCTCTCCGCAGCAGTCCGGCAGAGGCAGGCATTGCAGAGATGATGGCAGACCTCTACCGCCACCCACTTGACCCCATCACCGAGGAGCGGCTGTTCGAATGGCACCGGATGGTGATGAATGGCCGCCGGGACATCGCCGACATCGGCAGCTATCGCCGTCATGACGAACCGATGCAGATCGTCTCCGGCGCTTTCGGCCGCCAGCGCATACACTTCGAAGCACCTCCATCCGAGCGCTTGGCAGTCGAGATGAGCCGGCTTCTCGAATGGCTTGAACACACCTCTCCGGAAGGGGCGCACCCGCTTGCTGCCGTCACCCGCGCCGGCATCGCGCATCTGTGGTTCGAGAGCATCCACCCTTTCGAGGACGGCAACGGCCGTATCGGCCGTGCGATCGCCGAAAGCGCACTTGCACGAGCGATCTCGACTCCGACTTTCAGCGCATTATCGAAATCGCTGCTGAAACACCGCAGGGACTATTACGCGATGCTGGAGGCGGCGAGCTCCACGCTCGTTATCGATGACTGGCTCTCATGGTTCGCGGATCGGGCGCTCGAAGCCCAGTATTCCGCGGACGAATTGGTCCGCTTCCTGATCGAAAAGACACGGCTTATGGATAGGTTGCGTGGCGCGCTGAACGAGCGACAGGAGAAGGTCCTTCTTCGCATGCTCGCCGAGGGTCCTGAAGGTTTCACCGGGGGTTTGAGCGCCGGCAACTACGCCACGATCACAGGCGCTCCGCCCTCGACTATAACCCGCGATCTAGCCGACCTGGTCGAGAAGGGCGCACTGCTGCGCACCGGCGAGCGCAAGGCGACGCGCTACCGGCTGAATCTCGCAACCGAAACATAGGCGAGCTGGCCGAGGCGTTGCGTCAGCAAAAGTGAATCAGGCAGCAATACTCTGCGCCTCAGTGTCATCACAGGCGGATTTCGCCAGGGCCTCCTCCACCTCACGCAAACTTCCCACGCTTCTCAGCCGGGTCGTCAGCAAAGGCAAAGTTGTCAGCCTGCCGCGACTGGTAGGAGGAAAGCCGCCGCGGGTACTCCGCCAACCTCTGGCGATAACATTCCCGCTCCTCTTCGAATCCGTCGAGCAGCGGTCGATTAGCTGTGACAAGCCATTGACATCAACTAAGTGACCGCCTTGATGGGACTCGAACCGCAGACCGGTGAATTGGTTGGTTTTCAAACTGCTGCGGGAAGAGGATCGGTGCCTTCACTAAGGATCGCGAGATACCGTCTATAGCTGAAAACGCGACCACGCTTG